>NZ_OY781114.1:4141163-4870495 GCF_963676485.1 uncultured Cohaesibacter sp.
CCAGATCATCCTCTTCGCTGCTTGTCACAATGTCATAGTTATACTGGAAACCGGAGCAGCCACCGCCACTCACGGAGATGCGCAGCATTGAACCTTCCTTCTCCTTGGAAAGGATGGTGGCGATTCGTTTGATTGCACTATCTGTCACAGTGATCGGGTTTGACATTTGGATATTCCTGTCTCATTTCCCATCCGCGCTTTTACTAGGCCTGTATTTTGGCCAGAAGTGCGCGATACAGGCCGGTTTTTGCCTGAAAATGGAGAATTGCACCTATAAATGTGGCTTCACAAAGCCTACTCTTTCCCCTGATAGTTAATATTGAAACAGCGCAAGTCAACCTCTTTGGCAATGCGTATCAAAATTCTTGAATTTGGAATGGAAGAATAATGTTGTCAGCGATTGGATTTGGTGCGCAACCATTGGCTTGCTATGCTGTTTTGCCTGATCAGAGCAAGGGGCGTCTTTTTGAAGAACCTGCCAGTCCGACACGAACACCCTTTCAACGGGACCGGGACCGTATCATCCATTCCTCGGCCTTTCGGCGCTTGCAGGCAAAGACACAGGTTTTCCTTTATCACGAAGGGGACATGTTCCGCACGCGCCTGACCCATACGCTGGAAGTCTCACAGATCGCCCGTTCCATTGCGCGCGCGCTGTCTGTTGATGAAGATCTGGCCGAGGCGCTGGCGCTTTCCCATGATCTGGGGCACACGCCGTTTGGCCATGCCGGGGAGCGCGCTCTGAACAAGGTGATGCAGCCTTATGGCGGGTTCGACCATAATGCCCAATCCCTGCGGGCTGTCACAGCGCTCGAGCAATGCTACGCCGAGCATGATGGACTGAATTTGAGCTGGGAAACCCTTGAAGGGCTCGTCAAGCATAATGGCCCCCTGACCGACTGGAGCGGGAAGGGGATCGGGCATTATGAAAGCGGGTTGCCCTATGCCATTCGTGTCTATGCCGAGCAACAGGATCTGATGCTCTGGTCATATGCCAGCATAGAAGCACAGGCGGCGGCCATTGCTGATGATATCGCCTATAATTCCCATGATATTGACGACGGCTTGCGAGCGATGTTGATCTCTCTGGATCAGTTGCGGGATGTGCCTTTGGTGTGTGAGCTGCTCCAAGAGGTGGAGACGATCTATCCGGGCTTGTCCGAAGAGCGCACAACGCATGAAATCGTGCGCAGGCTGATTACGCGGATGGTCGAGGATGTGATCAATACATCCATGGACAATCTGAAACGCCTGTCACCTCAATCGGTTGAGGATGTACGCAACGCTTCCGAAACGATTGTTTGTTTTTCAAGCGCAATGACAGAGGCTGTTACGGGAATCAGGCAGTTTCTTTTCAATAATGTTTACAGGGAAGGGCATGTCATGCGCATCATGCGCGGAGCCGAGCAGGTGCTTGAGGATCTCTTTGTGTATCATTATGAAGCTCCGGATATGATGCCGTTGAATTGGCAGTTTGACCTTGATGGCGCCCCACAGAAGCTCATTGCGCGTCGCGTGGCAGACTATGTGGCTGGTATGACAGATCGTTTTGCCATTCAGGAACATCAACGTCTGTTTGACGTCACTCCGGATTTGGGTTAGATCGTATCCCCGAACATATGGATTTATGCGGGCTGGGCTCCCATGTGATGCTTTGTTGCTTGAGAAAAAACGAAAGCCATTGCGTCTGGATGCCCTGCCTCCTTTATCACTGCTAGCAATCAGTGCCAGATGTGCGCTTCTTGAGGCGAGCTTCAGCAAGACCCGCCCCGCCACTGGCCGATGATCAGACTGGATTGAAGATGAACGTCTTTACTATTTTTACCGACCGGGTCAAGGCTGCAATCAGCAAGATCGGATTGACGGCACGCGATGGTTCAGAGCTTGACCTGTCACGTGTGATCGTCGAGCCCCCGCGGGATGCCGCTCATGGTGATTTGGCCACCAACGCGGCGATGGTGCTGTCCAAACAGGTTGGCATGAAACCGCGCGATGTTGCCGATAAAATCGCAGAAGCGCTTCGCAAAGACGAGGATGTGGCCAAGGTGGATGTTGCCGGGCCGGGCTTCATCAATATGGCTCTGTCTGACGATTTCTGGCGCGGTCTTGTCTCCACCATTGTTGAAAGTGGTGAGGCGTTTGGTCGCTGCGATCTCGGGGCTGGTCACAAGATCAATGTAGAATATGTATCTGCCAACCCGACTGGTCCCATGCATGTGGGACATACACGCGGTGCTGTGCTTGGTGATTGTATTGCCAATCTGTTGGATTTTGCTGGCTATGATGTGTGTCGCGAATATTACATCAACGACGCGGGCGCGCAGGTGGATGTGTTGGCACGGTCTGCCTTCCTACGCTATTGCGAAGCATTGGGCGATGATATCGGCACGATTCCCGATGGTCTTTATCCAGGCGATTACCTTGTGCCCGTTGGTGAGGCGCTGGCCAAGGAACATGGCGACAAGCTTAAGAAGGCAACCGAAGAGGAATGGTTGCCTCTGGTACGGGCCTTTGCCGTTGATGCGATGATGGACATGATCCGGGGCGATCTTGCAGCGCTCAATGTCAGCCATGATGTCTTCTTCTCCGAGCGCAGTCTGATCTATGGCGAAAAGGATCGGGTGAAGGAAGCCATCGAATGGCTTTCCGACAAGGGACATGTCTATGTCGGCACCCTGCCTCCTCCGAAGGGCCAGCTTCCCGATGATTGGGAAGATCGTGAACAGACCTTGTTCCGGTCAACCGAGTTCGGCGACGATATCGACCGTCCTTTGAAAAAGTCCGATGGCAGCAATACCTACTTTGCCAATGATATTGCCTACCACTTCGATAAATTCAAACGGGGCTATTCCAAGCAGGTTGATATTCTCGGTTCCGACCATGGTGGCTATGTCAAGCGACTGAAATCTGCTGTTGCAGCCATTACGCAAGGTGAGGGTGGTCTTGAAGTAAAGATCTGTCAGCTTGTCAATTTAATGCGCAATGGCGAGCAGCTAAAAATGTCCAAGCGGGCTGGCAACTTCATCACGCTGCGCGATGTGGTGGAAGAAGTCGGCGTTGATGCCGTGCGCTTCATGATGATGTATCGCAAGTCAGAGGTTACGATTGACTTCGATTTCGCAAAAGTCACGGAGCAGAGCAAAGATAATCCGGTCTTCTACGTGCAATATGCTCATGCCCGGACTGCTTCCATTTTCCGTCAGGCTGCCAGTGAAATGCCAAATCTGTCTGTCGGACTGGAAGATCTCGCGAAAGCCGACCTTAGTGCGATTAATGATGATCTGGAACTTGCGTTAATCAGAAAGCTGTCAGAATATCCACGTATAGTGGAGGGGGCAGCCGAAACACAAGAGCCTCACAGGGTCGCGTTTTACCTTTATGATCTTGCTGGATATTTCCATGCTGTGTGGAACAAAGGCAAGGAAATGCCGCAATTACGCTTTATTAACGTTAAAGATGAGAAAATGACTCTAGCGCGCTTGGCTCTTGTTCAGGCAGTGGCCACGGTAATCAGTTCTGGCCTCGGTCTGCTTGGTGTGAATGCACCAGAAGAAATGCGATAGTTGGTTACCAGTCGTTTCTCAAGACAAACCTTTGCCAGGCAATACGAGTTAAGTGTATGAATGAAAAGGCAAATCGTCATGTCTGATCCCAATGACAAGAAGCCGCAATCACCCGCATCCAACTGGTCCGATTTTGAACGTCAGGCTCGTGAAAACAAAGATGCGGCTCCGGTTATGGAAGATCCACTGGCCGAACTGGACCGAATCGTCTCGAGTGGCGATTTCGGTTCTGGTGACGGTCCACGCCGTGGTTCTACCGTTACAGATGATGATTTGCGGATTCTGGAACAAGAATTAATAAAAGAGTTGCGCGGACAACATGATGAAGCTGGCCCCATGGCGTCAGCCTCTGCCGGGCAGCCTGCTGCACCTCAGGGAGAAGCGCCGAGAGTGGATGTGCCAGAGCATGATCCCATGGCTCGTCCTCTTCCTCAGTCTCAAGGCAGGCCGCAGCAACCGGTCCAGCACAGTCCTGTGTCTGATCCTCGTGCTGCTATGGATTCCGGAAACGGATATGAGCCAAGATATTCTGCTCCCGAAGAACCGGTTTCCCCGGATCCTAGGGGCTATGCGCAGGAACCGGCTGCACCTCAGGCTCCGATGCCCTCTTCGGAGTGTCCTGCAGAGCGCGGCTCGGGATTGGATGATTGGAGCTCGCTGTTTGATGACATCGCGCCTTCCGCTCCAGCCCCGTCAGCTCCTGTTGCTGAGACTGAGCCCTCCCGTCGGCCAGCTGAACCTGTCGATGATGAGCTTCCCGTCGCCACCAGTGGAAGCTATGGTCAATTGAGCCGTCGCTCTACTGAAAAGGACGATTCTTTCTTTACCGGTTTGCGCGCAACGCGCGATCAGGACGACAGTCTGTCTCTGCCCGCCCAATCAGAAGAAAGCCCTCATGCGCCGGAAGTCTCGCTTGGAGAACAGCGGTCTCCGTCTTTCCGGAGTGGTCGATCTTATGATGAAGGCGCAGCAGGCCCTCAATATGGTCGCCAACCGGAGCCTGCGGCTCCGCGTGCGCCGCTGATTGACCCCCTTGCTGGATATACGCCCGAAGCAGTAGACACACCTGTTGAGCCTGCTCCCGAGCCTGTCATGCCTTCCAGTTGGAGCGATCGCCGGCCGAGCGAACCTGTTGTTGATCCGATGCAGGGCTATCGCCCGAATGATCCATCCGCTGGTGCCGCTGATGTTCGATATGGTGATGCTCAGGCACCACGTTATGCGCCGGATCCAACGCCTGTTTCCGAGCCCGATCCCTATGACGTTTATCAGGGGACACAGCGAAGCCCGGCTGCGAGTGCTGGATATAGACAGCCAGCTGAAGAACCTGCAGCGCCGCGTGGTCTACGTCAGGACCCGTTTGCTGTCTTTAATGACCCGTCAGCTCCACAGTCGAATGAGCCCTATATGCCTTATAGGGAACCAGAGCCCGCTGCTCCGGTGGCTCCCGGCGTGAATGTTGCCGGGCAACAAGATGATTATGCCAACTATGGTACGGAACCGTCTTATCGCGCCCCGGACACGCAATCCTATGATCAGGGGTATGTGCCGGGCCAAGGCGGTTATCAGGATCCGGTTGGTAACGATTTTGCCGCAACAGATGCGCCGGTTTACGGGTCTTATGCCGATCCCAATATCGCACAGGCAGCAGCAGAGAGCGTACCTAATTATCAAGACGAGGATTATACCACCCTTGAAACTGCGGCTGCCATGGCTGCGCCCCAACCTAAACGCAAATCCCGCAAGGGCCTTTACATGGCTGCAGCGGCGGCCGGTGTTGTGGTCGTTGGTGGATTGCTCGTATGGGGCTTTGGTGGCAGTGGTGGAGGTAGCACCGAAACACCGATTATCGAAGCCAATACCGATCCGGTAAAGGAAACGCCAGATGATCCGGGTGGCAAGGTTGTTCCTCATCAGGACCAGACGGTTTATGACCGCATTGATGGTACCGAAAGCGATGAGGGGCCATCCAACATGATGCCCGCAACCGAAACACCGATGGACATCACGACAAACGGCCAGTCGCCTCGTGTCATTCCGTTGTCCGGAGGCGAATCGTCTGTTTCCCAATCCTCCGGGAGTGGTGATACCGACAGTGGCGCTGTGGCTCCGAAAAAGGTCCGGACCGTGGTTGTGCGGCCTGATGGCACATTCGTCACCTCTGAAGAGCCTGCGGCAAATGGGACAAACCAGAATACGCAGCTTTCCAGTGTGGATCAGCAGTTGTTGAATGCGACACCGTCCGAACAGGCCATGTCGCAAACCAATAACAGGGATATCAATGGCAATCAGCTCAATGGCGGTGCTGTGAGTTCTGCTCAGCCTGTTGTTGATGAGAATATGCCGTTGCCTCAGTCCAAACCTGCCGAGTTGGTCAATTTGCAAGCTGCCGCTCAGAATAGTGTCTCTCAGCCAGTTCCGGCTGCGCCACGACAGAGCAGCCAAGCACCTCTGGTGTTGACGCCAACGGCTCCTGCGACCAATCCGGTTCCGGCACAGACCATAGCCGCCCCGAGCGGAAATGGTGGGTATACGGTGCAGGTTACGTCTCAGAGAACGCCAGAACAAGCCCGGGCAAGCTATGCCAATATTCAGGCTCAGCTGAGCAGTGTGCTTGCTGGTTATCAGCCTGATATCAAGCAAGCCGATCTTGGCGCACGAGGCATTTACTATCGTGTTCGGGTTGGCTCCTTTGCTGATCAGGCTGGTGCGATCAACTTCTGTAACCGGATCAAGGCCGCCGGTGGCGACTGTCTGGTTGCACGCCAGTAGAACCAAGACCAATATATGATTGCGAAAATCCGGCTTTGTAGCCGGATTTTCTTTTTGTGCGCTTGGTTTGGCCTGCAAAGAACGATAGTCTTCTCATTTGGGTTAAGAAATAGCAGGTCTGGGGTCAGACCGCGCGTCAGAATGAGATCGAATGGAGCATGGCATCTAGCGAGGGGCGTCACGGACGCGGGCAAGACAAAGGGGATGTTGGCAAAAGAGTCAGTGCGGGCCCTTCGTCAGGTGCCGCTGATGAAGCGACCTTGCCCTTTTCATTGACAATCGAAAATGATGCACCGGGTGCTGCTGGTGACAAAGCCTCGGCTGACGGGCAAGCAGGCAAAGACGCGGGCGGCTCGGACTGGAGCGAGTTTGACGATCTAAATCTTGTGCCCAAGGCTGGCGTAGGGGAACCTTCGCTGATTGTCGACGTGGACGGCTTTGAAGGGCCGTTGGACTTTTTGCTTGCTTTGGCCAGAAAGCAGAAGCTTGATCTGACCAAGATCTCCATTCTGGCTCTGGCCGAGCAGTATTTGCAATTCATCGAGCGTGCGCGTCAACTGAGACTGGAGCTGGCGGCGGACTATCTGGTCATGGCTGCCTGGCTGGCCTATCTCAAATCCCGATTGCTTATTCCCGATATGCCTGATGAAGACGAGCCGAGCGGCGAGGAATTGGCGGCCATGCTGGCCTTTCGCCTGCGTAAGCTCGAGGCCATGCGGGAGGCTGCGGGCAAGCTGATGGATCGGCCCTGTCTGGGGAAAGATTTTTTCGTCAGAGGCCAGCCAGAAGACATGTCTCTCATTCGCAAGCCGCAATTTTCAGCTTCGCTTTATGATCTTTTGACCGGATATGCCTCCCTGCGTCAGAGGCAGTCAGTCTCGCTGGTGCATGTGCGCAAGCGCGAGGTTTGGTCTTTGCCTGAAGCGCGGGATGTCTTGATGCGCCTGATCGGGGGGATCCATGATTGGACACCGGTTGAGACGATCCTGCAAAAATATCTCAAGCTTTCCGATATTCGCACAACAGCGCTCGCCAGCTCCTTTGCCGCTTCGCTGGAACTGGTGCGAGAGGGGCATCTGGAGATCAGACAGACCGACGCCTTTGGAACAATCTATATACGGGGCAAACAGAGGGATGGGCAATGATGGACGATACGGAACAGCCCTTGGCAAAGGAACGGAACTCGGACAGCGAATATGAAGCGTTGGCCAAAGAGGCACGGCTGCAGCTTAAACGCATGGTAGAAGCGCTATTATTTGCCAGCGCTGAACCGCTCAGCATTGCTGACATTGCGTCCCGCTTGCCGGATTCGGTCGATGTGCCCGCCATTCTTTCCCAATTGAAAGAGGATTATAAAAATCGCGGGGTTACTCTGATTGAGGTGAATGATAAATGGCTGTTTCGCACAGCCAAGGATCTTTCCTTCATGATGCAGGCCGAGGCGATAGAGCCGCGAAAACTGTCCCGCGCTGCTTTGGAAACGCTCGCTATCATCGCCTATCACCAACCTGTTACGCGCGCTGATATTGAGCAGATTCGTGGCGTGTCTGTCGCTCGTGGCACTCTGGATGTGTTGCTACAAACAGAATGGGTGCGGGTGAGGGGGCGTAGACGTGTTCCGGGGCGTCCGGTTACCTATGGCACAAGTGAGAGATTCCTCATGCATTTTGATCTTGCGTCCATACAGGATCTGCCAGGGCTTGAGGAGCTCAAGGGCGCAGGCATGCTGGATTCGGCGTTACCGCCTGCCTTTTCCATGCCGTCACCGGATGATACGGAAGATCTGGCCGATGATGAAGAGCCGCTTGAGGACAATTACGAGCTCGCCCTTGAAGCGATGGAAGAAGAGGACGAGCAGGACAAACGGGATGCCAAACAAGAGTGAGCTGCGTGCTTTGAGCGGCCAAAAGGTACCTGCCTTGAACCGGAAAATATGAGTATTAAAGTTGTGTTTTATGCTCGACCGAGGCTATAAGGTTCCGACATGGAATTCATTCAGCCTGTTTGATGGAGAGAGTATCGTTGAATATGCATGAAGGGCGCAATCGTTGGGGAAGTCGGGGGACTGCACGGGCAGCAATTGCAGCCGGGCTTGATTTTAACTCGATTGAATGCTCGTTCGACGGGCATGAAGTTCTGCGTGATATTTCCTTTTCCATTAAACCAGGGGAGATTGTGTCCCTGCTTGGCGCCTCAGGCGCTGGCAAAACCACATTGTTGCGCATTGCTGCGGGCATCGAAATGCCAACATCGGGGTCGATGCGGCTTAATGGCAAAACGGTTGCCGGAGATGGTGTTTTTGTGCCTCCTGAGGCGCGCAATGTCGGGCTGATGTTTCAGGACTATGCCCTGTTTCCGCATTTGTCCATCCTTAAGAATGTGATGTTCGGGCTTAATGACCTGCCTCAGAAGTCGGCTGATATTGAAGCGCGGGCAGCGCTTGGACGTGTCGGGCTGGAAGACTATGCGGATCATTTCCCTCATATGCTCTCTGGCGGGCAGCAGCAGCGTGTGGCGCTGGCCCGTGCCATCGCGCCGCGACCAAGCATCTTGCTGATGGATGAGCCTTTCTCAGGCCTTGATAATCGACTTCGGGATCGAGTGCGCGATGAAACCATTGCCGTTCTGCGCGAGATGGGGGCGACCTGTGTTATCGTAACCCATGACCCGGAGGAAGCCTTGCGGGTAAGCGACCGTATATTGCTTTTGAAGAATGGGCATATTGTGCAATATGCAAAGCCTGAAGAATTGTATTTTAATCCCGTGGATCATTGGGCCGCGCGGTTTTTCTCCGATCTCAATGAGGTCGAGGGTGTGGTCAAGGCGGGCTCTGTGCATACGCCAATTGGCATCTTTGCTGCAAAAGGCTTTGCAGAAGGGCAAGAAGCACTGGTGTGCATTCGGCAGCAAGGAGTAAAATTGCATAAGGCGATCAACGAGGAATATGTGTCTGCTTTGCCCGCGCGCGTAAAACGGAGAATGTTCCTTGGCGAGATTGATTTATACGAAGTAACAATCAAGGATTGCGATACTCCTTTCTTTGTTCGGTCGGGTTCTGGACATAATTTTGTGCCAGGAGAGAATATCGGTGTATCGTTTCGCAAAAAGGATGTTCTTATATTTGCCAAATCGTCCTAGATTGCTTATTTCTTTGACAAAGTAAGCCCAAAGCTGGCAAAAAGTTCTCGTGTGTTCGAGCGTGTGCGCGGGGAAGCTCTTTGCGACGCGAAGCAGAAAATAAAGGGATTTCAGTATGCAGATTGGTATCTGGCAGGTTGTCATTATTGCCGTCGTTGTCGTTCTTCTTTTCGGTCGGGGCAAGATCTCAGACCTGATGGGGGATGTCGCCAAGGGCATCAACAGCTTCAAGAAGGGCCTCAAGGAAGAGGACAAGGACGACCAACAGGCTCTGGAAAGCAAGCCGTCAGAACAGGTTTCTGCAACGAGCGAAGAGAAAGACAAAGTGAACTAAGCTGTTAGCTCTCTTTTCTTATCTATCTGTTTTTCCTGTATTCTAGCGGGTCCGGTGCATTTCGATGTTTGATATCGGTTGGAGCGAAATTATCGTGGTGGTTATCATCACGATTCTGGTGGTAGGGCCCAAGGAACTGCCCGGATTGCTTAGAACGGTTGGCAAAACCGTTGGCAATGTCCGACGTATGGCTGGCGATTTTCAAAATCAGTTCAATCAGGCTCTGCGGGAAGCGGAGCTGGATGGCGTTGCTGAAACCTTGAATGACGTGCGCAATCTCAACCCGCGCAATGCGGTCAAGAATGCCGTCTCCAAGCAGTTGGGTGACCTCAGTGAAATAACTGATGATGTTTCCAAGAGCATGAAGGATAGTACCGACGGAATCAATTCGTCGCTAAAAGACAAGCCCGCCGCGATCTCTTCAAAACCGGCGGATGAGCCTTCTCAAGCGGTTGAAGTTGAACAGGCTTTTGCCGAAGAAAATCAAGATGCCGAAATTCTGGATGGTGATGCTGCTGATGAAAGCGCACAGCCGGAAGATGGTGTGACCAAGAAGGCCGACTGATGAGTGACAATGAGAAAGACGCGATCGAAGAGAGTAAGGCTCCTTTGATCGAGCATTTGGTGGAGCTTCGCAGTCGCTTGCTCAAGACCGTGATTGCGATTGCGATCGCCTTTTTGTTTTGCTTCTATTTTGCTAGCGATATTTTCAATATTCTGGTTATTCCTTATGAGCGGGCTGTTGGCGGAACGCATCAGGTTGAGATGATCTTTACGGCGCCGCAGGAATATTTCTTCACCCAGCTCAAGATTGCGCTTTTTGGTGCACTTTTCATTGCTTTTCCGGTTATCGCCAGCCAGATCTATATGTTTATGGCGCCCGGGCTTTACAAGCATGAAAGAGAAGCCTTCCGACCTTTTCTGATTGCGACTCCGATCCTGTTTTTGCTCGGTGCTTGTCTTGTCTTCTTCGTTGTCATGCCCTTGGCAATGCAGTTTTTCCTTTCCATGGAGCAGATCGGTGAGGGGCCGGTCGAGATTCGTCATCTCCCCAAGGTGAGCGAATATCTTGGCCTGATCATGACCCTGATTTTCGCCTTCGGTCTGGTGTTTCAGCTGCCTGTTGTGCTGACGCTTCTGGCGCGGGCTGGCATCGTGGATTCCGCGTTTCTCAAGTCAAAGCGCAAATATGCTGTCGTGGTTGCCTTTATCATGGCCGCGATTTTGACGCCACCGGATCCGATTAGCCAGATGGGGTTGGCGCTGCCGACGCTGCTGCTCTATGAATTGTCCATTCTTTCGGTCAAATCAGTAGAGCGAAAGAGGGCTGCACGAGACGCCGAAGAAGATGCGTCCTAGAGATTACCGCAAGGTTGCAGCAAGGCCCGAAAGATATTTCTTGTCTTTCGGGCCATTGTTTGTGGGTTTCCTGCATTCTTTGCGGTGACTAAGTGGCATTGTGCTTGCTTCATGCTTGGGGCTTGCCTATTTTTCGCCCGTCTTAATTTTTCAACCCTCCCACCAAAGTTAGATTCGGGATTACTGACATGTTTGATATCAAATGGATTCGCGAGAATGCCGAGGCATTCGATAAAGCCCAAATTGCACGCGGAGCTGAAGCATCGTCATCCCGGCTGATCGCGCTGGATGAGAAGCGGGTCGTTGAAGTGCAGAAATTGCAGGATGCGCAACAGCGCCGCAATGCTGCTTCCAAGGAAATTGGCAAGGCCAAAGGTGCGGGCGATGAAGAAAAAGCTCAGGCCCTGATGGCCGAAGTTGGCCAGCTTAAAAGCGCTATTCAGAATGGTGAAGCCAAGACGAGAGAGCTGCAGGATGCGCTCAATGAAGCCTTGTCGACGATTCCCAACATTCCGCTTGATGATGTGCCTCCTGGCAAGGACGAAAATGACAATGCCCTGCATCACACTTGGGGTGAAAAGCCGGAGCTGAGCTTCGAGCCAAAAGAGCATTATGAGCTGGGTGAGGCGCTCGGTCAGATGGATTTTGAAACGGCTGCCAAATTGTCTGGCTCGCGCTTTGTTGTGCTGAAAGGTCAGTTGGCGCGTCTTGAGCGGGCTATTGGCCAATTCATGATCGACACACACATCAATGAGCATGGCTATGATGAAGTCTCTGTGCCAACACTGGTGCGCTCCGAGGTCATGTATGGCACCGGCCAGTTGCCGAAATTTGCCGAAGATGCCTTCCATACGGATGATGATCGCTGGCTGATTCCAACCTCCGAGGTGCCGCTGACAAATATGGTGCGTGAAAGCATCGTTGATGGCGAAAAGCTGCCAATGCGCGTGACGGCTCTTTCCCATTGCTATCGCTCTGAAGCCGGGTCCGCAGGGCGCGATACCCGCGGCATGTTGCGTCAACACCAGTTCACCAAGGTTGAAATGGTTTCTGTGACAGACGAAAAGAGTTCCGTCACTGAGCAAGAGCGCATGCTCGGCTGCGCTGAAGCCATTTTGCAGAAGCTTGGTATTCCTTATCGTGTCGTCAAGCTTTGCATCGGTGATATGGGCTTTTCAGCGCGTCGTACCTTCGATATCGAAGCCTGGTTGCCGGGGCAGAAGACATACCGCGAAATTTCGTCGGTTTCCACCTGCGGTGATTTTCAGGCGCGCCGCATGAATGCGCGCTATCGCGATGCGTCCGACAAGAGCGTCAAATATGTCCACACGCTCAATGGGTCTGGCGTCGCTGTTGGCCGCTGTCTGATTGCTGTCATGGAAAATTATCAGACTGAAGATGGCTCCATCGTGATTCCGGAAGTCCTGCGTCCTTACATGGGTGGACTGGAAAAGATTTCTGCCTGAAGCATCAGTTGCTTCAGTCCTTGACTGTCTGACTTGCGGGTAAGTTCTGAAGGCCCGTATGAGAATTCCTGTTTGCCAAACGCGGATCGCTGCGTTTGGCTTTTTGAAACTTTGACTGATGAGGCAATGCAATGCGAATTCTTCTGACCAATGATGATGGTATTAACGCGCCCGGCCTTGTGGTGCTTGAGAAGATCGCGCGTGCGCTCTCCGATGATGTCTGGATTGTGGCGCCGGAAACCGAACAGTCAGGTATGGCGCATTCTCTTACTCTGCATGACCCGCTTCGGATGCGTAAGTTGGGCGACAAGAAATTCGCTGTTCGCGGCACGCCGACGGACTGTGTTATCATGGGCGTCGATCACATTCTGGATGGGCGTCCTGATCTCGTTCTGTCTGGTGTGAATCGCGGTCAGAATATGGCTGAAGACGTGACCTATTCGGGCACGGTTGCTGGCGCTATGGAGAGTGTTCTGCTCGGTATTCGTTCCATTGCTCTTAGTCAGTCCTATAGCTGGGAAAGCTGCGAGCCATTTGACTGGAGCGCGGCTGAAGAGCATGGCGCGCGCGTTGTGAAAGACCTGCTTGATCACCAACTGCCAAAACAGACCTTGCTCAATGTCAACTTTCCGGCTTGTCCGGCAAGTGAAGTTGAGGAAGTGGTTTATACCCGTCAGGGGAAACGCGATCAGGCGCATTTGAATGTTGTGCCGCGGGTTGATACGCGCGGGCTGTCCTATTTCTGGCTCGGCTTTGAAGATCGCAAATCCAATCCGGCGGAGGGAACAGATCTGCACGCTGTGATGCATAAGAAAATCTCTGTTACTCCGTTGCATCTGGATATGACGGACAACAAAACTCTCGAGAAGATGATGAAAGCGTAAGGGGGAGAGGCCTCCTTAATCCAGTCTCTTGTTGTCATAAAGTGATAGATATTTTTCCGTTTGGAAGGCCGTGGCGCATGGGCGTTGCGGCCTTTTTTGTATTCTGCTGCTCAAATGACAAAGTAAACACAGGGTATCCGTTTAGATGCCTATTTTCATGCCAGTTTTAAAGGTTTGGAAAGGATACTTGGATTAAATTGGGATCAACTTGTAGGGTGTTGTGCGTAGAAGCGGTGTAGGTATGGACTATTTAGTATTGCGTAAACTTCTGTCGACGACCTCATTGCTGGCGATGGCTGCCACCCTTGCAGCCTGCAGCGGTGAAGCCGAGCGTTTTGGAACTCCTGGGTCAGGATATACTTCCAATCAGAATGAGATTTTTACCAGCTCGGTCCGCTCACAGCCTGGCGCTGCGCCGATCAATCAGCCTATGCCTGCTGCTGTGCCTGTCGGGAGTAGTGGGTCTCAGCCGGTATATCGTGACCCGACATATCAGGCAAAGTCCAGTCAGCCCTCCTACAATGCTCCGGTTTATTCTGCGCCTGCATCGCCAGTCTCTGTGGCTCAGACTTCTTCTGTCCCGCAGTCGGTTCCCGTTTCGAAACAGGCAGCGCCCGTTGCGCTGACGACCGGGTCAATCAATCGGTCTGTATCAAATAGATATCAGTCTTATGCATCGCAGCCGATGCCGCCGATGCCTTCAAGAAATAATCAAGCTTCCGCTCAGCCTGTTTATGTTGATGTGTCCAGTGCGTCAAACTCACGGAATTATGCTTCCCGGACAGCTTCAAATGCTGCTATTTTGAATGGACCGCCTGTTGTCGTGTCGCGTTTTGATAGCTTGCCACACGCGGCTCCGCGCCCGAAATCTCAAGTGGCGTCCTATAATTCTGGCAATGCTGCGCAGAATAACTACCAGCGGATGCCTGTTTCGGTTCCCGTTGCTTCGCGCACTGTTGCTCCGCAGCCTAAAGCACAACAATCCGGTTTCAGCTTGGCGAAGATCTTTTCTTTGCCCAAAAACGCGCCTAAATCAAAAGGCGTAGATTATATGTCTACGGCGTCGATCACACCGCCGAACCCGATTCCGACTGGTGGCCAGTATGGCAGTAGCTATTCAGGTCAGGTGCGGTCCATGTCTACGGTTTCCACGGCAACTCCAACTCAGAATGCTGCGCGGACGAGTGGTCAGTGGACCAGCGTCGGCGGCACCATGGTGACGGTGGAGCAGGGCGAAGATATGCAGTCGATTTCTCGCCGCTATGGTGTGCCCGAAAAGGCCCTTGCTGACATCAATGGGCGCAATTATGTAGCTGCAGGGCAGCAGGTTCTTATTCCGGTATTCCAGCAACAGGGATATCGAAGCTATGCTGCGACAACGCCGCGCGTGCAGCAGCCCGTTCAGTCAAACCTGAATAGGCAGCCATCTCAGCCTATGCTGCTTGCGTCTATCAGTTCCAGCTCTGTGCAGTTGCCTTATGTGATGCGGGTTCCAAAGGGGAATCCATTGCGTTTGCGTGGCCAGTCGGCTTATGGCCGCGAAGTCGTGCAACTTCAAAAGAACGCAAATGCCGAGCATCGTCATATGGTCAATCCCGGAGAAACTTTGAGCGGTATCGCTAGCCGTTATGGTGTGTCGACGCGTGCGCTTGCTCAGGCCAATGGTATGTCGGCCAGAGATCCGCTCAGAATGGGGCAGCGCCTGCATATTCCGCAGAAAAATCAACAGCCTGCAATTGACTATACCACCACAGCGTCGATCAATCGTAATGCGTCGACTGGCTCATCGAATGCGGTTGGCCGATCTATGCCTGCTCCAGTGGTCGCTGCAATGCCAAAGGTGAAACCTCGGTGGGTGCGCGAAATGGCATCCAATTCCCGGACGTCTGCCACCAAAAATCCAAAGAAGAGCCAGCGCGTAGCTTCGTTGAAGAATGCTGTCGGCTTGCCTGATGAAGCGTCCAGTTCTGTTCAGGCTAAGGCCGCTCCTGTAAAGCCAGTGGCCAGCCAGTCCAATAATGTGGCCTCGACCGCGAAATTCCGTTGGCCTGTTCGCGGGCGGATCATTTCCGGTTTTGGCGGTGAAAATGCGGGTGTTCGCAATGAGGGGATCAACCTCTCTGTGCCGGAAGGTACTTCCATCCGGGCTGCGGATAACGGAACGGTCATCTATGCGGGCGACGACCTGAAGATGTATGGCAACTTCATCCTTGTGCGTCACCCCAATGGTTGGGTGACCGCTTATGCGCACAACAACAAGCTGCTTGTTACAAAGGGGCAGATTGTAAGGCGCGGTCAGACTATTGCCGAAGCAGGGATGTCGGGTAACGTAAGAGCGCCGCAATTGCACTTCGAGTTGCGCATCAAGGGTGATCCTGTTGATCCAGTGCCGTATCTAAGCTAAGCGGCTGGCGTGTCTATCAAATAAAAGAGAAGGCCACTATCGCAGGATGGTGGCCTTTGTTATTTTATTGCAAATGAAACAATATCTATTCAGTTGAAATGAAATGTTTCTGCGTCATCGCTTCGATCAACAAGATGATGGCCTGTTCAACTGTTGCAGCGCGCACATTTTCTCGATCCATCGCTGCGAAGATCTTCTTGCTGTGGCTTTGTGTGTAATGCTTGGAGGATACGGCAAAATGCACAAGGCCCACCGGCTTGTCTTCTGTTCCGCCGCCGGGGCCTGCGATGCCGGTTACGGACACGGCGAAGTCTGCATTGGAGTGGCTTAGGGCGCCGTCAGCCATGGCTCGCGCGACTTCTTCGCTCACAGCGCCAAACTCTTCGATCATTTCCGCTGGTACGTCGAGGACTTCCGATTTGGCTTCGTTGGAGTAGGTGGCAAAGCCTCGGTCAAAGGAAACGGATGCGCCGGGGATTTCTGTGAGGGTCGCGCTGATCATGCCGGATGTGCAGGATTCCGCCGTTGCAAGCTTATAGCCATGGTCTCTGGCTATTTCCAAAGCCTGATTGGCGAGTTCAATTGTTTCCATGGTCACATACATTTTTGATCCTTTCCTGAAGAAGGAGGCGTTCAGGGGCTGTCGTCCAGGCGCGCTTTCGCCCGGATCTTCAATTGTGCCAGTTTGTTGTGTGTTTCGTCAGTGTGACAATCAGTCGTCTTGCTCAGGCAGGCGTACGGTTGCCGTTGCGAGCGCTGCGATGCCTTCCTTGCGACCGGTGAAGCCCAGGCGCTCGGAGGTGGTTGCCTTAACGCTGACGCGATCGATGGAGATTTTGCATATTTGAGCGATTGCGGCGCGCATGGCGGGTCTATGTGGGCCGATTTTAGGCGCTTCGCAGATGATTGTCATATCGATATTGGAAAGCTTACCGCCGCGCTCTGTTACACGCCGCATGGCGTCCTTCAAAAATAAATCCGAGGCTGCGCCTTTCCATTGTGGATCGGAAGGTGGAAAGTGCGTGCCGATATCTCCATCAGCTATAGCGCCAAGGATTGCGTCGGTAAGGGCATGTAAGCCGACATCTGCATCGGAGTGACCTTTGAGTTTGTGGCTGTGCGGAATAGCAATACCGCCAATAATGACGGCTTCTCCTTCATCAAAGGCATGAACATCATAGCCGGTTCCAACTCTGATGTCGGTCAATGGGTGCGGTGCGGTCGGGTTGATCATGGTTTCGGCCATGGTGAGGTCTTCCTGACTGGTGAGCTTGCGATTGGATGGGCTGCCTTCGACGATATGTACCGGCTCGCCAACCCATTCCGCCACCGATGCATCATCTGTGAAATTGTGAAGTTTCTGGCTGAATGCCTTTTCGTGTGCCTGCAGGATAAAGGAATAGTCAAAGGCTTGCGGGGTCTGTGCAGACCACAGGGTGCTGCGGTCGATGGTTTCCAGAATTGTGCCTTCGGCATTCACCTTCTTGATGGTGTCTGTGACCGGGGTGGCGACAAGGCAGGCCTTGTGTTCCTTGAGGCTGGCAAAGCAGCGCGCCAGAATGGTGTCTGTGATGAAGGGGCGGGCCGCATCGTGGATCAATACATAGTGTGGGTTTTCCACCTTGATTGCTTCCAGTCCGTTCAGAACGGAAATCTGACGAGTGTCTCCGCCGTAAACAGGGGGAAGAAGCTTCGCTTGAGCGTGAGTGGCCAATGGGCCGCTCAAAGCGGGTGCGATTGCCGCGCTATAGAGGGTGTCGTCTTCCGGGCCGATGACGACTTGTATGCGGTCAACCTGATCGTTTGCGAGAAATTGTTCCAGCGTTCTGAGTAGAACCGCTTTTCCGCCAATTTCGAGATATTGTTTGGCAACCGTGTCGCCTGTGCGTCTGGCGCGACTGCCTGATCCTGCTGCAACGATTATGGCGGCGCATGTCATTTTGTCTTGGTTCCCTGGTCGGTCAACTGTATGCGGGGTTTTGATTCGTCAAAAGCGATAAACTGGGGTGGTATTGAGCGCATGTGTCTGTTTCTTTTTGCATTGCTCGGTGGATTGTTGCAATAATGGATTTGCGCCCGTTTGCTGTAAGGCTTTTCATGAAAAAGAAGCTGCGGTCAAGTGATCTTTGGGCAGCTTGTTCACTTAGGGTGTTAATGATCAAAAATTGATCAGCGAATTTGCTTGCACATTTATTAGGCACATATATACTGTATGCTGTTGTGAGTTTTGAAAGCTGATCTCTTTATGCCATCGCTTCCATTCCATAAGGCTGGAAACAGCCTGACCATCGGGTCCGTTTCATTGCCGAACGGCGTGTTTTTAGCGCCAATGTCGGGGATAACGGATTTGCCTTTCCGCTCGCTTGCCAAACGGTTCGGTGCTGGGCTTGTCATCTCCGAGATGGTGGCCAGCAAGGCCTTTGCTGTAGGCAAGGAAGAAATGCGTCTTAGGGCCGAAGGGCAGGGCGTGGATGTGCATGCCGTGCAGCTTGCTGGCAATCAGGCTGAGTGGATGGCTGAGGCAGCCCGTCTGTCAGAAGGGGCTGGCGCTGCGCTGATTGATATCAATATGGGCTGTCCTGCCAAGAAGGTCATTTCGGGCTATTCCGGCTCTGCGCTGATGCGCGATCTGGATCAGGCTTTGCGTTTGATTGATGCTGTGGTTGGTGCCGTTTCGGTGCCTGTTACTGTCAAGATGCGGCTGGGCTGGGATTCTGACAGTCACAATGCTGCTGAATTGGCAAGGCGGGCCGAAGAGAGCGGCGTGGCTATGGTTACGGTGCATGGACGCACACGCAATCAGTTTTACAAGGGGAGTGCCGATTGGCGGGCTATTCGCGTTGTCGCGGATGCCGTGTCTGTGCCGCTCATTGCCAATGGAGATGTGCTGAGTGAAAGGGACGCGGTGGCCTGCCTTGAACAGTCTGGCGCAGATGGTGTCATGGTTGGTCGCGGTGCTTATGGACGCCCATGGTTGCCCGGTGCGATTGCCCACTATCTTTCAACGGGAGGCACTCAAGACGAACCGGCTGGCTCGGATCTTCTGGCGCTTGTACTAGAGCATTATGACGCCATGATCGACTATTACCCCGATGTCGTCGGGGTGCGATGCGCCCGCAAGCATCTTGGTTGGTATATGGATGGCGCTTTGCAGGCATCCGTATCAATTTCATCCGAACTATCAAATCTTAGAAAAATAATTTTGACCGCAGAAGAACCAGAGACTGTGCGCATTGCTCTGCGCGAGTTTTTCAGCGTTGCTGCGGAGAGGCACGTAGCATGATTGAAAGTAAAAAAGGCGGAAGCTTGGCGAGCAACCCCTATCAGGCAATGATGAGTTCTTTGCCGCATCCGGTCGTAATGGTCGATGTGGAAGGATTTGTTGCCGCGGCGAATGATATGGCGCAGTTCTTCTTCCAGTCCAGCGCGTCTCATTTGCGCAAGCAGAAGCTTACCGAATTGCTTCCCTTTGGCAGCCCGGTGCTGGCCCTTGTCGATCAGGCGAGAGACAGGCTCGCGCCCGTAAATGAATATCGCGTCGATATCTCGAATCCGCGTATTGGCGTTGAGAAGGTTGTTGATGTTTATGCTGCCCCTGTGCCGGATATGACAGGGTTCGTTACGGTGATGCTGCAAGAGCGCTCAATCGCAGACAAGATGGATCGCCAGTTGACCCACCGGGATGCGGCACGCTCCGTTACCGGCCTTGCCTCCATGCTCGGCCATGAGGTGAAGAACCCGCTTTCAGGGATCAGAGGTGCCGCGCAGTTGCTGGAAAGCTCTGTATCAGACGAAGATCGCGCCCTTACCCAGTTGATCACGCAGGAGACGGATCGGATCGTCCGCCTGATCGATCGCATGGAAGTCTTCTCCGATCAGCGGCCAGTTGAGCGCGATGCGGTCAATATTCATGTGGTGCTTGATCGGGTCAAGCAATTGGCGCAGGCCGAGTTTGGCGAAAAGATCCGCATTATCGAAGAATATGATCCAAGCTTGCCACATGTTTTCGCCAATCAGGATCAGCTGGTGCAGGTTTTTCTGAATCTGGTCAAGAATGCATCAGAGGCAGTTATTGAAGTGCCCGATCCGGAGATCGTTTTGACGACAGCGTTCCGGCCTGGCATTCGCATTCAGGTTGCCGGCTCGAGCGAGAAGACCTCTCTGCCGCTTGAAATTTGCGTAAAAGACAACGGACCGGGGATTCCCAAGGAACTTGAGGATTGCCTTTTTGATCCGTTCGTGACGTCCAAAACCAACGGATCCGGCCTCGGGCTGGCGCTGGTTGCCAAAATAATCGGGGATCATGGGGGCGTCATCGAGTTTGACGGGTCTGGTCGCCAGACCATATTCCGGGTGATGCTGCCCACCAGTACCTCGGATCAGATATAGGAGTTCGGACCACTATGCCAAAAGGGACAATCCTGCTTGCAGATGATGATACCGCCATTCGTACGGTGCTGAATCAGGCGCTGTCTCGTGCCGGATACACTGTGCGTCTGACTTCGAACGCGACGACGCTGTGGAGTTGGATCTCGCAGGGAGAAGGCGATCTGGTTATTACCGACGTTGTGATGCCGGATGAGAATATTTTTGATGTTCTGCCGCGGATCAAGAAGGCGCGCCCGCATTTGCCGGTCATTGTCATGAGCGCTCAGAACACTTTCATGACGGCGATCAAGGCATCAGAGCGCGGTGCCTATGAATATTTGCCTAAACCCTTTGACCTCAAGGAGCTGATCAATATTGCAGGTCGTGCTCTTTCCGAGCCAAGGCCGAGCCTGAAGCCTTCTGATGATGATGGCTCCGATATTCCTCTGATTGGTCGCTCTGCTGCCATGCAGGATATCTATCGTATGTTGGCGCGTCTGATGCAGAATGACCTTACGGTCATGATTACGGGGGAGAGCGGTACAGGCAAGGAGCTGGTGGCGCGTGCGCTGCATGATTATGGCAAACGCCGCAAAGGGCCATTCGTGGCTATCAATATGGCTGCCATACCGAAAGATCTGATTGAATCCGAGCTGTTCGGCCACGAGAAGGGCTCGTTCACCGGTGCCCACGGGCGCTCGGCGGGTAAATTCGAGATGGCGGAAGGGGGAACGCTGTTTCTCGATGAAATCGGCGATATGCCCATGGAAGCACAAACGCGCTTGTTGCGCGTTTTGCAGCAGGGAGAATATACAACCGTTGGCGGTCGTACGCCGATAAAAACGAATGTGCGGATCGTTGCTGCGACCAACAAAGACCTTCAGTCCCTCATCCATCAAGGCATGTTCCGTGAAGATTTGTTCTTCCGTCTCAATGTTGTACCGATGCGCCTGCCGCCGCTAAGGGAGCGCGCCGAAGACATCAAGGATCTGGTGCGTCACTTCTTTGCGCTCGGCGAGCGCGAAGGGTTACCCGTCAAGCAGATACAGCCGGAGGCGCTGGACGTGATGCTGCGCTATCGCTGGCCGGGTAACGTGCGCGAACTGGAAAACCTTGTCAGACGTCTTGCCGCACTGTATCCGCAGGATACCATCACGGCAAACCAGATCGAGAATGAACTCAACCAGATCAGCCTCACAGCGGATGTTCAACCGGAGCAGAAAGTTCAGAATCTCGCCGGAGCCATGGAATCCTATCTTGAACAGCTGTTCAAGGAGTTTGGCGACAGCCTGCCTCCTCCGGGGCTCTATCATCGGCTGCTAAGAGAAATCGAATATCCATTGATTTGTGCCTCTCTTGCTGCCACCAAAGGCAACCAGATCAAGACCGCCGAGATGCTTGGGCTTAATCGGAACACGTTGCGCAAGAAAATCAAGGATCTTGATATTCAGGTCGTCAGGGGCGCCTGATTGCCGGAGATCAGCCATTTGCAGGGTGTCTGTGGCCATTTTGACACAGATCTGCCGTTTGGCGTGGACAGTTTCTGAAAGACCTGTCACATTTAGGCAACAATTACACTGAATAGAAGGAGCGATTCCCTCTATCGGGATAGCCTCTTTTGCTAGGATTTGTTGCGCGTGTCATATCTTTCGGAGTCTGAACTATCCGCCAAGCGGACGACCGGTCTTGATCAACTTGGAGGCAAGGAAGCCGCTTCCAAATATGGCCCTGAAAAGCCTGAAAAAGGAAGCCGCCTGCGTTATCTGGGTTTGATAACGGTGGTGCTTTCGGTTGTTTCGGGTGTGACGTCTTTTGTCATCCTGTTGGGGCTCACATCTATTGAGCCGACGGACGATGTCATCAAGTTGGCGATGATTGTGAATGGCGCATTGCTGTTCCTGCTTGCGTTGATCATCTTTCTTGAAGCCTGCGCCGTATTGCGTGCACGTAAAAAAGGGCGGGCCGGTGCGCGATTGCATATTCGCGTCATGGGGCTGTTCGCGCTGGTGGCAACGGTGCCAACCATCCTTGTGGCGATCTTTGCGTCCATAACGCTGGACCGCGGTCTGGACCGCTGGTTTTCCTCGCGCACGCAGGCCATTATCAATAGTTCGCAAACGGTTGCTTCGGCCTACACCAAGGAACATGCCCGCGTTTTACGCAATGAATTGCTGGGCATTTCGCAAGCGCTCAATAAAGCCGAGCCCTATTTCCTGCTCGATTCCGATCGCTTTCGTGCCATCTTTGCGCGCCAGACCCGTATTCGCGGCATTCCTGCGGCCTTTGTAGTCAGCGGCTCTGGTGAACAATTGATGGCGTCTCCCAGTAGACTTGATCAGCCGGTTCCCAAGATGCCGGGGCCGGAATTGCTGGAGCAGGCTCACAGCCAGCCGGTCTTCATTGCGTTAGGCGATTCAAACCTTGTCGCCGGGATTTCGCGCCTTGAGGAATTCAACGATGCCTATCTCTTTGTCTTGCGGGTGATTGACCCTGTGGTCTCAAACTTCCTGCGGATGACCTCGGAGAATGCGCAGGAATATCAGGCCTTTTTTGACAGCAGATCCAATATTCAAACAGCATTTGCGATGCTCTATATAGGGGCTGGCCTGATTGTTTTGCTCTCGACGACTTGGTTCGCAATCGGCTTTTCCAATCGCTTGGTTGCGCCAATCCGGAGGCTTATCGGAGCGGCAGAACGGGTACGACATGGGGATCTCTATGTGCGCTTGCCGGTGGACAAGGGCTCTTCGGATTTTGGCAATCTCAATGAAACCTTCAACACCATGACGACTGAGCTGCGCTCCCAGCGAGATGAACTCATTCTCGCGCGTGACGCCATTGATGCCAGACGGCGCTTTACCGAAGCGATGTTGCAGGGCGTGAGCGCCGGTGTGATCGGGGTGGATGAAACCGGTGAGATTACTCTTGCCAACCCGTCTGTGTTAAAGATTCTCGGGCTTAACGAGAGGGACCTTCTGGGCGAAGATCTCGACAATGTGTTGCCCGAGATCGCGTCTATGGTGGAAGAAGCGGATAATCTGATCGAGGCGCATAAGGAAGGCCAGATCACTCTCGTGCGCAACGGCATTGAATACTCCTTGCGTGTAAGGGTCACTCTTGAACGCAGCAATGAGGATGAGAGCCACTCCTATGTTGTCACTCTGGATGATATAACCGAACTTGTCAGTGCGCAGCGTTCGGCTGCCTGGGCCGATGTTGCACGCCGCATTGCTCATGAGATCAAGAACCCGCTGACACCGATCCAGCTCTCCGCCGAGCGCCTGCGCAGGCGTTATGGCAAGAAAATCGCCGCAGATGATCAAAAGGTCTTTGATCAATGCGTCAACACAATTGTACGGCAGGTGGGTGACATCGGTCGCATGGTCGATGAGTTTTCGTCCTTTGCCCGCATGCCAAAGCCGGTGTTCGAGCATGGCGACCTTTCCGAGATCATCAAGGAATCGGTTTTTCTGATCGAGGTTGCCAACCACGACATCAAGTTCGACACGGATATCCCGGAAAAAATGCCGGTTTCTTTCGATCACCGCCTTATTTCTCAGGCGATGGCCAATATCATCAAGAATGCCACCGAGGCGATAGGTGGACGGGAAGACCGGCAAGACATTGATGGCCAGGTGATCGTCAAGGCCGAGGATGATGGCGTGAATTATTGCGTCCGGATTATCGACAATGGCATCGGCTTTCCGACGAACAACCGGCAGCGCTTGCTTGAGCCCTATATGACAACCCGAGAGAAGGGCAGTGGTTTGGGGCTCGCTATTGTTCGCAAGATCTTGCGCGAGCATGGCGGTGGCATCCAGCTCAGAGATGCCAGTGAGGTGTCCGAGTTTGAACAGGGCGCATGCATCGAAATCCGCCTGCCCAAAGAGGGTGTTGAACAGGATGCTTCAGATGCGAATGATGAGAAGGCTGAGCCAGATCACAATTCCGGTTTGGCATTGTCTGATAAAACAAATGGTGAAACGGAGGTCTGAAGATGGCTGCTGATATTCTCGTAGTCGACGACGAGGTCGATATTCGTGAGCTTGTTGCAGGGCTTCTGGAAGATGAGGGCTATGACACGCGCATGGCTTCTCACAGCGATGAGGCGCTGGAGCTGATCGAGCAGCGGCGCCCGTCCCTGATCTTTCTTGATATATGGTTGCAGGGCTCGCGTCTTGACGGACTTGCTCTGCTTGCGGTTATCAAGCAAAAGCACCCTGAATTGCCGGTTGTCATGATATCCGGCCATGGTGGCGTGGAAACGGCCGTTGCTGCCATCAAGCGCGGGGCTTATGACTTTATTGAAAAGCCTTTCAAGGCTGACAGGCTCATTCTGGTTGCCGAGCGCGCGTTGGAAGCGTCCAGTCTCAAGCGCAAGGTGAAGGATTTGCAGTCCCGTAGTGGTGCGGAGACAAAGCTTGTTGGCTCCTCCAGCCCCATGAACAATCTGCGCCAGATGATACAGCGCATTGGCCCGACCAACAGCCGCGTTTTGCTTTCCGGCCAGTCCGGGTCGGGCAAGGAGTTGGTGGCTCGTTGTATTCACCAGCAGTCGTCACGTGCCGAGGCGCCGTTTGTAATCTTCTCCTCCATTCAATTCGCAATGGATGATCTGGAGTTCCAGCTTTTCGGCACCGAGGCAGATGGTGCGACCCAGCGCAAGGTGGGCGCACTGGAAGAGGCCCATGGCGGCACGCTCTATCTGGAGGAGATTTCGGATCTGCCCCATGAGTTGCAAAGCAAGCTGACAAGGGTCTTGACCACCGGAAAGTTCATCCGCGTTGGCGGTAGCAAGCCGGTTCAGGTCGATGTACGTGTCATTTCCTCCACGTCGCGCAACATGGAGGGGCTGATCTCTGAAGGTGTATTCCGTGAAGATCTTTTCCATCGATTGAGCGTAGTGCCTCTTGCCGTGCCGCCTTTGGCTGAGCGGCGCGAAGATATTCCCGAGCTGGTGTTGCATTTCATGGAACAGCTTTCTGCAACAGCGGGCCTACCTGCACGCAAGATCGGGGAGGATGCCATGGCGATTCTACAGGCGCACAACTGGCCTGGAAATATTCGCCAGCTGCGGAACAATATCGAACGACTGTTGATTCTAACCAAAGGGGACGAAAATGCGGTGATCACAGCGGATCTTCTTCCCAGTGAGGTGGGGGAAACTGTCCCTAGTATCCCGGGCGGGGGAGAGGCAGGAGAGCAGATAATGTCGCTGCCGCTGAAGAAGGCGCGCGAAGTGTTCGAGCGAGAATATCTCAAGGCGCAGATTGCCCGTTTTGGCGGAAATGTCTCACGTACAGCCGAATTTGTCGGTATGGAGCGGTCGGCTTTGCATCGCAAGCTCAAGAGCCTTGGGGTCGTCTAGAAGAGACCATTCAGTGTGCGGTGCCGCTCAGTTCGTATCTGTTGCCTTCTTATCTGAAGCGAGCTATGCGTTTCTTTCATTGGGCTTGGTGTAAAAATATGCAATAAAGCCCGGATGACATTTTTCATGGGCCAGCCCTGCTTGGGCTGCGCAGCATGGGAAAATCGAGTTCAATTCGCTTCTGCCGCATGCGGCAATTTGGCGATAACTGGAAGCGGTCAGTTATGAAAGTGGTGATTTGCGGCGCAGGACAGGTTGGGTACGGCATCGCCAAACATCTGTCATCCGAGCAGAATGATGTAACGGTTATTGACAGTTCTCCGCGACTGGTCGCGGCCATTCGGGATACGCTGGACGTGCGCGGCTATGTGGGCCATGGGGCACATCCGGATATTCTGGCGCGGGCCGGGGCCAAAGAAGCCGATATGATTATTGCGGTCACGCTTTATGATGAAGTGAATATGATCGCCTGCCAGGTGGCTCATTCCATCTTCAACGTGCCGACCAAAGTGGCCCGCGTGCGTGCGCAATCCTACCTTGAGAAACATTATGCTGATCTGTTCTCACGAGAGCATCTGCCTATTGATGTGATCATTTCCCCCGAAGTGGAAGTAGGCGAAATGGTGCTTTCGCGCATGGCAATGCCCGGGGCGGAAGATACAGTGCGGTTCGCTGATGGCGAAGTGCTGATGATCGCGATTGATTGTGAGGAAGATTGCCCGGTTGTCGATACGCCGTTACGTCAGCTGACGGAGCTGTTTCCGGACCTTAAGGCCGTTGTGGTGGGTATTCGGCGTGATGGACAGCTTTATGTGCCTCATGCCGAGGATCATTTGCAAGCTGGTGATCTGGCCTATGTCGTTGTGGCGCGTGAGCAGGTGTGGCGTACGCTGAGCATTTTTGGCCATGATGAGGATCAGGCCAGCAAGGTTGTGATTGCCGGTGGCGGTAACATCGGACGCTATGTGGCGCTGGCCATTGAAGAGCGCAGAAAGCGTACGCGCGCCAAGGTCATCGAATTTGACCGGGATCGTGCGATCAAGATTGCCAATGATTTCGAAGACACGATCGTTTTGCAAGGCAGTGCGCTGGATCAGGATATCCTGAAGGAAGCCGATATTCGCGAAGCGGATACGATGATCGCACTGACGAACAACGATCAGGTCAATATTCTCAGTTGCGCCATGGCCAAGAGACTTGGCTGTGCCCGCACCATGGCTCTGCTCAATGATTCTCACTATTCCGATCTGGTGCATGATCTGGGCATCGATTCAAACGTCAACCCGCGTTCGGTGACCATTTCAAAGATCCTGCAACATGTGCGCCGAGGGCGTATTCGCGGTGTGCATGCCGTTGAAGACGGGGCCGCTGAGGGGATTGAGGCTGAAGCGCTCGAAACATCGCCGCTGGTCGGGCGTCCTTTGCGTAGCGTCGAGTTTCCGGACGGTGTGCGCGTGGGCGCAATTTTCCGGCGCAATGCGGTCTTGATGCCGGATGGCGATACGACCATTCAAGCCGGCGACAGGGTGATCCTTTTTGCGCTGGCTGATCGGGTCAAACAAGTGGAACTCCTGTTCCGCGTCAGCTTTGAATTTTTCTGAGTTCGGATTGAGGCTGTGCGCGGATGACCGCTATTCTCTATTACCTTTCCATTTTACTTGGTGCGCTCGGCGGGCTCATGCTGCCCACAGCGCTTGTCGCTCTGAGTGCTGGTGATACAGAACTGGCGGAAGGGTTCCTGCTCACGTCCGGATTGACCGGCTTTCTCTCTGGCGGGGTCTATTTTGCCTTGCGCGGTCAGGAAAGGGAGATGGTCAATCAGCAGACCTTTCTTCTTTGTGTCTTGGCCTGGCTTGGGCTGCCGATTGCCGGTGCCTTTCCCTTCGTTCTCACAGGACAAATGGAATGGGTCGATGCCTTTTTTGAAGCGGCTTCAGGCATCAGCACGACTGGCGCTACGGTTCTGCAAACGTTGGAGGGGGTTCCCAAGGCGATCATCTTCTGGCGAGCCATTTTGCAATGGTTTGGTGGATTTCTCACCCTTCTGAGCTTTCTTCTGGTTCTGGCGCCCAGTGGCGTGGGGGTGATCCGCGATACCTACAGCAAATTCATGGAGCAGAGTCTGGGAGAAGAAATCGGTTGGACTTTCAATGTGTTAAGACAGGTGGGCAGCGCCTACGGACTCGTGACGCTTGCGCTTGTGGTGCTTCTGGTGGTGGTGGGCATTCCGCCTTTTGATTCCACCTGTATTGCTTTTTCGACCATTTCGACGGGCGGGTTTCTGCCCGTGGATGGCGCAATCGGGGAGCATTACAACAACCGCATGGCCGAGTTGGTTATTGCCATGGGGATGATCGCTGGCTCGTCGAGCATTGTTTGGCATCGTATGGTGGTGCGCAACAAGTTGCAGTTTCTGGTCGAGCACAGGGAAAGCTATATCCTTTTTATTCTTATGTTCGCTGCTGGACTGGTCTATTCCATCACCTTGTTCCAACTTGCGGGTGGGGCGAGCGTTTTGGCACCAAGCGCGGCCTTGCGTCAGGGGTTCTTTGCTGCCATCTCGCTGATATCGACCACGGGGTTCGAGCTGCGCCATGCGGACGTGACCGTGTTCCCCGGCCTGCTCGTCATTAGCCTTGCCTTGATAGGGGCGACGTCATTCTCAACTTCGGGCGGGTTGAAAATCTATAGGATGGTTGCCCTATTCATGCAGCTGATTAGCGAAGTGAGCCGCCTGTTTCACCCCAACAAGATTCGCAAAGGCTGGATCGGGCATGCCAAACCGACCATTCAATTCATGAATGGTGTATGGACGTCGCTTCTGCTCTCCATCACGCTCATCGCGATCGTATCGGGTGTGGTGGCCGCCAATACCGGTTATCTGGAAGGTGGGGTTATTGCTACGATTTCAAGCTTTGCCAATATCGGTCCCCTCTATAGCACGAGCTGGTCTCAGACTGCCGATTGGCCGCGCTATTATGAAATGGCGCCTCTGGTCAAGTATGTACTGGCAGGCACGATGCTTATCGGGCGCGTGGAAATTGTTGTCCTGTTAGGGGCGTTAAATTTCAAATTCTGGTACAGATAGTACTTTATTACGCAATACAATGGTTGGCTTTTGGTATGAATGCTTGAATTGGTTGCGATTGCGACTTGGCAAGCAGTTGGTTTCGTTTAAACTAAAGCCTTGAGAATCGTTATCATTGATACTCTCGAGTTACAATTGCGCGATTGCAAAGGCGGTTTGTGGGGGACAGCCAAGCAATCATTCATGTTTCCCCCTCAAGATGTGTGGACAATCCAGGCTTTAAGGCTTTGCTTAAATAAAAGAGTGATGCTCAGGCTGGTTTAATCTTACGGACTACGTCATAGTGATGGTTCATACTGGGTTGGAATAATACCGAGTGTTGAATTAAAAGAAAATAAGGCAGGACACATGGCAGAACGAGCCCAGAACCTCCAAGATACCTTTCTCAATCATGTCAGAAAAACAAAGACACCTCTGACCATCTTTTTGGTCAACGGCGTCAAGCTGCAAGGCGTTGTAACATGGTTTGACAATTTCTGCGTGCTTCTGCGCCGTGATGGTCATTCACAGCTGGTTTACAAGCATGCAATCTCAACGATTATGCCGAACGGGCCTTTGAGTTTGTTTGAAGGCGGTGAGACTGGCGAAAAGGCTGAAAGCTGATTTGTCAGATTCAGGTGAATTCGAAGGGCAGGATGAGCGAAAAGGCCCGCGCAAGATGATTGAGCGCGGAGCTGTGGCAACACGTGCCCTCGTTCTTGTTCCCATTCTTTCGCAACATTTGCAGAATAAAGCTGCTTCCGAGGGGCGCATTATCCGGCGTACGGATGAATCGCGCTTGGAAGAAGCCGCTGGACTTGCTGCTGCCATTGAGTTGGATGTTGTCGATGTATTGCGCGTGCCGCTCAATGCCATTCGTCCCTCGACCCTCATCGGGAAGGGGAAGCTGGAAGATATCTGGGATATTATCGACAGGGAGAAGGTTGATCTGATTATCATCGATCATCCGCTTTCTCCTATCCAGCAGCGTAACCTCGAAAAAGAATGGGATACCAAGGTTCTGGATAGAACCGGTCTTATTCTTGAAATTTTCGGACGCCGAGCACAGACCAAAGAAGGTCGGCTGCAGGTGGAGCTTGCGCATCTCAATTATCAAAAAGGCCGACTGGTTCGCAGCTGGACCCACCTTGAAAGACAGCGTGGTGGTATCGGCTTCATGGGCGGCCCCGGCGAAACGCAGATTGAGGCCGACCGCAGGGCGCTGCAAGAAAAGATCAATCGTCTTGAAAAGGATCTCGAGCAGGTGCGCCGTACGCGCGGTTTGCATCGGTCCAACCGGCAGAAGGTGCCGCATCCGATTGTTGCGCTTGTCGGCTATACGAACGCGGGCAAATCGACGCTGTTTAACTTGCTGACCGGCTCTGGCATCTTTGCCAAGGATCTGTTGTTTGCAACGCTTGATCCCACTTTGCGCACGATGGTCCTGCCACATGGGCGGCCGGTTATTCTGTCCGATACGGTCGGCTTTATTTCAGATCTGCCAACGCATTTGATCGCCGCTTTCCGAGCAACGCTTGAAGAAGTGCTTGAAGCGGATGTCATCTTGCATGTGCGCGATATCGTTCATGAAGATACCAATGCTCAGGCTGAAGATGTGGCCAATGTGCTGCATGATCTGGGTATCGAAATCGATGAAGACCCACGGGTGATCGAAGTCTGGAACAAAATCGATCTGTTGCCCGAAGGAGAGCGGCAAACAGTGATGGAACGCGCTGCGACACAGCAGCCTTCACGCGCCACCGGGCAGTTGCAGCCTGTTGCCGTGTCAGCCGTTTCTGGGCAGGGGACGGACACTCTCTTGGCCGAGATTGAAGACAAGATCGCCGAGAATGACAATATTCTCACATTGCATCTGGGCTTTGAAGATGGGGAGGGGCTGGCTTGGCTCTATCGCCATTGTGATGTTCTGGATCGTACGGATGGAGAAGAGGGCATTGAGCTGCATGTCCGTGCACAAGACAAACTGCAGACGGAATTGCGTAATCGGTTTGATGTAGACTGATATAAGTCGGGATTTCTGCGCAGCTAGTGAATTCAAAAGGCCTCGTCCATTCTCTGGGCGGGGCCTTTTTATGTGACTTAATCGCGTTCTTTCTTGGCTTCCTGCCAAAGGTCTTCCATCTCATCAAGGCTGGCATTTTCAAGGCTGCCGCCTCGTTCGGAAAGCTCACTCTCAATATGGCCGAAGCGATCACGGAATTTCTGGTTGGTATAGGCCAGCGCTTCATCCGGATCTACATCAAGGTGACGGGCGAGGTTGGCAACAGCGAAGAGAAGATCGCCGATCTCGTTCCGCACGGCCTTTTCGTCCATTTCATGCTCAATGAGTTCATTGCGCACTTCTTCCACTTCTTCTGCGATCTTGTCCAGAACCAGAAGTGGATCATGCCAGTCGAACCCGACCTTGCTGGCCTGCTTTTGTAGTTTGACTGCCGCCTTCATGGTTGGCATGCCGCGTGGCACGGAATCGAGAAAAGTCTTTTCTTCGTCCGTTAGCCCCAGCGCCTGCCTTTCTCTGGCACGGTCGGCTTTTTCTTCCGCCTTGATGGTTTCCCATGCCTTACGCACCATACCCTTGTCGCGGGCATCGGTATCGCCAAAAACATGCGGGTGGCGCCGGATCATTTTCTTCGTGCTGGACAGCACAACATCGCCGAAGTCGAAGCTTGCCGGGTGCTCGTCCATTTCGTTGGCCATCTGCGCATGGAAAACAACCTGCAGCAGAAGATCTCCCAGCTCATCGCGCATGTCATAGAGGTCGTTCCGCTCGATGGCGTCCTGCACTTCATATGCTTCTTCGATGGTGTAAGGGATGATGGAGGCGAAATCCTGTTCGATGTCCCAGGGGCAACCAGTCTCCTTGTCACGAAGGCGGGCCATGATTTCAACAAGCGTTGCTATGTCGCGTGAGGGTTGAAGTGTCATTTTTGTACTCAAGACTTATTTGAGGTTGGACGCTTTTTGTAGCGCATGAAATGACTCACCTTGAGCCGGTGATCATGTCCCGTTTATGCCCAAAGCCTTTGCGCTTTGCAATGGAGAAACCTGCTGATTGCAGGTTGCGCCTCACCCAGCCGGCTGCGGTGTAGCTCGCAAGAGTGGCTTGCGGATTGGAGGCATCATAGATGGACTGCATCAGCGCTTCGGACCATAGATCGGGATTGGTCTTGGGGTTAAAGCCATCCAGAAACCAGGCATCGATGGGAGAGGGGATCGTTCTTATGCCGTCGGCGGCGTCTCCCATATATAGATGCAGGGTGACGGAACCAAAGCGGAGTTTTAGCCAGCCTTCGTGGGCTGGCTGCCATTCTTCAACCAATTTATGAGCAAGCTCGGACAAATCAGGCCAAGGAGAAAGAGCCTTGGCAAGGCTATCCTTGTCGAGTGGGTATTTTTCAAAGGAGATAAAGGTGAGGGACGGGACCTCGACGTCTAACGATTTTGCCTGACTCTTTGCCTCATCAAGCCACGCTTGCCATGTGGCAAGGAAATTCAGACCTGTGCCGAAGCCGAGTTCACCGATGGTAACGGGTTGTCCTTCGCGCCAGCGCTCAATCAGCCTGTTGCCATCGATGAAGACATAGCGCGTTTCCTCCAGTCCATTTTCTCGTGTGTAATAGGTGTCGTCAAAGCGTGTGGATTTAGGGGTCAAATTATCCAGCCAGACGAGTTCAGGAGGTTTCGCCATATATCAATTTTCCATTTGATCGATTAGGGTACGGCAACCGTAACTATGGAAGCCTGGAGTGTGGTGCCAAGCATCATGCCGCTTCCTTTCATAAGAAGAAAAATGAGCTATGCCAAGTCCTCTCAATTCCTCATCATCTACTCACTATGATTGCCTCGTTGTTGGAGGCGGTGTGTTTGGTCTTTCCATTGCAAGAGCCTGTCTGGGTGAAGGCATGAGCGTTGCGCTCGCCGATAAACAGGAGATCGGGCAGGGTGCAAGCTATGGTCTTCTTGGGGCGCTTTTGCCTCATATGTCCGAAAGATGGAATGATAAAAAAGAATTTCAATTCAAAGCATTAAAGGAACTTTCTGAAGTTAAAGCTTTACTTGAAGAAGAGGTCGGGCTTTCTATTGGCTATGATCGCTGTGGGCGCGTTGTACCAATCGGTACAGAGAGCTTGAGAGAGCGCCATGAGGTACGCTCCAAAGAAGCCGAGATGCTCTGGCATGGGGCTGAAACCGGCTACTACCATAAGGTTTTTCCGCAGGATGATCTGGGCGGCTGGCTCAATGCAGAGCTGTGTCCGGAAGGATATGCGTTTGATAATTTCTCGGCGCGTGCCAATCCAAGGGCTTATTGCGAAGCGGCTCGGGCGTCCGTCATCAAGCGAGGTGGCGTCGTCATGGAGAATGCAGAAGTGGTCGACGTGAAGGATCTGGGCGACAGTGCAGAGGTAACGCTGGCCAGCGGAGAAATGCTTTCCGCTGGTGTTGTGGTTCTGTCTGCTGGCTACAAGAGTTTTCCGATGATCGAGGCGCTTACAGGCATGGAGGATCTCGGTAAGGGGGTCAAAGGGCAGGCGCTCATTGCCAAGGTCGGTCAGAAGCCGGGGCTGCCGGTGCTGTATGATCGCACTGTCTATGTGGTGCCGCATGACGATGGCGTCTGTGCGATTGGCAGCACGACAGAGGAAGAATGGGACGACGAGCATAGTACGGACGATCGCTGCGATGAAATTTGGGCCAAAGCACTCAATCTGTGTCCGATGCTGGAAGGGGCTGAAATCATGCAGCGCTGGGCCGGCATTCGTCCCAAGGCCACCAAACGCGATCCGATGGTCGGCTTCTTGCCTGGCTCCAAGAGCATCTATGCGGCAACAGGCGGTTTCAAGATCGGCTTTGGGCTAGCGCATGCGATTGCTCAGGTGTCTGTGGAACGGCTTGCCAAGCTGGAACCAACGCTGAAGTTGCCAGACTCCTTTGAAGCGTCAACCCATCTCAATGGAAAGGCCTGGGGCGAGAAATAGGCGCTATCATTTGCCGCGTATATGGAGAGATAGAAAACCGTCGGGGCTTGGGCTTCGGCGGTATTTATTTAGGTCAAGGGAGGGGCTTGATCATGGGGAGCGGCCAATGGAATGTCTGCATGGCAATGGGCATATTGGGTGGCAGAGTGCGAGCTTCTGGTGTATCTCTAATTCGCATAATCTATATTATGGAACTAAAATGATTTTATGGATGGTGGAGTGGCTTGGCTCTAGATTGATCTGTCTACCAAAAGAGTCTTTAGAGTCATGATGATATCTAATAAAATTGAAGCAAACAATCCATTGCATGCGCGTCTTCAAGTGATGCGTGCGTATATGCGTGCCTACGAACAATTTGCCCTATCTATGCATGCCGCTTTGAAAAACTGCTCCCAATTGCTTCGAAAAGACGAGCCTATTGGCTCCTGGATTGGGGCTTTGGTGGAGTTAAATGGCGCAGGTTTATATCGGCCTATCCGCCATGGCTGGCTGCCGCGAAGGCGCAAGGATGATTTGATGCTGACTGCAAAGATGGACTACTCAGACATAGAGCAACGCCACACACATTGCCCATACGCACCATTGGCACTCCATTGGGCCTGGTCAAATGCACGAATGCATATGAGCCGCTGAGATACCGTATGCGGGTTTCAGGGCGCCTGATGCGCATATATTGATATGGGATGCTTAGAAGGAAAGAGTCAGGCCGTCATAGGCTGGAATTACGTTGTCCGGCAACGTACGCCGCAGCGTTTCATAATCCATATCAATATGCATATGGGTCAGAATGGTCAGTTTCGGCTTGAGGCGCTCTGACCAGGCCAGAACCTCGTCAAGCGAGAAATGGCTTGGATGCGGTGCATAGCGCAAGGCGTCGACAATCCAGACGTCAAGATCCTGCATCATGGCAATGGTGTCCGGCTCCAGGTCACTCACATCAGATGAGTAAGCCAGATTGCCGATGCGGAAGCCAAGTGAATGGATATCGCCATGAACCTGATTATACGGATGGGCTTCAATGGTGCCTGCTGGCCCATCGACACAAACGGTGTCGCCGTGTGCGATCAATGATGGTTCAAGGATCGGAGGATAATTGCTGCCCTCTGGTGTTTCGAAGCAATAGCCGAAGCCTTCTTGCAGGCGTTTCAGCGTCATCTCGTTGGCATAGATTTTCACCCGTTCGCGTCGATTGAAAACAAAAGCGCGTAGATCGTCAATACCGTGTGTGTGGTCTGCATGAGGATGGGTGTAAAGAACACCATCGACCCAATCGATATGTTCGCGCAGCATCTGCTCGCGAAAATCAGGTCCGGTGTCGACAAGCGCACGAGTGACGTTTCCGTCTTGCCATTTTTCAACGAGCGCCGAACAACGGGTCCGCCGGTTCTTCGGGTTATTCGGATCACATTTGCCCCAGTCGTTGCCAACCCGTGGCACACCTGGTGATGATCCGCAGCCCAGAATGCGCAGCTTAAATCCGTTGTCCTTTGTCATTGTGCATTGGTTCCCGCTACCTGTTGTCTTATCGCGTTGCTTTGCTGAACAGGCGGAAGAAATTGTCCGTCGTTATCTTTGTTATTTCTTCCAGCGATACACCCTTCACATCAGCCAGCACCTGTGCGGTGTTCACCACATAGGATGGTTCATTGCGTTTGCCGCGATATGGCATCGGCGCAAGATATGGCGCATCGGTTTCCACCAGCAATCTATCCAGTGGTACGTCTTTGATGGTGTCTCGGATTTCCTGACTGCGCTTGAACGTAAAAATGCCGGAGAGGGAGACATAGAGCCCCATTTCCAGCGAGCGCATGGCCAATTCGCGATTGGAAGAATAGCAATGCAAAAGGGCCGGGAAGGCCCCCTCCTCCATACCCTCTTTCAGGATGGCGATGGTGTCGTCTTCAGCATCACGTGTATGAATGGACAGAGGCTGTCCGGTCATGCGGGCTGCCTTGATATGACGGCGAAAGCCTTCAGCCTGCGCTTCACGCGGAGCATTGTCATAGAAATAGTCAAGACCGACTTCGCCGATGGCCACGCATTTGGGATGCTCGGCCAGTTTTGCGATATCTTCAGCGCTATAGTCCAGCTCTTCATCCGCATTGTGCGGATGGGTGCCGACGGAGCAGAAGACATTGTCATAGCGTTCGGCGATGGCCTTGACTTCATCGAATTTCTTGATGCGTGTGCATATGGTGACCATATGCCCGACGCCGGCCAATTCGGCGCGGCGCACGACATCGTCCAGTTCTTCCTTGAAGTCAGGAAAATCCAGATGACAATGGCTATCAACCAGCATGATTTAGTCTATGCCTCGTTTTCTTCGGTTTTCTCGACATAGCGCGGGAATACTGGGCTTGGTTTGTCAATCGGTGTGCCTGCAGCCAGACGACCGACCGGACCCAGAGACGCAAAATCGCGCTTGTCAGATGGAAGAGCGAAGAGATCGAGCAGCTTTTCTGCCGATGCCGGAATGTAAGGCTGGGCAAGGATGCCGACCTGACGGATGACTTCGGCCGTAACATATAGCACGGTTTTCATCCGCTCCGGATCGGTCTTGCGCAAAGCCCATGGTTCCTGACTTGCGAAATAGCGGTTCGCTTCGCCCACTACATCCCATATGGTCTCAAGCGCCTTGTGAATCAACTGCTTGTCCATGAATTCGCGACATTTTACGAGCATGGCATCAGTCTGATCAAGCATTGCCTGATCTTCCGTGCTTAAGGTTCCGGGCTCAGGCAAGGCGTTGTCACAATTCTTTGCGATCATGGAAAGCGAACGGCTGGCAAGGTTGCCAAGGTCGTTGGCAAGGTCTGCGTTGGTGCGGTTGACGATCGCTTCGTGGCTATAGTTCCCATCCTGCCCGAATGGCACTTCACGCAGAAAGAAGAAGCGGCTCTGGTCAAGACCATATTCCTCAATGAGGCCAAATGGATCAATCACGTTGCCAACGGACTTCGACATCTTTTCGCCGCGGTTGAACAGGAAGCCGTGCGCAAAGACGCGTCCGGGCACTGCGATGCCTGCAGACATCAGGAAGGCAGGCCAGTAGACCGCATGGAAGCGGATAATGTCCTTGCCGATGATGTGTGTTGCATCGCCCCAGAAGGCCTGAAACTTTTCTGCGTCTACATTCGGATAGCCAAGGGCCGTGATATAGTTGGTCAGCGCATCGACCCAGACATACATGACATGTTTATCGTTGCCAGGAACCGGAATGCCCCAGTCGAAGGTCGTGCGCGAGATCGAGAGATCGCGCAGGCCGCTTTTCACAAAGCTGATGACTTCGTTGCGGCGCTCGGATGGGCCCATGAAATCGGGATTGCTCTCGTAAAGAGCAAGCAACTTGTCCTGATAGGCAGACAGACGGAAGAAATAGCTTTCTTCTTCAGTCCATTCAACAGGAGAACCTTGTGGGCCGTAGCGGACGCCATCTTCGCGCAGTTCGGTTTCGCTTTCGGCATAGTAGGCCTCGTCGCGCACAGAATACCAGCCGGCATAGCTATCCAGATAGATATCGCCATTGGCTTCCATGGCCTTCCAGATGGCCTTGGAGGCTTCATAATGACGTGGCTGCGTGGTGCGGATGAAATCGTCGTTGGACAAGTTGAGCGCCTTGGCCAATTTTTCAAAAACCGGTGCGTTCTGGTCTGCCAGCTGAGCTGCCGTCATACCAAATTTCTCGGCCGTCTGCTGCATCTTCTGACCATGCTCATCGGTGCCGGTGACAAAAAACACAGGATGTCCATCAAGGCGTTTGAAGCGTGCCATCGAGTCCGTTGCCATCATTTCATAGGCGTGCCCGATATGTGGTGCGCCGTTGGGATAAGAGATAGCTGTGGAGATGAAAAACGGAGATTTGTCAGTCATGCCGATGGTTGTCTTCTATCGTTGAGTGGATTTTCGCCCATATCGCGGCGGAATGGTCGTTTTTGCCAAGAACGGCCGCAATCAGGGCATGGAATTCTTTCAAGAGGTTTGTGGGCGAAGGGGCGCGTATCGTCAAGGATTTTTGTGTAAATGACGGTGGACAGAGCGCAAACTTGTGCGAATTCTCACTCGCCGCGGGATGCTTTGGCCAACAAGCGCATGACTTCGATGACGGTTTGCTTCTTGTCGAGATTGAAAATGCGGGTTTGCTGGATCTGCTCTCTTGCCTCATCCCAGACGCGTGCCAGCGGATAGAGATCGGCGCCTCTGGTGCCTTCCACGCCGCTCTTCTCATGCAATTGGCGGCTGAGATACCGATGAACCAGATCGGAAAATCCGTCAAAGCGCTCATCCTTGCCGCGCTGGGCTACTGTTTCAGCGAAGGCATTGAGGGTTTCATAGTCGGGATTATAAGGCGGGGCCAACAGTCGCTCAAAGGCGTGGATGAGCACAAGCCCTTCGTCTGATTGCAGCTCTGCTGCTTTGCGAATGGACCCGTCGCAGCTTTGGCTGAGCTGCAACACCGTATCTTCGCCTTCAGCAATGCCAAGCCCCGAGATGGCCTCGCTGAGTACCGGGTTTTCGAGTGGTGAAAAGCCAAGGCGGCGGCAACGCGACCGAATGGTCGGCAAGAGCCGACCCGGAGCATGGGAGATCAGAAAGAAGATTGTCCGCACAGGCGGCTCTTCGAGGATCTTCAATAGAGCATTGGCTGCGTTGTTGTTGAGGTCGTCTGCCGGATCGACAATACAGACGCGCCATGTCTTCTCGCCAGCAGTGGAGCCGAAGAAGCGTACCGTTCTTCTCACCTCATCGACAGTGATTTCTGTTTTGAAGCGCTTTGTTTTCTGATCATAGGGTCTGTCGATGACCAGAAGGTTCGGATGGGCCAGATTGGTGACAAGATGGACCGCTTGACTATCGTCAGGACTATCAAGGCTCGTAGGTGCCGCCATGTCGCCCAGTAGCCCTGCGCCTTGCTCCGTCATTCCCTCATTGAAAAGGAAGCGCGCTGCGCGGAAAGCGAAGGTTGCCTTGCCAATGCCTTTGGGGCCGGTCAGAAGCCATGCATGATGCATCTTGCCTGATTGCCAGGAAGACAGGAGTTTTTGTTCTTCTTCTGTATGGCCAAAAAAGAGCCGCTGCCGATGCGGAGGCTCCAGATCGGGCAATATGTCGTATATCGGGAAATCCTGTTCAGCTTCCGCCATTTAACTCTCTTCTGAATTCTCGGCCGTCTGGTCAGACGGGGCTTTTGAATGCGTCTTGGCCCCCTGCTCTTTTGGCATCAGCGCGCGTTCGACAATCTGCCAGATATCCTGTGCGATTTCATCGATCGACTGGGATGCATCGACTATCTTGCATCTTTGCGGATCCTTATGGGCTAGGGACAGGAAAGCATTGCGACGGTTTTCATGCACCGTCAAGTCTTCGCGCTCAAACCGGTCAGCCGCTTCGCCTTCTGCTCGGCGACTGTTGGCTCGTGCCATGCCGATTTCGGCCCGAAGATCGAGGATGAAGGTAATGTCGGGCTTTACGCCATCAATGGCAAGCCGTTCGAGCATATTCACCAGTTCTTCGGAGACCTCTTTGCTTTCGCCCTGATAGATGCGGGTGGAATCCATGAAACGATCACAAAGAACCCACTGCCCTTGCTCCAGTGCCGGTCTGATTTTCGTATCGACATGGTCGGCACGCGCTGCGGCAAAAAGAACAGCTTCGCCGCTTGGTGGAATGCCCATGTCCGCAATCGTGCCAGAGAGGAGCAATTCCCGCACGGCTTCGGCTTTGCTGGAGCCACCCGGTTCGCGGGTCTGAATGCAATCGATGCCGTTTTGCGCTAGCCGTTCGGCAAGAAGGCGGATTTGCGTGGATTTACCAACGCCTTCGCCGCCTTCAAAGGTTATGAATTTTCCAAGCGACATTTCTGAGCTCGCTCCCGATCGGCAAATACCACGCCATCATATGTGGCATGGTACAGAGTGAGGGAATCGCTTCCCTCATGCTGGTTTCGAGCCTTGCTTGTAGCAGGAAGTTTATTCAGAACCAACCAATCACAAGCTCTTTCAACGCCCCGACTGCGCGTTGGGTTATTGTTCCCCGTCCGATGCTTTCGCCGGTGATCAGGGGGGCCTCGTAAATCAGCTTGTCATCGTTCCAGACTTTGAGCGTTGCGACCTCGACGCCTTCTTCGATTGGGGCCTTGATCGGACCATCATAATAGACGCGGGCTTTCAGGCGACCCTGCTGCGCGCGCGGCATGAAGAGGCTTACCGGGCGTTCGCTGACCAGCATGACCTCGGATTTGTCGCCGCCGAAAACGCTTGCATAGGCGACCTCTTCATCCGGATCATAAATGCGTCTTGAAGTGAAGGCCCTGAAGCCCCAATTCATGATCTTGCGGGCTTCTTCGCGCCTTTCCTTTTTGGATTTCATGCCCGTCAAGACAGCAATCAGGCGTTCATCCCCACGCTTGGCCGAAGCAACAAGGCCATAGCCAGCCGCTTCCGTATGGCCGGTTTTAAGCCCATCGGCCCCTTCGGTAAAGCCCAGGATCGGGTTGCGGTTATGCTGCGTAATGCCGTTCCACGTAAATTCAGGGATGGAAAAATAGTGATAATAATCAGGATACTCATCGATAAGATGGCGTGCGAGCTTGGCCAGATCTTTCGCTGTAACCACCTGCCCGTCGGCTGGTAGCCCCGTGGAATTGACAAAATGGGAATGCGTGAGGCCGATATCCTTGGCCCGTTTGTTCATCAGCTGGGCAAAGGTTTCTTCGTTGCCTGCCATGCCCTCGGCAACCGCGATGCATGCATCATTGCCCGACTGGACGATGATGCCATGGAGCAGCGCATCTAGCGGCACCATGGATCCGAGTTTGGCAAACATGGTCGAGCCGCCAGAATTGGCTCCACCATCGCGCCAGGCATGTTCGGAGATATAGAACTCGGATTCAAGGGTCAGCTCGCCGGTTTTCAGTGCGTGAAACACCACCTCAAGCGTCATCAATTTGGCCAGAGATGCGGGGGGGACCTGTTCATCCTCTTCTTTGGAGAAGAGCACCGAGCCTGAATTCCAGTCAATCAGATAGGCGTGCTTGGCTGCGGTTTGATATACCTGTGCATTCGCGATGGTTTGCACCGAAAAAGTGGCCGCTATAAGCAGAAGCAATAGACAGGAAAATCTCTTGAACATCGCGTTGAGCATCCTTACCCCCCTCAACGTTAGGTATGAAGCCAGTGCGGTATAAGCGCTGACAGGCACGCTTGAATGAAAAGCAAAGGCTGACAAGTCATCTTTGCGCATATCATCCGGTTGGTGGGATAGTAGCTCAAGTGGTCGCAAAGAAAAAGGAGAGCATCGCTACTCTCCTTGAAAAATCTCGATTTTTTCTCAAAACGCAACGCTTTGCGCTTAGCTGAGCCCTAATCGATGTTTCAAAGCGGCGATGTCATTCCATTCCACGCCGGGCTTAAGCTTGCTGATCTCCAGAGAAATGGAGCCATCCGGTTGATTTTTTATATCAACGGCAGCCAGCAGGGCAAATTCCTCAGCCAGACGCACGCCGTAGGATTGTGAGAATTTCCCAATATGCTTGAGAGCTTTCTGCGAGGCCATGTCAGACTTGTGCGTGATGGATTGCGCTTTCTTTCGAAGCGCCGCAGCCAGGTTTTCCTGCTTGTCCCCGTGCATGAGACTGTCGATGGCCTGATAGCCCGCTTTCACGCGCAAGGAACTGTCTGGCGCATAGTTCAACTGCACCGGAGCCATGCTGGCCAGTTCCAAAGACGCAGCCACATTGCCCATGCCTTCCGGAGGGAAATAGCCATCCCCTACCAGATCGACAGGTGCCCAGCCAGATGTAGGCGCTTGGGCAAGATCAACCGGGCTTGGGCTTGGCGCAAAGGCTGTTGCGTCCGGTGCGCCCAACTGTGGCAGATGCGCCTGTAGGAAATTGCTGGATTGTCTTTGCGGCTTGGATTGGGGAACAGACGCAGACGCCACCATGACAGGCGCATCAAAACCATTGCTTGGCAAATTCTTGCGATCATTCCCGATCGGTTGCCCTTTATCCCTGAAGGAATTCTCCAGAAAAGCCGTGTCGTGCCCATCCATGCGGGCCCTGCCGACATACTGAACGCGGACATTGGTGATGCCATCATTGATGAAATCAAGCTTCTGGGCCACGCGTTTGGATAAATCGATGATGCGATTATGCGCATAAGGCCCACGGTCGTTCACACGGACCAGAGTCGATTTGCCATTTTTGAGATTGGTTACCCGTACATAAGACGGCAGTGGCAAGGTCGGGTGTGCCGCTGTCAGAGCGTGCATATCGAAAATTTCGCCATTGGCCGTCAACCGGCCATGAAAATCGTCGCCATACCAGGAGGCTTTGCCTGTCTTGTTGTAAGACGGCTGATGTTTGGGCACATAGGTCCGACCGGCCACCTTGTAAGGTTTGCCGATCTTGTAAGAGCCGCCACCTTTGCGAAATTCGCCCTTTTGAGTCGCGACGCGCGCGCTCGCTGAAACGCCATATTTTGGATCAACCTTGCTTTTGCTTGATCCAGAGCAGCCCGAAAGCACGATACCAGCTACGCCCATAAGCGTCAGTACCATGCCCGTGCGGCAGTTTTTTCGAGTTGAAAACAGCACTTCAAACCCCATTGATGGCTTTTTAAAAGCGGGATCCGCTTGATTTTATGGCATGTCGACTTCAGTTTGGCATGTCGACAAAACTCATCACGTTGACGCCGGCTTTCGCTTGAAGCTATTTTAACCTCAATCATCAAGGTTAACAACAACAGCTGTGCCTATTTCTGCGAGAATAGCTCGCAAAAGTTCAATATTTCCGAAAATGGCAGATATTGCCAGACAAATTAGACTATTCCGTCTATCGTGGTAAAGGGAGTGTAAAGCAATGGTGGCAAAAATGTGGTCGCGATTAAGATACCACCTCAAATCCATGCATTTTGCTTGCCGGTCAGGCCTTCTACGAGGGGGAATGTCCGCATTGTCTGCGCCTGAGTGTCTGTTTTTCAACAGCATCGCACGATCAATTGCAAGAAGGCTTGCAATTGTTTGAAAATAACGGCAAAAGGGCGTCCAACCACATGACGCCGGAGGGGTGGCAGAGTGGTCGATTGCGGCGGTCTTGAAAACCGTTGGGCTTCACGGTCCCGGGGGTTCGAATCCCTCCCCCTCCGCCATTTGTTTTTCTAGTATGGAAATAAATGGCTTTCTGCTCTTGGTTGCCATCTCTTCTTCCACGAAAACTACATATCCACCGTATGCACGACGGTTGCTCTTGCTTTTCTGGGCTTCCTTGAGCTGTTGGCTTGTAGAAACCGATATGGGCTGGTCACAAGCAAAGCATTGATCATATGAGAAAAAAGGTGCGCATTGAGCGCACCTCTCTTTGTTTGCGGTCGTCTGTGCTATTTTCAGAGTGGCTCTCAGAATGCCTTGAGGTCACTTAGACATCGCCGCAATGACAGACTGTGATACCAAGGTCATGAGCCAGAGCCGAACGCAACGCAATGACGCGGCGAGCGGCAGCTTCATCATCGACATAGGCAACCTGAATATGGTTTGCCTTGTGCCGCCCCATCATCAAGTTCCGATCAATCCCGCTGAGGGTGGCATTCATGATCGGCCATGGATAGTCGGTTGCTTTGCTGCGGCGCTCACACTCGCTTGCCGGAAGGTCATGGGCTTTGCCGCGCCCGATGTCCATATGCAGCGTGCCCCCTTCGACAAAGACGCGACTCCAGACGATGTCTCCCGATTTGGCATAGCCCTTGAGCGTGCCGCCTCCTGCCGGGAAGAACATGGCAGGTTGTCGATAGCTTTCAGATCCGGCCCAGCCGTCCGGATGATGCGCCGCAGGGGCAGCTCCGGAAATTTCGAATACCCAGACGAAATCATCGACAGTGCCTGACGCATCGACATCGCCCCAGCGAATATCATGCAAGGTGGTCTCTACCGGCTGGTCAAGCTCTGCGTGAACCCGGTTGATCATCAGGGCATCAAGTGCGGCACATTCATCCACTTCATTGAAATGCACAATCGGTTTGCCATCGCGAATGATGCTGCCATCTGCACGGGCAACGGGTGGGCGTTCGGAATTGTTGAGCATACCTTCAACAAGGTCGGAGGCTGGCCAGAGATCCTTCAGACCCTGCTGATATTGGATGCCAATGGCTGCGCAACCGAACTTGTCAGCAAGGCGAACTGCTGCGATATACATCCGGCACTGATCGATTACCTGATCCTCGGTCAGCTCGGTTTTCGGGTCAGAGCCGAAATGGAAGGTCATGCCTTTATCCAGCATCCACTGAAAGGCTGCACGGCCTTCTTCTAGTGGTACCTGTGTCGCTGCATAATAGAGCGCGGATTGCGAGAGGCGCTCTTTGAAAATGCCCATTGGCATAAGCAATTCATCTGGGATGATTGCATTATACATGCCCATGCATCCCTCATCGAACACGCCCATGATCAGCTTTTTCTGCCGCCATTCATTGGCGATCTGCTGGGCGAGATTGGAGGTTTCTGCATCGACCGAGACCGGATCAAAGCTTTTCACATGAGGCTGGGCGTGCTCGACCTTGCCGTTATCAAGCCAGTTCTTGAGCCCATCAAGGAAGAAGGCATCGTCAAAGTCTCGGCTCCAGAGCGTGGAATAGGCAACGCCAGCCTTTGTGAGTGATCCGTTGAGGTTGAGCATGCCGACAAGACCGGGATACTGCCCGGACCAGTTGGCAAGAGTAAGGATCGGTCCGCGATGGGATAACAACCCGGGCAGCACATGATGGCTATATTGCCAGACGGATTCTGCCACAATCAGTGGCATATCGGGGTCGATCCCGGCGAAAATATCCATACCTTCGCGTTGAGATGAAATGAAGCCGTGTCCTTCGGGTTTAACCGGATGGGCGCGCCATACTTCATGACCCATCCCGGTCAGAACTGCGGTTAACGTCTCCTCCATGGCCTTTTGGGCAGGCCAACAAGTGGTGTTTGCGCTTTCGCGCAGATCACCGCTTACAACCAGTGCAATACGCGTCATGTTTGAAATCTCCTCTCAAAAAACCTCGGGCTACCGGCGGGATTGCCCGTCGATAGCCTGTTTCGCAAATTCAGGAAGACCTTGTGGTCTCAGCTAGGTCTGGAGATCACCAGCTGGTGAAACCGCCATCCAGAACAAGATTGGCGCCAGTCATATAAGACGAAGCGTCAGAGCCTAGGAAATGAATGATTGGGCTGAATTCCCCGATTTCCGCCTGACGGCCCATTGGAACGCGTTCAAGGAATGCATCGATAAACTCCTTGTCGAAGGATCCGGTCTTCACGCCGCCATAGGTGACGAGATTAACCCGCACCCCTTTCTTGGCCCAGTATGTGGCAAGATAGCGCGTCATGTTGATCAGGCCCGATTTGGAAGCGGCATAGGAAATGGCCTTGATGAATGGCTTGCCATCGCGCTCCTCTCGATAGGCATAGAGAGCCTGATTGGGAGAAACCATGCCATACATCGAACCGATATTGATGATGGACCCCTTCCCTGCCTCGGCCATCTTGGAGCCGACGACCTGAGAGGTCAGCATGACACCGGTCAGGTTGGTCTCGATGATGTCGTCCCAGTATTTCTTCGGGTATACTTCAAAGGGAGCGTTCTGGTCTGCATCGCCATCGGGTTTGGAGTCGATGCCAGCATTGTTGACGAGGATATCGGGAACACCCCAATCCTTGATCAGTTGGTCCGTTGCTGCAACCAGTGCATCCTTGTCGGTGACACTGGCTTCATAAACCTTGATATTCTTTTCAAGACCGGGAAATTTTTCAGCGATCTGCTCGGCAGAGAAAGGTCGACGGGAATAGATTGCTACCTTAGCCCCAGCCTGCGCCAAGGTCGTTGAAATCTGGGTGCCGATCTGTCCCAGGCCTCCAGTGACGATCGCGATGCGTCCTTCAACGGAAAATGGATTATACATAATGGGTTCCTTTCATAATTCTGTGTCCGGATGATCCCTTGGGGTAAGGCATCCGGCTTGTCGGGTTTGATCAGTCGTCGCTACCGCGGCTTTTGGCCACTTTTTCGGCAGTTGTCAGAAGGCTATCTCGCCGGCGCAAAGATGCCCCTGTCAGCCAATTGCGGATCGACTTGAGCAAGACGAAGGTAAAGATGGTGCAGATTACGATCCCCAACCCGCAGGCGATGGGGCGCTCGAAGAAGCCAAGCAAATTGCCACCTGAGATCTGCATCGACATGATGAAATTGCGTTCAAGCACCGGGCCAAGTACAAGGCCCAGAATGACCGGAGCAATTGGAAAACCGTTGCGCTCCATCAGATAGCCAACGATCCCTGCGATCAGCATGATCCAGACCCCGAACAGGGTGTTGTTGACCGCGTAGGAGCCTAGGAAACAGCAAATCAGGATAATCGGCACGATCACAGAGCGAGGAATGGACAACACATGGCGCGCCACTTTGATCGCAATGAAACCGAGGGGGAACAGCAGCAGGTTTGAGGCGAAGAAGGTCATGATGATGGCTGTCGGCATGGTCGGATTTTCAACGAACAGCCGGGGACCGGGCGCAACCCCCTTCATGAAAAGGACTCCCACCGCTATAGCCGTTACAGCATCGCCGGGGATGCCAAAGACCAGCGCCGGAATCCAGGCGCTGGAAAGCCCTGCATTGTTTGACGAGGTCGCTTCGATCAAACCTTCTGGATGTCCTGTGCCATATTTTTCTGGCGTGCGGGAGAAGCGACGGCTTACGCCGTAGGCAATCCAAGCGGCCAGATCGCCGCCAACGCCAGGCAAAGCCCCAACTGTTGTGCCGAGCGTGGCGCCTCGAATGGCTGAGAACGGGTATTTGCGCAACAACTCGCCTATGCCCTTGAAAGGAACAATGCGGCCAAGCTGCGGCATCTTGCCTTCGCCAATCTTGTTGGTGGTGAAGCCCCGGAGAATTTCGGAGAAGGCGAACATTCCGATCATGACAGGAATGAAAGAGACGCCGCCCATCAGTTCGATCTGGCCAAAGGTGAAGCGTGGCGCGCCTGTCGTTACGTCGAGGCCGACTGTGGCAATGAGCAGACCGAGCATCAGCGATACGAAGCCGCGCGCCACGTTGCTGCCGCTCACCAGAGCGCAAGTGAGCAGGCCGAGAACCGCGAGCCAGAAAAATTCGAAGCTGGAGAAATTAAGAGAGATCCGCGCCAGCAGCGGGCCGGTCAGCAAGAGAACGGTTGCACCGAACAGTCCGCCAAGAGCTGAGAAGAAGAAGCCAAGCGAAAGAGCCTGACTGGCCTTGCCCTTCAAGGTCATCTGATAGGATTCATCCGTGTAAGCGGCAGAAGCCGGCGTGCCGGGAATGCGTAGCAGCGTGCCGGGAATGTCTCCGGCAGAGATGGCCATTGCCGTACTCGCAACGATCAAGGCAATCGCGGGCAACGGACTCATATAGAAGGTGATCGGCACCAGCAGGGCAGTCGACATCGTGGCCGTCAATCCCGGCAAGGCGCCAATGAACAGGCCGTATACCGAACCCAATAGAATGGCCAGCAAAACGGCAGGATCAAGGATCATGAGCAGAGATTGATATAAAATATCTGCTGTCATGGAAGAAGCCCTCCCAAAAGGCCGATGGGCAGTGGGACAAGAAGACCCTTTGAAAATCCGATATAAAGGGCGCAAACCACGCAAATGGTGACAAGTGCCGTTACCATGGGCTTGGTTCCCATCAGGGTCATGAGGACTGCCATGTAGATGATTCCCATCAACGGAAAGCCGAGCTGCTCGAAAAGCAAGCCGCCGATAACAAGGCCAGCAAGGCTCCAGATCGCCGCCAGCTTATTCCGCAAGGGCACATCCCATTCGGATAGATCGATAATCCGGACAGTTTCCTTGTCAGAGAGACTGCCAATGAAGATCGACAGCCCAAGGAAAATGAGGCCGACCCCGATTAGGGTCGGCATAAGATCGGCACCAAACCTGACACCGGGGACAGAGGGGAGCTTGGTAGCCCCCCAAATCACCGCCGCTCCGAAGAGCAGGATCGCAGGGCCGGATACCCGGTCGATAATTCGCATGAGTATCTCTCCGCCGCAGCTCTATTTGGCGAGACCGACAGCTTTCATGGTTTCTGCAAGACCTGTGCGGGCAGCCATAACGGTTTCCTTGAAGGTTGCTGCATCCTGATAGGCGACCGAGAAGCCGCGAGATTTCATGAAGTCTCTGAATTCCTGATTCTCGGTAATGTCCTTAAGAGCAACTGATAGCTGATCAACCGCTTCTTTAGGCATACCGTCTGGTCCGGCAAGGCCACGGAAAGGCATCGGAGACCATTTGATGCCGAACACCTCGTCGGTCGTAGGAAGGTCAGGGAAAAGCTCGCTCTTCTCACCCGAGATAAGTGCAAGGGTTTTTACTTCGCCCGCTTCAACCAGAGAACGGGCTTCAGCAGGAGACGTCGAAACCACGTCAATGGCACCGGCAGCAAGCTGCTGCATGGCTGGTGCTGAGCCTGCGGATGCGACCCAGTTGCTGGCCTCAGGGCTGATGTCGAGCGTATTGAGCAAACCTGCCCATGCAAGATGGGACAGACCGCCACGGTTTGCGCCCGAAGCTGTGATCTTGCCCGGATTTGCCTTTACAGCATCTATTAGGTCTTTCACCGACTTGTAGTCGGATTTGGTGGAGACGTTGATACCGATGGCATCAGCATTATACCGTCCGATATAATCGAAATCGTCTGGCGTAACGCCCGGTAGCCCCTGACTTTCATACATGGTGCTTTCAATGGTGATAACGCCAAGCGTATAGCCGTCCGGTTTTGCGTTGCCAATGGCGGCATGGCCGACAAGACCACCCCCGCCTGTGCGGTTCACCACGTTAAAAGGTTGCCCGAAATGCTCCTGCAAATCGGCAGCAACCATGCGCGCTGTTGCGTCGGTGCCGCCCCCGGCAGACCAGGGAACGATAATTGTCACAGCCCGTTCTGGCCAAGCTGCCTGGGCTCCTCCCACAGCGGCACAGACTGCCAAGGTTGCGACAGAGGCGCGGAAAATCTGTTTGATATAGCTTCTCATGATCTTTCCTCCCGTAGATCTTCTGCTGTCTTCGTATTTCCCCTATAGATTGGAGAAACAGGTAAAGCAGATAACACTTGACTTATGACTCATGACATAAGTATTGTCAATATACCATAGATAGGATGGTGGTAAAAATATGGTTATGGGACCTGAAACAGACGAAGACTTTCCAATGCCGCTACGCAAGCGAGGACGACTGCATTCTGCGGTTTCTTCAGTGCTCGAGAGCCGTATTCTGAATGGTGAGCTCAAAGTTGGAGACAGACTGGAATCAGAAAGCGCCATTGCGCGTGAATTCGGTGTCTCCACCCGTGCCGTGCGCGAAGCCATACAGGAACTGGAAGTAAAGGGGCTGGTTCAACGCCGCCATGGCGAGCGAACCGAAGTGGTGCGTGATGATGTAAACAACTATCTCGACGCACTTGCGGTTACGGTCAGACAGCAATTTTATTCCGATCCCGACTATTTGCTTCAACTGATGAGCGTGCGCCGCATGATCGAGTCCGAGGTATTGGAAATCCTTACGGATGGCGATCTGCCGAAGATGCCGAAGGTGGAAGCGGCGCTTGACGCGATGCGTCTTGCTGTCGAGGAGAAAGACTTCAACGGGTTCGTCGACGCCGATGCCACTTTTCATCTGGAGCTGGTACATGCCACCGGCAACCAGATCCTGATGCATATCTATGACAATTTTTCTGGCCTGATCAATGACGTGATTCATGTAACCAGCCGTGTGCCGATCAAGTCTTTGAGCGATGCCTACAAGGAACATGCCGAGATTTACGATCAGATCTCCCGGCGAGACAAAGCTGGTGCCAAAGAGCGCATTCGCACGCAAATTGACAAGAGTGCGGATTATCTGCGTCAGGCCATAGAGCAATCGAACTTGAAACAATCCAAGAATGAGGATGAAAATGGATAAATTCGATTATTCAGACACCGATTGGGAGGCTATTGAGCGTCTGAAAAAATGGTACTCTGGCGATATCCATGACAGCATGGAAGCTCTGGGGCTTTGGGGGTGCCTTGAGGGGATTTCCCTGCTCGGTGCTTTGGAGGCTGGCGATGTGGTATGTGGTCCGGCTGTCACGGTGCTTTTTGCCCCTTCTGATCGCAAGGGTGAGCCGCAGGATGTCTATCACAATGCCATTGATAATGCTCCCAAAGGGGCTGTGATGGTCTGTGATGCCTCCTGTGCCCCGGGTTCCTGCTCGGGTGAGTTGATGAGCACGGGCGCAAAAACCGCAGGCGCCGTTGCTACTGTGGTCAACGGAACCGTGCGGGATCTGGCCCAGGTGCGCACCCTTGGCTATCCACTCTTTGGAACTGCACCAAGCCCCATCGGCGTGACGGGCAAGAAAGAGCCTGTAGAAAGTCAGGTTCCCCTGCAGATCGGCAAGGCCTGCGTGAAACCCGGAGATGTCATCTTTGGCGATATCGATGGGCTCGTGGTCATTCCAAAGGAGCATGTAAAGGCTGTTGCCGATCAGGCAGATGCTCTGGGTGAGCAGGAAGCCAAGGCGCGCGACCGTATTCTTGCTGGTGAAAAGCTGCAGCAGATCTGGCCAGTCTAGAGACTGCGCTGCAATCAAGAAAAGTCCCCGCAAGGTCAAACTGAAGCGCTAACCTGCCGGACCATCGGGCCCGGCATTTTTGTTGTTCTCATATGTGTAACAAGTGCTCTTCGCAATGAGAGGAATAAAGAGCGGCCTTGCGTCTCTGTCGCGCCGAGCGCCTCAAACCGCCAGCTCGGTTTTGTTGAGGCCGTGATGCGCTAGGACTTGAATGAGCGTTGCATGCTCTTGGTGACTGGCTCGAACACCATCTGGAAGAAGGTGCGGGTGCCGGTTTCCAAAAAGGCTTCAACGGGCATGCCGGGAACAAGAGCGGGCAACTCATTTTCCTGCTCCGGTAAAAGCTCCAGCCGCACGACAAAATAGGCGCGTTGAGTTCTCTGGTTCATGCGTCTGTCCGGTGAAATGAAGACAACGCGTCCGTCGACAGACGGGAACTCTGTCGGATCGAAGGCACTCAGGGACAGTCTGGCATTCTGCCCTACCCTCACCTGATCGATATCTGCGGGGCGCACCTCCACTTCGACTTGCAGGCGTTTCTGGTCCGGTACAATTTCGACAAGAGGCTGGTAAGCTGCGATGGCGCTGCCGATGGTGTTGACATGCAGTTTGTCTATGGTGCCGCTTGCTGGCGCTTCCAGCGCCACCCTGTCGACGGCGTTTCTGGCCGCTTGCAGTTCATTGGCCAAGGCCAGCTTTTCCGAACGCAACTCAGCCAATTCCCGCGCAACTGCCTCATTGAACTGATCGACGAGCTGATTGAGGCGTTGATTGATCTCTGACATCTGAATAGGCAGGGAATCCGTTTGGGTTTTCAGCTTTTGATAGTCGGTTTCGACTTCAGCGAATTCTTTCAGAGTGTTTTGGTAGGCGACCTTGCTAACGACGCCTTTTTTCATCAGGGTTTCTCGCATCGTTACCTGCTCTTGCAGAATCTTGCGCCAGTCATCCAGTGCTTTGAGTTCGGCCTTAGAGCCTGCCAGCTGTTGTTTGAGGACGGCCTGCTGTTCCTGAAGGACCGATCGCTCGCGATTTTGCAGGCTCTTGCGTGTCTTGAACTGTTTTTGCTGATCTTGTAGCAAGCGGTCAAAGGCATCCAAATGGGCATATTGGTTCAGTTTTTCTGCAAGGTCGGCTGTTTGGAAAGTGTCATGCTGCTCTTCGGCTTCAAGACGCAGCTCTTTGATTGCGATATAGGCCATGCGCGTTTCCAGCTTTGCCAGCTCGGCCTTCTTCTCGCTATCTTCGATGGTCAGAAGCAATTGCCCCTTCGCAATATGCTGGCCCTCGCTGACGACAATGCTTTGAACCACTCCTCCGCGTTCATGGGCGACCACCTGCGTGCGCCCCTCCTTCGTAATGGTGCCCCGTGCGATCACGGCCCCTTCAAGGGGAGCAAAGCCAGCCCAGACACAGAAGACGCCGAAGAAGAGAAAAATGACCACGCCACCAAAGACCTTCAGGGCTCTGATGGTGCTAAGAGATTGAATCTCTTTTTCATAGTCGATCATATTCATGCTTCAGCCTTTTGGCTTTCCAAAGCGGTCGGCCTTTCCTAATCATTGGTCTTCTCAATCGTCTTCTGTCTGGATTTGTCTTCAATGGCTTCGGTGTTTCTGTCTGGCTCTCTTGGTGCCATCAGGGCTTCGCGCGGGCCAAATTTGACGACCATTCCATTGTCAACGATCAACACCTTGTCAGCGGTATTGACCAGATGCATGCGCTGGGTCACAAACAGCACGGTTTTGCCCCGGTCTCGCGCATTGGCAATGGCTGAGACCAATGCGCGCTCACCTTGCTTGTCCAAGTGGGCGTCGGGCTCGTCAAGAAGGAGAATTTGCGGGTCGCCGAAAAAGGCGCGGGCCAGATTGATGCGCTGCTTTTGGCCTCCAGACAGGTTGAAGGACACCGCATCAAGATTTGTGTTGTAGCCTTGAGGTAAGCTGCCGATAAAGTCATGCGCTCCGGCATTGAGTGCAGCATTGACGATGGCTTCGTCACTGGCTTCAGGGTTGAAACGGGCAATATTCTCGGCCACGGTGCCGTGAAAAAAGTCACTTTCCTGCCCTGCATATCCAATATTGGCCCCCAACTGCTCGGGGTCCCATTGGACCAGCTCGAAGCCGTCAATGGAAACCTTGCCTGCGCTGGGACGAATGATCGAAGCCAGAACGCGCATCAGAGTGCTCTTGCCCGCACCACTGGAGCCAACAATGGCGATTACCTCACCGGGGGCCGCTTCAAAGGAAATGCCTCTTAGCAAAGCCTTGTCGGCTGTGGCGCCCGGCGGCACGAGGCTGACATTGTCGCATCGTAGATAGCCCTTGATCTCTGGCAAGGTCAGGGGTGCGGGCATATTGCTTGCTTCTTGTGCGCCATCAAACCAGCGCTTGAGGCGATTGTTGGCTACGTTCGCTGCTGTTAGTTGTTTGTAGCTTCCGACAAATTGTTCAATCGGCATGAGTGCGCGTCCGGAGATGATGCTGGAGGCAAAGATCAGGCCCGCCGAGAGATGCTCAGACATGACCAGATAGGCCGAGCAGCCCAGAATCATGATCTGGATGGCCTGTCTAGCAAAGCGGACAAGACCGAAAAAGATGCCATTGACAGCGGAAAGCTCATTGGAGGAATAGACTGCATCGACAATATTGCGCTGCCACCTGTTCAATTGGGCCTTGCCCATGCCCATGGCACAGACATCATCCAGATGACGCAGGATTTCCGAGCTTTTTGCCGAGGACTGCTGGTATAGACGGGATGTGTTGTGTTGATGCCGCGAGGCCATCAGTTCATTGCCCAAGGCCAGCAGCAGCAAAATCAGGGCGCCAAGGCTGGCGACAGCCCCGATCCATGGATGAACGAAAAAGAGAATGGCGAGAAAAATCGGGACAAAAGGCAAATCGAAGATGCTGAACAGACCACGCCCTGAAAGAAATTGGCGGACTGTGGTGACATCATTGAGCAAGGAGGCCAGACGGGTGCGATCAATCTCCCGGTTCTTCACTCCATGTTCGAGCAGCGCAGACTTGGTTCGCAATTCGTAATGCACGCTGAGCTTCTGGGCCACGGTGCGGCGCAGAATTTCGAAGATGCTGAAAAGCGCGATGCAAATGAGGATCAAGAGCGTGAGATAAAGCAGCGTGTCCAGACCGTCGCTTGGCAGAACCCGATCATAGATCTGTGACAGATAGATCGGCATGGCCAACAAGAGAAGATTGGCTGAGATCGAGAAGATCAGCAGCCAAACTCCGAAGCGAAGGACAATACCAACCCCTACTGGATTGTTTTGTGAAGCTGATATCGTCACATTCACCTGCTTGTTTGTGTTGGTTGCTCTGCCCTAAAGGCTGAAATCACCAGACATCAAATGGTCAGACGTTCTGATATCGACAGCAAAGTCTGCATCGCCATCTCCATCAATATCTCCCAGAATTGTCTGAATTTTGCCGTTAACTTCGGTGCGTAATTCGCCCGCTTGGCCGGAAAAGTCCTGTTCACCAATGAAGGAAAAAGCCTGATCGCCCGAGAGCGTGCTGTTGGCATCAATGGCGCTCAGGTCGATGATATCGCCTTCTGTGACATCGAAGTCCTTGAACAGGTCTCGCCCGCTCAGATCCACTGTGCTGTCATCGACCGATTCCAGCACGAACCTGTCAGCACCCGATGAGCCGATAAGCGTGTCAGAACCGAGGCCGCCGCTCATCTCATCACCGCCAGCATGGCCAAAGAGCCTGTCGTCTCCATCGCCACCATAGAGCGTGTCGTTGCCTTGGCCGCCTCTCAGGTCGTCTTTGCCATCATCGCCGTATAGGGTGTCGTTCCCGTCACCGGCATTGATCCGATCGTTGCCTGATCCACCATGCAGGATGTCATTGCCATTATGACCATAGAGCTTGTCATTGCCTCCATCGCCATAAATGGTGTCATTCCCGTCTTCGCCAAGCAGGCGGTCATGATCAGCGCCGCCATAGATGGTGTCATTGCCAACACCGCCAAAGATCTTGTCCTGGCCGTCGCCGCCGGAGAGCGTGTCGTCGCCCGCCTCGCCCATAATGCGATCGCGCCCTTCAAGGCCGGTGATCATGTCATCTTCACCTGTGCCATAGAGGCGATCATTGGAGGCATCCCCTGAGATGTGGTTCATGTCATCGGGATTTCCTCCAGAACCAGAGCCGCCGTTGTCATCCGTGCCGCCAGATCCTTTGCCACCCGTTTCGCCGTTGCCGGTTTCTCCGTCCCCGGAATTCCCGCCATCCGGTTGGCCACCATCGGTGTTGCCACCATTGCCGGGATTGGTTGGACGTTCTGAACCGTCAACAGGAGGCTGGACATCGACCAGCCCGCCATATCCCTCACCTACTGTGTGGGAATAATCCAGGCCATAAAAGGAGACCTGCCCTGTGCCCGTCCCCATGGCTTCGTTGAGCTGTAGATAGCAGCCCGCCTTGAAGTTGAGCGGTTCGTTGGTCCAGTGGTCGGTGATAGACGTCTTGGAGGTATAAACGTCCCCGTCTGCATAGATGACCACTTTGATTTCATCTCCACGCACCTCCATCTGATAGGAGAAATTCTCTCCCTTGCTGATGGATGGTTCGTCTCCTTTATCGTTTTCGAAGCGGAATTTCAGGGTCTTGTCATTCGGGCCACTATGTTCGCTGTAATAATAAACGGCCCCATTGTCCCAATAGAGGCGGACAAGCTCATCGACCTTACCGCGCACCTGACCAATGACGATCTTGCCATCTTGGCCATTGTGCCAGATTGGGGCTTCGTCGATACGCAAGGTTGCGGTCATTGTGCCGCCCTCGCTCAGATACCATGCTGCACTTTCGTTGCCATCTTTCTCTCGCAGCTCCGTGCGTGCGTAACGGGCATTGCCGGTCGTGGCGCCATCAACGCTTGCACTCATGACCATGGCGCCGTCTTTGGCGTCATAAAAGAACTCGTTTTCATATCCGTCCAGTCTGCTGACGGTGCGGGCGCGCCCATCGGTTCCACCTTCTAAGTCGATGGGTAGGTTCAGTTTCCAGGCAGATAAGTCAAAATTGTCGGAATTCGTTTTCATCGTTTTTCCTCAGCTCTTTCGCCTTTGACTGGCTCACTCCATGTCAAAGACCCAAGTTTTGGTTTGAAAAGCGATCTGGAATTTTTGTGTTCCCTTGGGAGATTTAGACGCGCCCACCTAAAACAGATCGAGGCAATCTAAAGAGACTCGCAATTCACTTACCAACTTGGACGAAAGTATCGAAAGAATATGGTTAAAAAAGTGTTAATCGACAATATAGTTTCATTTAATCCCCATGATATAAGTCAATAATTACATGCATAAAAAATAGTCAGTATTAATTATATTTGTTTTGTTCAATTTTTGCTCATTGAATACTTATTGATCATTTTTATCAGTCTCTTGACTGTCATTTTTGACATTATGAAATCTTAAGGTCATGTTCCCGCCAAGTTTCGAGTTCCGTAGAGGCCGCAAGTCATTGATTGTGGCATCCAGTTGAGGGTCTTCTTCAAGCGCCAGTAAGGGTTCAAGCCAGGCAATCTGATATTTCTTCTGCTCAAGGAGGCCTGATTTGACGGTTTGTGGCTTATCGGTCTTTTCTTCGACCAGTTGCGGCTTTTCTATTGCCCGCAGGGAGAATTTGGCCGCCATCATCAGGCGATCCATATAGAGTTTCGGGTTGCGCTTGTTGGCTTCTTCCAACATGGCTGTTGCCGTGACCAAGGGAGCGACGGCGTGCAGCTGGTAATGCAGCGCATATTTGCCCCTTCGCATTTCCATAGGCAAACTGCCGTCCGGATCGATGGTGTCGAGGATCACGCGGTGGCTTTCCAACCCCCACTCGATATAGTCTTCATTATCTACGGTCAGACCTATCTGGATAACGGCCAAGGCGGCCCACGCTCTCAGGTTGCCTTTGCTGGCCATCGGTGGCCCGTCTGTTTCCCAGAAATGTATGATGGAAGCACCCAGTTTTGCGAGCCAATGCTCTATAGTTTTCGTGCTTTCTCTATATTCATCCGGCAAAAGGACAGGCTCTTTCTCTGCGAGGGTTTCAGATTCTGGCAGGCCGTCTCCCTCCTCTGTGGCGGCGGCTTGTGGCTCCTCATCGGTGTCTGCCAGATCACTCTTGTCAAGCAACTGCAATTGGCCGACGGTTGTTACCTCTTCGACTGGCTCGGCTTGCACCTTCGGGATAAGCTCTTTGAATTGCGCATAGGCAATCGCGATGCCGCCGACGCGAGACGCATAGGAAAGATTGGCTGTCAAACTATCAATCTCGCTAAATGAATCTGCTTCAGCCCAATGGGCTATGCCGTCGATGGCGCAGCGGACGATATCGTCTCTTTGCGTTGTCTTTTTTTGCGCCTTGTCCGCCAGTCTTGCCAGAATCTGGATGAATCTGTCCGACGGGCCAAGGGCCTTGTTGACCGCGGCATTGGCCTCGGCATCGAGTTCGGAGCGTGATTTGCTATCGTCTTTGTATCGACTGCCATAACTTAGGGAAATTGTCGCTTCAGGAAAATTGGGGCATTCAAATCCATCCTGCTGGCCTTCAGAGGTCGAAGATGCCGCTTCAGCAACAAGACTTGCAAGCAGAAGCGGAGCGGCGAGCAACGTCGCTCGCCCTCCTTTTCTGATCCATTCTTCGATGTAATAAATCATGCCGGATTCACTGTGCCTCGGTTTGATTTTCGGAAAGCGCCAACAGAGACGCTGACGTCTTGTCTCCGGCTTGTGCTGCTGCGCGAAGCCATTTTTGTGCGAGTTCTGCGGATGGGGTCACCCCGATGCCGAATGCGTAGTTCTGGGCCAGAATTGCCATGGCTTCCACATCATCCTGCTCGGCGGCCTTCAATAGCCAGGTGCTTGCCTCTTTCAGGCGCGTGTCATTTGGCTCGCCACTTCTGAGGATCTTGGCCAGTTCGCGCATGGCCACCGGATTGCTCGCTTCAGCAGAAGAGCGGTAAAGCCTTTCCAGACTATTATTCTCCAAGACAGCGACCCGGATCGGCTCAGGCGCCCGCTTCACGCGATTTGCAATACCGAAGGACAGGCTTGGTCGAGCCGTCTGGATGGCCTGGTTGAAGAGGTCAACGGCCAATGCGGTGTCGTAAAACTCGCTTTTCGGATCGGCGACCCAATCAAGCAAGCGAATGGCCGCGACATTGTTCTTGGCTTTGACCGCTTCCATATAGAGAGTGTAGGCCTTGGCGCGTGCTTGCTGGGTTTTCTGTTCGGCATATATGTCGCCCAATTTCACACTTTGCCAATCTTCTGTATGCAGACGGGTGGCCACGCCCAGCCAATGGTTGAAGATGTCCGTATGGCCGTAGGTCTTGCGCAAGAACTCGACCATTTTGAAGGATGTATCGAAGTCGCACCCCATCTGGACAACGGATTTATTGAACAGGTCTCGTTGCAATTCCTCATCCGTTTGGATCGAGGCCAAAATCAGCAAAGACTGGGCGCTGGCGCGTTTTGTCAGACTGTCCAGATTTTGCTCGGTAAATGCCTTCGTTTCCATACCATGTGCCATTCTGGCATTAAGAAGTGCCTGCAAAAGATCTTCGGAGATTTTGCCTTTGCTCTTCAGGATCAGAGCTTGCGCCTGCTTCACCTTGTCTAGATTCCCGGCCTGTTCGGCGAGATAGATCCCGGCGACCCGTAACATGGCGCTTTCGTCTTTCTGTGCAACAAGGGTTTGCAAGTCGCTCATAAAATGCGCTTTGCTCTCCGGTGTTGTTGCAGCGTTGTAGAGACCTGTGACAAAGGCAGCCTCTCCGCCGTCATATTGCCTGGAGAAATCTCGCCAGAAGCTGATTTGTTGCTGTAATGCGTCTGCGGTTGCCTCATCCTGTGCGGCTGCGAGTTTGTCTGACATCAGGATAGCGAAATTCTGCAGGGCCTTCGTGCGGCCAAAGAGAGCCGTATTCTGGATGCGGCTCTGGATCTCCCAGCTCTTGTCCGTTTCTTCCATTGCGGCAAGACGCAGTCTATCAGGCGTGACCCTTATGCTGCTGTTGCCCGCGCCGCGTTCGGCTCGCTGCCAGAAACGGGCAATTTCGGCGTCATTCTGTCTACGAGAGAAGCAGCTATGAGCGCGCGAAAGGGCCGCGAGGGATGCCACTTTGCCATCAGATGAAATCGTCTCATTGAAAAGATCAATGGCCTTTTCATAGTTCGACGGGTCATCATTGTCATGCATCAACAATTTGCCAAGCTGATACTGCGATTCCGCGTCGCCCTTACTGGCCCCTTTCTCAAAGTAGGTCTTTGCCATGGGAGTGCCGAGCCACTTGCCCTTTTCTTCCAGCTCGACCTGCCCGAGTTTGGCAAAAACCCAACCCGGGGCTCCGTCCTGTTCGGACAGGTTCACAAGAGCCTGTTTAAACTCCTTGGCAGCTTTCGCGCTCTTTTTGCGTTCGGTAGAAAGCATTTGCACAATGCGCAAATAGCCCAGACGCGGATTCTTCTTGACGATCTTGCGATAGATAGCCAAGGCCGCTTCTTTGTTTTCATCAACGATCGCGCCGATTTCCAATGCACGGGCATATTCCAGCTGGGCCGAGAGGATGCCACCATCCGAGGCCTGCTTGAGATATTTCGTCAGATAGTCGTTATTCTTGGTGATATATTCGCTGGTGAGATGATATTCAGCCGATTTCCACGCTGAAAAATCATCGCCCAGATCTGCGCCAAACCGATACCATGCATCGCTCAATTCGTGGTTTTGCTGAACAACATCCCCGTTGGCATATTCGCGCGCGAGCCTGATTGTTCTGTCGCATATGGTCGAATTCAGTTTACCCAGAATAGCGCCAAAGGCGAGTGTAACCGCGATATCGGGAGCCACATCCCAGCCTTCTATCTCTTCTCCGTCCGCCGTGCGCTGGGCGAGATAGAGCATGGCATTGGGCTCTCCGTCATAGGCCGCCTGGATTTTCAACTCGATGGCCTTTTGCGGATCGCTATGGGCATGAAAGCCTTGCAGATGCAGGTCCGCGAGATAGTTTTGGGCTTTGGGCGATGTTCCGCTCACCTGCTCCAGCTGCTCGACAAGCTTTTTGTCGCGGATCTCCTGGAAGCGGCCTGCCTGCATGTGAAGCTGGATGAGATCCACCAGATAGCGTGCTTCGTCATAATAGGGATCGGCTGCTTTCTGCAGCTTCAAGCCCGCCAGAATTTTGTCGTAAAAGGCGCTGGCATCAATATATTGCAATCTGACGAGTTCGCGGAATGACTCTTCGACCGAGCGCCCTTTGGGCAGGGTTTTTTCGCCCCATTTTTGCCAGCTGGCAGTGATCTGGGCATCCGGTCGTCTCTCTTCGCAGATTTTGCCAAGTTCGATTTTGGGCGGTGCGAATTTTACCGCAACAGGCGCGGCGTGGACGCCGGTGCTTGCCAGCATTCCCAACGCGATGCCAATAAAGCTTCTGGGCAGCAGCCTGCCCAAACCATATCTGGAGTTTCTCATGGCGATATATCTCCTCTTTCTGGTTAGTGGGCTATTTCGTTGCGAACCGAGCGCAGATGAAAAGTGCCATCCCGATTTTCAGCGATGATGGATGTGCCACTGCCTCTTTCAAGAAGCACCTTGTTGACAGTGGCTTGTTTGGTGCCATCTGCCATGGCGGCAAAATCAAGGGTCAGCGGGGCTTTCAGCTGCACCGTTTTGGCGTGACCGGGGGCAAGCGCCGATACGGCATTGGCCTTGGCCTGCGGTACATAGAAATCCAGTGCGGACACATCAGTGAGGTTGTAGAAACTAAGGCTTGCTTTAGCCGGATTGACGGCGATCTGATCGTCAATCACCGTCAGCTCGCCTGAATTGCTCAATATGATGGTGTAGAATTTTCCTGGTTTTGCTTCCACGGTTCCCTGCTTTTCACCAATCACGACTTCAACGGAGCTGGGAGAGACAACGACATAGGGCGAAACGCCTTTTTCCAATTGAGGATAAATCTTGCTGTCAATTCTAACTGCCGCCTTGCTGCTAGACAGCACTCTTATAAAGGATGAATTCGGGTCCAGCGCCTTGGCATAGAGACCTGAGTCATTTGCCTTTGCTGATCCGGAAGCAAACAGGAGGGAAGCGATGAGGACGAATGCGATATGAAATGTCTTATACATGGTCGTAGCCCGTTATCAGTATGAACAAAGTTGAAGTTCGCTCCCGCCTTCGGGAGGCCGGTTAAAAATCAATTTCAAGCTCGTAATCGGAGCTTGCTCAAGCGGCTGCAAAGGGAAATAGAAGCGGCCTGTTGCGCGCAGGCGGTCGCCGCGGTGCATGGCAATGTTGCGATGCTGCCCATTTGCCAAAGTCGCTTCGATTTTGAGATTGCGTATGGTCTGGTCTTCAGTTGCCACCATCACGGCCTGATTGGACGCGACCTCGACAGACGCCATATTGACGAAAAATTCGTCCTGCCGATCAACGACATTCTGCACTTCGAGTGATGGCTGGCAGGTCTGGGCAGCGGCGGCTAACAATTCCACCCATGGAGCCGGTCCATATTGTCCCAGATTGTTGTAGATCGGGTTTTCCCAAATGAGAAAGCGCGGGCGATTTTCCTGAAATTCGCGGGAGGTCATGTAGGACAGGATGGAGCCGAACTGGTTGCCGCCCGAAATGGCATAGTTGGTCAGGGTCAAGGAGCTATATTGACTGATAAAGCCGCCAAAATTGCCCGCCTCCGCGTTGGACATGCTAGTGCCCACCAAGGCTATCGGATCGATGGCCTCTGCCCCAAAAAGGTCGATGGTTCCGGATGATTGATCAACTTTGGTTGTCTCATAGGCAACGCTTTCGACCGGCGGAAGGGCATCCTTGCAGAAACGCTGCAGATTGTTGCGCAACGTCGAGAAGGACGTCATTCTTTCCAGTTCGCGGGTTTTGAATTTTGTTTTCTCCAAGGAGGCATAAGCGGGTTGTGCCTTTATCACATCGGCGATGGCCTTGGCAGCGAGACGCGCGCCCTGGGCCGTCCAGTGAAAATCGGAGCGGAAAAACAGACCGTCTTCGGATTTAGCCGCCAGCATCGGGCTTTGCAGATCGACAGCCAGAACATTGGCGGCTTTTAGACGATCGATAATTCTTTGATAGCTACGAGCGGCCAGCTTGCGGTCATAGCCATAGAGCTTTGCTTGCTCGGGCAGGAAATCCGGCATGGCCTGACTTTTGGTCGGCACGGGCGCATAGATTAGCGTTGTGCCCTTGGCCTTCAGAATTTCGGACAATTGCGCGAGGTTGCTGATGGACACGTCAGAGAAGCTGAAATGAAGTCTTAGGTCAGCGAAAATCCGGAAGAAATACCCAGATTTGCCCTCAAGCGAGCGCGGGTCGGCCACATCTTCAAGATGCTTGCACCCAAAGGCCGAAGATGAAAGATCGCCTTTCGCTTCGGCGTCCCCTGAGAATAGGGAGGCGCATAGTAGAGCGGCATATAAAGGTTTCAAATCGGTCATGACAAATACTCGTTTTCAGGTTTCCTCGCCCATCGGCTGAGGCGTATTAATAAGTTTTCTCAAATTATTAGCGGCTGCACGAACGCCGAAATCATCGCTGCGCTCCGCAACATCCAGATAGCGCTTCACTTCTTCCTTTTCCTTGGGGAGTAAAGGCTGATGGGAGGCGATGGATGCAGCGAGGCGCAGGGCTATCTTGTCGTCGTAAGCGGACGTATCCACCCGCTTCATCATCTCCATTGCGAGGTCGGGTTTGGCTCCGAAGGGCGTGCCAGCCTTATAAAACTGTGCCAAGGCCAGCAGTGCCTTCTGATCTCCGCTTCGTGCCTGCCGCAGGAGGGCCTGCTCCAGATGTTCCAGCCTGCTGTCGGAAAATTCGACTGTCTGGTTTTTCAGGATCTTGACCAGAGGTCGCACGGCATAGCTGCGTCCGTCATAGGCTGCTATGGACAGATAATGGGCGACATCGGAGAGAATATCGCTGCGTCCCATGCGCATGAGGCGCTTGGCAAAGCGATAGGCAGCCAAGCCATCTCCGGTATCGGCAAGGTCGCGCAGATCCTTGTAGGAAACATGTTGTTTTCGCACCAACCGCTTGCGGATTTGCTTCAGGCGATAGCTTTCGAGATTGAAAGCAGACGATACCTTGATCAGCGGGCGCTGTTGCATGCCTCTATTGGCATATTGGAGTTGCTGCATGTTTATTTGCCGTTGTGGCCCATCGGCCAAGGCGCCCCCTGTTACAATGGTAAGGCAGGATGCAAGCATCATGAGCTTGATATTACGAATGGCCATCACTCTGTTCCTTTAGTAAGAGGTCCAGATCGACCGTTTCGGTTTTTGCCGGTGTGTCTTTGGCCTGCTGGGGTTTGGCGTCCCAAATGTCTTTTTGAGCCAGATAGCGCGTCGGAAATTCCCATATGACAACCTGGGGCGGCGTATCTTTGAGCACGTCCCCTTGAAGGAAGGCATACATCGGCGCACCCGGACCTTTGGCCTTTTCGGCAAGGTTGAGGACATCGGCTTTCAGGTCTTTCTTCAGGAATTCAGCAAAGGACCAGCGCGTGTCTGCGCTATAACTTGTCCCAATCAGAACCACCGGAAAGTTGTCCTGCGCGCCAAACAGGTCCAGCGTGACTTTTCCGCCACCTCTTCTTCCGCGCGCCAGATCTGTGTGTGTTCCTGATGAAGCCCCGCCAGCTTTCCATAATTGTTACCGGTCACGAAATTGACGAGGTCGCCCCAGAAAATGGTATCTTCAGCACTGAAAAGCTTGAAGGATTTGCTGTTGATCCCATCGGGCAGTGTCATTTTCTGCTCGATCTTTGCCGCGACCTTCTGCGCGCCCAGAGGTGTCCAGTGGGTGTCTGTCTTGAAAAAGACTTTCCCTTCCGATTTGGCAGACATCATTGTTTTACGCGTATCGATCACCTCCACGCCCTGTGCTTGTAGGCGGGAGACAAACTGCCGATATTGGCTGATGGCGTCAGTGGCATTTGAGACGGTGCCGAGCTGGTCTGAATAGATGTCTGACTTTTGCGGCAATGGCACAAGCACAAGCTTGATGTTGTAGCTGTCCAGTTCGTTTCTGATAGCCGTGATCTCCGCTACGGATCGCGCAATCAACGGCTCAGAATTGATGTTTGGTCCAAACTCTTCTTCCGTGAAGAACCAGTCATCATTGCCAACCACGACGCCTTTCTTGCCGACCCCGAGCGTCAGATAACGGGCAGCCCCCAAGAGGCCTACAGCCGGTTCCCTATGGGGTAAACTGGTCTTGTAGATTTCTTCAAATTCGCGGGTCAGTCCACCTTCCAGAAGGCTCCGTTCACTTGTGCCATGAAGGGTGGTTTCATCACTCAGAAACAGGCTTGCATTGGCATAGACGGCATAGCCGATAAAGAGGGCCGGAGTCAGAAGACGAAAAGCATTTGCTATCTTATCAATCATGTCTTTCTCCTAGAACTGGAAGTAGAGGAAGGGGGAAAAGCTCTGTTCCGCCAGCTTGGCGACGGCCAGCACGAGCAGTGCACTTATGGCCAGCGTCAAAGACATGGAACGAACAGCCGGAAGCATGGTGGCGGCCGAGGGTCCAGCCTGGTCGTTGGCAAGCATCAGACCGGTGTCTTTTTCCACCTCACTGGACGAGCCGAACCTGCTCTGCAATTTCCCTTCCAGAGCCGCAATCAAGGCACTGATGCAAAGGAAGACGAAAGCATCCTGAGGCAGCCCGATGAGGAAGTCCGGACGGATCGCAAAACCGTTGGCACCAACGAGACCAGCATAGATATGCATGGCCGCCCCGACCGTCTCTGCACGAAAAATGATCCAGCCGATCATTACGATGACAAAGGTGACGGGCAGCGAGAACCAGACACCGTCGGCCCGCTTGACCCAACCGGTCATGCGTTCAAGAGCCAGCCAACCGCCATGCCATGCGCCCCAGATGACGAAGGTCCAGCTGGCGCCATGCCACAGGCCACCCAGCACCATGACCGTGAATAGATTGAGATAGGTTCTATATACAGAGCCGCGATTGCCTCCTAGCGGAATGTAGAGATAGTCGCGCAGCCAGACAGAGAGCGAAATATGCCAGCGCCTCCAGAATTCGGTAATGGAGCGGGAGATATAGGGCCGATTGAAATTCTCGATGAAGCGGAAACCGATCATCATGCCAAGGCCGATGGCCATGTCGGAATAGCCGGAGAAGTCGAAATAGAGTTGCAGCGTATAGGCAACGGTGCCCAACAGCGACTCGCCGAATGTTGGATTGCTGGAGGCAAAGGCCGTGTCTGCTATGGGGGCGATGCTATCGGCAAGCAGAATTTTCTTGGCCAAACCGATGGTGAAACGTGTCATGCCATCTGTGAAAAGTTTCACGCTATGTTCGCGATGGTCTATCTGATCAGCAAGATCCTTGAAACGCAGGATGGGGCCGGCAATCAATTGCGGGAACAGAGCGATGAAGGCCGCAAAGTCTATGAAGCTTTTTGTCGCTGGGGCATCTCCGCGACGGATATCTACCAGATAGCTGATGGACTGGAAGATATAGAAGGAAATGCCAATCGGCAGGATCAGGCGCCAATGGACGCCCATTTCCTGCGCTGTCATGCCTGCAAGAGCAGCAAAGCTGTCGACAAAGAAATTGAGATATTTGAAGACACCGAGCACCAACAGGCATCCAATCACTCCGATTGCGCAGAAAAGCTGCTTTCTGGCTTCGCTGGTCGCAAGCTGGATCTTCAGGCCCAGGCCATAAGTCCACAGCGTTACCAGAAAGAGCAGCAGAAGAAAATCAACGCGCCACCAGGCGTAAAAGACATAGGAGCCCAGAACGAGTGTCCACGAGCGGAATCTGACCGGCGTGATGTAATAGAAAGCCAGAAACAGCGGCAAATATAAAAATAGGAATTGTTCTGATGAAAATACCATTTTGACACCTAGAGCTTACAGCTTTCCAGATTGAGAAGAACAAATTGACGAGCCCCACCATTGCCGACAGCGGCTGCTGTTGAACTGGTGGTCGTGAATATTCCGGAAACCCCGGTATCGAGTTTTCCTGCACGGGCTAAATATTGAGGCAAATTGCGTTTCAGCTCGCCGGAGAATAGAACCGGCAGCTGTCTGGAAAAATCATTGCCAGTCAGCTCGAGCTTGGGAGAATGGCGCGCCAGCACACCAGTCTCATTGTCTATGAAACGGTTTTGGTTCAAAAAATGACGGTCTTCGGTGGCGATGCCGCCGATGATGGCAATGGCCGCACCACTATTGCCAGCCAGAGTGTTTTTCTGGAAATGCATGGCAAGGCTGTTGGTCGTTGCAATCCCTCCCTTGCCATTCTGATAGATCAAATTACCGGAAATCTCAGAGCATGCTGCCCCTTCAAGGGCTATGCCATCCTGAGCGTTATCTAGCAGCAGATTGTCCAGTATCTGCGCTTTGGAAACACCCCCGGAAGCATAGATGCCTGCGCCCTGCCCGCTGGAGATGACATTGCCACTGATCACCAGATTTTTCGGATTCTCGATCAGGTGGATACCATGATGCCGGCTGCCGACAATGAGATTGTTCAGGAGTTGCCCGCTTTCGACATTGCGGATGCGAAACGCAGAATCCTTGCTGTTGATGACGAGATTGTTGCGAATATCAATCTGCTTCATGCCGATCATCTCGATGGAGCCGACATCGACAATGCGATTGGATACCAGACGCATTTGGGTCTGGATTGGAAAGAGTCGATTGGAAACCACATCGATGCCGCGCATATAGGTGCGGTCACCAAAGCCCAGATTGGAAAGCGCGCTGCCAACGATGTCCGCCCCGCCGCCAAGAGCGGTCAGGATGAACGGTTTGAAATCCTTGACGGCATTGCGCTCTTTGCTGCCTTTGAGTTGGGCCTTGCGCATCAGGAAGTTGCCGATATTGACGACGAAAACGCCTTCTTCTGTCGAGAGGGTCAGGGCTTCTCCGGCTTCTAACTGCAATTTTGCGGCCGACATGATGAAAAGCGGATAGTGCAATATGTAGCTATTGTCACTCTTGGACAGCGCTTCACGATTGCCAGCTTTCTCAAGTGCAGAATAGATTTCGGCCAGCGTAAAGGCCCCGCTCTGCAAGGTCAGTACAGGCTGATCTGTTCTCGGGTTCGCTCTTCGCAAATCCGCATGATGGTTGCTTCCTATCTGCTTTCTGACCTGCCCAAGCACAAGATCCAACGGCAGGAAATCAAGCTGTTGTTTCCGAGCGGTTTTCTTGACACCCTTAAGGGGAGTTCTTGCCAGATTTTCATCCCCCTGTTCCCAAATGTTCTGGGGCAGGCTTGGCATGATGTGCGATACAGCGTTGGACACTGCGAAGATATCCAGATCCGGTGCCAGAGCCAATTGCTGCTTGAGCTCTACGACATCGCCCAGAGGGTCGGGCAGTGCGCGCAAGAGCCTCTGTTCTGCACGCGCACTGAACCCTTCCCCGGGCAACAGGATCGGAGCCATTCCAGCCACTATGAGTGCCAATGTCCGGATCAGGGCAACCATCATGCTACCTCTTCGGCGCGGATTTCTACGCCAAGAACAGCGGATTTCTGATAGTCGAGGACTTCTTCACGTTCGACCTTATATTGGATCTCGACGATGACGGCGGTTTCGTTGCCGGAGTTGCGGAAGGTTGCGGTTTCCCCTTCCTTGACTTCCACCACATCACCGGGCGTGAAATGATTGATACCATTCTTGTTGGTAAAGACGCCCTGCCCCTCAGAGAATGTGAGAAGGCGATGATAGTGATCCATTTCATCAAACAACAGCGTGCGACCTGGTTCGATCCGTAGCATGGTCAGGTTGAAGCTCTTGCCAGACTGCATCTTGATTGCCTGTCCCCATGGCAGTGTCTTTGATGCATGAGCAACCACTTCATTGCGGCCATCTTCTTCCAGAGCAGAAATGATGGATTTCACTTTCTGGCTGTGGTCATGGGTGGTGACCAGCAAGGCGTCGTCGGTGTCCACGATGACGAGGTCTTCAATGCCGAGTACGGCGATCAGACGGTTCTGCGAGCCTCGGATATAGGACCCCTTGGAGTCAATGCAGACCACATCCCCCGAGACATAGTTGCCCTGAGCGTCTTTCTCGCTGACCGCATGAAATGCCTTCCAGGCGCCGACATCATTCCAGTCGATATCGGTTGGTGCCAGAATTGTCCGGTCGGTTTTCTCGAATACAATGGCTTCTGTCGGGCCACTGATGGCGCGTGCGAAATCTTCGCCAGCCAGTTCGAGGCGATCCGGGAAATATTCCGCATTGGAATAGGCCGCCATTACATGTTCAAAGGATGCAGGATCAATCCTGCGATATTCTTCCATGATCACATCTGCGCGGAACATGCTGATGCCGGATGCCCAAAAGGCGTTGCGATCGATCATCATCTGTTCTGCAATTTCAAAAGGTGGTTTCTCGACAAAGCGGGATACCTTTTGCGCAAAGGCCACCTCTTCATGCGGACCGCCATCGACAATGTAGCCGTAGCCGGTCTCCGGATAGCGTGGCTCGATACCAAACAGGGTAATCTTGCCTGCATGAGCTGCAGGCACCATGCGTTTGAGAGCCTTGTTGAGGTCACCCTTGATGATATGATCTGACGGCAGAACCACCATGACCGCATCCGGATCCCGAAGGGAAAGATGAATGGCGGCAGCCAGCACGGCCGGGCCGGTGTTTCTGCCGAGTGGTTCGGCGATAATCGTCGCATTTGTGTCAATATCATTAAGCTGTTGCTTGACGACGCCCAGATGCGATCTGTTCACACTGATGATGGGCTCTTCGAAACCGTCTGCAACATGTCTGGAGACGGTTGCCTGGAAGAATGTCGTGTCTTCGCAGCCATTAATTGCTTGAAATTGTTTTGGGTTATTCGAGCGCGAAAGAGGCCAAAGGCGTGTCCCCACCCCTCCACATAATACCAATGGATAGATGCCAACCATTTTTCTCATCCTTGTCATTTTAATGCACAATGTTCGGTCTTTTGCCCCGGCTTATAACTGTTGGGGCATTGCTTCATGCAGGATCAGAGAACCTGCTGCTTGAACTCATTAAATAAACTCATAAAAGAGACGTATCTGCCGTCCTTGATGCGAAGCTTGGCAGGGCTTCCCGTATCAGACAGCGTCAATAATCCTTCCGGCGCGGTGAAGGTGACGCGAGTCACAGCCCCGCCGGAAACGGGAGGTTTGATGTCTTTGATTTGGAGGTTGATAGTTCTGCCGTCAGCCAGTGTTGCTTCTGCAACTCCGCCAAAGACAAGCATTTCGGCTTCCTTGTCAGGCAGAATGGCAGAAACCAGCAAGCCGCTGTCATTGCCCGGGATGAACGCCAGATTATCGTCTGTCGCGACCACGTTGCCAACCACGCTTGATTTGGCGATGGTCAATGTGCAGTCACAGGGGTTGACCACGGTCAGTTGACGACCATCTGCCCCCTGAATGGCTACCAGCGGTTCTTCTAGCCCGGCTTGCGGATTGACATAGACAATCTGCCCGTCCACGCCAGCCTTGATGACTGCTCCGCTTGGCACAATGGTTGCCAGCTTTGGCACATCTCTTATGAGCAGCCGGTTCTGGACTAGCGAACCGGCAAGCACCACAAGGCCTACGGTAGCCGCGCCAACAAAGGCGGCGCCTACCATCGATTTGAAGCGCTGTACAAAAGATCTTTCGCTATCTGCTGACCCGGATTTTGCTTTTTTGACTTTGTCTGCAGTGATGCTCAACAGGTCGTTGATATCGACGATTTCACCGGCGATATAGGCGTTGAGTATATAACGCAAACGCGGCAGATGTGGTCCGGTGGGGTTGAGGAAGTCCAGCCGGTAAAGTCCGGTGACATCATCAACGCATACCATAACAACCTCAATGGCCATTGTGACCTGAAACCCGTCAAAAGGAACACGGAAGGTGGCCGGTTTGATGATCTGTCCATAGTCGCGAGAGGCAAGGCCTTTTACATAGGCATTGACCAGAGAAATGCCATCGCCCTCATATTGTCGCCCATCGATGACAACCGAGAAAGGCATCTGCAATATGGCTTGCTCGCTGGTATGATCATCAGAAAGCGAAACCGCATCCAGAGTTTCATAAGGCGTATGGTCAGTCCGTTTTGTATGATCGTCGATATGCATGGCAATGAATTCCCAATTCAAACAAGTCCGGTGATCCAGGAAACTCCCAAAGCCAACCAACCGAAGGTCAGCGCCTGAAGAAACCAGGAAAATGAGTTTGATTTCATAAAATGAGTGCGTACGGTTTTCGCCTTGCTTGTGGTGTTCTGGCGTGTCCATTTCTGCTTATCGAGCCGAAACAGGATGTAGCTTTTGACCAACGCACCAAAGGTCTGGCTGAAATAGAGAAGGAATGGATAGGTGATCGGGAAGCCCCCTTCCCGGAATGAAGAAATGAGCAGGCAAAACAGATATCTGGTGAGCATTACCCATGAGAGGTAAAGCAGCAGGACGAGCGGATCGACCAGAATGGCGGCCAGAAGCAAACCGATGGGGCCTGCAAGGGTCGTCCACATGGACAAACGCTGATCAAGAATGGACCACCAGGTAAAGAACCCAATGCGGCCCGGACCGAGCGACAGGGCCCGCCCGTTGGTTCTGAGCATATTGCCGAACCAGCGTGTCATCAGGGTGATCGCTGAGTCAAAGAAGCTTTCGCGTGGCTGTGTTTCAATGGAAAGCGTCTTTACATCAGGCAGATAGCCCATCTTGTAGCCATTGCGCAGCAGCCAATACCAAGTTGACTTGTCGTCGCCGGTAAGGAAGTTTACCCGTCCCAGACGCCAGTGATCGATATGGTCACTTTGAACGGCCTCAATGAATTCGGCATTCGTTGCCAGATCCGCACGGAAGATTGACATGCGACCGGTCAACGTCAGAACACGCTCGCTGATGCCCATGGAGCACATCATCATTTGCCGCTGGGCAAAGCGGAGATTGAACCAGTCGCGGAACAGGCGCCCACCCGTGGCTTCAGACGTTTCATCCGTCGTCATGGCGCCATAGCTTGGATCAAGAAAATATGGCGCCGAGCGGTCAACCACATCCCTGGGGACACAGCTGTCTCCATCCACGAAAATGACGATGTCATTGCGCGAGGGGTAATGCTTGGCGATGGTCCTCAACGAGGTTGCCAGCGCATCGCGTTTGCCTGTGCCTTCGATCCTGTCAAAGACCAGCTGCACGCGGCTCATATCCAGAGGCATGGAGGCAAAAGCGCTCTTTATGAGGCGCACATCCGACGCATCAACCACAGACGCCACGATTGTTGCGCCGCCTTTGGAATATGCCGCAGCCTCGAAGATAGAGCGATAGACACGGGCTGATATTTCCGGCGCAATTTTGAAGGTTGTCGTCAGAAAAAAGGCGTGTGCCCTCGTCGCTTTTGCGAAGTAGCGTTCCTCGGCGGCTTCACGCCGCCGGGGAAACACGATCCGTTTATACCAGAAGGCACGAAGGAAGTTAGTTGTGACCCAACTGTACCGCCATGTTCCGACAATGCCGAGAACAACGATCGCACCTGAAGCATTGGTGCTGACCTCAACTGGCACAGACAGAGCAAGGATCAGCATCACCATTATATATGCAATGTGAGCCACCATTGTCCCATCCTCACCAGCAGATGCCTTCGTAATTGCCGTTGGATTTCACCTTGCTGTTGAGGCGAGCCAAATCGACCATCGGCAATGTTGAAGCAGCTTTTGAGAGAGGTTCGACGGCTTCCGAATATTTGTTGCCGACGAGAAGGATGTCGGACTGGGCAATCAGTGAGTCAATCGAACTGACCAGTCGTTCTTCAAGATTTGTGACATAGTCATTGCCGCGCCCTGCACCACTCAGTGCTGCGTCATAGGCTTCCTGAACATAGGGATCATAGATCTTGAGGTCATACCCCTTCTTGATCAAACGATCCGCCAGTGCTGCCAGCGGGCTTTCTCGCAAGTCGTCGGTTCCGGCCTTGAAGCTGATGCCGACCATGCCGATCGAGCGGCCGACAAGATTGTCAATGAGATGTTCTGCGCGGCGAATTTGGGCTTCGTTTGCGGAAAGAGCAACGTCGAGCATCGGAGATGGCACATTGTTGGATCGCGCCAGGAAGCGTAAGGCTCTCAGGTCCTTTGGTAAGCAAGAGCCACCAAAGGCAAAGCCTGGGCGCATGAAATAGGGAGACATGTTGACCTTCATGTCAGAGCAAAGGACACGCATGACCTCCTGCCCATCCAGCCCCACTGCCTTGGCGATGTTGCCGATCTCGTTGGCAAAGGTGATCTTGACTGCACGCCAGCAGTTGCTGGTGTATTTGATCATTTCTGCAGTGCGCAGATTGACCGAGCTGATTTCGCAATTCAGCTGACCGTTGATCTCGGTCAGGATAGCGTTGGTTTTTGGATCGAGCGCGCCAAAGACGATGAGACCCGGATCATAATAGTCTTCAACTGCGGTGCTCTCCCGAAGGAATTCCGGGAAATAGCCGACGCCGAATTCTTCACCCGCGGTCAAACCGGAAGATGCTTCCAGCGCCGGGATGCAGGATTTTTCCATCGAGCCTGGCACGATGGTTGAGCGTACAATGACGGAATGAAAGCTTTCCTTCAGAGAGAGCGCACTGCCGATTGAGGTGCAAACGCTCAAAACATAATCCAGACCGACAGATCCGTCTGGCGCGCTGGGCGTGCCAACACACACGAAGGAAGCGTCTGTTTCCAACACAGCCTTGCGGGCATCCGTCGTGGCGGTCAATCGACCACTTGCCACGCCTGATGCAATGAGCTCTTCCAGTCCATTTTCAACGATTGGTGTTTTACCGGCGTTGATCGAATCGACTTTGCTCGCGTCAACATCCGCTGCGATAACTGTATGACCATCTCTTGCAAGGCAAGCAGCGGCTACGGTTCCAACATATCCAATACCAAAAATACTAATTCTGGCCACGACAAACCTCTTGTTCTCATAGTATTAATTTTTGTGCGATGATTTTTATGCCCCCTCGGAAAGTCTTATCCATTTCCCGAAAGGCTCAGTTCAGGCCCTTAAATGGGCAAATTTTATGCAATTATTAATCTTGTCTTAACGATTAGCCTGCCTACCAAAAAATACCTAGTCAGAATAAATGGAACCTTTGTAAGGAAAATCCTTTCTCGCTATTTTTCAGATAGTTAACGGGATTTACTGATGGCGTCTCAAATTGCCTGAATCATATTGGACAACTTCTTGAACAGTGTAAGCCTAAAAATTAGGCGCGAATTTTTATGGGATTTGTATGCCAGACAATAGCAATGCGACTATCGTGTTAAATTCAGTGACTTAGAATGAATTTCCATAAATTAGAGTATTTTACATGCTATTTTATATTTGGACTGCTGTTGCTAATAATAAAGCCTTGACAGTGCAATATTTAGATCTTGAAGTTGCGAAAAATATCTCCTATTTTCCGCCTTGATCATCGGGAAACCGGTATCAAGCCTTATTCGGAAGAAAGAAGTTTTGTTTCTCTTTCGTCTTTTCCGGACTAGTTTTCGATCTTTTTCCTTGTCTGACCATAATTTCACCGGTCTTCTTATTTATTTTTCTTAAATGTTATTTCTGTACAAAGGGTGCGAGTGACAACATGAGAGGAATCTGGCTATGGATTCGATAGCTTTGATCGAAAGACTGTCTAAGACAATGAGTGAGCTTGATGGGAAGTCCATCAACCCCGACACTCTTAAGGAACTGGTCAAGCAGGATGCTCAGGAAACATTGTTTGAGGATCGCCCGACCAACGTGGTTTCCCTGTCTGATATCCGCGCCAAGCGCCAGCTTGCCTGAAACGCGAGTATGCTGAAATCACTCCCAACTGTCTGAGTTGGGTGCAGTGGTTTCTATTCTCATTCTCTTGTCGGGAAAGAGCTCTTTCCGCAATCGTGCCTACTGAAGCGGAAAGTGGGATTGTTGGGACAATCTCCTGCTCACAGATCGCATCTATTCTGCTTTTTGAAAATGCTGAAATGTCGTGATGGTATGCAATCTTTCACGATGAAAGCATGTATATGCGTTGGCGCGATTGACGCGTGCACATTACGTATCGAACCAGCCATTGGTGACAGCATAGCGAACGATGGATGCCCTGTCAGCGAGCTGCAATTTATTCATTGCGCGGTTCTTGTAAGTTTCGATGGTCTTGATGCTCAAATCCAGGTTGGCGGCAATCTCTTTTGAATAGTGCCCTAGTGCGACCTGATGTAGGACCGTCTTTTCTCTTTCACTCAGAATGCTTATTTCAAGCTGCTTTCCATTCGTATTGGTCTTGTCAGGTAGCGCATGGTTGCCATTGATTGCTTTCGTGGAAATATGGGGATCGATATAATTTCCACCATTGGCAACGATGGAAATCGCATTGACAAAATTCTGCGAGGTCACTGTTCTGCTTAAAAAGGCAAAATTGGAGCCACGTTCCTTGAAGAGTTCGGAGAGTTTTTCATCTGCATCCAGAAAGACGAGAGGCACGTTGATGTTGTGGCTGCCCAGCTGGTCTATGAGCACTTCCCCTTCCTCGATATTTTGAACTCGTATCATGACGATATCAGGATGCAGGCTGAGAGCCTGCTCAACAGACGTCTGGTTGAATTCATCCATCGCTCTGACAACGACAAAATCGGTTCCATGCAAAAGAGCTTTGGCGCCTTCAAATATCAATGGTTCTGCATCAATATAGGCTAACCGTATCTTTCTATTTGCAATAGTATATGAACTATCAGTCATAACCGTCGCTCAATTTCTGGTAAAAATCTTTGAGAACAACTCCCAATATATAGTGGGAAGGTGCCATCTCAGAAATACAGTTCTGATTTTCAAGAGGCTGAAACGGTTGGAAAAGCATTTGTCCCCCGACAAAACAAAACAAATTAATATAAACTATTAGACATTATAGTATTATTATTTCTGTTTGTATAGATATGGATACAAATGCACGAGCTATTATTAGGAGGAATAAATTCCTCTTTAATTGGTTTTCTTTTATATTCAGATACTTGCAAATAAAACCTCGTGCAATCCGGCGGGCGTGTTTTTAGCTCTTGACCAATGCAGAGTGGCGTGGCGAGAAATTGTTGCTGATTGGCTCGGATGCAGCCCCGATTGCGACGGCCCAGAGATCTGCGGTTCCCACAATCATGGATGGTGTGGCACAAGGGCTGCCTGTGTTTTTCATGAGGGCATTGATCATGCAAACCAGGCGATCAATCAAAGGCTTCGGGGCCGTGGCGCAGAGGATGGTTGCTTCGGGTGCAAACATCAGCTGAATGGCTTGCGCGGCCCATCTTAGATGCTCGGCTGCCCCTTCAAGCCAGCTTTGCATCGTGGGATCCTCTTCCTTTAGGGCGTTGGTAATATGCTCGAAAAGATCATCGTCAGAAGGGTTCCAGCCCATGGCGTGACATAAGGATGCCAGAGAGGCTGCGTGCTCCAGGCTTTCTGTTTCATCGGTGCTGCCAAGGGGTTTGACAAGGCCGATTTCCCCCGCGTTGCCATTGGTGCCTGTGTAGAGCTCGCCATTGATAATCATGCCGGCTCCGAGGCCAAAGCCGAAATAGAAGCATACGACGTTGCGGAAGCTGTCGGCATTGCCCAAGAGCTTTTCGGCAATGGTGGCGGCTGCTGCGTCATTTTGCAGGCTTACTTCCAGCCCGGTTCTTTCCTTCAGCCGCTCGACAAGCGGGAAACTCTGCCAGACCGCCATGGAATAGGCATCATTGTTGGGCTCATTATTGATGGCTGCCAGCTTGCCGAAAGGCCCCGGCATGGCGACGCCTAGGCCTGCCGTGCGTCTGGATGCGCCGCAGTACATCTGCTCAAGGTCGGCTCTGGCGGCGTTGACTAGATCAACCAGAGTTTCGAACCCCTCCTCCGGATTGATGGAATCAAGCTTTACAGACCGCCTTATCAGGATGTCTCCGGTGAGGTTCACCACGATCAGGCGCGCGACATCGCGGTCTATTTGCAGGCCGATGGCAAAGGCGCCATTGGACGCCAGCGTATAGGGCGTTGCCGGTTTGCCGCGCCCTTCGCGGATCGTCCCTAAAGGCATGACCAATCCGTCCTGCTCCAATTCGTCGATGATATTGGAGACGGTCTGTTTGGTCAGCTTTGTGGCGCGCGCAAGCTCTGCCCGCGACAGTGCCTTGTTGACGCGGATCGCATCGATGATCACGCGTCGATTGTGGGCTCCGGCGCTTCCGGCATTGCTTCCAAACACCGCGCGAATGGTCGCTTTTCTGATTTTCATAAAAAGATATTGACATGCTCGGGAAAGTTACGCAATCATTAAGTCCATTAACTTGACTAAATAGCCAATCAAGAGCTATCGGCCAATTCTCAAGACGGCCCAATCACCCCTGCGTAACGTCACTCAAGCTTTTTTCCGGCGTTACTCGACCCCTCGGCAAAGGTTTGTCGAGTTTCATTTGAGGAGAACATTTATGCGTTCGAAGATTACAGCTGTCTCTCTGGCAGCTACTGCCCTAACATTCATGGTTTCCGGTGCCGCGCTTGCCGAAACCCAGCTCAATGCCCTGTTTATGGCGCAGGCCGCTTACAGCGAAGATGATATTCGCGCCATGACGACCGAATTTGAAAAAGCCAATCCTGATGTAAAGATCAACCTGGAATTTGTGCCTTACGAAGGCCTGCATGACAAGACGGTGCTCTCTCAGGGCGCTGGCGGCGGCTATGATGTGGTCCTGTATGATGTGATTTGGCCTGCCGAATATGCTCAGAATAATGTTCTGGTGGATGTCACTGACAAGATCACGGACAAAATGGAAGCGGGCATTTTGCCTGGCGCGTGGACGACCGTCAGCTATGATGGCAAACGCTATGGCATGCCGTGGATCCTCGATACCAAATATCTTTTCTACAACAAGGAAATGCTTAAGAAAGCCGGTATCGAGAAAGCACCAACCACCTGGGCCGAGTTGAAGGCGGATGCGCAAAAGATCAAGGATGCGGGTATCTTGGAATATCCAATCGTATGGAGCTGGGCTCAGGCCGAAGCAGCTATCTGCGATTATACCACGCTCGTTAGCGCCTATGGCGGCGACTTCATCAAGGATGGGAAACCTGCCTTTGCTGAAGGCGGCGCTCTGGATGCCCTCAATTATATGGTTGATAGCTACAAGTCTGGGCTGACCAACCCGAACTCCAAGGAATTCCTCGAAGAAGATGTCCGTAATGTCTTCCAGAATGGCGATGCGGCTTTCGCGCTTAACTGGACCTATATGTATAACCTTGCCAATGATCCAAAAGAGAGCAAGGTTGGCGGCAATGTTGGCGTCGTTGCGGCTCCGGGTGTTGAGGGCATCAGCAAGGAATCTGCTGTCAACGGCTCCATGGGCCTCGGTATCACCTCAACTTCCGAGCATCCTGATGAAGCATGGGACTATATTGTCTTCATGACTTCCCAGAAGGTTCAGAATGACTATGCTCGCCTCAGTTTGCCAATCTGGGCCAGCTCCTACACTGACCCCGCAGTGACCGAAGGTCAGGAAGAATTGATTGCAGCTGCCGAGAAAGGCCTTGCAGTCATGTATCCCCGTCCTTTGACCCCGCATTATCAGGAAATGTCCCTTGCGCTTCAACAGGGCATTCAGGAAGCTCTGCTGGGCATGGCCTCTCCAAAGGATGCGCTTGAAGCAGCAGCTGAAAATAGCGGACTTGAATAAATAAAATGCGAGCCGGGATCAATGGTCCCGGCTCCGTCCGGTTTGCAGCTGTCAGGCACGAAGCGCTATGCCTTCCAGATTCTGGGGGAGCAATGCCGCCCCTGATGTGGTGCGCTGAAACTTTCCACCAAGCCGTCCGGACTCCGTTCCAGTCAATCCAAATTGAATGAAGGTCCAATCTCATGTTGTCTGACCGCAAGACCCTTCATGTCTGGTTGTTGATGCTTCCGCTTCTGTGCGTCATGATCGCAGTGATCGGGTGGCCACTGATCGACACGATCCGTCTTTCTTTTACCAACACCCGTCTTGTTGGCTCAGAAGGCGATTTCGTCGGCCTGCATAATTTCACCAAGATGCTTTCAAGCCGGAATTTTCAGCGCGCCTTTTCAGCGACGATGCAGTTTACATTGATTTCGGTCACCCTTGAAATCGTGATTGGTGTGCTGGTAGGGCTGCTGCTCAATCAGAAATTCTATGGTCGCGCCATTCTACGGGGCATGTTGATCTTGCCTTGGGCCTTGCCGACGGTGGTCAATGCCACCTTGTGGCGCCTGATCTACAATCCTGAATATGGTGCCTTCAATGCCGCACTGCTCAAGCTGGGCATTATAGACCAATATCAATCATGGCTCGGGCAGCCGCAAACGGCGATGATGGCGCTTATATTTGCCGACCTTTGGAAGAATTTCCCGCTGGTGGCACTAATCGCTCTGGCCGCTTTGCAATCGGTTCCCAATGACATCAAGAATGCAGCCATCTCGGATGGCGCCAACGCCTTCAGGCGCTTCCGCTATGTCATCTTGCCTTATCTGGTCGGCCCTTTGATGGTGGCCGTTGTTCTGCGCACGATTGAAGCCTTCAAGGTGTTTGACATCATCTGGATCATGACGCGCGGCGGACCCGCCAACTCCACGCGCACCTTATCGATACTCGTCTATCAGGAAGCCTTTGCCTTCCAGCGAGCCGGGTCTGGTGCCTCGCTCGCCCTGATTATTACGCTTGCCATTACCGTTCTGGCCGTCATTTACATCCGCATCATGCGCAGCTGGGCAGGAGGAACCAACTGATGGAGCATCAATCGCGCACTTTCGCCATTTTCGTTCATGTCATGGCGCTTCTGGTGGCTCTTGTCATTCTGGCTCCGCTCTTGTGGCTTTTCATCATGAGCGTGTCTTCCAATGCGGATCTTTCTGCCAAGCCGCTGCATTTCTGGCCCGATGTTTTTGACTTCTCGCGTTATGGCCAGTTGCTCTCGCGCAGTGACAACTCCATGGGAGAGGCTTTTGTGGCTTCTCTGTTCAACAGCATCAAGGTGGCCAGCATGGCAACGTTGATCGCTTTGGCCATTGGCATTCCTGCCGGTTGGGCTGCCTCGCGCAATCCGCGTGTCGGGTGGTCGCTCGGGGCGGTTGTTGCCACTTATATGCTGCCGCCCGTTGCGCTTTCCGTACCGCTCTACATGATCCTTGCCAAGACAGGCATGTTGAACACCACGTGGGGGCTTGCCCTTGTCTATCTGAGCATCCTTGCGCCCTTCTCTACCTGGCTACTCAAGTCTGGCTTTGATCCGATCCCGCGGGATCTGGAAATGGCCGCTGCAATTGACGGGGCGCGTCTGGATCAAACCTTGCGCATTGTTGTTCTGCCTCTCGCCATGCCGGTGATCGCGACCTCGCTGATCTTTGCCTTCCTGTTGGCGTGGGATGAATTCTTCTATGCGCTTCTCTTTACCTCAAACCAGCAGGCCAAAACCCTGACTGTTGCCATAGCCGATTTGGCAGGTGGGCGCGTGTCTGACTATGGCCTGATTGCAACGGCTGGCGTGTTGGCTGCGTTGCCCCCGGTTTTTGTCGGTGTCCTCATGCAACGCGCCCTTATTTCCGGCCTCACCAATGGAGGCGTGAAAGGTTGAAAATGAACAAGAAACAAGAAACCGAGGCACAATTGGCTATTTATGACGAAATGGCCAGACAGTTTCAGGATAGCAAAGCCTCCATTGATGGCGCAAAAGAGCCCGCAGAAAAGATCGCAGCATCCTTGCGCCAGACCGGGCGATTGTTGCTGCTGGGTATGGGCGGATCGCATGCCGTGGGGCGTGCTCTTGAGCCGCTTTATCGTGCCCATGGCATTGACGCCATCGCCGTTCCCTTGTCTGAACAACTGGGTCAGCCGTTGCCAGTCGATGGGCGGACGATCATCGTCACATCCCAATCGGGCGAAAGCGCCGAGGTTTTGCGCTGGTTCCGCGATTGCGCGCCCAAGGAGCATGTGTTTGGCCTGACGATGGAGCCCAATTCCAGTTTGGCAGGGCTTGCGCCATGTCTTGTAGGGGTTGGAGGATCGGAGATTCCCTTTGCTGCGACAAGGAGCCTGACTGTGTCCGCCGCCCTTCATGCTGCTGTGCTCGGTGCGTTGGGGCGGAATCTGGATGACCTGTTTGCCATTCTGCATGGTCAGCCCTCTTTCGCTATTGATGAGGCGGTTGCCGCACTTGGTGATGTGAATAGCGTGGTTACCTCTTCGCGTCAGCTTCAGGGGGTGGCAGAAGCCATTGCGCTTGGGCTGACAGAGCTTTCGCGATTGCCCTGTTTCAGTTTGGAAGGCGGGCAATTCCGTCACGGGCCGGTGGAAATGCTCGGCAAGAGCGTCGGGGTCGTTTTGTTCCGCGCCGATGATGAAACCTGCGATCTGGTGACCGGCTTTGCAGACTTTATTGCAGAAACGGAGTCTCCGTTGGTGGTGTTTGATGCTTCGGGCAAAGCTCCGATCAAGGGCGCAATCACGGTCACTTGTGCGCAAGCCAAGGGCCTTGCCGCCATCTTTTCGCTTTTGCCTGCTGCGCAGCGGTTTATGGTCGATTTTGCCGCATCTCGCGTTGAGAATGTCGGTACGCCACTGCGATGCACCAAAGTCACCAGAGTTGAGTAACAAGGGTTCAGTTGAGAATGAAGAAGAATACCTTAGCGCTGGCGACCGTTGGCAATGTGAATGTTGATCTGATTATGGGGCCAGTGTCGCCGAACCTTCCCAGTGGTACGGAATTGATCGTCGAGCATGATGAATTGCGGGTTGGTGGTGCCGCTGGCAACGTGGCTCTTGCCTGGCAGGCCTTGGGATGTCCCTATCAGATCGCGGCCAATATCGGATCTGATCATTTCGGGAAATGGTTGAAGGCGGAATTCGGGGCTCCGGCCGCGCGTTGGCCTGCTGTCTCAGGCGGCACGACCGTTTCAGTCGGGGTGACACATCCGGACGGGGAACGTACCTTCCTGACGACCAAGGGACATCTGCTTACCCTCTCCTGGCCTCAGGTCAAGGAGATGATCGACTGGCAGACTCTTTCCGGGGGCGTTCTTCTGGTCTGTGGCTCTTTTCTGACTGATAGTCTCACCCAAGACTATGCGCAGATGTTCGCGCATGCCCGGCGCCATGATGTGGCGATTGCCCTTGATACCGGTTGGCCTCTGGACGATTGGACTGAGGCAACAAGGGCAAAGGTTTTGGAGTGGCTCGCCAACTGTCACTATAGTCTGTTCAATCAAATCGAAGCCACCTCGCTTTCAGGGCTGGATGACCCTCAAGACGCAGGCAAATGGCTGCTTGAGCATATGGCCGATGATGCCACTGTGATCATCAAGCGTGGCGGCAAAGGGGCCATGCTCATGCGTTCAGACTGTCTTCTATCCTGCCCAGCCCCCAAGGTCTCGCTGGTTGATACCATCGGTGCGGGAGATGTCTTCAACGCGGCTTTCTTTGCTGCCAGAGCGCAAGGTAAAGGCTGGCAGGAAGCCATGAAGACCGCCATTGAAACGGCATCGCTTGCCATATCCACCCACCCAAGATGTTACCTTCCCACCAAAAAGCCGGAGACGATTCATGAGTTCGCTTGACCTTAGTCACGTTACCAAGACGTTCGGTTCGCAAGAAACGCTCAAAGGCATCGACTTGACCTTGGAGAGCGGAGAGTTTCTCGTGCTTCTGGGCGCATCAGGCTGTGGCAAGTCCACCTTGCTCAATCTCATTTCGGGCTTGCTCGATCCCAGCTCGGGGACCATCACGCTGGATGGACGCAAACTGAACGGGGTTCATCCCAAAGACCGGGATATCGCCATGGTCTTTCAGTCTTATGCGCTTTATCCCAACCTGTCGGTAGCACGCAATATTGGTTTCGGGTTGGAAATGCGCAATGTGCCCAAGGCCGAGCGCGAGAGTGCGGTATTGGAAGCGGCCAAGGTTTTGCAGATCGATCATTTGTTGGAGCGCAAACCATCAGATCTTTCCGGCGGGCAGCGTCAGCGTGTTGCGATCGGTCGTGCTTTGGTGCGCAAGCCGAAACTGTTTCTGTTCGATGAACCACTGTCCAACCTTGATGCCAAATTGCGCATGGAAATGCGCGGCGAACTGAAGCGACTGCATCAGATGCTGGGGGTCACGATTGTTTATGTGACTCATGATCAGATCGAGGCGATGACACTGGCAACGCGCGTCGCTGTAATGCGCGACGGTCATATCGAGCAGCTCGGAACGCCCGAAGAAATCTACAATCGGCCAGCGACGACATTCGTGGCGGATTTCATGGGCTCTCCCCCGATCAACATGTTCAAGGGACAGTCTCTCTCCGGCACGGATTTGATTGAGCTGGATGTCGCCGACAGGCCTTTTGCGCTTGAAACTGCCAAACGCGCCAATAAGGCAACGGATGTGCCTGAAAAGCTGGTAGTTGGTATTCGGCCTGAAGCTTTCAGTCTGGAGCCGATAGAGGGGGGCATTTCGTTTGATTGCGTGGTTGAGATTGTCGAGCTGACCGGCCCTGAGAAAATCGTCTCCTTTGATGTAAATGGCCAGAGACTGATTGCGACCTTCAAGCCCGAGAGGGATTTCCGCGTAGGGGAAAAGGTCTGCCTTCACGCCTCCCAGGAGAAGCTTTCCATCTTTGATGCAGAAACAGGAAAAAGCTGGCTTTAAGGCAGGCTCTGAGAGGCTATGGCGCTGGGGCCTGATGCTGTCATTGAGCCCGGCGCGCTACGGGGCTGAGCCCGGTTTAAGGTTCGCTCTTCTCTTGATAGTTGGAAACAGAACGACGCTGAAGGCCAGCGTCGCCCTTTCATGATTTCATTCATTTAGGCGGCTATTCAGCGCCCACGCGCGCGACCATGGGGATATAGTTTTCAAGTTCCTCAGCCGGAAAGGTTACTGTTCTGCCTTCCTCTGCCGAGTAATAGAGCCCCATCAGCATTTGCACCACGGCAACCCCATCCACGAATGTTTCGCTTGGGGTCTCTCCCTTACGGAAGCATTCCACCATGTGGCGGTTCTCATCGGTATAGCCGTAGATACCTGCTTCATCTTCCAACACCGGCATGAGCCCTTGTTCTGCATTCTGCTTTTCAACCAGATCTTCGCCTTCAGAGCCTGCGATTTCGCGGGACATGAAGATTTTAAGGCCTGTGGCCAGCGAGTTGAATTCCATGGAGTATTCCGGCCCGAGCAGCTCTAGCTGGATGCGCAGGCCAGCGCCAACATAGGCCCATGATGTTGTCGCTTCGATCATGAGATCGTGGCCTTCTTCGTCTTCCAGCGTGATGGTGGCACGGGCGAAGTCTTCCGAAGGTCGGTTGCGATAGTCGACATCCGCCCCGTAGCGCTCGCTGAGCTGTTGAGCATATTTGGGCTGCGTCCATTTGAGGTTGGCGACGGTGCCGTTGACTGCCTTGATTTTGAGTGAGCTACGGGTTTTTGCCGGGTCGGTCAGAAGGTGACGCGCAACCTCGACGCTATGGCACATCATATCATTGAGCACTCCGCCGCCCTGTTTATCGCCCTGCCAGAACCAAGCTGCATGGGGCCCTGAATGCTCTTCAGCAGCGCGGGCCAGATAAGGCCGTCCGGCATTGGCTGCGGCGCGGCGCCAGATGATTTCCTTGCCGCGTAATACCGGCGTGCAAAAGACCTGATTTTCCAGATAGCCATGATTGAGATTGGCGTCTTCCGCGAGCCGGAGCATCTCACTAGCTTCCCCTATGGTGCGCGCCAACGGTTTCTCGCAGGCCACGGCCGTGATGTTGCTGCGTTTCCCTGTCACGGCGTCATGGATTTGGCGCATGACATCAAGGCGTGTGTGGTTGGGTGAAAGAATCCAGACGGCGTCAATGCTCTTGTCTTCAAGCATGGCATCCAGTGACGCAAAGGAGGCACATGGACCAAGCCCAAGCTCGGAGGCCAGATCAACAATGCGCTGGCGGTTTTCCGCGCTGCGGCTGTAAACTCCGCTTACCCTGACATTCCTGACGCCGAGCATCGATTTGAGATGAAACTCTGCGATGAACCCGCTTCCCACGAGACCGATATTCAGGACTTCTTTTTGTGTCATTGTCATGCGTGTTTCCCCCTCATTTGTGTTCCTATGCTGATTTGAATTGGCGGCTTGCAGTGATCCATGGATAAACTCAAGGGCTTTCCAACAAACCGGAATTGAGATCAAGGCGCTGGACTGAAAGACTTTTGACGTGGCGGCGCTGTTGTTTCCCTGATCACGATTTCCGTGGGCACCACGATGGAATCCGTTTCGGGATTATCGCCGGAGAGATGGGCAAGCAGCCGGGTCATGGCGCGGCGCCCGATTTCAAGGCAAGGCTGGCGCACCGTCGTCAAGGCGGGCACGAAAGCCTCTGCGAGATAGGTATCATCAAAGCCGAAAACGGAAAGCTCTTCAGGCACAGAAAGCGCGCGCTTCTTGGCTGCACGAATGACGCCGAAGGCCATTTCATCGTTGGCAGTATAAATGGCGGTTGGAGGATCTGGCAGATCGAGCAAGATGTCGGCAGCTTGCTCGCCGCTTTGATAGCTGAAATTACCCTGTTGGATATAGGCTTCAGGCACTTTGAGACCGGCAGCCTTCATGGCATGACGAAAGCCAGACAGACGTCGCACACTCATGCCCTCGGGAATGGGGCCGGCGATATAGGCAATCTTTTGGTGCCCAAGGGAAACGAGATGATCAATCGCCTCGATGGAGGCATATTCATTATCGATGACCACATGGGTCAAGTCGACATTGTCGATCATCTCAAGGGCCACAACCACTTTTTGCGCGATGTCGAGAGGCAAGTCGCAGTCGAGGGGCATTTTCCCCGTCATCAGGATCATGCCGTCGGCATGGCCGTGGCTAAGCATGTCGAAATAGTCCGCTTCGCGCTTGGGGTCGTCCTCGGTGTTGGCCATCAAAAGCGAATAACCGGCATCGTGGGCGACGCTTTCTGCTCCTTTGAAAATATCCAGATAGAAGGGGTTGCCGATGTCGCGCACCACCACGAGTATCGACATGGTCTTCTGGGTTCTAAGGTTGCGGGCGCTGATATTGGGGCGATAGTGCAGGCTTTCGGCAATTGCGCGAATATGGCTCAGGGTTGGCTCGGCCACGAGCCCCGTGCCGCTCAAGGCGCGCGAGACTGTTGTCGCTGATACGCCAGCCTTTAAAGCGATATCCTTGATTTTCGGCTTCTTGTTCACGGTTCCCCTCCCTCGCTTGCTTCTTTGTGAACCTGTTTGTTCCCTGTGTTTCTTTCTAGCCGCGCAAGGCCTTGCTGCGCCCATAGAACAATAGAAGAACAAGGAGAGTGATGCCAAACACGACCTGTCGACCGGATTCACCTATGCTGAGTGTCGTCAGGATACTCTGCATCAGGATCAGCAGGAAGGCTCCGGCCATGGTGCCGGTATATCCCCCCTTGCCTCCGGAAAGTGGTGTGCCGCCCAAAACGACGGCGATGATGGAAGACAGCATGTAGCTATCGCCCACATTGGCAAAGGAGGTGCCCGAGTAGCCCAGAATGCAGATGCCAGCGAGTGCTGCAAACATGCTCGACAAGGCAAACAGCAGGATGCGGATCAGTCGCACCGGGACACCTGCCATATAGGCTGCATTCTCGTTGGAGCCGATCGCATAGATCTTGTGGCCAAGGGATGTACGCATCAGCAGGAAGGCCATAAGCAGCCCAACGGCTGCCCAGAGCCATATGATGCCGGGTAGATTGAAGAGGAATGGCTTGGTGACGAAATTGGCAAGCGCAGGTGCTGCCAAACCCGATGGAATGCCCTGTCTTATGACAACCAGAAGCCCCTGAAGCACGCCAAGCATGCCCAAGGTCATCACCAGAGGCGGAATGCCGAAGATGGTAACTCCAACCCCATTGATAAGGCCAACCACTCCTCCGGCGGCAAGGCAAACGGCGATTGCGGCTATGATATTGGCATTGCTGCCATCCATGACATTGCCTGCGAGCACGGCGGTCAGGGATACGACCCCTCCAACCGAGAGGTCGATCCCTTCGCGCCCTCCCAATATAACCAGGTTTTGTCCGGCAGCGACGATGCCGAGCAAGGCCGCCACAATGAGCAGGCGCAGTATCTGTTCCATTGAGGCAAAGCCGGGTGATAGCGCCTCGCCAGCGACGAGAAGCAGCACGATCAAGATGAAGGCGACCAGAAGCGGGTTTTTCAAATAGACAAAGAGTGTGGATCGGGATGTTTGCGGGTTGCTATGCTGTAGAATGGTCATTGGTTGATCCTCCGGGATGTGAGGACACCGAGCATTAGCACCAGAAGTATGGTCGCTCCCTGAGCCAGATTTTGCCATTGCGAGGGGATGCCTGCATAAAAGACCAGAGAGCTGATCAGGCCGATGATGATAGCGCCAAGGGCAGAGCCAAATGAGGAGCCGATACCGCCGGAAAGCGCCGTGCCGCCCAACACCACGGCTGCCACGCTCGAAAGTGTCATGGCTCCACCCACCAGAGGATCCCCGCTTGCGGTGTCTCCCGTGATACAGAAGGCGGCCAATGCCGAGAAAATGCCACAGATGATATAGCCGTAGATCCGGATGCGCGTGACCGGCAGGCCCGATTGATAAGCCGATAGCTGGCCATTGCCGACTGCAAGCAGCTTGGTGACCAGTCCGGTTTTTGCCATGAAAGCCAGAAGCACGATCAGAATAACGATGAAGAAGAAGACATTCGGGATGCCATAGCTGCGCCCGCCATAGACCTTCCAGAATAGGCTTGGAGCAGGCAGCCCGGCGACCGGCAGCACCCAGAGTGCGATGCCGGAGATGAGGATGCTGGTCGCAAAGGTTGCCACGATGGCCTGCATCCGCAAGCCGGAAACAACAATGCCATTCATCAGGCCGCATAGAGCGCCAATCATGATGCCCGCGCCCAGTGCCAGCAAAACCGCATAGGGCTCGCCACCAAGCTGGCTCATGATGACCACCATGGATACATTGACCAGGGAGAGTATCGCCCCCACAGAGAGGTCAATGTCGGCGGTATAGACCACGAAGGTCTGGCCAACAGAGAGAAACACAAGAGCAAGATAGGTGCTTGCTACCCCTTTGAGCGCACGGACAGTCATGCTGTTGGGTTCGGCTATGCCGTTCAGAATGAACAACAGCACCAGCATGCCAAGCGCCGGAATAAACGGGAAGCGCCTTAACACGCTTGCCATACGGGATTTGAATGAAACGGCCTTTGTCATTGAGCCCCCGAATATGCTGCCTCATAGAGATTGAAGCGTGTCTTTTCTTCGCCCACGAGCTCGCGCGAGACTGAGCCATTGTTGAAGACCAGAATGCGATCCGAATGCACGAGCAATTCGCCATCTTCGGATGAGTAGAGAATGATTGCCATGCCTTCATCAGCAAGCTTGCGCACCAGCGCGAACAGCTCGCTTTTGGCGCTAAGATCAATGCCTTTTGTCGGGTCGTCCAGCAGCAGGATGTCGGGCGGATTGGTAAGCCAGCGGGCAATGACAACCTTCTGCTGATTGCCGCCCGAGAGCGAGCCGATGGAGGCGCCAAGGCTCGAATATTTGGTATTGAGAGCGCCAAGCGCTGGCTCGATAATGCGAGCAAGCACATTCGGGAAGGCCAGGAATGTCTGGTCTTTGAGAAAATGGATGGGCGACACATTCTCCAAGATAGGGCGCCCGGCAATGACGCCATCGCGCACGCGGTCGCCGGAAACATAGGAAAAGCCGTTCTTGATGGCGACGCGCGGGTTGGTCAGATGCACCACCTCATCATTGAGCGTGAGCGAACCGGACTGGAGCTTTTCTGCACCAAACAGGGTGCGCAACAAGCTGGACTGCCCCTGCCCGTGCAAACCGCCTAGACCAAGGATTTCGCCCTTGGCAAGGGAAAAGCTGACTTTGCGAATATGTGCCCCTGAGAGCGCTTTCGCAGTCAGACAGTTCTCCGTCTTCTTTTCGGCTATGGGAGCTGCGGAGGCCTCAAGGGCCGCTGCTTCTGGCTGTTCGCCGATCATGTCGTGTATGACGCTCGACTGGTCCGTTTCGCTGGCCAGACGCGAGGAAACGGTTGTCCCGTCGCGTATGACGGTGATCCTGTCGGCAATGTCGAAGATCTCATCCATGCGATGGGAAATAAAGATGATCGAACGCCCCTCTTCTTTCAACGTGCGTAATATGGAGAAGAAGCAGTCTACCTGTGAACGATCAAGCGCCGAGGTCGGTTCATCAAAAATCAGGACTTCGGCTTCGCTGGCCAATGTTTTCATGATCTCGACAAGCTGCTTCTGGTCTGGCCGCAATTTGGCCACGGGCGTGTCGGGCGAAAAGCCCTCGCCGACCACCGTTTTGAACTTGCAGATATAATGCTCGGCACGCTTGTTGAGCTCGGCATCATCTATAAGGCCGCCTGCGCGGGTTGGCAGTTGATAAAGGCTAATATTCTTGGCAACTGAAAGGCTGCTCGCCAGACTTAGCTCCTGATAGAAAAGGCATATGCCCATTTCCCGCGCGGCTTGCGGACCAAATAGCGTGACCGGTTTTCCATTCAGTTCAAACAGGCCGCCATCTGGTCGAACGCTGCCAGCGATGACCTTGCATAGCGTACTCTTACCCGAGCCATTGGCTCCGATCAGAACATGGATCTCGCCGCGTTCAAGCAACAAATCCCCAGAGGCCAAAGCAGTTGTTGCACCATAATATTTGCAAACCTGCTGTAGCTTCAATCGACTCATGGCGATGCACCTTCGTTATCGTCATTTGAAGGATGCCGCCAAACCTTGAGGCCGGCGGCATCACAGTCACCGTGATTATTTGAAGTATGCTTCCGCGTCGTCGATGCTCAACGCGCTGGTGTAGGAATAGAAGCCCGGTTTGCCTTCCAGTTCCTTGGCAACGGTTTGGACATTGTCCCCATCAATGAACGGAATTGGCAGATACATGGCATTCTTGTATTGGCCAGCTGATGCGGGTTCTTTGAGTTCTCTTCCCTGCAGCATGAAGACAGCGATGTTGAGAGCGCTGGCCATAACGCCAGGAGGGTTCACAGAGGCGCCTGAGGTGAAATCATTCTTCACCCATAGATCGATGAAGTCCTTGCGGATTTCGCCCGTAGCGGCCACTTCACCTGCTTTTCCGGCATCCATCAGAGACCGCCATGCTCCGGCTGCCATACCATCCTGCACCCAGACGCCATCAATATCGGGATAGGTTGCCAGAAGGTTCTGCATGGCCTGCTGGCCCTGCGCCTGATCCCAGTTGGCATTGACTTCATTGACCACCTTGATGTCAGGATATTGGCCAAACACACTGGTATAGCCAGCAATGCGCATTTCGTTGGCCGGATGACCGGCAACGCCGTTGATGGCCACAACCTGTCCGGAGCCTTCCAACGTATCGGCGAGCCACTGTGCGCTCAAGGCTGCCCAGTTGGTCTGATCGATGCCCACATATAGGGCGTCTTCAGAGGAGACTTCCGCGTCGGTGGAAATGACCAGAATGCCGTCTTCCTTGGCTTGCGCGAAGACTGGGTCAAATGCCGTCGGGCTGTTGGGGTTGATGATAATGGCATCGACGCCCTGATTGATGAAATTGCGCACATGCGCAATTTGACCGGGCACATCAACGTTGGCGCTTTGCACCACTACTTTGATGTCTACACCTTTATCTTTCCATTTTTCCGCTGCTGCCTGAGCTTCTTCGATCATCTGGGTGCGCCACTCGGAGCCGACCCAGCCGTTTGACAAGCCGATGGTAAAGTCTTCAGCTTGCGCCATGGGAATAGTCAGAGCCATCACGGCCATTCCCAGAAATGCTGTTTTCACCTTCATCTGCTTCCTCCCTTGTCACAAATGATGGCGGTAGTCTGGTCAGAAATGAAATCGATTTCAAACAAAATTATGAATTCGATTTCATCGGCATTCATTGGCGGCTTTTGGTCGCTTTCGATAAAAATTTGAGCAGAGCTTTATAACAGCCTGAATCTGCAAGGAGACTTCCCTGCCCGTTGCACAAAGCTGGCTTGGGAAGTGCACTTGGGAAACGGATTTTGCAAATTGTCAATGCTACTAACTTCCCTACTCATGATCGCGTTATTGACAGCTTCTTGTCGGTCTTGCACTCGCTGGGGAGCCCTCTTGCGGTTAGTTCGTAAAGATGTCGCGGGGGAGCGTGATTTCAACGCGCAAGCCTTCGCTGCTGTTGTTCAAGGTCATCTCGCCCTTGTGATTGCGCACAATTTCATTGGCGATGCTCAAGCCAAGACCGACACCCTTTGTCTTGTGGCCCTCATTGCCGCGCTCAAAGGGAAGCAGAACCTTCTCGATCTGATCGCTGGGAATGCCATGTCCGCCGTCGACAATGGTGATGACGGTTTGCTCGCTGCCATCATAGCCAAGGAAGACTTTGGCATATTTTCCATATTTGAGGCTGTTGTCGATAATGTTGGACAGGGCCCGACGCAGCTGTTTCGGCTTTCCGATCATGAACCCACGAGTCTGGGTGGAAAGTTCGATGGATGGCGCAACACTGAATACAGAGGCGACCCCTTCTATTTCAATGGGAAGCGTTGAATCAAAGCTCACATCCTTGTCCATGTCCTGATAATCATCGCACAGGCTGGTTATGAGCGAACTGAGCGAGAACCGATGGCGCTCTTCGGTGTTCTTGTGCAGGGAGAGGAAATCAAGTGCGCCCTCTACCAGATCATGGATCGTTTCCAGATCGCTCGCAAAGCGTTCCCTTGTCTCTTCTTCCTTGATCATCTCCGTGCGTAGCAGCATGCGGGTAACCGGCGTGCGCAGGTCGTGGGAGATCGCAGCAAGGCCAAGGAGCTGTCGCTCTCGTTCCCGATCAAAGCGTTTGACCAGTTCGCGCATATTGTCCTGTATGGCAAGGGCTTCTGTGGGGGCAAAGCGGCCCAAAGATTTGCGCGTGTATTTTGTGCCCTGACTGAGTTTTCTGAAAGGCAGCAGTAGAGTGGAGGAAAAGGGAAAGCAGAGCGACAAGGTGAGAGCTGTGACAAACAGGGTCAGGAATGCGCCTTGAGTTTCCGAATAACGGGCGCGCCAAAGCGATGGGGACGAGATTTCCTGTACCTTGTCATCCTTTAGAAAAATATAGAGTGATGCTTCTATATCCTGTCTGGCGATGGCCAAAGAGAGGGAGGCAAGTCGCACCGAAGCCGGTATGGGTTGGTTGAAGGTGCGCGAACCATTTGTTGCATCCAGGGTCGGGTCGTAGATGCTGTCTTGTTGCAGATCTGCGCTGTGATTGCGTGAACTCAGCAACCCCGGCAAGGGCGGTGTTTCCCTGAAACGGACAGCGGCCCTGACGCGTTTATCGCCAAGGATCAGTATGAGGGGGGAAACAAAGCTGTCCTGCTCCCGCGGGAAGCTGTCATGAAACCGGAAGACATAGGGCTTCTCTTCTCCCGAGCAATTCTCTTCGATTGATTCTTTGCTTTCAAGACAGCCCTCGATGATTTGTGACAGGCTTCCGCCTGTCATCTCGGCAATGCTGAGATCTGTTCTACGATCAAGATAGGTCTCCACAACGAGCCATGTCGTGCCGATCCCTGCCAGAAAGGACAAAGAGAGCATTGTGGCGATGCGGGCTGCATGGCTACGCGGGAATAGGGACAGAATGGATTGCAACATGGCCTTGGGCTCTTTCTAGAGATAGGGGGACCACGACGCTGTCGTATTGTTGGCACTTTCAATCTCGGAGCAGAATTTGTAACCCTGATTGCGTACCGTGCGAATGAACTGTGCTTTTCTATCTACATCGGTCAGCTTTTTGCGCAGACGGCTGACGAGAATGTCGATACGGCGATCTCCCGGCTCTATGTCATGACCGATCAGCAACTGGGCCAGCTCATCGCGGGATACCGGATTGGGCGAGGCCTGAGCCAATATGGAAAGCACTGCATATTCGCGGGTACTGAGAGGGACAAGCAAATTCTTCGGTGCATGTAGTTGTTCGTTCGTCAGATCCAGCACCCAGCCCTCAAAGGAGAGTTTGCCCGCGGATGTCTTTCTCTCGCCAGGCCCGGTGCGCCTAAGCAGCGCATTGATGCGCGCTAGCAGCTCGCGTGGATTGAAGGGCTTTTCCATATAGTCGTCAGCCCCCAGCTCCAGCCCGATGATGCGCTCGGTATCGCCCTTGACAGCAGACAAGATGATAATGGGAACAGACGATGTCGCTCTAACCTTCTTGCAGAATTCAAGACCGCTCTCACCGGGTAACATCAGATCGACGATCAGCAGATCAAACAGAACATTGCCACGCCTATAGGCGACCTCGGCGGATTCCGAGACAACGCACTGAAAATTGCGAGCATCAAGATAGGACGATAAAAGTGATGAAATTTCAGGATCATCCTCAATGATATGGATACGCTGCATCCTGTTTCCTCCCCCTAATACTCTTGACTAATCCATTTTGGACAACAAGCGTATCAATGTTACAATTTGTAACATATGTAGGTGCCAAGCACAGTTTCTGATACAAAAACTTACAAAATCCGGCTGCTTGTTATCGCGAATCCACTCTACAATCAAAAGGCATATTTTGTTTTCATTTTATCTTGGGAGGAAAAAATGAAATTTTTAAAACTCGCTCTTATGGGAGCGATAGCGTTGGCTGCTACGCCTCTGGCCGCTCAGGCAGAACCTGTTGCCGAAGTGTTGCATTATTGGACATCGGGCGGTGAAGCTAAGGCCATCAAGGAACTTCAACAAGCATTTCAAAAACGCGGTGGCAAATGGATTGATGCGCCCGTCGCTGGTGGTGGTGGCGATGCACAGGCCGCCGTATTGCGCTCTCGCGTGCTGGCTGGTGATCCACCTTCCGCAGTTCAGATCAAAGGGCCGAACATTGCCGAATGGGCAGAAGCGGGCGCTTTGGGCGATCTGTCAGATGTCGCCAATGCTCAGGGGTGGGATGACATCCTGCCTCAGGCGATCAAGGATGTGGTCAAATATGATGGTCACTATGTTGCCGTGCCGGTCAACGTGCATCGGGTAGACTGGATCTGGGCCAATCCGAAGGTCCTGGCTAAGGTTGGAGCCGAAGTGCCCAAAACATGGGACGAGTTTAACGCAACCGCTGACAAGCTGAAAGAAGCAGGCATCGTACCGCTCGCTTATGGTGGTCAGCCATGGCAGGATGCAACAGTCTTCGAAACGGTCGTTTTGGGGGTCGGTGGCGTCGACTTCTACAAGAAAGCCATGGTCGATCTGGATGAAGATGCCCTTGGTTCTGACACCATGATCAAGGTGTTCGACCAGATGCGTAAAATCCGTGACTATGTTGACCCCGATTATCCGGGCCGTGACTGGAACCTTGCAACAGCGATGGTCATGCGCGGGGAAGCCGCCATGCAAATCATGGGCGACTGGGCCAAAGGCGAATTCGCCGCAGCGGGCAAGGAACCCGGTGTTGACTATATTTGCGCCCCTACCCCATCCGACGGTGGCTACATTCTGAACTCCGATAGCTTTGCCATGTTCAATGTTTCCGGCGAAGACAAGAAAGAAGGCCAGAATCTGCTGGCTGAGCTGATCCTTGGTAAGGAGTTTCAGGAAACCTTCAACCTTTACAAAGGGTCCATTCCGGCGCGCATGGATGTGCCAATGGATAAATTTGATTCCTGCGCCATCAAATCCATGGAAGACATGACCTCAGCTGCCAAAAACAATACACTCGTTGGCTCTGTTGCGCACGAGATTGCACAGGCAGGTGCGGTTCGTGGTGCTTTCCTTGATGTTGTTACGGCCCACTTCAACTCTGACATGTCCTCAGAAGAGGCAACCAAGAAACTGATCGATGCGATCAGGCTCGCCAAATAACAGCTTGCGGGTTTTGGGCCGGCCTTTTGGTCGGCCCATGCATCTCGGGAGGCTGTTCACTTCTTTCACATTGCTTGAAAGCAGAGTTTGCCTTGGCCTCTAAACCCCAGAAAGGAGAGCCCAAATGGCTAGTGTTGCGGGGAGAATAGCGCTCAGGTTGGAAAGAATAATTCCCAAACTGGTAATCGCTCCCGGCTTTTTGGCGATATTGCTGTTTGTCTATGGTTTCATAATCTGGACGGCCTATATCTCATTTTCTAAGTCGAAGATGCTTCCCAACTATGACCTGATCGGTTTGCGCCAATATGAGCGCCTGTTCCAGATGGATCGCTGGAATGTCGCTTTTACGAACCTGATTGTCTTTGGTGTGGCCTTCATTGCCATATCCATCATTATCGGCGTTTTGCTTGCAATCTTGTTGGATCAGCGTATCCGAATTGAGGGCGCAATCCGCACGATTTATCTCTATCCCATGGCGATTTCATTTGTAATCACCGGTACCGCCTGGAAATGGATCATGAACCCCTCTCTCGGTCTAGAAACCGTGGTGCATTCCTGGGGGTGGGAATCCTTTTCGTTTGGCTGGATCGTCGATCAGAATATGGCGGTCTATGCGCTGGTGATGGCGGCGGTGTGGCAGTCATCGGGCTTTGTCATGGCCCTGTTTCTTTCCGCTCTCAGGAGCGTCGATCAGGATATCATCAAGGCGGCCAGTCTTGATGGAGCATCGACCGCGAAGATCTATCTCAGGATCATTCTGCCCTCTATGCGGCCGGTCTTCATGAGCGCAGTGGTCATTCTGGCCCATCTCGCCATCAAGAGCTTTGATCTCGTCGTCGCCTTGACCAATGGCGGCCCGGGCTACTCCTCCACGCTGCCTGCGAACTTCATGTATGAGATGACCTTCCGCCGCAACGAGATTGGTGTTGGTGCCGCCTCAGCCATTATCATGCTGCTGACAGTGATGGCGATCATGGTGCCTTATCTCTATTCAGAATTGAGAGGGTCGAAAAATGTCTAATCTGGATATCGTAAGGCCCGAAACATCGTCATGGCAGTGGGTTGGACGGCTGCTGATCTGGACCATCCTGTTGCTCTTTTGCTTCTGGTTTCTCATGCCAGCTTATGTGGTCATAAGCACGTCTTTGAAAAACCTGGAAGAAATCCGGGGTGGTTCTCTGCTTGCCTTGCCCCATGAGCTGAATTTCAATGCATGGCAACATGCCTGGAATCAGGCCTGCATCGGCGTGCAATGCACCGGTTTGCAGCCCTATTTCATGAATTCGGTTATGATGGCTATTCCTGCGGTTCTGTTCTCGACGACGCTTGGGGCTCTGACTGGCTACACGCTGACAAAATGGCGGTTCAAGGGCAGCAATATCGTCTTTGCCCTCATTCTGTTTGGTTGTTTTGTCCCGTTTCAGGTGGTGATCCTGCCTATGGCCCAGACGCTTGGCATCTTGCGACTGACCAACACAGTCTATGGCCTTATTCTGGTGCATTCGATTTATGGCCTCGCCTTTACGACGCTGTTTTTCAGGAACTATTACGTCACTATTCCCGATGAGCTCATTCGGGCTGCGACCATAGACGGAGCGGGATTCTTTACGATCTTTTTCCGCATCCTGTTGCCGATTTCGCCGCCGATCATCGTTGTGGCGGTCATCTGGCAATTCACCCAGATCTGGAATGACTTTCTCTTCGGTGTCAGCTTCACCACCGGAGGATCGCAGCCGCTGATGGTTGCGCTCAACAATCTTGTAAACACGACCACAGGGGTCAAGCAGTATAATGTTGATATGGCTGCAGCCCTGATTACCGCGGCGCCAACGCTGCTGGTGTATATCGTTGCCGGTCGATATTTTGTTCGCGGCCTGACCGCAGGCTCGGTAAAAGGATAAGGAGAAGAAATATGGCATCCCTATCAATAAGAAACGCGGTCAAGCGCTTTGGGGCGGTCGAGGTCATTAAAAATGTGTCGCTCGATCTCAATGATGGCGAATTCCTTGTTCTTCTGGGCGCTTCTGGATGTGGTAAGTCAACCTTGCTCAATATGATCGCTGGTTTGGAAGAAATCACGGAAGGGGAAATTCGGATCGGAGATCGGGTCGTCAATGATGTCCATCCCAAGGATCGCGATATCGCTATGGTGTTCCAGTCCTACGCGCTATATCCGAACATGACGGTGGAGAAGAATATCGCCTTCGGTCTGGAAATGCGTGGTATTCCCAAGGATGAACGCAACAAGCTGGTCTCTGAAGTTGCAACCATGTTGCAGATTGACCATTTGCTGGACCGGAAACCGGCACAGCTGTCGGGAGGTCAACGCCAGCGTGTCGCGATGGGGCGGGCTCTGGTGCGTCGTCCGGAGATCTTCCTGTTCGATGAGCCCTTGTCAAACCTCGATGCCAAGCTGCGTCTTGAAATGCGCACGGAAATTAAACGCTTGCACAAGGAACTTAATGCGACCATCGTCTATGTGACCCACGATCAGATCGAAGCGATGACGCTGGCTGATCGGATTGCCATCCTTAAGGATGGCATCGTGCAACAATATGCGACACCGGCAGAGATCTACAATATGCCCACCAACGTCTTTATTGCCAGCCTTGTTGGCTCTCCGCCGATGAACTTTCTCAATGCACGGCTCGACACCGTGAATGGCGAGGCTGTGGCCCATGTTCCTCTGACAAATGATCCGTGCGGCCAGAAGCTTGATCTCTCGCTGAAGGGCTATGATTCCGATTTGTCCGGCTATATTGGCAAAGACGTCATCATTGGCATCCGGCCAGAAAATATCAGCTACACCGAGGAGCCTGTAAAAGATGGCCATGAGGTGGTTCAGGGGGAAGTCGATGTCGTCGAGCCGACGGGAGCCGATACTCTTTGCCACATCAAGTGGGGCATAAATTCGGTGTTGGCGCGCATCAACAACCGCATCGATGTATCAATTGGCGACAAGTTCAATTGTGCAATCGATATGAAGCGGACCAATGTCTTTGACAAGGAGACTGAAAACCGGATCTGAAGCGTGCTGAGTGTCTGGAAAAAGGAAGGCTGGTCAAGCCGCTCGCTCTGACCGGCTTTCTTTTGGGCTCGGTGTGTGAGGCGATTGGGAGCGATTGCGGAAGGTGAGTTCGGGCTACCCCCCAAAAAAATGAGGCCCGACCTTTTGGCTGGACCTCATTGACAGCAACCTTTAGAACGGGTCCCCCAAATAAAACGGCTCCTGGATTGCTGCCCTGGAAACTTCTGGTGATAAAATATCAACAAAGCCACTTTGCTACAAACCGGGGCAAAATGCAATAATTTAAGTGTGTCAGCACATGCTACTAGTTCTAATGTATAAGGTGAAACACGACCTTCCAATAGGTTAACGGCAGCCCTTACCACCAGATTGTGCTGCCATTCGTTTTGGCAAAGGCACGGCTTGTGTTGATTTTGCCAAGTGAACCTTTCGCGCCAATCCAGAGCGAACAGTGGAATATCTTGCTGCCTGAGGATGCTTTAAATCTTTTGCCATAGGTCTTTTTTAAAGCTGCAGGTTTGCCAGCGTAACCGGGTTTGAAATCAAGATTCCCAAAGTAGGCATAGACAACCCAAGACCTGTTTTCCGTGTTTGCTATACAGTGCGCATTGTCTGATGGTCGCTATCCATATAGCGGTCTCGACATAAAAACTCCCCCGAAACGAAATGCTTCGGAGGAGTGGTTTTAACGTCAGATTGTCTGCGCTAGCAGGCGATCATTGCGGAACTTTGCCGTCGATGCCCTGAACATACCAGTTCATGCCAAGCAGAGTACCGTCATCAAGGGTTTCCCCTTCTTTGACAACGAGGGTTCCGTCCTGCTTGTAGATCGGGCCATCAAATGGGTGCAATTCACCGGACTTGATCTTTGCTTCGGTTTCTGTGGCCATTTTGGCGACATCTTCCGGCATGTTAGTGAAGGGGGCCATGTGAACCATTTCCTTGTCGAAGCCACCCCAGGTGTCTTCAGACTTCCAGGTGCCGTCCATGACAGCCTGAACGCGGGAAATGTAATATTCATCCCAATGGTCGACGATAGCGGTCAACTGGTTTTTCGGAGCGAACTTGATCATGTCGGATGCCTGACCGAAGCCGACGACACCGCGCTCTGCTGCCACCTGCAAAGGTGCTGCGGAATCGGTATGCTGAACCAGAATGTCAGCGCCCTGGTCGATGAGGGCTTTGGCCGCGTCAGCTTCCTTGCCCGGGTCAAACCAGCTGTTGATCCAGATGATCTTGACCTTGATATCCGGATCAATGGACTGTGCGCCCAGCATGAAGGAGTTGATGCCGCGCACAACTTCCGGAATCGGGGTCGCACCGATATAGCCAACGATCTTGGACTTGGTCATGCGTGCAGCGATCTGACCGATCACATAGCGGCCTTCATAGAAACGGGCTGCATAGGTGGAAACATTGTCAGCGCGTTTGTAGCCCGTTGCATGCTCAAACTTCACATTGGGGTATTTCTTGGCCACTTTCAAAGTCGGGTTCATAAAGCCGAATGACGTGGTGAAAATGATGTCGTTGCCAGAGCGGGCCAGCTTTTCGATCACGCGTTCAGCGTCGGGGCCTTCGGAAACGTTTTCGACAAAGGTGGTTTCAACCTTCTTGCCGAATTTCTTTTCGATAGCCTGACGGCCCTGATCGTGCTGATAGGACCAGCCCATGTCTCCCACTGGTCCGACATAAACGAAGCCGACTTTGGTTTTGTCTGCAGCCTGAGCCCCCAGAGAGGCGGTCAGGCCGAGAGCGACGGCTGCTGCCGCTGCAAATAGTTTACGCATATGTTGCATCCCTCTTTCATTGCCTGATCCGATGCTTCGGATCATGTTCTGATACGTGTCTTTTTTATCGTGCCCTGCCCTCACGAAAGATCAGAGCACTTTTTGTTGCTGCCAGCTTTATGGCAGAATGCGACCAACTGCTTGGTCATCAACGGTCTGGTACAAAGGATTGACCCAGACAGGAAGGCGTATTGACCCGCGCCACTGTGCGGTTGCGGGAAATGAAAACCAATGCGACGATTGTTGCAAGATAAGGCAGGGCCGACAGCAGCTGCGAAGGCACTTCCCAGCCTGCGCCTTGCGCATGAAACTGCAAGATGAGAACCGCGCCAAACAGATAGGCCCCGGCCATCGTGCGCCATGGCAGCCATGAGGCGAACACGACCAGTGCCAGTGCGATCCAGCCGCGACCCGCAGTCATATTCTCAATCCACAAATTGGTATAGACGAGCGACAGATAGGAGCCTGAAAGACCTGCGCATACACCGCCGAACAATACGGCATACAAACGCACACGGTTGACATTGTAGCCCAGCGCATGTGCGGAGTTGTGGTTCTCGCCCACGGCGCGCAGGATGAGCCCGGAGCGGCTTTTGAACAAGAACCAGTTGACGCCGATGACAAGCGCGATCGCCAGATAGAATAGGATATCCTGATTGAATATGGCATCGCCGATAACAGGAATGTCGGATAGCAGGGGAATATCAAGCGTCGGAAGCTTGACGCCGGGGGTGCCTACATAATTTTCGCCAATCATACCCGAAAAACCGAGGCCCAAAAGGCTGAGCGCAAGGCCTGTTGCATATTGATTGGCAACAAGACCCAATGTCAGGAAGGCAAAAAGAAGCGCCATGACTGCGCCTCCCGCGATACCGGCCAGAATGCCCAGATACGGGTTGCCGGTGGTCAGTGAAGCTGCAAAGGCGCAGACAGCGCCCATGATCATCATGCCCTCGACGCCGAGATTGAGCACACCGGACCGCTCCACGACAAGCTCACCGATTGCAGCAAGCAGAAGCGGGGTTGAGGCCGTTACAATAGAGACGAGCAATGCATCTGCGAATTCCATCAGGCGACCTCTTTTGCGCGCAGTTTGTTGCGCCACACAATGCGAATACGATAGTGAATGAGTGTGTCACAGGCCAGAACATAGAAGAGCAGAATGCCCTGGAACGCCTTGGCTGTTTTTTCCGAAATGCCTAGATCCACCTGCGCGGCTTCGCCCCCCAGATAGGACAGAGCCAGCAAAAGCCCCGCAAAGATTGCGCCGATCGGATTAAGCCGGCCCAGAAAGGCCACGATGATGGCCGTGAAACCATAGCCAGGGGATATGGTTGGGCGCAGCTGGCCAATCGGTCCTGCGACTTCAAGGATACCGGCAAGACCTGTGAGCGCGCCAGACACAAGGAAGGCGAACACGGTCATCTTCTCCTTGGAGAAGCCGGCAAAATTCCCTGCCCTTGGGGTTTCACCAATGACCTTGATCTCAAACCCCTTGAGCGTGCGGATGAAAAGGATAAAGACGAGGATCGCGGCCACGACAGCAAAAACGGCACCGATATGCATGCGCCCGCCTTCAAACAGGCTTGGTGTCAGCGCGAAATCATTGAACAGGCGGCTTTCGGGGAAATTGTAACCGTCGGGGTCTTTCCAAGGGCCTCGCACGAGGAAATCAAGAAACAGCAGCGCCACATAGGTCAACATCAGGCTGGTCAGGATTTCGTTGGTGGCGAAGCGGTTTTTGAGCACAGCCGGAATATAGGCAAACAGAGCCCCGCCAGCGGCCCCCATGGCCAGCATGATCGGGAATACCGCATAATTCTGGAAATCCGGGAACATGATCGGCAAGACTGAGCCGAAAATGGCCCCCATGGTGAACTGGCCTTCTGCGCCGATATTCCAGTTGTTGGAGCGGTAGCATATGGTCAGGCCCACTGCGATCAGAATGAGTGGAGACGCCTTGACGACAAGCTCTTGCAAGCTCCAGGGGTCTAGCAGCGGTTCCACGAAATAGACATAGAGTGCCTTGCCGGGGTTAAATCCGAGCAAGCCGAACATGATGGCGCCCGTGATCAATGTCAGGATAATCGCCAGAACGGGCGACATCAGGGACATGACTTGGGATGGCGCCCCACGCTTTTGCATTTCAAGCCGCATTGGAGCCTCCATCTTCAGGCGTTCCTTGGGAGGGGACCGACAGATCTATGCCTTCTGGTGCATCACCATGCACCCCACCCATGAGTAGGCCAACTTTTTCAAGGGTCATTTCTTCAACCGGCTTGGCTTCAGACAGGGAGCCTTTGTTGATGACCGCGATACGGTCTGCAATTTCGAAAATCTCATCAAGGTCCTGAGAAATAACCAGAACGGCGGTGCCTTTTCTGGCCAGATCAATCAGCGACTGTCGGATGAGCGCCGCAGCGCCTGCATCCACGCCCCAGGTTGGCTGGGAAACGATCAGGATGGTTGGGGAGCGATCTATCTCGCGTCCGACAACGAATTTCTGCAGGTTGCCACCGGAGAGGCTCCCCGCATTCGGGTCTGGTTCACCCTTGCGAATATCAAAATTCTCGGCGATCCGTTGACCAACCTTGCCGGTTTTCGTGCGCTTGATGAACATCCCCCTGCGGGTCATCGATGGCACGTCGGAACCATGACGGGTCAGGAGGACATTTTCTGACAGACGCAGAGAAGGTACAACGGCATGACTAAGCCGTTCTTCTGGCACAAAGGCGGCACCGAGCTTTCGGCGCAAGGTGATGCTTTTGTTTCCGACTTTCTCGTCATCGATCACGACCGCATCGGCCAGAGTGGCCCGCTCGCCAGAAATGGCATCGAAAAGCTCAGACTGTCCATTGCCTGCTACTCCGGCAATGGCAACGACCTCACCGCCCTTGAGCGAAAGGTTTATATCTTTGAGTTCTATGGCAAATGGCCCTGAAGCGGGTAAATCCAGATGCTCCAGTTGCAATCTAACCGGCGCATCGGACAGATCTGCCTTTTCACGTTCAACGGACTTAACGTTCGAGCCGACCATAAGGCTGGCGAGCGAAGAGGCCGTTTCCTCGGACGGTGTGCACTGGGAGACCAGCTTGCCATGCCGCAGAATAGTCGCCGTATCACAAATGCGCTGCACCTCTTCCAGCCTGTGGCTGATATAGAGGATCGAGCGCCCCTCGCTCGCCAAGCGCAGGAGCGTCTTGAACAGCAATTCCGCTTCCTGCGGGGTCAACACAGAGGTTGGCTCATCCATGATGATGAGCTGAGGGTCTTGCAAAAGGCAGCGAACGATTTCAATACGCTGGCGTTCCCCCACGGACAGATCGGCGACAAGATTATGGGCCTTGAGCGGTAACCCATATTCGTTGCTCACCTGTTCAATGCGCTTGGAGAGGGCCGCCATCTTCTGCCCTTTGGGCAACGCCAAGGCGATATTCTCAACGACCGTCATGCTGTCGAACAAGGAAAAATGCTGAAAAACCATGCCGATACCGAGCTTTCTTGCTTCGGCGGGGTCTTTCAGCTGGACGTCTTTGCCTTTCCAGATGATTGCGCCCGCAGTGGGCTCAAGAGATCCGTAAAGCATTTTAACAAGGGTCGATTTGCCTGCACCATTTTCGCCCAAAAGAGCGTGGATTTCGCCCGGTTGCACGACCAGATCCACGGCGTCATTGGCCAGCAGAGTGCCAAAGCGCTTGGTAAGGCCTTTGGCTTCAAGAAGGGGAGCTGATGTCATCACGACCTGTTTACAGAGCTTGTTTGACCGATTTTCCGTCATTCCCATAAATGCAAAACACTGAATGCTTCTTCAGCAGCCAGTGTTGCGGCGGAAAATCGCCAGTCTTATTACAGCTTGGGTTCTCACTCTGTTTAAGTGACAATGAAGTGACAATCCATACGCAAAAACCTTTTCGGCGCTAAAATTTTGACCTTTTACCGAATTTTTTGAACGGAATTTAATCAAGTCTAATTATTGTGCACAATTCGTGATCAGTCGCTATTTGACCGTTCTCTTTATGCGCCTGATTGACCGGAAAACGCTGCTCAGGAAAAGCGATTGTTGAAGAACTGCTGAGCGTGGGTCAGGAACATCGCCGGGGCGAGTTTCAGCTTGCGTTGCTGATGGGTCAAGATAGACAGCGTATTATAGTGCAATTGCTCGTTGGTGAGCGGAACAAAACGCAATTCGGAGTGATCAAGCGAGTCGTTCAGCCCAATTCGGGTTTGAAAACAGACTCCTAGATCGCGGGCTGCCAACCTGCGCATCATCTGAAGTGTGCTGACTTCGGCGAAAATGGATGGCTCTGTTTCCGTTTTGGAAAGCAAACGATCCAGAGCTGTGCGCAAGGAAAGGCCGCGCGAAGGCAGAATGATCGGGAAATCCAGGCAATCTTCAAAACAGCAAGAATCCATCTGTGCGAGTGGGTGATTCTTGTTCACCACAGCACCAATCTCAAATGGATGGGAATAATTAACTGCCAGCAGGTCTTCATCTGGCGGATCAAAACAAAAGCCGATATCGGCATCGGAATCGATGATCTGGCGCGCGATATTGTCAGAATGGGTGACCGTGATCCTGAGCTGGATGTCGGGATAGCTCTTGCCAAAGGATGCGGCAAGATCGGACAGCAGCTCAGTGGCGACGCTTTCCACGCTGGCAATGCGCACGATCCCGCGCTTGAGGCCGCGCAGAGCGTCCAGTTCGGAAGTTGTCTGCTCGAAATCACGCAAAACATGGGTGACATGGCGCAGGAGAATTTCTCCCGCGGGGGAAAGCTGCAACCGCCGCCCTACCCGTTCGAACAGTGGCACGCCAAGGCTCTCTTCGAGCCAGAGAATCTGTCGGTTGACGGCTGAGGAGGCAACATTGAGCTCTCGGCTCGCTGCGCGAATTGCACCATGCTCGGCAACCGCAGCAAAATAACGCAAAGCCGGAGAATAAAGAAGACGAGCGCGGTCCAGAATGCTGCTCCTTGGTTTGGTGTTTTTATGCTATGACATTGACATATATAGGAGGATGAAACAAGCGTGACAGATTGCCAAGCGCTGTGGCTTGTTCACATTGTGTGTAATGCAACGCCTAGAAATGGCAACATGGAAAGAGGTCACCCCCTTCCCTCGCCCGATATCCGGCGCTGCTTTCAAACCGCACTTTCAGATGTATGGTCGGCTTTCATCTCGGCGAGCTTTTTGCGCCGTCTGGCATCCAGAGCGATGATATTGAGAAACTCGACCAAAACCGCAAAGCCCATCATGGCGTAGATATAACCGCGCGGAATATGCATGCTCAGGCCATCGCCCAGCAGAGCAAAACCAATCAGCATCAGAAAGCTAAGGGCCAGCATCTTGGTCGTTTGATGCACATTGATGAAGCGCGCAATGGGGCCTGAAGCGGCATACATGATGATCATGGCAATCACCATGGCTGCGATCATGATTTCGATATGCTCGGCCATGCCGATGGCAGTGACAATCGAATCGATGGAGAAGACCAGATCGATAATTATGATCTGAAGGATGGCTGCGCCGAAGACATATTCGGTTTTTCCGGTGCGGATCTTGGCCTCTTCCTCATGACTGAATTCCAGCTCAAGGTGAATTTCTGTCATGGCCTTGTAGATAAGGAAGACGCCGCCTGCGATCATGATGATGTCTCTCCACGAAAAGGCATGGTCAAACAGCGTGAAGACGGGTTCGGTGAGGCCGATCAGCCAGGAAAGGGCAAACAGGAGGCCAATGCGGAAGACAAGGGCGAGCAGGATGCCGATGGCGCGGGCGCGCTTACCCATCTGGGCGGGAAGCTTGCTGACAAGCACGGAAATGAACACGACATTGTCGATGCCCAAAACGATTTCCATGGCTGTAAGGGTGAGCAGGCTAGCCAGAATGGTGGGGTCTAGCAGATCAGGAAACATGTGCAGGTCGCTTTCTTGCAAAGAATGCCGTCAGGATCTGCTGTTAGCTTGCGGGTCTAATCCTGCGGAAATGGAGTAATGGTCCTATGGCGAACAGATAGATACCACTTATCGCCAAGACAATACGATCCAAGGATGTCGGCACCATGTTATTGAAAACAACATGACAGGCAAACACCGACCAGATGGCCACGAATACCAGTGTGAGCGGGCGCAAGGATTTCACCCGAACCGGATGCACGAATTCGACGGGAATGAATTGGGCAGCAGCCAGCAAAGCGATGGCGATGAAACCGATCACTGGATTTGGTGTGAAGAGGAAATAGTAAAACAGAACCCCGTTCCACACTGCCGGAAAGCCGCGAAATGCGTTTGACGGGCATTTCATCTGATCATTGGCAAAATACAAACCGCCAGATACCACAATGATGGCGCCAGCTATGAGCGAATAAGGCATCGGCATCAAATCCGCTTTCATGAAGGCAAAAGCGGGAATGAACACATAGGTCGCATAGTCGATGACGAAATCAAGACTGTTGCCGCTCCAGTTTGGCAAAATCTGTCTGACTTTCATCTTGCGCGCAATAGGCCCATCGATGCCATCGACGAACTGTGCGGCGAGCAGCCAGAAGAACAAGGCTGTCCAATCGCCGTTCGAAGCGGCCAATGTTGCCAGAAGGGCAAATGCTGCACCAGAGGCAGTCAACAGATGAACTAGAAACGCGGTTTGTTTTTGCATGCGCTGTCCCTATCCCAAACTGCATCCGGACGCAATCGGAAACATCAGGCATCCGCTACAAAAATCAAATGCCGAGAATTGTTCGCCCTGCCGGAGAGATAGAGAGCACCAAAAGTCCCCATAATATAAGGAAAACCCCGATGCCGCGCGTGACCCATGGATTGGGAACGACCTTCTCTATTGCCATCAATAGTCCAAGGATCGCCATCCATATGACATTCATGACGCCGACCGCAAACATGACGATCATAAGCGCCCATGTGCAACCGGTGCAGAAGAGCCCTTGCTCCAGCCCCATGACGTATGAGCCCGCAAAAGACCGAAAGAAGCCTTTCTCAGTGCGTCGGTTGAAATAGGGAAAGGGCAATTGGCAGCGCAGCAGACAGGCCTGCTTTGCAGCCGTGAACTGGTAAAGGCCCGCGAGCAGCAACGTGCTGGCAGAAAAAACCATCGAGGCTGGCGCCATTACTGGCGACATGGTCTGGATTTCCGTAAGGCCCCATTGCAGCATGGTGGCAAGAAAGGCAAAGCCGATCCATATGCTCAGATAGCCAAGGGTTAGCAGAAGCACGGAAAATGGACCAGCCTTTCTGCCCTTTGCTTCCTGCACAGACGCGTAGCTCTTGAGGATTGGAGCCGCAGTTGGCAGCATCATGGCTATGGCCATCATGACCCACATGGCAAAGACGATGATCAGATCCTGCAGCCCCCAGGCATCCTGACTGGGCATCCCGAAGTGGCCGATGGCTGCTGAAGGAGCGCATACTGCGGCGATGAAGGCACGGGTCGTCGGGTCCAGACTCTCAAAACCGTTAAAGGCGTTAAAGGCTGACATGCCAGGCCCCAGCGCTCTCATGTCCATGTCAGGAGCCATATCGACCACCATGGCAAACAGATAGAACCAGGCAAAAAGCGAGGCTGCTGCTATGGCCAGAAAAAGCGCGATACGCGGTTTGGCTTCAGCGGCTGCTAAATCGGGATGTTCCGCACGGAAGCGGGCCATCTGCATTTGCAATTCCTTGGCGCTGCTGGTGTCAAAAAAATTCCCCAATAGACTCATCCGGACACCGCCTTTTCTTCGTAAGTGGATTCACGCTGTCATATGAACCGGACTTGGTGCAAATTGCAAGTTAGTCATGGTGCCATAGAGGAAGGGGCAAGGCCTATATCTCGCACCAATCAGGCTGGATTTTCTGCCTTTCACAGGCTAAGAAACGGGCTAATACAAAATGATCCTGCGGAATCAGACCGCAAAGGGAGCTGTCATGTCGCACATGAGAAAAGTGGATGTTGCTGTTGTTGGAAGTGGACCTGCGGGGCATGTTGCCGCGATCCAGATGGCAAAGCTCGGGCTCTCCTGCGTTCTGATCGGGCCGGAGCATAGCGGCGAAGACGGACGGACCACGGCCCTGTTGGGCAGTTCAGTGCCTTACCTTCAAAGTCTCGGGCTCTGGGACGCGATTGCAGCCGAAGGGCAAGCCCTCAGGGTCATGCGTCTCATCGACGACACCGGCCGCCTTTTCAAGGCGCCAACAACAGAATTTGATAGCTCCGAGATCGAGCTTGATGCGTTTGGCTATAATATTGATAACAATCGCCTCGTCGCCACCCTGCATGCTGCTTTGGAAGTGCAGGACCCGGAGCACCTGATACAGGACAAGCAGTTCGCCCGTTCAGTGCGGTTGGAGCATGATGAGGCCAGAATAGAGATGGAAGACGGCTCCATCTGGCAGGCGCGACTCGCCATCGCCGCCGACGGACGCAAATCCATCGTGCGGGACGCCGCCGGTATAGAGATGCGCAAATGGACCTATCCGCAAACGGCCCTGGTGGTCAATCTGCATCACCCTTCAACGCCGCACAATAATGCCTCCACAGAGTTTCACACCAAGACAGGTCCATTCACGCTGGTTCCTTATCGTGATGGGGTAACGTCCAGCCTCGTTTGCGTTGTTTCCGATGATGACGCCGAACGCCTCAAGGGGATGTCGCGGCAGGCGTTGGCGCTTGAGTTGGAGCAGAGAGCACATTTCATCTATGGCGCTTTCAGCGTGATCTCCGATCCGCAGAGTTTCCCGCTTTCCGGCATGATCGCAAAGACCTTCTATGGCCCGCGCTCGGTATTGATAGCAGAGAGCGCCCATGCCTTTCCGCCTATCGGGGCTCAGGGACTTAACCTGACCCTTCGGGATATCTCGACCCTGGCAGACGTCATTCGGGAAAACGGTATCGAAGATCCCGGCGCTGAGGAGGTTGTGCAAACCTATGGGCACAGTCGGCGCAGCGATATCTGGTCTCGGACTGCTGGCGTGCATATGCTCAATATGTCGCTTATCTCCGCCCTGCCCCTTGGACAAGGCGCCCGCACTGCAGGGCTGGCATTGGCAAATATGGTGCCCTCTCTGCGCAAGCTGATGATGAAGGCGGGGCTGGATGCTCCAACCAAAATTGGCTGGAGCGCAGACGCCATGCGCAAACCAGAAAAGCATTCCTAGCCTGTTTGGTGGCGTGCGCTGTTTGTTGACCGGGCAAGCTTTTCACATTGAGCATTGCGCTTTTGTCTCACTGAGCTAAAAAGAGCCGATATCGCACCGTCCGGTGGTTAAACAAAAGGCCGTAGGTAATTTGAATGAAGACCATCACGCTGGCTCATCGCGTTGAATTTGCGCTTTTGATGTTCGTCATCTTTATTCTGCGCTCTATGCCGCTTTCTGTGGCTTCCGGGTTTATGGGGTGGCTCTGGCGTTTCATTGCGCCGCGTCTCAGGAGGCAAAAGCGTGCGATGGAGCATCTTCGCCTTGCATTTCCTGAAAAGTCTGAGGATGCCCTCTATGCGATTACGCTTGGCATGTGGGAGAATCTCGGGCGCACCTTTGCTGAAGCGATTCTGGCAGACAAGATTGCCGAACGTATGGACGAACTGGTCGAGCAGCCGGAGAATTACCGGCTCATCGTGGACGAGATTAAGCGATCCGGCGGGGTGATCGTTTCGCTTCATTCGGGCAACTGGGAACTGGGCGGAGCCATTTCTTCTCACAACGGTTTTGATTGCTCTGTTGTGATGCAGAAGCTCAAGAATCCGCTGGTTCACGACTATATGGTCCGAAAACGTGCCGAAACCTTCAGTGGCGGCGTGTTTGTCAAGGGAGACCGCGCTGGCATGCGGGCGTTGACCTCTGTTTCGGGCGGAACGGCGGTGGCGATTATGGGTGATCTGCGCGATCGTCATGGGGCCGTGCTCAACTTTTTTGGACGCCCTGCTCCCACGAATAGCTTCCCGGCCCGCCTGGCGCGCAAAAAGGGCGCGCCCCTGATCGCGCTGCGCATTAAGCGAACTAAAGGCATTCATTTCAAGGTTCAGGCAGAAATCGTTCCGATGCCACATAGCGACAATGTGGAAGATGATATTCTGCAAGCGGTGATCGCCGAGCAGGCCCTGTTTGAACAATGGATCTTAGAGGCGCCAGAGCAATGGATGTGGGCGCACCGTCGTTGGGGCTAGGCCAAGCTCCTCTCCTTTGTCACACCCCTTTTTCTACCCCTTCCGTATCTTCCCCTACAGTCTTATTGCGCTGCAGCAATTTTTGCGTTGCAAATAGGCCCAAGGATGACGCTGCCCGATTGGCTGGAATGCAGAGCTTATCGCGCTGGCGCGGATTACGGGAGATAGATGATGAAAACGCCAAGTGCATTTTACAAACCATTGGCCATTGGGGCACCTGCTCCCTATCGCGAATTGCCGGTAAGAGTCGAGCGCATGATTCATTTTGTGCCCCCTCATATCGAAAAGATGCGGGCCAAGATTCCGGATCTCATTCAGACGGTCGATGTGATTCTGGGCAATCTGGAAGATGCCATTCCGGCAGACAAGAAAGAAGAGGCTCGGGCGGGGTTCATCCAGTTGGCAAAAGACAATGACTTTGGCTCCACCGGCCTCTGGACACGCGTCAATTGCCTTAATTCTCCATGGTTTCTGGATGATGTGGTCGAAATCGTCTCTGAAGTGGGAAACAAGCTTGATGTGATCATGCTGCCAAAAGTGGAAGGCCCTTGGGATATTCACTATCTCGACCAGCTTCTGGCGCAGCTGGAGGCCAAAAACGGGGTAGAAAAGCCGATCCTGATCCATGCGATTCTGGAGACAGCCGAGGGAGTGGCCAATGTGGAAGCGATTTGTGCTGCCTCGCCGCGCATGCATGGTATTTCCCTGGGACCGGCTGATCTTGCTGCCTCGCGCGGTATGAAGACCACCCGTGTGGGGGGCGGTCATCCGGGCTATCGTGTGCTTGGTGATGTTGAAGAAGGCAAAGAGCGCGCCTTCTATCAGCAAGACCTTTGGCATTATACGATGGCCAAGATGGTTGACGCTTGCATGACCTATGGCCTGAAGGCCTTTTATGGCCCATTCGGAGATTTTTCCGATCCGGATGCCTGCGAAGCGCAGTTCCGCAACAGCTTCCTTCTGGGCTGCATGGGAACATGGTCTTTGCATCCATCCCAAATCACCATTGCCAAGCGTGTCTTTAGCCCCGATGTGGACGAAGTGAAAATGGCAATGCGCATTCTGGAAGCGATGCCTGACGGCACCGGAGCTGTCATGATAGACGGCAAGATGCAGGATGATGCCACATGGAAGCAAGCCAAGGTGATTGTTGATCTGGCCAAGCAGGTTGCGGAAAAGGACCCGGAGATGGGATCCCTTTATGGATTGGGCGGCTAGTGCCTTAATCTTTATCGTGTAGCCTTTACCCTCCTCACTCATGTCGCTATTCGAGAGAAAAGCGCGCAAAAGGCCCATGTTCGGGCGAATAAGGGTCAGCCATGCGCTGGCCTTTATTGACTTGGCGCATCGAGTGTGGTGATTACAGACCTTCGCTTTTTAACGAGCTGATCAAAAGAATGTTCATAGCCTGTGCGACAATATGTGTGTTAGGCTAAGGGCAATAGCCTTTTGCGAGGCAACGTTAGGCAACGATAATAAAAATGGAGCCTGGTCTCATGGCGGAAATGAAAATAGCAAAATTTCAGATCGGTCAGATCGTGCGCCACCGGGTCTATTCTTTCCGTGGCGTCGTGTTCGATGTCGACCCCGAGTTTGATAATTCGGAAGAATGGTATGATTCCATTCCTGAAGATGTTCGGCCACGTCGCGATCAGCCCTTCTATCATATCTTTGCCGAAAATGACGAGACGGAATATGTGGCCTATGTGTCCGAGCAGAATTTGCTCAAGGACAGTTCGGGAGAACCTATTCGCCATCCGCAGGTTCGTCAGCTCTTCAAGGGCATGAAAGAAGGCATCTATCAGCCGGAAGATGATCTGGTGAACTAGTCAGAAATAGCTGATCGACCAATTGGCAATAAAAAACCGCGATCCGAGCTGCTCGGGTCGCGGTTTTTATTTGCAAAAGAGGTCCGGTCTATTCGGATTTTTGCTTCTGTTCAAGCAGCTTCTGGCGCTGTTCTTCAGCGCGCTTGCGCAGCAATTCCTGAAGCTTCTGCTGTTCTTCAGCGGTTTTCTTCAGGTCAATCGGATCGCCGTCATAGCTTGCGGTGAAGCCGGACAGGGTCAGATCAAAGCGCACAGGCTGTGCTTGCTGGTTAAGAGCGGTGACAGAAATGGTCGCGCCCTTTTTCATCTGCTCAACGAATGTGGCGTCTACGGCTACGTCAGAGAAGCAAGCGTTCGGGAAACAGATGGAGAAGGTTCCCTTGATCTGCTTGCCTTTGTCGATCTGGATGGTCAGGCCGTGACGCAGCAGCATGCCTGGCGTAATGGCAATGACAAGAGCCTTGCGTTTTGCGCCTTCCAGCTCTCGCAGCGAAATCGAAGCAAGGAACTGACCGGTTTCAGCCTTCAGTTCCTGAGTGATCGCACAGAGCTGCTTTTTTGTTTTCGTATCCTCGCTGCAAAATTTCATCCAATGGGGTGCATTGGCGTTATTTGCTTGTGCTTGCGCCTGGGCGCTATGCACGGGTGCGAGGAATGCGATCGCTGTGAGGGCCATAGTGGCCGACGCAACCGGCAAAATTCTTTTGAAAGCCCTGTCAAACATGACCATTAATAAAAATCCCGATTTTGTTCCGTTACTGCAGGAAGGCGAAGTTCCTGTTCTATATGTCGATCTTTGCGACACTCGATCGTTTTGACTGATATTGAATCTGCAGATCTCGCCTCAGCTTTTCCCGGCTTCTATGCCAAAGGTGATAAGCGGTTGCAATTCAACAGCAGTCCTTAATCCAATACTAGCCCCTTCATTCACAATGAATTAGGCAGAATAGTGACTGTGCTCTATTTCTTCTACAAGCTGTCCGCACAAAATTCCAGAGGCAGAATCATGCTGCGACGGTTTTCCCGCCTGTGCTAGATTGTTTGGAGAGACTGATTCAATTATTTTTCCCCGGTGCGCCGGTTCGCGATAAAGGACCCTTCATATGGTTTTGGGAGATATTCGCCAGCTATTTGTGCAGAAGACTGCTTTGAGAAAGACCTTCTTTTCGGTGGTCGCAGCCTGTGCATTGATGGTCTCACCAATCGCAGCAAGCCATGCCAATGCAGAGCCCGTTCACGGCATCGCCATGCATGGCAAGCCCAAATATGACAAGGATTTTACGCATCTGGATTATGTCAATCCGAATGCGCCCAAAGGCGGCAAGATTACCTATGGCAGTCAGGGCAGTTTTGACAGTCTCAATCCTTTCTTGCTCAAGGGCGTGGCGCCGCGGGGCCTTTGGGATGGTGACTATGGCCACAATGTTTATGAAACGCTTTTGGCGCGTAGTGACGATGAGGCCTTCTCGCTTTACGGGTTGATCGCTGAATGGGTCGATATGCCGGAAGACCGGTCTTCCATTACCTTCAAGATCCGCGATGAAGCGCGCTTTTCTGACGGCACACCGATCACGGTCGAAGATGTCAAATTCACGATCAATTTGCTCAGAGACTACGGGCGGCCTGCCTATACAAGCCAAATCAAGCATATTGCTGCGCTGGAAGAACCTGGCGAAGGGCAGATTCGCTTCGTGTTCGACAATGGCGATGACCGAGAACTGCCTTTGTTGATTGGTATGCTGCCGGTTTTGCCCAAGCATGCGATTGATCCGGAAAAATTCTCAAAATCCGGCATGTATCAATTTATCGGCTCTGGTCCCTATCTTATTGATGAGGTGGATGCCGGCTCGAAAGTCGTGCTCAAGCGCAATCCTGACTATTGGGGCAAAGATCTGCCCTTCAAGGTGGGCAAGGATAATTTTGATGAAATCAAGATCGAATATTACCGGGATGGTACGGCGATGTTCGAGGCCTTCAAGAAAGGCAAATTCGATATTCAGCCCGAGTCCGATCCGGCGCGTTGGGCCGATCAGTATGATTTCAATGCGATTGAGAATGGGGACGTCGAGAAGAAGGTCTTTCAGTCCCATCTACCCACCGGCATGTCTGGCTTTGTTTTCAATACGCGCAAACCCGTTTTCCAGAACCGCATTGTTCGGCGGACATTGGCAACGCTTTTCGATTTCAATTGGGTGAACAAGAATCTCTATCACGGGCTTTTTAAGCGGTCTGGTAGCTACTTTCAGAACTCCTCCCTTTCTGCGCTTGGCGTGCCGATGAGTGATCGGGAAAAGGAATTGCTGGCCCCTTATCTGGATGAAATGGACGCAGATGTGCTTGATGGCACCTACGCTCCTGTTTCTGCCGCAGACAATAAGGAGATGCGCAGCTTGATGCGCAATGCCATGAAAGCGCTGGCGTCCCAAGGCTATGGGCTCAAGGACGGTGCCATGGTGAATTTGGCCACGGGTGCGCCGCTTGCTTTTGAATTTCTGTCAACGTCGAAAGAGCAGGAGCGCCTTGCGCTGGCTTATGCTCGCGTGTTGGAGCGGCTTGGTATCAAGATGACAATCCGGACGGTTGATTCCGCGCAATATTGGGAGCGGCGCAAGACGATGGATTTTGACATGATGAAGATGTCATGGAGTGCATCGCTCTCTCCGGGCAATGAGCAGAAGTCCCGTTGGTATTCCTCCCAGAGGAACGTTGATGGCTGGTTCAATCAGGCCGGTGCGGATGATCCCGCGATTGATGCCATGATCGATGCACTCCTCTCTGCGCGCAGTCAGGAAGATTTCACGGCAGCGGTTCGTGCTTTCGACCGCACCCTGATCAACGGCTATTTCGTGGTGCCTCTTTTCCATAAGGGTGAACAATGGGTCGGCCTATGGAAGCGGATTCGCTATCCGGAATCAGAAGCCAAAGGGCTTCCGCTGGCAGGATATCGCCCAACAACCTTCTGGTATGATGGGGAATAGCAGGCAAAAGGTGCAGTTTTTTGCGAGAAACAAGCTGAAATGGAAAGATAGCCGCCATAAGGACTGTCTTGCATATATCGGAATCAGCTACAATTTCTTAAAGCTGTTCGCGTGTCTAACATACCAAGAGGTCCAGAATGCTCCTCTCAACCCCTGAACAAATCGAAACCTATTCTTCATCAGGTCTTTGGGGGGAAGATCGTCTCGATTTGGTTTTTGCCCGGCATGCCGAGCAACGGCCAGATGATCTGGCTCTGATCGATGATCAGGGCTTGCATTCGGTTAGTGGCCGCAGACCGCAATGTCTTTCCTTCATTCGCACCTGGCGGCGTGTTGTTGCGCTCTGTGAGTTCCTTGCTGGTATTGGCATGAAAGCCGACACGGTGGTCGCCATGCTTGTTCCACCCAGTGCCGATGCCGCTGTGTTGACACTGGTTGCCAGTCGCATGGGCATCATTCTTGCTCCGATCCCGCTGACGAGCGGTGAAGCTGATCTTCGGGAGAAGCTTGAGCAGGTTGGCGCCAAGGCCATTGTTTGCTGCTCCCACTATGAAGATGAGGCCGTGGCCGAGCGGGTGCGCAATGTTGCTGCGGAAATGTTCTCTATCCGATTTGTTTTCTGCATTGGTGAGAATGCGCCCGAAGGCCTTATTGACCTTGGCGACATTCTGGATGGCGAAGACAATGTTGACGAGGATCGGCTTTTCGACCATGGCGGGCAGGCCAATTCCAACAGTGTGCTGGCAATTCACTGGAGCTCTGCGGGTAGTGAACAGGCCAGACCGATCGGGCGCAGCCACAATCAGCTGCTTGCCATTGGACGTTATATTCACGAACAGACGGATCTCTCCGCTGAGCATTGCTCCTTTGTGAACTATCACATGTCCGGCCTTATCGGCTTCGCTGTCGGGGTGGTTGCCGCGCTTGATGTTGGAGCCCGCATCCAGTTTCACAATTTCCGGACCCTTGGCCGCTATGTCGATGCCTTGGCCGAATTTGGCGGTCAGCATGTGGTGTTGCCGGGAGGCCTATGGCAGGAGGCGCATGGACTGCTGCCAATGCATGTGCGCGAGCAGCTTATCAGCATCATTTTGGTGTGGAACCGCGAGCATGCAGAGCAGACCGTTTTCGGCGAGAATGAAACGGCGGCCCGCCTGATTGACCTTACCAATTTCAAGGATTTGGCGCTCTTCTCGCAAATCCGGCGTCACCCAAGCGAGGTTGGGTCTATTCCGCTTGGCTCGATCAACTCTCTGCGCGATCCGTCTCTGGTCTGGATGGAGACCTTCCTTTATGGCATGGAGGAATCCCGCGCCCAGAAAGACAGCTCCATTGTCGGGGGCGAACTCTGTCTTAAGGGTGCCATGTTGCCGCATTGTGCTTTTCCTCTGGCAGGAGCCGTGGAAGGCAAAGCGCTCAGTGCTACCGAGGACGGCTTCATTCATACCGAAATCGGTTGTCATCTGGTGACAGAAGAACATGGCGATCAGCGTGCGCTTTTCCGCCCGCTTGGAGATTTGGGCGATGTGTTGGCCTTTGGTGGCTTTACCGAACGCGGGGAAGATCTTGATGCGCTTTATCGTGCCTGTATCATGGTTTCCGATGCGGCGGCATTTGTCGTGCCTTCAGGGGAAAACAGCCCGGGGCATTTGATGGCAGCGCTTGTGGTGGATGACAAGGAGAATGCCCGAGAAGAATTTTTCGCCTATCTCAGGGATAAACGCATTTCCAGCATGAAATGGCCACGCGATATTATATTTGTAGAAGCTATCCCCCGCCAGACGAATGGCAAGGTGATGCGAGAAAGCCTGATCGAAGCCAGTCAGGTGGCCGACGTCGCATAAATCCGCTTTGCGCTGTTTGAGAATGGCGTATTTTTGTTTCTTTTTTGAAGGCGTAAGGCAGCCGAATGGCCAAGCATGCTCTCATTTTTACGTCCGCTGATCTTGGCCTTGATACGCCTCCTTGGGCTGACATCCTCACTCAACTCAATTTTGCTGTCTGGTCTCACTATGCCTATTCGGATGAAGAGCTGGACCCGGTTTCGCAAGGGGTTGGCATCCTCCTGTTGGATTTGTTCGATGCCAAAAGCGAGGATATCCCCGCTTTGGTGGCGCGGGCAGACGAGTTGCACAAGGCGTTCGGCTTTGCTGATGCGCGGGTGCCTATGGTGGCGATTGCAGATGCGTCCATCAGCCTGACAGAAGAACAGATGACGCTTTTTGCGGATGTTCTAAAGCCGCCTTTGACGCAGGATCTGATTGCGAATCGCCTGACATCCCTCATGCGACTGGCAACCATGCGGCGGGAAGCCGAGAGGCGGTCGCTCACATTCAAGCGCTTTGGTGTGGGATTGCCTGTGGTGCCACCACCGCGGGATCTTGATAAGCAGAGTTTGCTTTATATTGGCGCCGGTGCCGCTTTCTTGCCGGTTCAAATGGCGCTGCCCGAGTCGGTGGAAACCGTGGCCGCTCTCACTCCCTCCATGGCGATGCATTATCTGGAAATGAAGCCGTTTGATGCGCTTGTGGTGGAACTGAGCGACTATAATGAACATCTGGTCGAGTTCATTTCCGATCTTCGGCGCAATCCGACCTATTTCTCATTTCCTATCATTCTGGTCTGCCACAAGAGAGCCGTTCAGGATGGATTGGCCGGGCTTGCCGCCGGGGCGAATGATATCGTGTCCTTCCCCTTTTCCGAACGCTTTTTTGAAAACCGTTTTGACATTCTCGTACGCGAAGAGCGGTATCGGCGGCAGTTGCGCAAGATCTTCTCAGAGGCGCGGCTGTTGATGCCGACTGACGAGGTAACAAGACTTTATTCGGAAGAGTTTCTCAAATCTCATTTGGATGTCTTGAGGGAGGAAGATGCGGGTGCGACGGTGACATTTGTCGGCTTTGATATTTCCTTCGATCATGTGCATGAAAAAAGAGGCGGAAAGAGGCTGCCCCCTGCTCTGCTGGCCAAGGTGACGCGGCTCATCGCATCTTTGATGCGAGCTGAAGATTTGCTCGCGCGCCTTGAAAATGGCTTCGTCGTCGCCTTTTTCCCGGATACGGATCTTTATGAAGCCCGCATGGCGTTGCAGCGTATTCGCTCGATTGTTCAGCTCAGTCCGTTTGTTGAACATAGCTCTACGCGTGCGGTGCATGTCACGCTGGATTTTTCGCTGCATTATTGCGACACCCGCAGCCCGGAATATGATGTGGAACGGATTCTCAAGGACCTGTTCGAGAATCCCGTCGTGCGATTTTGAGTTTCAAAAATCTTGATAAGCCGCTCGCTGAGGCCCTTTCCTGACGCCTGTATCATGCTCTTTACAGTGTTGGTACAGGCGCTCTTATTGGGCGTTTTGCGCCAGCTTGGCTAGTTGGGTCATGATAACGGCGGTGCCTTTGAGGCGGTCGCTGGCTGACTTCCAGCTGCGGGCCAGGAAGATCTTCTGATCGGGCCGGAGCTTGGCAAGGCTCCCCTGCTCGGATATATATTGCACCAGCCCCGCCGGATTGGAAAACTCGTTGTTGCGGAAAGCCAGAACGGCACCTTTGGGGCCTGCATCGATTTTCTCGACATTGGCCTTGCGGCAAAGCCCCTTGATATAGACGATCTTGAGCAGCTGCTTGACTTCCTCCGGCTGAGGGCCGAAACGGTCGGTCAATTCTGCGCCGAATTCATCAATCTCGTCAGCTTCCACCAGATCAGCAAGGCGGCGGTAGAGATTGAGCCGCAACTGCAGATCATGAACATAATTATCCGGTATGAGAACCGGTGTGCCGATGGAAATCTGCGGTGACCATTTGTCTTCCATGATGGTCATGTCGCCAGAGCGCAGGGACGCCACGGCTTCTTCCAGCATCTGCTGGTAGAGCTCGTAACCGACTTCCTTGACATGGCCGGACTGTTCTTCGCCCAGAAGGTTGCCTGCCCCTCGAATATCGAGATCGTGGCTGGCGAGCTGGAAGCCTGCGCCCAAAGTGTCCAGACTCTGCAATACCTTGAGACGGCGCTCTGCTGTTGGCGTGAGCGTCTTCTTGGCTGGAACCGTAAAGAGTGCATAGGCGCGGGTCTTGGAGCGCCCTACCCGTCCGCGCAGCTGGTAAAGCTGGGAAAGGCCGAACATATCGGCGCGATGCACAATCAGCGTGTTGGCAGTTGGCACATCAATGCCAGATTCCACAATGGTGGTGGAAAGCAGCACGTCGAACTTGCCATCATAGAAGGCTGTCATGATGTCGTCGAGCTGGCCAGCTGGCATCTGGCCATGGGCAACCGCGACCTTGACCTCGGGCACATGCTCGTCAAGGAAGGCGTGGACTTCGGCGATATCGGAAACGCGCGGGCAAACATAGAAACTCTGCCCGCCGCGATAGCGCTCACGCAGAAGGGCTTCGCGGATGGTGAGTTTGTCGAAAGGCGAAATGAATGTGCGCACGGCAAGACGATCAACCGGCGGCGTGGCGATCAGCGACAATTCGCGAACGCCTGTAAGGGCCAGTTGCAGGGTGCGCGGAATCGGTGTCGCCGACAGGGTCAGCACATGCACATCGGCGCGCAGCTCTTTGAGGCGCTCCTTGTGCTTGACGCCGAAATGCTGTTCCTCATCGATGATCAGCAACCCCAGATCGCGGAAATCGACGGATTTGCCAAGCAAGGCATGGGTGCCCACGACGATATCGACGGAGCCATCCTTGAGGCCCTTCTTGGTCTCATTGAGATTTTTGGTGGAAACCAGACGAGAGGCCTGTTCAATGACGAGCGGGAATCCGGCAAAGCGATCAACGAAATTCTTGTAGTGCTGCCGGGCCAGCAATGTGGTCGGCACGACAACGGCGACCTGGCGCCCGTTCATGGCCGCGATGAAGGCTGCGCGCAGGGCAACCTCGGTTTTGCCAAAGCCCACATCGCCGCAGATGAGGCGGTCCATCGGGCGGCCCGAGCCCATATCGTCAAATACCTGCTCGATTGCGTTGAATTGATCTTCGGTTTCATCAAACGGGAAGCGGGCAACAAACTCGTCATAGAGCCCTTCTGGCGGCGTGACACGCTCAGCCTTGCGCAATTCGCGTTCGGCGGCAACCTTGATCAACTGATCCGCCATCATGCGGATCCGTTCTTTCATCTTGGATTTGCGTGCCTGCCAGGCGACGCCGCCCAGTTTGTCCAGCTGCGCTTCGGTGTCTTCGGAGCCATATCGCGAGAGCAGTTCGATATTCTCGACCGGCAGGAAGAGTTTGTCGCCGCCAGCATAGTGGATTTCCAGACAATCATGCGGCGCGCCAGCTGCATCGACGGTCTGAAGGCCCATGAAGCGGCCAATACCATGCTCGATATGGACGACGATGTCGCCTTCGGTCAGGCTCGCAGCTTCTGTGAGAACATCGGAGCTTTTCTTTCGGCGCCGTTTGGAGCGGACAAGGCGGTCGCCCAGAATATCCTGTTCACCGATCACCACATCCTTGTCGGTTTCAAAGCCGCTTTCCAGCTCCAGAACCGTCAGCCCAACCTGATTGGGCTTGATGACCCGCCGCGCCTGCCATGTTTCATAGGGCACAAGGCCCCGCATCTCATGGTCCGTCAGCACCTGATGCATACGCTCGGCAGATCCGGGGGTCCAGCAGGCTATGGTGACGCGCTTCTTATTCTCTTTGACGCTCTTGATATGCTCGATGACTGCGTCAAACACATTGACATTTTCGGCGCTGCGTTCGGCGGCAAAGGTGCGACCCTGCTTGCCACCCAGATTGACCACTGCCTCGACACCGGTTTCCGGCACATCAAAGGGGGAAAGTCTTACGCGCTTCTGTGAGCCAAGAATGCCAGCCCAAGATTCCCTATCCAGATAGAGCAGATGAGGCTCGACAGGCTTGTAGGGCACGCCCTGATCCAACCCACTATCAAGGGTTTCCCGTCGGGCGGCATAATGGTCCTGAATGACATCCAGCCGTTCGGTGACGGCGTCATCGCTGAGAGGATCAAGGATCACTGGTGCATCATCGGTGAAGTCAAACAGCGTTTGCAGATCTTCGTTGAAATAGGGCAGCCAATGCTCAATGCCCTGATAGCGATGACCGTTTGAAATGGCCTGATAAAGCAGATCGTCGCGGGGAGCCGCGCCGAAATTGGAGGTATAGCGCCGGCGGAAATTGGAAATGGCCTCTTCGGAAAGGACCACTTCCGATGCCGAGACCAGATCAATGTCGCGCAGCTGCCCGACCGTGCGCTGGGTATGTTGATCGAATTTGCGGATGCTTTCCAGAGTGTCGCCAAAGAAATCCAGCCTTACCGGCTCTTCCGAGCCGGGCACGAACAGATCGACAATGCCGCCCCGTACCGCATATTCGCCATGCTCGCGTACTGTTGGCGTGCGCAGAAAACCGTTTGTCTCCAGCCACCCGATGAGCTCGTCCATATCGACCGAATTGCCCGGCTTGGCAGACCAGCTCTGTTTTTTGACCGAGTCCTTGCTTGGCACGCGCTGCAGCATGGCATTGACAGAGGTCAGCAGGATGATGGGCTCATCAAAGATGTTGTAGGCAAGCCGCGAAAGTGCGGTCATCCGGCGGGCCGAGATTTCGGCATTGGGCGAAACCCTGTCATAGGGCACACAATCCCACGCCGGAAAGGACAAGCAATTGATATTGGGCGAGAAGAATTTGAGCGCCTGCTCCATCGATGCCATGCGCCTGTCGTCGCGTGCGATATAGACTGCGGCGATCTTCTTGCCCTTGGCGGCTTTCAAGTGAGCTTCTGCCACTTCGGCAACAGCCAACCCCTCCAGACCGTCTGGGACATGGCTGACGTGGAGCATCATGGACGTTTCAAGGGATTGGGCGATTGTTGACATGGCGGAGAAACAGAAGAGTGGTTGGTTTACAAGACAGGAAAAGGCTCTAAAGCACGGAATAGAGCCTTTCTGCCAATTTGGTCTTTTGAATGTAAGGTCGCGGGCTGCTCAGAGAAGCCCTGACTCGAAATTTTTGTGATAGTGCTTAATTCTATGGAACATCGGGCAGTCGAATGCTTCCGGCACAGGCAGCTCGTTGGTGAACCACTGCATCAGGTCCCTGTCATGCTGGTCCATGAGCATTTCCAACTGGTCCAACTCATCATCTGTGAGATTGTCCAGCTCGTTGTCGACGAAGCGGCCCAGCATCAGGTCCATTTCCTTGACGCCACGGTGCCAGGCACGCATCAGAATCTTTTTGTGCCGTACATCCATACCTTCACTGCTGCGGGTGGTGCCATGGGACATAGTCGTTTGCTCCTTTAGGGCGTTGTCATTCTTTGCCCTTGTATAACGGCTGGAAGGCGCCTTGTCAGCTATAGATCGTTCGTCTATCACAAAACAAAAGGAGAACATGTATTGACGCAGCCTTTTGAGTTGGCCATGGTTGAGGCAAGCCTGTTCCTGTTTATAGAATCATAGTCATTGCGATGCGCCCGAACCGTCTCAATCATTATTTTGCGTCCCTGACGACCCTGAAGGGAGTTGGCCCGAAAATCGGCCAATCTTTCGCGCGGTTGCTGCGTGGCGATGTGCTTCTGGAAGCGCGGCGGATCGATCTGCTGCTGCATATGCCGGTCGCCGTTATCGATCGTAGTTTACAGCCCTCTCTGGCCGAGGCACCCGATGGTGTCATCGTGACCCTATGCTTGACGATAGACAAGCATATCCCGCCACCACGGCATAACAAGCGGGTGCCTTATCGCATTCTGGCCCATGACGAGACCGATGAGATCACGATCACCTATTTCCATGCCAATGGTGGCTACCTGGAGCGGCAGATGCCCGAGGGGGCTGTGCGTTATGTCTCCGGCAAGCTGGAGCGATTTAACGGAGTTCCCCAGATAACGCATCCTGACCATGTGGTATCTGAGGATGACTTCGCCACGATGCCGCTGATCGAGCCGGTCTATCCATTGACTGCTGGGCTGTCGGGCAAGATGGTGCACAAGACCGTCGAGGCCTGTCTGGAAGATCTTGAGCCCTTGCCCGAGTGGCAGGAAAAGGCCCTGCTTGACCGCGAAGGGTGGCCCGCTTTTCATGAAGCCCTGGACCGCATCCACAATCCTCTTGGATTGGCTGATCTTGATCTGACATCGGTTGCCAGACGTCGGTTGGCCTATGACGAGTGCCTCGCCAGCCAGTTGGCGCTTTCGCTGGTGCGTAGCAATGTGAAAAAAGCCAAAGGATTGGCGCGCCGGTGGGAGGGGAAGCTCAAAGCAGCGTTGACGCAAGCCCTGCCCTTTACGCTGACAGGTAGCCAGCAACAGGCAATTGCCGAGATAGAGGAGGATCTGGCGTTGCCCGAACGGATGCTGCGGCTGGTTCAGGGTGATGTGGGCAGCGGTAAAACCATGGTTGCCCTGATGGCTGCTGCCGATGTGATTGAATCGGGTTCTCAGGCAGCCATGATGGCGCCGACGGACCTTTTGGCGCGGCAACATTATCAATCCGTCAAAGGCCTTTGTGAGGCTGTCGGCATTCGCGTGGCGGTGATGACGGGCAAAGATAGCGCCGGAGTGAAACGCCAGACGTTGAAGGCTCTCGAACAGGGGGATATCGATTTTCTGATTGGTACCCACGCCCTCTTCCAGCAATCAGTGGTGTTTGCCGATCTGGGGCTGGCCATCGTCGATGAGCAGCATCGATTTGGCGTACATCAGCGCCTGACCCTGTCTGACAAGGGTGTGGCAACTGACCTTCTGGTGATGACTGCGACGCCTATTCCGCGCACATTGGTGCTGACCCATTATGGCGACATGGATGTGTCCTTGCTGACGGAAAAGCCGGCGGGCCGTAAGCCGATTGATACGCGCACCATGTCGCTGGACAGGCTTGGCGAGTTGGTCGGCAGGCTGAATACCGCGCTTGAAAAAGGCGCCAAATGCTATTGGGTGTGCCCGCTAGTGGAGGAATCCGAGGTTCTGGAAGTAACCGCCGCCGAAGACCGACATGAAAGCCTCAAGAAGGTGTTTGGTGACAAGGTCGAGCTTATTCACGGGCGGATGTCCGCCGACGAGAAAAAGGCGGCTATGGACCATTTCAAGAATGGTGATGCACAGATCCTTGTTGCAACAACGGTCATCGAGGTTGGTGTGGATGTTCCGGAAGCCACAATCATGGTGATCGAACATGCTGAGCGTTTCGGGTTGGCACAGCTGCATCAGTTGCGCGGGCGTGTCGGGCGTGGCGACAAAGCCTCCTCATGCATTTTGTTGTTCCAAGGGCCGTTGGGCGCAATCGCCAAGGAGCGGCTCAACATGATGCGTGAAACCGAAGATGGCTTTCGCATTGCCGAGGCTGACCTGCGGCTGCGAGGGGAAGGCGATGTGCTGGGAACCAAGCAATCCGGCATGCCCGGGTTCCGCGTAACCGACCCGGACGTGCACAAGGATCTCATGGAAATGGCGCGCAAGGAAGCGCGCCTCATCATCGAGATGGATCCGGGATTGAAGGGAAAGCGCGGCGATGCTCTGCGCGATCTGCTCTATCTGTTTGGCCGGGATGAAGCCATTCTGTTGCTCAAGGCCGGATAGCTTGAGGCTGAAATCTACTCCCCCATGACCATAGAAGTGCTCCGGATCTGTAAGGGTGATCAGGCGCCTATTCGGCCGGTTCGGCTTGCTTGGACTTTTCTTTCGTGTCTGAAGTCCCTGCGTCTGACGAAGCTGCTTTTTCTTCGCGTTCCGGTTCAGCGCTGATGAGCTTCTTGGCCTTTTTCTGGTCTTCCGCAGTTGCATGTTCTGCGATGAAGTTTGGAGAGACCAAACCAGCGGAAACAACGAGCTTGGCAGCATCTTCAACGCTCATATCGAGCATGATGATGTCGCGGCGTGGCACAAACAGCAAAAAGCCTGATGTCGGGTTTGGCGTTGTTGGCAGGAAGACCGAGATATATCCTTTGTGTGCATCGCCCGGTTTTTCTTTATCTTCGATGCGGTGTGCGACCTCTCCGGTCGTTTCAGTGGCAACGAAAGCAAGCGCCCAGAGGCCGCGACGGGGATATTCGATGACGACCGCCTTGGTGAAGGTCTTGCCTTTCTGGGACAGGGCTGTTTCGAAAATCTGTTTGAGCGCGTTGTAGAGGTTGCGAACGAGCGGCATGCGTCCGACAAACACTTCGCCAAAAGTGAGCAGGGAACGCCCAACGAAGTTCGCTGTCAGAAACCCCAGTATCGTCAGGATGAGGAAGGAAAAGACGAGCCCCACTCCGGGCACGGAAAATGGCAGATAATTGTCCGGGTTATAGATATGCGGAATATAGGGTTTCACAGTGGAATCCACCCAGCCTATGAAGGCCCAGGTGATGTAAAGCGTGATCCCGATTGGTGCAGCGATGACGAGGCCGGTCAGGAAATAATTTCGCACGCGGGCGCCAAAAGTCAGCCTGCCGCGGTCTATGGGGCCCTTCTTATCTTCATTTTTCGAAGTCATCTGTATTCGTTCCGTATGAAATTGCCACCTAACGCGTCCATTTTCTCTTCCGCTGCCTTCGGGGCACAGAAAGAGCCAATGATTTTGTCTCGTGTCTGATCATGGTTTGAGATCGCAAGCTGTCAATCAATTTGCGCATTTATGCACTCAATCTACACTAAGATAATGCGGCCTGCTTGGACTTAAAAGATTAAGAAAGCGGTTTCCCGCTCGAAAAATGAGCGTGAGCCGTTGTAGAATGGCATTTTAGGAAATATCTTGTATTTTGCATTCAGAATTTCGCCGGTTTTTGTTGCGAAGGGTCAACGGGCACAAACATGAACAGGTTTCAACAGTCCCTCTATCTGATGGCGGGCCTTGCCTTGACGGGGATTGGCATCCTTGGTGCTTTTCTGCCGCTGCTGCCCTCAACGATATTTTTCATTCTGGCCACCTTCTGCTTCGCCAGATCATCACCGCGGCTTGAAGCATGGCTTTTGCGACACAAACTGTTCGGGCCGCCAGTTTTAGCGTGGCGCGATCACAAGGCAATTCCGCGCAAAGCGAAATATCTTGCCTTTGGTGGCATGGCGTTGGGATTTGCAATATTTGTGACAACTGTTCAGCCCGGTGTAGGGCTTCTGATCCCGGTCGTTCTGTTCTTTGCCGGTTCTGCGCTTTATGTCGGTACGCGGCCCGATGGGCCTGACGAGTGAGCCGCGCTTGAGCGACCTGTTGCCTTTTCATCAGGCGGTATGCTGGTGCCTTAAAGCTTCCCACTCTTCGCGCAAGACACCATAGCTAAGAGAATCAAAATATTTCCCGTCCAGAATCCGGGCTTTGCGATAGCAGGCTTCCTGCTTCAGTCCGATTTTTCGGGCAAGAGCCATCATGCCTGCATTACCGGACCATGTGGTCAGGCCGATACGAACAAGGGCGGGTCTTTCTGCAAGCTGTTTGTCAATCCACATTGGCAGAGCGGTGGAGCCGATGCCCCTGCCCCAGTCTGATTGATTGAAGAAAACAATACCAACTTCGAGCCAATTGGTCCTTTGATCTTTCCAATAATGGGAGACCTCTCCCAGAATCCTTCCATTCTCTCCATCGCAGACCAGCTGGAAGTTGAAAGACGGGTCGGGCTTGGTCAGCTCGAAACCGAATTCCATGATTTTCTTGTTCTGATCCGCTTCTGTCGGCATGCCAAAATATGGGCCATTGAGCCGATGGAATGCCTGTTTTGGGGCAATGAGGGAGCGGTAGAGAGGCAGGTCTTCAAGCGTTATGGTCCGCAACATAAAGCGCATAGGGGGACTCCGGGCTGCCCGCCAGCCATAGGCAAGCGGGCTCGTTTTAGAGAGTGGCGCGGATGGCCTACTCCACAGTCACGGATTTTGCAAGGTTGCGCGGCTGGTCTACGTCCGTCCCCATGAAATTGGCGGTGTAGTAGGCAAGCATCTGCACAGGCAAGGCAAAGACAATCGGTGCAATAATGTCAGGCACCGTTGGCATAACGATGGTTGTACTGTCTTCAAGCGCGTTCTTTTGGGCTCCCGACTCATCGGTTATCAGGATGATCCTGCCATCGCGGGCCGCCACTTCCTGCATGTTGGAAACAGTCTTGTCGAAATAGGCGTCATCAGGGGCAATGACGACCACCGGCATGGTTTCGTCAATGAGAGCGATCGGGCCGTGCTTGAGTTCTCCAGCCGCATAGCCTTCGGCGTGAATATAGGAGATTTCCTTGAGCTTCAGCGCTCCTTCCAGTGCCAGCGGGAAGTTTGTGCCGCGGCCCAGATAGAGCACATGCTTGACCTTGGAAAGCTCATGAGCAAGATCGGCGATGGATTTGTCTGCCTTGAGGGCCAGACGGATGAATTTGGGCAATTCGCTCAGAGCCTTCACATAGCTCTGTTCATCTTTCTCCGAAATGGTGCCCCGTGCACGACCTGCCATGATGGCAAGAGCGAGAAGAACCGAGAGCTGGCAGGTGAAGGCCTTGGTCGAGGCGACCCCGATTTCAGCCCCGGCAAGGGTTGGGAAAATGACATCGCTCTCGCGTGCAATGGTGCTCTCTGGCACATTGACGATGGCGGCAATATGCTGCCCTTCCTGCTTGCAATAGCGCAAGGATGCCAGCGTATCGGCGGTTTCGCCCGATTGGGAAATAAAGAGCGCCAGCCCATTCTCCTGCATCGGCATTTCGCGGTAGCGAAATTCCGAGGCAACATCCATATCGACCGGAATGCGGGCAAGCTTTTCGAACCAGTATTTGGCGACAACACCAGCATAATAGGCCGTACCGCAGGCGCTAAGAGAGATGCGGTTGAGCGTGGCAAAGTCAAATGGCAGCTTGCCTTTGAATTGCACGGTGCCATTGGCAAAATCGACATAATGGGCCAGCGTATGCTGGATAACTTCCGGCTGTTCATGGATTTCCTTTTCCATGAAATGCTTATAGTTGCCCTTGTCGACGATGTTGGCAGAGGCGAGCGCCGTGATTGCCTCACGTTCAACATGCATGTTGTTTTCGTCATAGAAGGTGGCTGACGTTCTGGTCAGGACCACCCAGTCGCCTTCTTCAAGGTAGGTTACCTCATCCGTGAATGGGGCGAGCGCAAAGGAATCAGACCCCAAATACATCTCACCATCCCCGTGCCCTACGGCCAACGGAGAACCACGGCGGGCGCCGATCATCAGGTCTTCTTCGCCGCCAAAGATGATCGCAAGAGAGAATGCGCCTTCAAGGCGGCCAAGTACGGCAGAAACGGCTTCAACCGGACGCTTTCCCCCTTGCATTTCATCATGGATGAGATGAACAACGGTTTCGGTGTCGGTTTCCGTCTCGAATTTATGTCCCTTGACGGTCAGCTCTTCGCGCAGTTCGCGAAAATTCTCGATGATTCCGTTATGCACGGCAGCCACGTTGCCTGCTTGATGGGGATGCGCGTTGACTACATTCGGAATGCCGTGAGTCGCCCAGCGGGTGTGGCCGATGCCAATCGTGCCCGGTAGTGGATTTTCGCTTAGCAGCAGCTCCAGATTACGCAGTTTGCCAGCCGCGCGGCGTCTGTCGAGCTTGTTCTGGCAGATCGTGGCGACACCGGCGGAATCATAGCCCCGATATTCAAGCCTCTTGAGAGCGTCCACCAATTGTGGTGCTACCGTTTCCTTACCCAGAATTCCGACAATTCCACACATTGCAATTTCTTTCCAATAAATGATTTCGGACAATTTGACTTGAATAATCACTAACGCACTGTTGTGAGATTCTTGAAATCAAATCCGGTTGCAGTTTCTAACGAAAACAGAAAATGGGACGCAATGCGTCCCATCTCTCATGTCTAATTATTTGGAATCTTTGGTCTTTTTATAGCGGAATTGTGCAGCCCATCCTGCCTTTACAATTGGTCGGGCACGTGTGAATGCCAAGTCATCAGCGTTAACCGGGTCGGTGATGACGCTGCCTGCGCCAATGATTGCACCATCTCCAATGGTGGCAGGGGCAACCAGAGACGTGTTGGAGCCAATGAATGCGCCCTTGCCAATATCGGTCTTGAATTTGTTGAAACCATCATAGTTGCAAGTGATGGTGCCTGCGCCGATATTTGCCTTTGCGCCGATGCGGGCGTCGCCGATATAGGTCAGGTGGTTGACCTTGGCGCCTTCTTCAACGAGAGACTTTTTGATCTCAACGAAGTTGCCCACTTTCGCTGTTGCTTCCAAAACGGTGCCAGGCCGCAGGCGGGCGTAAGGGCCTATGGCGCACCCTTCCCCGATTTCAGCACCTTCAAAGTAACAGTTCGCCAGAATCGTTACATTGTCGCCAACGGTCACGCCCGGTGCGAAAAAGACATTTGGCTCGATGGTGATGTCCTGCCCCAGTTTCGTATCATAGGATAGGAAAACAGTTTCCGGCGCAGTGAGCGTCACGCCGTTGTTCATTGCTTCCTCACGTGCCCTTTGCTGAAAGGTTGCCTCTACCTTGGCCAAATGGGCGCGACTGTTGACCCCTTGCAACTCTGATTCGGCAGCCTCGATCGCGGTTACTTTGAGGCCTTGCGCATTGGCCAGCTCAACAGCATCGGTGAGATAATATTCGCCCTGTGAGTTGTTGTTTTCGATACCCTCGAGAAGGTCGAGCAAATGGGTACCAGAAAAGCCCATGATGCCGCCATTGCAGAAATTGATCTTGAATTCTTCCGGAGAGCAATCCTTGGCTTCGCGAATGGCCACCAGATTGCCCTCTAATTCCAGCAAACGGCCATATGGGGCCGGTGTATCTGTCCGGAAGCCCAGAACGACAACGTCAAAGCCTTCGGCGAGCTTTTCGCGCATGGCACTGATGGTTTCAGCGCGCAACAGCGGCGTATCGCCAAAAAGCACGATGACATCATCCTTGGCGTCCTTGAGTTCCTCGCGTGCAGCTAAAACCGCGTGGGCTGTCCCCAGACGCTCGGTCTGCTCGCAAGCCACGACGGAAGGATGCATCTGTCGGGCAGATTGCAAAACCGGGTCCATGTCCGGTCCGACGATGAGGGCGACCTGATCAACATCGGCTTTCTGGGCGGCGCGCGCCACATGACCAACCATAGACAACCCGGCGATCTTGTGGAGTACCTTGGGTGTTTTTGATTTCATGCGGGTGCCGTGTCCGGCTGCCAGAATGATTGCCTGGCATGTGCGATGTGTCATCTTTAGCCTCCTGAGACCAATCTTTTGAGAGTAAAGGGCCTTTTAAAGAATTTTCCTAAGGAACAATTGAAACAGATATACGAACGGGCCTTGCGATTACAGCAAAAAAAGACTTTCCTTGAAAATGCGTGAAACATAAGATTCGCGCGTGCAAGGAGGCAATTGTATGGCGCGGCCAGGCAAAGCCGTCTTCGATGCGACCATGATGGCCGGTTGGGCATTTGCGGCAGTGCTGACAGGTTTGGTTGCGTTGACGATGGTGGATGATACCGGTGATTCCGCCCGAAATCCTAACGTTGTGGCAACGTTGGGCAACAATGACGCACGCCTTGTCACAGGATCTATTGATCAGATGCGGCCCTCAAATGCTGGAAATGGTTTTGGTGAGTCGCAGCAGGCTCTCGTCGATCAACAGAATCAGAGCTTCAATCCGTTTTCGAAACAATCTCAGACAAATTCTCAGCTGCTTCAGCAATTGATAACGGAATTTCATAGCCTCAAGCAGGAAGTCAGTGCGTTTCATGTAACAACGACACGCTTGCGTGACGAAAATGATCGCTTGAAGCAGAGACTGGCAAAGCTGGAACTTGATGGGCCTGTCGGGCAGGATGGGGCGGTGCGTGTTGTGGATCTGCCGCATCGCGATGATAGCCGCAATCCGTTTATTCTGGCCAATGGTCAAATCGCGCAGCCTGTCGATACACAGTCAACGGGGTCTATCGGGGCAAATGGCGCGCGCAGAGTCAATGATGGCGCCTTTGATCCTTTCAAGACAAATGACCAACCGAATATCAAGATCACCGAACAGCCTCTGACCATGGATTTGGGCTCGTCCACCTCGCGAGGCGCGCAGATGCTTCCAAGAGACAAACCTGTGGGACATGGAACAGGTTCCTATCCGGAGCAAGCGGCATCAGACGACCTTTCTCAGCCTGTCAGTCAGATTGTTCCATCTCCGAATGTTGTCCGTTCAAACAGTCAAACGTCATTCGGCATTGATCTGGGCTCTTTCGTTTCCATCAGTGACATCAGGTCAGCTTGGAAGGAAGTGTCAGGTGCACAGAAGAATCTTGTTGGCGATTTGCGTCCGTTAAGTAGAGTTACCCAGCTAACTGACGGGAGGCTCGCGCTTCATCTCGTTTTGGGTCCTATTCCCAACGCAGCACAGGCCGCATCGGTTTGCGCGCAGTTGAATTATGCCAATTATGATTGCTCTGTTTCGGCTTATCGCGGGCAAAGCCTCGCGCTGAACTAGCCCTTTGTGGCGGTGTCCTCAAAGCCTCTTCTTTTGTATGACCTTGGTCGACAGTTAGAGATTGTTTCGGCTGTTTAAAGCAATTACTATCGCGCCAGACTACCTTCCTTCCCAATCTGCGGAATTATCTCTTGTCTCCCAAGTATTTTGCCTACCTGCTGATGGCGGTTTGTCCGTTTCTGCTTGCCTCGAATATCATTGTTGGGGCGGCTGCCGTCCATACGATTGAGCCCTTTACACTGACCTTTTTGAGATGGGGCATCGCCTCGGCGCTTGTTTTGCCCTTTGCGTGGTCTTCCCTATATGAAAACCGCAAGGCGCTCTTGTCGGATTGGAAGCTTATCCTTCTGACAGCCTTTATGGGCATGGGCTTTAGTGGTTCCGGGGTCTATATGGCGCTCAAGCATACGTCCGCCACCAACGGCACGCTGATCTATTCTTCCTGCCCTATCATTATCATTCTGTTGGAATGGATATTCAGGGGCCGCAAGATTTCTCTCAGGGAAGCCATCGGCATCGCGCTCGGCTTTACCGGCGTCTTGTTGATCGTGTGCAAAGGGCATCTCGAAACGCTTATGGCGATTGAGTTTTCCAGCGGGGATCTGTTGTTCGTGGCTGCGGCAACCTCTTGGGCTGTCTACACAGTGCTGTCCAAGAAAAAGCTGTTCCAGTCGCTTTCCACGATTGGCATGTTCACGATTGTCGGGCTGGTCGGCGCGGTAATACAGATCCCGTTCATGATCTGGGAACTGGCCAATTTTGATACGTTACCCACGAGCATGGATCAGTGGCTGAGTGTTGCTGGGCTGGTTTTCTCAGCTTCCATCGGCGCGTTGCTGGCCTACCAATATATGATCCGAGTGCTCGGACCGGCGACGGCGGGACTTGTCATGTATTTGATGCCGCCATTTGGCATCTTCATGGCCGTGATGTTCCTTGGTGAAGATTTCCGGACTTACCATCTTGTCGGTTTCATTTTGGTGATGAGCGGCGTTGTGCTGGCGACTTTCCCCATGAGCCTGCTCAAGAAACAAAAGCGTGCAGCAGTTGTTGCTCAGGAATAAGCGTGTTTTCAAACTGGCTTGCTCATTAAAAGGGCTTGGAAGCGATTCCACGCCCTTTTCCTTTATCCGATGGAGTTGAGCGCTGGCAGCATTTCCTGAAGCCAGAAGGCTGCGTTCTGCACCTGACCGGTGATGAACAGGATGCCGGTTAGCACAAGCAAGGCACCCATGACCTTTTCGACCGTTCCCATATGCTTGCGGAAGCGCTGCATCGTGCTCACGAACTGCCCGGCAAAGAGAGCGGCCAGCAGGAATGGAACGCCCAGACCAAAGCTATAGGCTGTCAGCAGCATCATGCCGCGCTGCACATTTTCCTCAGTACCGGCAATCGCCAGTATCGTCGCAAGGACGGGCCCAATGCATGGCGTCCAGCCAAAGGCAAAAGCGAGCCCGATCAAATAGGCGCCAACGATCCCGGCGGGTTTCTTCTGAACATTCACACGCGCTTCCCGATAGAGGAAAGCAATTTTGAAAACACCGAGGAAATGCAGCCCCATGATGATGATGATGGCGCCGGCGACATAAGAAAAGAAACCGGAATAGAGCTTGAGATATTGCCCAATGGCTGAGGCCCCTGCTCCCAGCAGCACGAAGATGGTGGTAAAGCCCAGAACGAAGGCCAGAGCGGAAAAGAAGATACGCGTTGCGGCGCGTTGTTTGTCCTTGTTGCCGGTGAACTCGTCCATGCTCACTCCGGCGATATAGCAAAGATAAGGTGGCACCAGCGGCAGGACGCAGGGTGAAACAAAGGAAATAAAGCCAGCGAGAATCGCGCCGGTGATCGATACATCAAAATTCATTTCCTTGCTCCTTCAATTGTGCATTTCCAAATGTCTGGCTTCATATGCGCAACGCGCGATCTTCTGACTAGAGGGAAGACCCCGCTATGTCCAATCACGCTGTCGCGATGTGTCATAGACTATCCATGGCTGCGATTTCTAGCATGGGGACATCAAATATGATGCCAGTATTTCTGTCCTTATCCACCATGGCACGGCGCATATGATGCGCCAAGACAGTGTGTCATGTCGGTTTAGACGATTCCGGGTGGCTTTCGGTCGTGAAGCTGAATTGGAACAGTGCAAACATGCTGTTACCGTTTCTCTATTGTGGTTAGAAATCACGAATTTATGACCTTAATGAGGGTTTTCCACGAAAAGTAAAATGAATTTGGCGAGGGTGTTGACTGAGGCGAAAAATGCGTTACAAAAGCGCTCACCAACGTTAAGTGCCCGTAGCTCAGTTGGTAGAGCATCCGACTTTTAATCGGACGGTCGAAGGTTCGAATCCTTCCGGGCATACCAATTTCCCCGCAATTTGAAATGCTTATCAGCCTTTCCTAAGTGAGGAATGGATTGGTTCTGCTTTTTGTTGTGGTTAGGTTTTCTTGGCAAATTTGTTGTAGAAAACCAAATTTAGCGGAATTCATTGCTCGACTGGGTAAAAAATTCTGCTACAAGGGTCCGGCCTTTAACGGTAAGGCAACACGATGGTTTTACCATCGATTTTGGAATATGTGCCCGTAGCTCAGTTGGTAGAGCATCCGACTTTTAATCGGACGGTCGAAGGTTCGAATCCTTCCGGGCATACCATTCCCTCTCTCCCCCTCAAATCATTGAAATGACTAAGAAGATGCTCTGCGTGTCCGCACGCGTTTTTTGTCTGATGAAGGGATTTTACAAAAAAAATCAATAAAACGGTGCAGAACACCCGAAACCGTATTATCGCGTATATTGATTTTTTCTCCGGCTCTGGTAAAAGACTGTCATCAAATTGATAAACAAGACATCACGTTTTGTTTTGGTTAAGCGCCATTAGCTCAGCTGGTAGAGCATCCGACTCTTAATCGGACGGTCCAAGGTTCGAACCCTTGATGGCGTACCACTCTCTTCCTTCACGATTAGAAATTTCAGCGACAACGATCAGCTGCGTCTTTTGCTGCATTTTCGGTTCGGGCATACAGAAAAGGCCACGGCCTCGTTAGAAGCCATGGCCCTGTTTTCATTGCCTCGTGCTATCTGGGCGTCAAAGAGCGGGCATGTCGCCCTTCGCCCAGGCTTCTTTGACTTCGGCCTTGTGGTCTTCAAAACGTCCGGCTTCGATTGCAGTGCGCATGCTCTGCATGAGGCTCTGATAATAGGCCAGATTGTTCCATGAAAGCAGCATGGCGCCCAGTGCCTCATTGGATTTGACCAGATGATAGAGATAGGCGCGGGAATAGTCGCGCGCTGCCGGACAATCGCTTTCCGGGTCCAGCGGGCGCGGATCATCCTTGTGGCGGGCATTTTTCAGATTGACCTTGCCAAAGCGTGTGAAGGCCAGGCCATGGCGCCCTGCCCTTGTCGGCATGACACAGTCGAACATGTCCACGCCGCGGCTTACGGCTTCCATCAGATCATCAGGCGTTCCAACGCCCATAAGGTAGCGTGGTTTGTTTTCCGGCAGGATCGGGCAAGTTATGTCGAGAATGTCCAGCATAACTGCCTGAGGCTCGCCAACGGCCAGTCCGCCGATGGAGTAGCCCTTCAGATCCATTGCTTTGAGAGCTAGCGCTGATTCTTCGCGCAGGCGCGGAATGTCTCCCCCCTGAACAATGCCGAACATGGCTTGACCAGGACGATCACCAAATTGGGTTTTGCAGCGTTCGGCCCAACGCAGGGAAAGCTGCATGGCTTTTTCAATTTCAATTTCCTTGGCAGGCAGACGCGTGCACTCATCCAGCTGCATCTGGATATCCGAGCCGAGCAGGCATTGGATCTCGATCGAGCGTTCCGGCGTCATCATGAATTTGGCGCCATCAATATGGGATTTGAATTCAACGCCCTCTTCGCTCATCTTGCGCAACTGGGCCAGCGACATGACCTGAAATCCACCAGAATCGGTGAGAATCGGATAAGGCCAATTGGCAAATTTGTGCAGTCCACCAAGGGCAGCCACGCGCTCTGCTCCGGGGCGCAGCATCAAATGATAGGTGTTACCCAGAATGACATCTGCGCCAAGATCGCGCACCTGTCCCGGATACATGAATTTTACCGTTGCGGCCGTACCCACCGGCATGAAAGCCGGTGTGCGGATGGTGCCGCGCGGCATGAAGACCTCACCGCGTCGGGCCTTGCCGTCGGTTGCCAGAAGCTTGAATCCGAATTCAGTCGGCGTCGGGGTTGGCAAAGGCTGGCCTTTGTTCATGCGGTTGGCGCCGAGAGGCGGTGTGGGGTCCATCGTTTGTAGCTGGTCTGTCATTTGGTCTGTTCTCCTTGCGCCGCGCCAACTTTTCTTTCAGGCAGCAAAAGCGAAGAATCTCCGTAGGAATAGAAGCGATAGCCATTCGTGATGGCATGGGCATAGGCCGCCTGCATGCGTTCGCGCCCCATGATGGCAGATACGAGCATGAACAGGGTTGATTTGGGCAAATGGAAATTGGTCATCAGTCCATCAATGGCGCGGAAGCGATATCCGGGCGTGATGAAAATATCCGTATCGCCGCAGAAAGGCTTGATGATGCCGTCTTCTCCCGCTGCGCTTTCCAGAAGCCGCAAGGATGTGGTGCCGACTGCAATGATGCGGTTGCCACGGGCGTGGACTGCGTTGAGTTTGTCTGCAAGTTCGGGGCTGATCTCGCCCCACTCGGCATGCATCTTGTGATCTTTGGTATCTTCTGCCTTGACCGGCAGAAAGGTGCCTGCGCCCACATGCAAGGTCACGAAATGGCGCTCGATGTTTTTCTCATCAAGCTTGGCGAACAGGCGATCTGTGAAATGCAGACCCGCCGTAGGGGCCGCGACAGCCCCATCTCTATCCGCATAGATGGTCTGATAGTCGGTCTTGTCTTTTTCGTCTTCAGCACGCTTTGAGGCGATGTATGGAGGCAGAGGAATGTGGCCCACGGATGCGATAGACTGATCAAGCTCTGGTCCTGCGCAATTGAAGCGAAGGCAGACTTCGCCTGCATCGCCTTTTTCAGTGACTTCGGCTGAAAATTCCTCGGAAAATTCGATCAGGTCACCAAGCTGTACTTTCTTGGCGGGCCGCGCAAAGGCGCGCCAGGTTGCCAGGTCTTCGCGCTTGTGCAGATTGAAATGGATGCCTGCGCGGATTTCACCCCTTACGCGGGTGCCGGAAAGCTCGGCGGGAATGACCTTTGTGTCATTGAAAACAAGCGCATCGCCCGGCTGGAGAAAATCAGGAAGGTTCAGCACGCAATGGTCTTCAAAGGCACCGGTTGGCGGTACAAAAAGCAGCTTAGCTTCATCGCGCGGATTATGGGGGCGCAAGGCGATAGAGTCTTGGGGAAGGTCAAAGTCGAAGGAGTCGACGCGCATGGTTCAGGCGATTCTCAAATGGGCGTTTACAGGACGCCCGGCCATTCAGCTTGACCAAGCGCGGTTTTGCAGGACAACACGATATCCATCGGGATCTTGAAAGGTGATCCCGTCGACATCCCAATAGGAATTGTTGGATTGAACGGGTTCATATCCCGCATTGCGCATCTTATCAACCCGTTTCTGCCATTCTGCCTTGTCTGGCAGATAGAAGACGAGCAAGCCTTCCTCATCAGGGGCAATAGGGGCGGTTATCCCCCGCTCCTTGGTGAATTCCAAATGATAGGGTGCGTTTGGGTGGCCGATGATCAAGCCATCAAAGCCATTGTGCCCCTCAAAGGAGCCAAGAAGGGAAAAGCCCAGACCATCGCAATAGAAGCGCTTGATGGCTTCGAAGTCGCGACACGAGCGGGCTACGCGCATTTTGGGAAAATGGGTTTCGTAGCTCATGATGGTCCGGGCTCTTCGATTTGCTTGCTGCGAGGGCCTTAGAGGTCGGCAGCCACTTTCATGGAAACGATGCTGTCAGGATCCTGAACCGGTTCACCGCGTTTGATCTTGTCGATGTTTTCCATGCCCTCGATGACGTCACCCCAGTAGGTATACTGGTTGTCGAGCCAAGGTGCGGTATCAAAGCAGATGAAGAACTGGCTGTTGGCCGAGTTTGGATCCATGGCACGAGCCATGGAGCAAGAGCCGCGCACATGCTTGGTTGCGGAAAATTCTGCTTTCAGGTTCGGCTTGTCGGAGCCGCCGGTGCCGGTGCCATGAGGGCAGCCAACCTGAGCCATGAAGCCATCAATCACGCGGTGGAAGACGATGCCATCGTAAAAGCCTTCACGAGCCAACTCTTTGAGGCGCTCGCAATGGGCCGGAGCCAGGTCCTGACGCAGCGCGATGACAACCTTCCCTTTGGTTGTTTCCATTACAAGTGTGTTTTCGGGATCTTTAATCTCTGCCAATTGTCTCTTCCTTATTGGTTCGAAAGGGTCCTTGAATTCAAGCCACAGGTGGCTTCATCCTGTTGAATTATGTCTTTTCAAATTTATTCTGCGGCGTCTGCTGCAACCTGCATCTTGACGATGACGTCGGGATTGCGCGGTGGTTCGCCCTTGTTGATCTGGTCGATATACTCCATGCCAGACGTCACTTCGCCCCAGACGGTATACTGGCCATTGAGCCATGGTGCCTTGTCGAACATGATGAAAAACTGGCTGTTGGCGCTGTTGGGATTGCTGCTGCGGGCCATGCCAATGGTGCCACGCTTGAAGGCGTGCTTGCTGAATTCGGCTTTCAGATCCGGCAGATCGGAACCCCCGGTGCCATTGCCGCGTGGGTCGCCTGTTTGGGCCATGAAGCCATCAATAACCCGATGGAATTTGAGGCCGTCGTAAAAGCCCTGTCTTGTCAGCGTTTTAATGCGCTTCACATGGTTGGGCGCAAGATTGGGCAGCAACTCAATGACCACGCGACCATATTTGGTATCCAGATAGAGCGTGTTTTCCTTGTCTTGCGCTTGAGCGGCCATGGGAGCCGTAAGCGCAAGCGCCATAACGAGAGCGATGCATGCCAGGGTGCGGTGAATAAGAGCCATGAAATGTCCTGTTAGCTAGAGAGCTTCTGTTCAAACGCGGCCTGAACGGCTTCAGGCACAAACGGAGAAATATCTCCGCCCAAGGTTGCTACCTGCCGCACAAGGCTGGCAGCAATGTGGCGCACGGCCCCGCTCGAAGGCAAATAGATTGTATGAATTTCCGGCGCCAGTGTCTCATTCATACCCGTCATTTGCATCTCGTAGTCGAAATCCGTGCCGTCGCGCAAGCCGCGGATCAGGATCGTTGCACTGACGCGCTTGGCAACATCGATAACGAGATCATCGAAGGCGACCACTTCCAGCTCGGTGTTGGTTTCCTGCGCGATGGGGGCGACCACTTCGTTGATCAGGGCGAAACGCTCGTCTTTCGAGAAGAACGGCTTCTTGCCATGATGTACACCAATAGCAAGCACAAGCTTGTCTACGATGTGGCATGCGCGCTCCACTATATCGAGATGTCCCAAGGTGATCGGATCAAAGGATCCCGGGTATATGGCGATTTTGTTAGTCATGCAGAAAGTCCTAGACTCACCAGTGCCCAAGCACAAGACCGAAATGGTCTAACAAACAAGGAAGAAAAAAATTTGAACCATTCATGCCCTTCGCGCGTCTTATATATGAACGATGTTAACGAAGGTGAAGAAAAGATGAATGGCTCACTCAGTGCCCTTTCATCTGAGGAGCATTAAAATGGACAAGACGAGACAGAATGGAGACCTTGAACTCGCGGCCGGTGAGATGACTACTCTTAAGAGAACCAAGCTGATTGTAGCAACGGGCATTCTTGTTTGCCTTATGGGGCTCAGTTTTATTGCCGTAAGTGGCCACCCTGCCCTTTCTGAGGGCTATGGTTCCGAGTTTAATCTCTCAAGTCTGTCTCCTTGGTATAACGTTCAGTCTGGCCAATGCATTGCTCAAAAAGGGTCCCAGACCTGTGAGCCGGTGCGCCTTTGATAGTTTGATAAGAATTACCTACCCGGTGGTTTGGAATTTCATTCCATGGCGACACCACCGAGATTTCTGACCTGGTAGAATAAGCAAGCAATCTTGACGGATTGCTTGCTTATTTTTGTCTGGAAGCGGTCGTGACCTTTGCCCTGACAAATAAAAAGGGCTCCACAGGAGCCCTTTTCTTTGTTGATCGCATTTGAAAAATCGGCGGATACATTATTCCTGTTCAGGATTGTCTCCGGTAGGCGCTTCGCCGGATGGAGCTTCACCAGAAGGTGCTTCATCGGACGATTCGACCGTATTTTCATCGGTTTCCTCTTTTTCATCTTCAGGAATGCGCTCGACTGAAACGACATTTTCGTTTTCGCGGGTCTTGAAGACCGTAACACCCTGCGTGGAACGACCAGCGATGCGGATGCCATCAATCGGGCAGCGGATGAGCTGGCCACCATTGGTGACGAGCATAATCTGGTCCGTTTCTTCAGCCGGGAAGCTGGCAATCAGGCGACCGTTGCGCTCGTTGACCGCCATGGCCACGATGCCTTTGCCGCCACGACCCGAGGTGCGGTATTCATAACAGGACGAACGCTTGCCATAGCCATTTTCGGAAATGGTAAGCACGAACTGTTCGGCTGCGCCCATCTCGGCATACCGCTCTACCGGCAATGCTGTGGTTGGCGCATCGGCGGCTACCTCTGCCCCGTCTTCACCATTGACAGCACGGCGGGCAGCATTTGCCTGACGCAGATATTCGTTTCTTTCCTCAGGCGTTGCATCGAAGTGATGAAGGATCGACATGGAAATGACCTTGTCGTCTTCTTCAAGACGGATGCCGCGCACGCCAGTGGACCCGCGAGACTGGAAGACACGCACGTCTTCCACTGGGAAGCGGATGCACTGACCCTTGGCCGTGGTCAGAAGAACATCATCGGTCGCGCTGCATGTTTCAACACCGACGATGCCATCTTCAGAGCCTTCCTCGAACTTCATGGCAATCTTGCCATTGCGGTTTACCTGCTTGAAATCCGAAAGCTTATTGCGACGCACGGAGCCCGAGATGGTTGCGAACATCAGGTCGAGTGTATCCCAGCTTTCCTCTTCTTCAGGAAGCGGCAGAATGGACGTGATATATTCGCCTTGCTGAAGTGGCAGCAAGTTGATTAAGGCTTTGCCCTTGCCTTGCGGAGCAGAGAGAGGCAGGCGCCAGACCTTCATCTTGTAGGCAATGCCGCGCGAGGAGAAGAACAGCACAGGCGTGTGGGTATTGCCCACAAATAGCCGTGTTACGAAATCCTCATCCTTGGTTGCCATGCCCGAGCGGCCTTTGCCACCACGACGCTGCGCGCGATAGGTGGAAAGCGGAACGCGCTTGATATAGCCGGTGTGCGAGAAGGTAACGACCATGTCTTCGCGCTGGATCAGATCCTCGTCGTCAAAGTCTGCACCGCCCTCGATGATTTCCGTTTTACGCGGGGTGGCAAACTCTTCCTTGAGCGCAAGCATTTCGTCTTTGACGATGGTATAGATGCGTTCGCGCGAGCGCAGAATATCGAGATAATCCGAAATCTTGTCACCCAGAGCATTCAACTCGTCGCCGACTTCATCGCGGCCCAGAGCCGTCAGGCGCTGCAGGCGAAGATCAAGAATGGCGCGCGCCTGCTCTTCGGAAAGATAGTAGGTCCCATCTTCATTGAGCTTGTGGCGTGGATCGTCAATCAGAGTAATCAGGGCGGAAATATCTTCAGCAGGCCAGCGGCGTTCCATCAATTGGGCGCGGGCCGTTGCCGGATCCGGGGCCTGTCTGATGGTGCGGATAACCTCGTCGATATTGGCAACAGCAATCGCCAAGCCGACCAACACATGGGCACGATCACGCGCCTTGTTAAGCAGGAACTTGGTGCGGCGGCTGACAACTTCTTCGCGGAAAGCGTTGAAGGCGACCAGAATGTCGCGCAAGTTCATCAGCTCTGGCTTGCCACCGTTCAGGGCCACCATGTTGCAGCCGAATGAAGTCTGCAACTGGCTGAAGCGGTAAAGCTGGTTGAGAACCACATCGGGCACTGCATCGCGTTTCATCTCGATGACAACGCGCATACCCTGACGGTCAGACTCGTCGCGAATATCGGAGATGCCTTCAATGCGCTTGTCGCGCACCGCTTCAGCGATCTTCTCGATCATCGTGGCCTTGTTCACCTGATAGGGAATCTCGGTGACGATCAGCGCCATGCGGTCTTTGCGGATTTCCTCGATATCGACCTTGCTTCGCATCATGACCGAGCCGCGGCCCGTTGCGTAAGCACTGCGGATGCCAGCTCGGCCCAGAATGATGCCACCGGTCGGGAAGTCGGGACCGGGGATGATTTCCATCAGTTCTTCGGGGCTGAGGCTTGGATTCTCGATCAGAGCAACGGAAGCGTCGATCACTTCGCCAAGATTGTGCGGCGGAATGTTGGTCGCCATGCCAACGGCAATGCCCCCTGCTCCGTTAACGAGCAGGTCGGGGAATTTGGCAGGCAGAACGACCGGTTCGCTTTCAGAGCCGTCATAGTTATCGATGAAATCGACGGTGTCCTTGTCCAGATCGTCCAACAGAGTGGAGGCAACCTTTTCAAGACGACATTCCGTATAACGCATCGCAGCTGCGCTGTCGCCATCAACAGAGCCAAAGTTACCCTGGCCTTCGACGAGCGGAACGCGCAGGGAGAAATCCTGCGTCATGCGCACCAATGCATCATAAATGGCACTATCACCGTGCGGGTGATATTTACCCATGACGTCACCGACAACACGCGCTGACTTGCGGTATGCCTTGTTCCAGTCATAGCCGTTTTCATGCATCGAATAGAGAATGCGTCGATGCACCGGCTTGAGGCCGTCGCGAACATCGGGCAGCGCACGAGACACGATCACGCTCATCGCATAATCGAGATAACTGCGCTTCATTTCATCCGTTATGGATATGGGCTTGATATCGGTACCGTGACCGTCGCCCGAGAGTGTATCTTGTCTATCTGTCAAAGGAGAATCTCTATCCTTGTCAAAAGGTATCCCTGTATAGCTGATTTAGCCGCGTGCAGCAAAGTTTTGCTCGCTTCCTGTGCGCAAAATGGCGCAGCAATCACAGGATGGATGTTGAATATGCTGCACGCATGGTCAAAGATAGCTCTTACATTTGATTTCGCATTGCTTTATCAGAAGAACTCAACCCTGACTATTTGCAGAAAGGCGCCCTGAATGCCGCCAATTGACGTCATGCTCAATGCGTTTGTCACTCTTTTCGTTACCATTGATCCGATCGGCCTTGCGCCGATATTTCTTGCTGTGACCAGTGGGGCCTCCAAGCAGGCGCGCATTAAAATCGGCACGCGGGCCGTGATTGTGGCTGCGGGTATTTTACTGATTTTCGCACTGATTGGCCATGTCATACTCGAGGTTCTGGGTATTTCTTTGCCAGCGTTCCGAATCGCCGGTGGCCTTTTGTTGTTTGCCATTGCCTTCGAGATGGTGTTCGAGAAGCGCGAGAAACGCAAATCACAATCGGCCGAGCAAGCCCTCTCCGATGATGACATGCATGACACGGCCGTCTTCCCCTTGGCCATTCCCCTTATTGCCGGGCCCGGTGCCATATCGGCTGTGCTGCTGCTCGGCTCGCAATCTTCCGACTGGATCAGCCGTGGCGCAATCTTTGCGATCGTTATCTTCGTGCTGCTTTTGGTGCTGTTGACTTTCGTCGTTGCAGGCTGGGTCGAAAAAATGATGGGCGACAGCGGCCGGAATATCCTGACCCGTCTTCTAGGCGTGCTTTTGGCCGCCCTTTCGGTGCAGTTTATTGCCGACGGCATCAAGGCGATCATTGCGGCTGGCTAGGCGGATACCAAATGGCAGAGAGGCGCGAGAATTTGCAAAGAAACAAGAGAGCAAAATGATCCAGACCTAAGTGTCACTTCACGCTGGAATGACAATCATTAATAAAAAAGCCCGATGTCCCAAAAGGCATCGGGCTTTTGTTTTTGATAGGTCCACTCGACCCTTAAACTGGCCGATCCGTTCCTTTCAGTGCGATATAGATGGCCGGGATCACCAATACCGTCAGAAGCGTCGAAGACGCCAGCCCGAACAGCAGTGAGATGGCCAATCCCTGAAAGATCGGATCTGCAAGAATGACCACCGCGCCGATCATGGCGGCAAGAGCCGTCAGCATGATGGGTTTGAAGCGGATGGAGCCTGCCTCCAACAACACTTCCTTGAGCGGTCGTCCCGAACCCTTTTCATGTCCAACGAAATCCACCAGCAATATCGAGTTTCTGACGATGATACCGGCCAGCGCGATGAAACCGATCATCGAAGTGGCCGAAAATGGCGCATGGAAAATCCAGTGACCGATCATGATACCAATCAGCGTCAGCGGGATTGGCGTCAACACCACCAGAGGGACGCGGAAGGAATGGAACTGCGCAACAACGAGGGCATAGATGGCCAGAATTGCCACGCCAAAGGCGGCTCCCATATCACGGAAGGTAACCCATGTGACTTCCCATTCCCCGTCCCAGAGCAAAGAGACCTCTGAATCGTCCTTGGGCTGTCCGTGCAGGATGATCTTCGGTTTTGGCAGATCGCCCCAATCATGGGCGTCGATTTTCTCCTGTACGGCCAGCATTCCGTAAATGGGAGCCTCGAAATCGCCAGCAAGATCGGCCTGTACCATTTCGTTCGGGCGCCCGTTGTGGCGATAGATCGGAAAGCTTGCTTGTTCGCGATCAATGCGGATCACGTCGCCAAGCTCGACAACACCACGTTCGTCCGGAATGGAATTCTGCGGCACAGGTATGGTCAAGAGGCGCTCCGAGATGGTGAGATCGGATTTATCCGGCTTTACAGCGATCTCGACCGGACGGCGTCCACCACCCTTGTGGGAATAGCCAACCACCTGACCGTTCAGATAGTAGGAGATCGTGTTGTAGACATCCCCTTGAGAGACATTGTGATATTCTAGGTTATCCTGATCGATGCGCAGGCGCGCCCGCTCAGTCGGGGTGCCGAAACTGTCGTCAACATCGACGATATAGGGCACTTCTTCGAACAGTTTGCGCACTTCGGTTGCCACAGCGCGGCGGGTTTCCGGATCGGGGCCATAGATCTCGGCGAGCAGCGTTGAGAGAACCGGCGGTCCGGGAGGGACTTCCACCACCTTCAGCACGGTGCCTTCTGGCGCAGGTAGATCCTTGATGAGGTCTCGAATTTGCAGAGCTATCTCATGGCTTGTGCGGCTACGATCCGCCTTGCCGGACAGGTTGATCTGGAGATCCCCCATTTCCGGGCTGGAGCGGAAGAAATAGTGTCTGACGAGGCCGTTAAATCCGAACGGCGCAGCAGTGCCAGCGTGTGACTGGATAGACTTGATTTCTTCTACCCCTTCCAGCTTGCGGGTCGCTGCCAGCAGAAGCCTATCGGTATCTTCCATGGAAGAGCCCTCAGGCAGATCGGCGATGACCTGCATTTCGGACTTGTTGTCAAAAGGCAAGAGCTTCACCGTGACATGCTTTGTATAGATGAGCATGGTTGAACCGATGGTGGCAAAGCCGACGATCAGCAGGAAGGCCCAAGCGTGGCTGCGTCCGCTCAATACAGGTTTGGCAAGGGAGCGATAGATCCGCCCCAATATGCCGCCATCTGCCGCTTCGCTGTGGCCCGGTTTGCCGATGAGGTTCATCAGCCACGGGGTCAGCATGACGGCGACAAAGAAGGACAACACCATCGCAGCAGATGCGACTGCGGGAATCGGGCTCATATAGGGGCCCATCATGCCCGAGACAAACATCATTGGTAGAAGTGCGGCGACAACGGTGAGCGTGGCGATGACGGTCGGGTTGCCCACTTCCGCAACGCCTTCAATGGCGGCCTGTATCTTTGAGCGGTCATCATTCATGGCCCAATGTCGCGAGATATTCTCGATCATCACGATGGCATCGTCCACGAGGATACCAATGGCAAAGATGAGCGCGAACAGAGACACGCGGTTGATGGTATAGCCCATCAGATAAGCGGCCGCGAGGGTCAGCAGAATGGTCGTCGGGATGACGATCAAGACGACGATGCCCTCTCGAATGCCAATGGCGAGCCCCACCAGAATGACGATGGATACAGTCGCCAGCCCCAGATGATAGAGAAGCTCATTGGCCTTTTCGTTGGCTGTTTCGCCATAGTCCCGGGTTACGTCAACATGAACGCCTTCGGGAATGATCTCTCCCTTGAGCTGTTCCACTCGCTCCAGAATGGAATGCGCAATATCAACCGCGTTGGCACCCTTGCGTTTGGCAATGGCCAATTCAACGGCCGGTAAGCGATTGAAGCCTCCGCCTTCTTTGGGTGTCAGGTTCCAGACGCGATGGTCATCCTGACTGCTCCCAACGACGATGGTCGCCACATCTTTGACGTAAACCGGGCGTCCATCGAGCGTGGTGATGAGCAAAAGGCCAATGTCGGGTATGCCATGAAGAGTCTGGCCGACTGCGACCGGCACGGTTTTGCCCGCCTCGCGCAGGGAACTGACCATGAAGGATTTGTTGGCTGCCTGCACCTTGCCAACCAGCTGTTGCAAGGTGACACCGTAAAGGGCCAGCTTCTCCGGGTCCGGTTCCACGCGGATCTGGTTGGTCTGCCCTCCAACGATATAGGTCAGGCCGATATTGTCGAGCTTGGCGAGCTCGACGCGCAATTCATCGGCGACTTCATACAACCCGTTGTCGTTCCATTTGTCGGCCACGGATGGGTCTGGCGACAGGGTGAGCACCGTAATGGCAACATCATCAATGCCGCGCCCCACGATCAACGGTTCGGATATGCCAACAGGCATGCGGTCCAGATTGGCGCGGATCTTGTCGTGCACCCTGAGTACGGCCGAGTCAGAATCCGTTCCCACAAGAAAACGGGCCGTTACAACGACGCGATCGTCATAGGTGTTGGAATAGACATGGTCTATGCCATTGATGCTTTTGATAATCGTTTCCAGCGGCTCTGTGATGAGCTTGACGGCATCCTCTGCCTTCAGACCATTCGCGGACACTTGAATGTCAACCATCGGCACAGAAATCTGTGGCTCTTCCTCGCGAGGCAGCATCATCAAGGCGATAAGGCCGAGCGCAAAGGCCGTGATCAGCATCAGGGGCGTCAGGGGCGACGTGATAAAATTCTTGGCCAGGTTGCCCGAAATGCCAAGATTATGGGCTTTCTTACTCATTATATGACTTTCGTCCCCTTATGGCTGAATGAGTTCGTCACCGGCGACGACGCCGGTCAGAATTTCAATCATGTCCTTGCCATTTTCATTGTAGGGCTGACCCACTTGCACAGCGATCTCTGTTGGTTGGCCGTCTGCGCCTTTGGCGCGTACAAAATCGATGCCGGAGCGGGTGAAGACCAGATCATGCGGCACCAGAAAGGCCATTCGGCTGCCAGCTCCTACGCGGACCTGAATGCGTTCTCCGACAAAATAGTCACCAAGTCCTTCAACGCTGGCGTCGGCAAGAACACGGCCATCGGAGATTTCGGGATAGACCTTTACGATCTTGCCGACTTGCACGCAGGAAGAGTCGCAGTTCATGTTGCGGCCCGCCAGTTCGATCGGGTCCCCATCATGCAGGAATTGGGCGTGGCGTTCTGGCAGAGCCATGCGCAGAATGTAATTGTCCTTGGCGATCGTGGCGATGGATTCGCCTGTCATCACCACGGCGCCAACTGTGATGGGGACCTCAAGCACGCGTCCGGCTTGAGGCGCAAGCACCGCCCCCTCCTCCATCTGGCGGACAACGACCGCTTTTTGCGCTCTGGCGGCTTCCAGATTGCTATTGGCTACATCAAACTGTGTGTTGGCTGAATCAAGCCGCGCCTTCGTTGTCGAACCCCGTTCGAATAGTTGCTGGGCTCTGTTCAATTCAGTCCTCAGGTTGGAGACCTGTCTCTGGGCTGCATTGATCTGGGCATCCAGCGCTTCCACTTGCAGGCTAAGTTTGGGGTCGCGCACCATGGCAATGATTTCACCTGCTGCAACATAGCTGCCTTCGGTTACATTCAATTCCTCCACTGTGCCGGATGTACGCACACGGGCCGAGAGGGAATCTGTGCTCTGCACGGTGGCAAAAACCGCCTTTTTGTCTTCAATGGATGTCTGCTGGACCGTGAAACTGTTTGCGGTGGTCGCAAAACCTGCGACGGTCAGAGCGAACAAACAGGCTGAAAGAAAAGTGCCTCGTTTTTGGAGTGCCTTGCGCATGGAAACTCTCTCCTGCTGTCAAATTACTTATATTAGTAATTACGAATATAAGAAAACAATCACATTGTCAAAGCCTGTTATCTAGTTTTTGTCTATTTTCATACTCAGGTCTATCCGGTAGAAGAATGAGCGACAATTTGCTTATTGATACCTTTGTTGGGAGAAAAACGTGGCATCTCACGGTTCAAAGAAAGTCATTTATGCAGCATTAGCTGGCAATACGTTGATTTCAATTACGAAATTCGTCGCAGCTACAATTACCGGATCGTCTGCAATGCTATCGGAAGGCATTCATAGTCTTGTCGATACCGGTAATCAGGGATTGTTACTCTATGGTATAAGACGCTCTGGTAGACCGGCAGATATCAAGCATCCCTTCGGTTACGGCGCTGAATTGTATTTCTGGGCCTTTGTGGTTGCGTTGCTGATTTTCGCCGTTGGCGCTGGTTTGTCTCTTTATGAGGGAATCGAGAAGGTGCTGCATCCCGAGCCTATCGGCGATCCGACGATCAACTTTATCGTATTGGGGGTGGCATTCTGTTTTGAAGGCTGGGCCTGGTTTGTTGCCTTGCGTGAATTTCGGAACACGAAGGGCAAGCGGAGTTACTTTCAGGCGGTTTCAGATTCCAAAGATCCGACGGTCTTTACCGTGTTGTTTGAGGATAGTGCCGCAATGCTCGGTTTGCTCGTCGCCGCCGTTGGTATTGCGCTTTCCCACTATCTGGAGCTTCCATGGATGGATGGCGCAGCCTCCATCGTTATCGGGCTCATTCTGGGCTTTACCGCGATATTGCTGGCTTATGAAACTAAGAGCCTTCTGATCGGGGAAGCCGCCTCCACCGAGAGCGAAGCCGAGATCGCGGCTATCGTCAATGGCCATCCTGCAGTAACCATGGTCAATGAGCTGCGCACCATGCACCGCGGTCCAAATGAAATCCTGCTCGCTCTCAGCCTTGATTTCCGCGATGACATGGTCGTCGGGCAGCTTGAGGCGGTGATCGCCGACCTTGAGCGCCATATTCGTGAACGTGTGCCGCAGGTCCATCGCGTTTATATTGAAGCGCAGTCCTATCTGGATCATAAGTCGATTGAAGAGCGACTGAACTCAGAGCAGTGAGTTGCGCGAAAGCCTGTGGTGCTAGTCCCTATGGATGATGGATTGCAAGAATTCTGCTTAAAACAAGAAAACCCGGCATAGAGCCGGGTTTTTGATTTTCGTGCGTTGATGGAGCAACCATCAAAACGGAATATCGTCGTCCATTTCGTCGCGGAAGCCGCCAGAAGGCTGACCGCCACCAGATGGGGCTTGTCCGCCGCCAAATCCGCCAGGGGCTCCGCCACCATAGCCGCCGCCAGGGCCGCCAAAATCACCGCCGGACTGACCTCCGGATTGGCCGCCGCCAAATCCTCCGCCGCCACCTTCGCCGCGGTTATCCAGCATGGTGAGGTTGCCATTGAAGCCCTGCAGAACGACTTCGGTTGAATACCGATCCTGCCCGCTCTGATCCTGCCATTTGCGAGTCTGAAGCTGTCCTTCGAGATAGATCTTGGACCCTTTTCTGAGATACTGCTCTGCAATCCGACACAGACCTTCGTTGAAAATGACCACGCGGTGCCATTCGGTCCGTTCGCGCCGTTCGCCAGAGTTGCGATCTTTCCAACTTTCTGAAGTGGCGACAGACAGGTTGCAGATCGGGCGGCCATCCTGAGTTCTGCGAATATCGGGATCTGCTCCCAGATTGCCAACCAGAATGACTTTGTTAACGCTACCGGCCATTGCTTTGTCCTTTGTTTCTTTGCTGTGTCCTGATGATCCGATCAGGTATTTGTGACAGCATATTCGGCTTCGCCGCCGACTTCCATATGGCTTTGGCGCAATCCCCATCCTTTGGTTCATGCACAATATGCATAGTCGTGTTGCATTGAATAGGTTCACATTATAGAACAAATCATGTACAAATAGAAGCCCCGCGCCTAACATGGCCGCGATTGGAGGCAATCGAAATTGGCCATTGCCTTGATTTTTATAAACCGATATTGCATCGGGAGAAAAATGTGACGCGTTGTGAGAGAAGCTGTGATCTCTGGCTTCTTGCGCTGCGTATTGCATAGTCGGGTGAGAACCAGACGCCTGCCCCGCGCTGAGAGAAAGATTGATCGACATGACAATTGATAAAAAAGTGTTCGTTGCACCTTCGCAGAAAGCCATAGCGATTCGTGGTGCGCGGGAACATAATCTCAAGAATGTTGATCTGGATATTCCGCGCGATCAGCTGGTGGTGATGACCGGCTTGTCCGGGTCTGGCAAAAGCTCGCTGGCCTTTGATACCGTCTATGCCGAAGGGCAGCGGCGCTATGTTGAATCCCTTTCGGCTTATGCGCGGCAGTTTCTGGAAATGATGCAGAAGCCCGATGTGGATTCCATCGAGGGGCTTTCTCCCGCCATTTCCATCGAACAGAAAACGACTTCGCGCAACCCGCGCTCTACGGTTGGCACTGTTACGGAAATCTATGATTATCTGCGCCTGCTTTTTGCGCGTGTCGGCATTCCGTATAGTCCGGCAACCGGTCTGCCAATTGAAAGTCAGACGGTTAGTCAGATGGTCGACCGTGTCATGGAGCTACCTGAGAAAACCCGCTTTCTGCTGTTGGCGCCTATTGTGCGCGGGCGTAAAGGTGAGTTCCGTAAAGAGTTGGCCGAGCTGGTCAAGCGCGGACTGACGCGTTTCCGGATCGACGGGCAGATGTATGATGACGGTGACCTGCCTACGCTCGATAAGAAATTCAAGCATAATATCGAGGTCGTTGTTCACCGTATGGTGGTCAAGGAAGGCATCGAGAAGCGCCTTGCCGATTCCCTTGAGCTGGCGCTGGAGCTGGCCGACGGGCTTGCTATTGTAGAAATGGTTGACCAGAAGGATGATAATGGCGAACCGAAGCGGACGACCTTCTCGGCAAAATTCGCCTGCCCTGTTTCCGGTTTTACCATTCCGGAAATAGAGCCGCGTCTCTTCTCCTTTAACAACCCATTCGGTGCCTGCCCTGTTTGTGATGGTCTGGGCAGTGAATTGCAGGTGAGCCCCGAGTTGGTCATCCCAGATACCTCGCGCAGCATCAAGGATGGTGCCATCGCGCCATGGTCCAAGACCTCTTCACCATTCTATCGCCAGACACTGGAAGCACTTGCCAAGCATTTTGATTTCTCTCTCACTGTGCCTTGGATTGAGCTGCCCTTTAAGGCACAGGAGGCCATTCTCTATGGCACTGGCAAAGAGAAACTGCTCTTTGTTTATGACGACGGGGCACGGTCCTACAAGACCACAAAGCCTTTTGAAGGCGTCATTCCCAATCTGGAGCGCCGCTTTAGGGAAACCGAGAGCAGCATGGTGCGCGAAGAAATTGGCAAATACCAGTCCGCGCACGCCTGCTCGGCTTGTGATGGGAACCGGCTCAAGCCCGAAGCGCTTGCGGTCAAGCTGGATGGCAAGCATATCTCTCAAATTTCCAGCCTGTCCATTCGTGCTGCGGCTCAGTGGGTTCAGGATCTGCCTGCGACCTTATCGGAGAAACAAACAGAGATTGCCGAACGTATCCTGAAGGAGATCCGCGAGCGGCTGAAATTTCTCAATGATGTGGGGCTTGAATATCTGACCCTTTCCCGTGGGTCCGGATCGCTCTCTGGCGGTGAAAGCCAGCGTATTCGACTGGCCTCCCAGATCGGGTCGGGGTTGACCGGCGTACTTTATGTTTTGGATGAGCCGTCGATTGGTTTGCATCAGCGCGATAACGCGCGGCTTCTGGAGACGCTGAAGCATCTGCGGGATCTGGGCAACACGGTGATTGTGGTCGAGCATGATGAAGATGCTGTGCTTGAGGCCGACTTTGTTGTTGATGTCGGGCCTGGTGCCGGTATTCACGGCGGGCATATTGTGTCCAAAGGCACGCCAGCTGAAATCATGGCTGATCCAGCCTCTCTGACCGGCCAGTATCTATCTGGTGCGAAAACCATTTCTGTTGATCATGATCGCCGTAAGGGCAAGAAAAAGAAACAGATTACGGTCGTCAATGCGTGTGGCAACAATCTCAAGAATGTCACGGCCTCCATTCCTCTAGGCACCTTCACATGTGTGACGGGGGTTTCGGGCGGAGGCAAATCCACCTTCCTGATTGATACGCTCTATAAAAGTGCGGCCATGAAGCTCAACCGGGCGCGCGATATGCCCTCCCCGCATGATCGCATCGAAGGGCTGGAGCATGTCGACAAGGTGATCGACATCGACCAATCCCCCATCGGGCGCACGCCACGTTCGAACCCGGCCACCTATACCGGTGCCTTCACACCCATTCGCGACTGGTTCTCTGGCTTGCCAGAAGCCAAGGCACGGGGCTATGCGCCCGGTCGTTTTTCCTTCAACGTCAAGGGTGGACGGTGCGAAGCCTGTCAGGGGGATGGCGTCATCAAGATCGAGATGCACTTCCTGCCTGATGTGTATGTAACGTGCGATGTCTGCAAAGGGCATCGCTACAATCGCGAAACTCTTGAAGTGCAGTTCAAGGGTAAGTCGATTTCTGATGTCCTTCAGATGACCGTGGATGAAGCTGCTGACTTCTTCTCGGCTGTGCCGGCTGTGCGCGACAAGATGGTGACTTTGCAGCGGGTCGGTTTGGGCTATGTAAAGGTCGGTCAGCAAGCCACGACGCTTTCTGGCGGTGAAGCCCAGCGGGTCAAGCTTGCCAAGGAGCTTTCGAAACGCTCTACGGGTCGAACACTCTATATTCTGGATGAACCGACAACGGGTTTGCATTTTCATGATGTTGCCAAGCTTCTTGAAGTGTTGCACGAGCTTGTCAATCAGGGCAACACGGTCGCTGTGATTGAGCACAATCTGGAAGTCATTCAAACGGCTGACTGGATTCTCGACCTTGGGCCGGAAGGTGGCGACGGCGGAGGACAAATCGTTGTAGAAGGCACACCCGAAGACGTTATGGCATGCGAAAAAAGCTACACGGGACAGTTTTTGAAAGAGCTGAAAGAGAGACGCGATTCTAAGTCGTGAGGCTTTTTTATTTTTCATTATGCATTTTTGCGTAATACTTTTGGCGATGCACAATCGGGCCAAATCTCGAGAAAATAGTCAAGCATTTGAAATTACAATATTTTCTCGAGATTTCTCAGCCTGTCGTTGTGCGCATTGATTCATATCATGCAAAAAGTGCTATTTGTGCCGCGTTGCAAAATTCATCATTTCAAATATTTCGTTTTGCTGATTTTTTGTCTCAAGATTTCTGCTTTTCACAGGCCCCCGGCTCTTGATCGGTTGCAAATAAGTACTAGTGCTTATAGTTATGAATTTGAAAAAGATAGTCTCTATATTCTATAACTATCTGAAATTATAGATATTTTTCTAGAGAATCCCTTTTGCTATGCGAAATTCGTGGAGCGCTAAAATGAGTAGTTGTTGTTTTGCATGCTCCGCAAGACAGCTATGCATTTTTTTGCAGTGCAAATATTGGGAGTCATTTGCTATCTATTTATCAACAACAACGAGATGTTGACTACATAACGAAACGTCATCTCATTTGAGATGAGAAGTCACTTGAAGGTTCGGCAACGTAGGATCGATAAGATGCTTGATACAGTTGTTCAGAATTATCGGCAGTGGCGCAATTTTCGTGACACGGTCGATAATCTTAATCGTCTGTCCAATAGAGAATGCGAAGTGAGCATTTCTCGCGCAGACGTGACGCAGACTGCAAGACGTGCAGTTGGTATGTAAAACATTTATAGGAATCCAGACTTTCTCCTCCTCCCGAAAGTCTGAGACGTTTCGAAACGAATCCTCCCCGTTTTGAAACACCCTTAGAAGCCCACCGGACCTCCTCCCCCGGTGGGCTTTTCTAATTCTTGTCTCTCAAATTGATAGAATAAGAATTCAGGAGCTTGGAGTTTCTCGCATGCACTTCTTGCTATGAGAAATCGGCCTCCAACCAGCTTTATATATCTGATAAGGAGGCCGCACTTCCGAAAAGGATCTACTTTGATGAAGCTCTAGCCTCTGGCTGGCGATTCCGCCATCCAGTCTTCCAGTGGCTTGATTTTGGGGAAAACACCATTGTCGTAAATCCAGCTGTCCACTGCATAGCGTTTGTCATTCTTGGTGTCGAGCACAACGGCCGTTGCGTGCGGATAGCGACCATCAAGGAAGAACCCCCTTGCGACCGGGGATTGGACCTTGTGGTATTTGAGGAAGCCATGCTGCTGCGCAAAGGAGATCAGAGATGTGGTGTTGCTGGCCTCATCGATGCAATCCATCTGGCCGGGCACGCCAGCATTTCTCATATCCAAGCCGCCCTTGTCCTTGTCTGATCCAACGAAGGGCCCAACGCGTTTTTCAAACCAGGCGACGGCGTTGCCTATGGCCTTGCGCTCTGCCTTGGGGCTTTTGTCTCCGGCTTTCAGAATTCTTTTGAGCTTTGCGAGATCTTGTTTTGTAAAACGATAGCCATATTGGAGCGTGCAGCCGAAAGCGTGGCAAATATAAATGGTGGTCTTGGTCGGCGCGCGATTGTTCATGGCGCTGATCCAGCCACTGGTCGAGCCTGTCGTCTGCGGGGTGCAGGCAGCCAATGCAATCAGGACGGGAATTGTTGTTAAGATTTTGAATTTCATGCTGATTGTTCCCGCTTCACTGCGCTTCGTTGGTTGGTTCATTTTGTGATATCACTGCAAAACAAACCTGCCAACACAAAAAATGGCGTTAAAGATCAAGCTTTGACCGATTGAAACACAGTGTGGCTCCCCGGCTTGTCTTGCAATTTTCACAAACAGTGTTAGGTATCGGCACTCGACGGGTTTCTGCGGGTTCGTCGGGCGTTGTCAATGCAAACAGAAAGATCAGAAAAGTGACAAAGAGCTATAAGTCTGTGCGTATCATTGGAGCAGGACTTGCCGGGTCAGAGGCCGCCTGGCAACTGGCCAATGCTTGCATTCCGGTTCATCTTCATGAAATGAGACCGACACGATCAACGGATGCTCATGTCACGGATCACTGCGCGGAGCTCGTTTGCTCCAATTCCTTCCGCTCGGATGATCATGAAGCCAATGCTGTTGGCTTGTTGCATCAGGAGATGCGTGAGGCCGGCTCTCTGATCATGTCCTGCGCGGACGCAAACTCTATTCCCGCTGGTGGGGCCTTGGCCGTGGCGCGCGAGGCTTTTTCCGAAGCGGTTACGGAAAAGCTATCGAATCATCCCTACATTACGATTGAAAGGGGTGAGCTGGACACCCTGCCCTCTGCCGACGATGGTCTATGCCTGGTCGCTACCGGCCCTTTGACATCCGAAGCTCTGTCCAAATCCATTCTGGCGCTGACGGGGGAAGAGTCCCTTGCCTTTTACGATGCGATCGCACCGATCATTCATTTCGATTCCATTGATATGGAGAAGGCATGGTTCCAGTCTCGTTATGACAAGAAAGGTCCCTCTGGCACTGGGGCGGATTATATCAACTGCGCCATGAATGAGGAGGAATATAATGCTTTTCTCGATGCAATGCTTGGCGCCGAAAAGGCTGAATTCAAGGAATGGGAAAAGGCCAAATATTTTGACGGCTGTCTGCCGATTGAAGTGATGGCCGAACGTGGGCGCGACACGCCGCGCTACGGTCCGATGAAGCCGGTGGGCCTAACCAATCCGCACAAGCCGGATGAAGATCCGTTTGCGGTTGTGCAGCTGAGGCAGGATAACAAGCTGGGTACGCTGTTCAATATTGTCGGCTTCCAGACAAAGATGAAATATGGTGCACAAGCGGAAGTCTTCCGCATGATACCGGGCTTGGAAAATGCGCAATTTGCTCGGCTTGGCGGTATTCATCGCAACACCTTCCTGAATTCACCCAAGCTGCTTGATGAAACCTTGCGCCTTCGGGAGCATCCGCATCTACGCTTTGCCGGACAAATCACCGGCTGCGAAGGTTATGTTGAGTCGGCATCGATTGGCCTGCTTGCCGGTCGTTTCATTGCGGCTGAAATGGCAGGACGGACAGCAGTGCCACCGCCTGAAACAACCGCCTTTGGTGCCTTGCTGGCCCATATTACCGGTGGGCATCTGGTCGATTCAAACGGTGGCAAACGGTCGTTCCAACCGATGAATGTGAATTTTGGCTTGTTTCCGCCGGTCGAATTTTCCCGTCGGCGTGAGGATGGCTCCAAGATGCGTGGTGTTGAAAAGCAGCTTTCCAAGAAAAAGGCACTCTCCAAGCGTGCTTTGGCCGACACCAGAATCTGGTTGGACAGCTTGGAAATCGGCTGATTTTCTAGAATTTTGCGGCCATGCGCCAGATGTGCCAATAGCTGCGCCAGTTTGATATCTCAAGAGGATCATGAGGTCTCTTCTGGCGCATTTTCAATATCATCGGAACGGGGGCTAGCTCCAAAAAGGCAAGGGCCAGATGAGCGTTGTTCTTGGCTTTTAGCTTCTTGAGGCCCGCCATTGCCTCTTCGTGCAGGCTAGCCGCTCTATGACACAAGTCGATGATTGCCTCTGCGCTTTGATCGGGATGCCCAGACGCATAAAGATCATGCGCGGAAAGACCATGCTCTTCGAATGCATCGAGCGGCAGAAATAGCTGTTTTGCCTTGGTTGTCTGAGGCCAAACGCGAAGGTGCTCTGTCAGGCTGATGGTTTTTCCAGCGGTGACAAAGAGGCCTGCCAACCAGTCTGTTGATTGCCCATCATTGAGAATACGACTGGCGAGTGCCAAACGCATCCCTGTCGTGGACTTGCTGTAGATGTCATAGCTTTTTTCATCCGGCATCGGACTGGAGGCAAGATCGAACGCATGGGCATCGACTATGGCCTCAAGTTGATCGCAAGGAAGCTGATATTGCTTCTGAATCTGTTTGAGGGCTCCTGCCAAGGGGCCTATATTGGCGAAACCGCATCCGCTTTCAAAGCTTGACTGGGTATCCAGGATGACATCTCGCCACCATTGAAGCCTGATTTCGCCCATTTCTGGAGAGCTTACCTGCGTAGCTATTCGGCGAATGGTGATATGGAAGGCATAGAGAGCCATCAATGCTTGCCGCTTGTCTTGCGGTGCCGTCAACGCCGCAAAATGGCTGACGGGGTCAAGCGATTTCAATTCGCTTTGGCAGAAAGCGAACAAATCCTCATAACCAGACATGGAGCCCTCCGCAGTGTGTGGTCGGTTTATGATACTGGAAACAGGGCAGCCGCGACAGCGCGGTCTTCAGACAGAAGGATATTCAATGTTCTGACCGCAGCGCCGGTATCCATAACATCAAGCTTTATGCCGGATTGACGGATATGATGGGCAAGCGGTTGGGGAAGCGGCACAATGTTTTTACCCGTTCCAAGGATCAGGATCTCGATATCGTGGCTTTCAGCCAACACCTTGTCGAAGTGGTCTTTAGAGAGAGTGGCCACCGTTTCTACATCCCAACGATGCACGCCGCTTGGTAGAAACAGAATGGCACCCTGATGGGACATTTCGCCAAAGCGGAAGCCGCCATTGCCATAATAGTCAATCGGATCATGGCCGGGATAATAGGCATCAGTCATTTCAAGCCCTGATGCGGGGGCTGATGCGTCATTGTCTGAACCGGAAACCGTATCAGCGTCCACGCCAGAGAGAGACTCTCTGGCGTGGGAATCATCTTCTTTCAAACTGGGCGAGGCTTTTTTGCCCTTTAGCCATTTGAAAAGCATCAATCAGGACGCCGGTGCGCCTTCTATTCCTTCTCCTTCGTCCGGTTTCTCAACATCATCAGAACGCAGGTTGAAGAAGATCAGCAGAGGGGCTGCGATGAAGATCGACGAATAGGTGCCGACAAATACGCCCCAGATCATGGCGAAGGTGAAGGATCGAATGACCTCCCCGCCAAGAAAATAGAGCGAGCCGAGCGCCAGCAACGTCGTGAAGGACGTTAGGGTCGTACGTGAAAGGGTCCTGTTGATGGACTGGTCAAGCACTTGCTTGAGCGGCATCTTCTTGTATTTGCGAAGATCTTCGCGAATACGGTCATAAACCACCACTGTATCGTTGAGCGAGTAACCGACGATCGTCAGAATGGCGGCAATCGTTGTCAGGTTGAAATCGATCTGTAACAGCGCGAACACACCAATGGTCATGATCACGTCATGGGCCGTCGCGGCAACAGCACCAACAGCAAACTGCCATTCGAACCGGAACCAGATATAGACCATGATCGCGAGCAAGGCGGACAGAACCGAAATGGCGCCTGTCGTGGCCAGCTCTCCGGAAACTCGGGGCCCAACCACCTCAACGCGGCGGTAGTTCACGGTGTTGCCGAGGGTTTCCTTGACCAGAGAGACAACGCGCTGCTGCGCTTCTTCGGCGCTCTCGCCCTCACCACCCTGGGTCTGGACGCGTATCAATACGTCATTCGGCGCGCCGAACTCCTGCACTTCCACATCGCCCAGATCCAGCGCATTGAGGTTGCTGCGGATGGATGCCAGATCGGCAACATCTTCAGCAGTCTGGATTTCAATCAGCGTGCCGCCCTTGAAGTCGATGCCGTAGTTCAGGCCCGAGATCAGGAACAGTACGATGGATGCGACAAGCAAGGTGGCTGAAAGCGGAAAGCTCCAGTACCGATGCCGCATGAACCGGATTTTGGTGCCATCCGGGATAAAACGAATTGGTTTCATTTTCTTATCTCCGGTGGGTCAGATTGGCAGATTGGATGGGCGACGATATTTAATCCATGTCGCGACCAGCAGTCTGTTAAAGGTGAATGCCGAAAAGACCGTGGTTACGATACCGACAGCCAGCGTAATAGCGAAGCCTCGGACCGGACCAGAGCCCAGCGAGAAGAGAATGATCGCGGCAATGAATGTCGTGATGTTCGCATCAAGAATGGTGCCCAAAGCTCGGGAATATCCCAAGTCGATTGCAGCAATCGTTGAACGACCATAATTGTTTTCTTCTCGTATGCGCTCGAAAATCAGAACGTTGGCGTCCACGGCCATACCGACTGTCAACACAATACCCGCAATGCCGGGCAATGTCAGCGTTGCGCCCAGGAAGGACAGAACCCCGAGCAACAGGCAAACGTTCACCACGAGCGCGATATTGGCAAAGATGCCGAACAGTCCGTATGCGATAATCATGAAGACCACAACGGCAAAGGCACCCACGATACCAGCGATTTCACCAGCGGCAATGGAGTCGGCACCAAGACCAGGACCAACGGTCCGTTCTTCGACGATGGTCAGCTTGGCGGGCAACGCACCTGCACGCATCAGCACGGCAAGGTCATTGGCGCTTTCTGCTGTAAAGGAGCCAGAAATAATGCCGGAGCCACCGCGGATGGGTTCGCGGATGGTTGGAGCCGAAATCACTTCGTCATCAAGTACGATGGCGAAAGGCAGGCCGACATTCTGCTCTGTAATCCGGGCAAACTTTTTAGCACCCGACGTATTGAAGCGGAAAGAGACAACCGGTTCGTTGGTGCGCGAGTCAAAGGTTGGCTGCGCATCATCCAGTTCGTCACCCGAAATCAGAACCCGTTTCTTTACAAGGTAAGGAACACGGTTTTTCTGATCCTTCGGATTTTGCGGATCTTCTGCTTCATAGAGAATTTCCGAATCAAGTGGAGGACGTGACTGCAGGGCCGTTTCCGGCGCCATGGACGTGTCGACCATGCGGAAGGACAGATTGGCAGTCGTTTCCAGAATATCTTTCAGACGATCCGGGTCTTGCAGGCCGGGCACCTGGACCAGAATGCGATCTTCGCCTTCGCGCTGAATGGAAGGCTCTGTGGTTCCGAGCTCGTCGACGCGTCGGCGAATGACTTCAACCGACTGTGCAACCGCGCTGGATACGCGGGCGGTGATACCTTCTTCGGTCAGGACAAGGCGGATGAGGCCATCATCATTGACTTCGAGGGAGGTTTCCATCGCCCCGCCCCCGGAGAGCAGAGAGGTTGAAACCGGCTGAACCAGATCCTTCAGCTTCTCACGGGCTGCATCAAGCTGAGAGATGTCGCGGATACGGACCTGAACGGCGCCATCTCTGGCGGCAAGACCTGTGTAACCGATTTTATCTTCACGCAAGGCAGAGCGGACATCGCCGCGGAGAATTTCGAGACGATCCTTGATAATACCGTCTTTCTCCACCTGCATGAGGATGTGGGCACCACCTTGCAAGTCAAGGCCGAGAACAATCTTGCCGTTTGGCAGCCAGCTTGGGTACTCGTCTTTGATCTCTTGGGCGGTAAAAAGGTTGGGAATAGAAAAGAGAAGGCCTAAAAGTACCACCAGTAAAACCAGCGTCACCTTCCATCGGGCAAAATGTAGCATAAGGCTATCCTACCACCATTGGCAGAGCACCCGGATTGTGTCCGAGTGCATATGGTTATCAAACATTCGAATGCGATTATTTAGCGTCGCCAGCTGGTTCGCTCTTAGAGCGGACTTCGGCAATCGACTTGCGCATCAATTTGATCTTTACGCCTTCTGCGATTTCGACAGTAATTTCACTTTCGTCAGTCGCATTGGTCACTTTACCGACAATACCGCCATTGGTGACGATTGCATCGCCGCGACGGACATTGGAAATCAGTTCTGTATGCTTTTTCATCTGCTGACGCTGCGGACGAATGATCAGGAAATACATGATCACGAAAATCAGGATGAACGGCAAAACGGAAATCAGAAATTCCGGACCGGCGGCGGCACCTGCGCCCTGTGCATAAGCTGGCGTTACAAACATTTCTTGCTCCTTTGAGGCCAGTATGGACGTATCCCGTCCTTTTAGGCTTTTGTAGATTTGAGCGGACTATAGCGGTCCCGGCGGAGTTTGCAAATAGTCAGTTGATGGTTTGCAACGCCCGGTCCATTTCTGCTAATCAAGGCCTACACATAATGATCCTTTGTGCAAAGGGAAAGGGCGAAGACACGCTTTATTGCTGTTTTTCTGCGCCTTATTCGGCACAAGGCAACAAAAGACCGGGGCTCTTGTTTCATGACTGCCAAAACACTTTCTGATATTGCCGCAATTCTGAAGGATATTCACGCCAGCATCGAGCGTGCCGTCCCTCCTATTCCGGAAGATGTGGATCTTGGCGCGGCAGATGCCTTTATCTGGCATGCAGACCCGGTGCCGCATTTGCAGGCGGTGGACAGAGTGAACAGAGTGGACCTATCCCTCCTTAAGGCCGTTGATCGCAATCGTGACATGATCCTTGAAAACACTCAGCGGTTCGCAAATGGGTTGCCAGCCAACAATGCCCTTCTCTGGGGTGCGCGTGGCATGGGCAAAAGCTCTCTTGTGAAAGCCTGTCATGCCGCAGTGAACAAGGAACTGAATGGCAAAAGCACAGCGCTCAAACTGATCGAGATCGCGCGGGAAGACATCGACAGTCTGCCTATTCTGATGAATATGCTCAGAGAGCATGAAGAACGCTGCATCCTTTTTTGCGATGATCTGTCGTTCGATACCGGCGAAACCGCTTATAAGTCTCTCAAGGCTGTTCTGGATGGAGGCATCGAAGGTCGGCCGGGCAATGTGTTGTTTTATGCTACCTCGAACCGCCGCCACCTGATGCCGCGAGACATGATCGAGAATGAACGCTCTACGTCGATCAATCCCAGTGAGGCCGTGCAGGAGAAGGTGTCTCTTTCGGATCGCTTCGGGCTCTGGATCGGATTCCACAATTGCTCGCAGAATGACTATCTGGCGATGGTCGAGGGCTATGTTGCCGAATATGGCATAGAGGTGGACGCGGATGAATTGCGCGCTTCTGCGCTGGAATGGGCAACCACCCGCGGATCCCGCTCAGGCCGCGTGGCTTGGCAGTTCATTCAGGATCTGGCAGGCGCCAAGGGCGTGCAGATTTCGTAAGGGCTGCAAGCCCCTGAATGGCGCTAGTGGGTAATTCTCTGGGCAATAAAGCGCAGCCTGGAGCCGATTGCCATTGTTTTGCCGATACGGTCAGGGTGGGTGACGATGAAGGAGGCATCCCCGTTTATCGTGTCGCGCGTTCTGTCGTTGATCGAAAGTGTTTGTTCATAGAGCTTCTTGAGCAGATGCTCTATCTGGCTTTGTTCCATGCGTCTGAAGGATTTGGAGTAGAATTCTTCGGCGCAATCATATCCCTTGATGACCCAGTCAGACATGAAATCCTCCCAGTTTTAAGGTGTAATTGATGAGCCTTACAGCTCTATTCTACGCCTCTTTTACGCCTTACTCAATTCTAACAAGGGATATAGAAAACCCCGCCAGAAAGGCTGGCGGGGTTCGGATTCCATCGCGTCAGGCTAGGAGCCTAGAGCGCGGCGAGAATGCGGTTCAGCGCTTCCTGAATCTTGGCTTTGAGCTCATTCTGCTCGGCCAGTTTGGCTTTCTGCTCTTCAACGATTGCGGCGGGTGCATTGGCGACGAATTTCTCGTTGCCCAGCTTCTTCTCGAATTTCTCTGCGACCTTGGCAATCTTGTCGAGATCTTTTTCGAGACGTGCCTTTTCCGCATCCAGATCGATAATACCGGCCAGTGGCAATGCGACGGTCGCTTCGTGAACGACAACCTGCGCAGAGCCCTGTGGCACGGTATCGGAGACTTTGATGTCTTCTACGCGCGCCAGACGCTTGATGATGGCATCATGGGCTTCAAGGCGAGCCTTGGTTTCATCCGCCGCACCAACGATTTCCAGTTTGAGCTGGGTGGATGGCTTGATATTCATCTCCGAACGGATGGAGCGGATAGCAGAGATCATGTCGACAAGCCAGTTGATGTCATCCGCTGCGCCTGTGTCCTTGATGTCATAGCTCGGCCAGTCTTCCAGAATCAGCAGTCCCTTGCGGGCCGGGCCGGTTTTGCCGGTTTCAGCCCAAAGTTCTTCCGTGATGAACGGCATGATCGGATGCAGAAGCAGGCAGATCTGGTCCAGTACCCACGCCGCACAGGCCTGTGTTTCGGATTTGGCTGCGCTCTCGCCCTCAGCCTGCAAGACAGGCTTGGAAAGCTCGATATACCAATCGCAATATAGGTTCCAGACAAAGCGATAGAGCGTATTGGCGGCATCGTTGAAGCGATAGGATTCAATGGCCTCTGATACGTCTTTCGCCGTTTTGGCAAGCTCGGCAACAATCCATTGGTTGACCGTTTCCTTGACCGCAGACGGGTCAAAATCAGCGGTACGTTCGCAGCCGTTCATCTGGGTGAAACGGGTTGCGTTCCAAAGCTTGGTGCCAAAGTTCCGGTAGCCAGCAACACGACTGGTCGCCAGCTTGATGTCACGCCCCTGTGCAGCCATGGCCGTCAAGGTGAAGCGAACGGCGTCGGCTCCATATTCGTCAACCAGATCGAGCGGGTCGATCACGTTGCCTTTTGACTTGGACATCTTGGCGCCATGCTCGTCGCGCACCAGTGCGTGAACATAAACGGTGTGGAACGGCTCTTTCTTCATGAAGTGCATGGACATCATCATCATGCGGGCAACCCAGAAGAAGATGATGTCAAAGCCGGTAACCAGAACGTCTGTCTGATAATAGCGTTCAAGCTCAGGGGTCTCGTCTGGCCAGCCAAGGGTGGAAAATGGCCAAAGAGCCGAGGAGAACCAAGTGTCCAGAACGTCTTCGTCGCGCTTCAGTTCTACGTCTTTGCCATAATGCGCCTTGGCCTGTTCCGCAGCTTCCGCGTCATCATGAGCAACGAAAATGTGATCATCCGGGCCGAACCAGGCCGGAATGCGATGGCCCCACCAGAGCTGGCGGGAGATACACCAGGGTTCAATATTTTCCATCCACTCGAAATAGGTCTTTTCCCAATTCTGTGGAACGAACTTGGTGCGCCCTTCCCTTACGGAGTCAATCGCCGGACCTGCAAGGGTCTTGGCGTCAGCAAACCACTGGTCCGTCAGCATCGGTTCGATGACAACGCCGGAGCGATCGCCGAACGGCTGCATGATTTTCTTGTTTTCAACAAATGGAATATCGTTGCCTTCGTCATCCTTGGCGAAAACGCAAAGGCCTTCGGCATTGATGGCTTCAACGATCTGCTTGCGCGCTTCAAAGCGATCAAGGCCGCGATACTCATCTGGAACAAGGTTGATTTCGTCAACCTCACGCTCACCGGGAAGCTCGCCAGATTTGGCAATTTCCAGCGCCTTGGCAGCGCATTCGGCATAGGGTGCGCCATCTGATCGCATGGCAGCCTGAACGTCCATGAGACGATAGCAAGGGATCTTGTTGCGGCGGGCAACCTGATAGTCGTTGAAATCATGCGCACCGGTGATCTTAACGGCACCGGAGCCGAATTCCGGATCAGGATATTCGTCGCGAATGATCGGGATCAGGCGGCGATGCTCTTTCGGTCCGACCGGAATTTCACACAATTTGCCAACGATTGGTGCATAGCGCTCATCGGATGGATGAACCGCAACGGCGCCATCGCCCAGCATGGTTTCCGGGCGTGTCGTGGCGATGGAAATATAATCGCGCTCCTCGGTGAAGATGACATTGCCGTCTTCATCCTTCTCGACATAGGTGTAGGTTTCCCCTCCTGCGAGCGGATATTTGAAATGCCACATGTGGCCTTCGACTTCCTTATTCTCGACTTCGAGATCGGAGATCGCGGTTTCAAATTTCGGGTCCCAGTTGACCAACCGTTTGCCACGGTAGATCAGGCCTTCATTGTAAAGCTGAATGAAAACCTTCTGAACGGCCTTGGAAAGCCCCTCGTCCATAGTGAAGCGTTCGCGAGACCAGTCAGCGGTGGCGCCAAGGCGGCGCAGCTGATTGAAGATCGTGCCTCCGGATTCGCCCTTCCACTGCCAGACGCGATCAACAAAGGCATCACGGCCCATGGAACGGCGGTCTGGTTCATTGTTTGCGGCGAGCTGGCGCTCGACGACCATCTGCGTTGCAATGCCGGCATGGTCCATGCCCGGTTGCCAGAGAACATCCAGCCCCTTCATGCGGTGATAGCGGATCATGACGTCCTGAAGGGTGTTGTTCAGGGCATGTCCCATGTGCAAAGAGCCGGTTACGTTCGGCGGTGGGATCACGATGGAGAAGCTGTCCTGTCCATCTTTCTTGCCAGCGCCGGCTTTGAATGCGCCGGCTTCTTCCCATGCATCATAAAGGCGCGGCTCTACGGTAGCCGCATCAAAAGTTTTTTCAAGCATTGCACATCCATATTGCAGATCGCCCAGCGATGTCGCTCGCAGATCTGTCATTCTGAGGCTTGAACCAACACAAGAAAAGCTACGACAGCTCTCCGGTCGGTACGAAAACTGTATCGGTTATGGTGTAAATCCCATTCCCCCAAAGCTGTCAACCATTTGCGCAACGAAGTGGCCAAACTTCATGCTATGGGCGCAATTTTTGGGACAAAATACGCGATTGGGGGGGCTTTGAGACGATTGTGAAGGAGTTGGTGCGGGCGATCAACGGTAATGCTGCTCGCCCCTGGACACTCGTTCGATTTCTGCACGTACTAGCCGTTCCACCATCACTGGCAAATTCTGATCAAGCCATGCCTTGAGCATCGGACGCAACATATCCTCGACGACATTTTCTATCGTGCGTGAATTGTTGTTCAGAATCGTGTGGGTCAGGTCACCAAAGGCACTGGTGACTTTCTGCGAGGTGTCATCGGAAACCAGAGGCGCACCACGCTCAATATTTGGCAATGGCCCTTCTGGCATGGGAGCGGCATTAAATGCCGACTGAAGCGCTTCAGGGACGGCTTCTTCAAGCTTCTGATTGACGAGATTCTCGAGCGGTGCTGTTTCTTCAGCTTCGCTGGCGGGCTGTTCGGCACTGGCGAACATGACGTCATCTTCTGCAGGCTCAACGAAATCGGCTTCCTGCCACTCGGAAGAAAGCTCGAGAACGTCCTCATCTTCCTTGGGGGCTTCTTCCTCTTCCATGGCTGCCATAGCAGCGGCCATGTCGATTTCTTCTTCTTCCTCTTCTTCAGGCTCAGGTTCCGGCTGTGGGGCTGGCTCATCAAAAAGGGCGTCGAGCGCTTCCTGGCTCATAGCTTCTTCGGGTTCCGCTTTCGGCTCTTCTGCCGGAGTTGCTTCATCTCCGATGGCAGCTTCTTCATCCGAGATGATTCTGCGGATGGAAGCGAGAATCTCCTCCATGGAAGGTTCTTGAGCTGCACTGGAATTTGACATGGCCTCACCCGAAACTAACGACAAACAGGTCATCAAGCTGAACATATTCCGCCGTGAATATGATTCGCTTGTGCTTTAACTATAGAGTGTTTGTCAATTTGTTGAAATCTGTTCCGCAAAAAAGCATCAATGAGATGTGGAGTGAAGGAAATAAACGTTAATTTCCACGCAATCCTGCTCTTTTCTCTCGTGTCTTGCGAATGACCGATGCCGAAATGCTGCCCTCATGAAGCGACCCATTTGGCTTTCGATCTGTAAAGACGCGAAAAGCCAGCATGAAGCCGGCTTTTCGTTCGCGATTCTTGCTCAAGCAATATTCGCGCAAACTTGTGTTTAGCGTCCATCCGGAGTGCGCAAACCAACCCATTTGTCGCGAACAGCGTTGTAATGCTCGTTCGGGTCGTAGCGTTGCACTTTCAGCTTCAGATTGGATGCAGATAGGTTGCCGGTTGCCGAAGCAACCGCGAAGGATGCCACAATACGGTCATGTTGAGCTTGTACCAACGCGATACGGGCAGAAATCAGATCTTCCTGCTGGTCAAGAACATCAAGCAGCGTGCGCTGCCCTACTTTCTGTTCTTCGATCACGCCCTGTGTTGCCAATCGCGCCGCTTTGACCTGAGCTTGGGCTGCCGTGATGGATGGAATGCTGGCCTGCAGAGCGGCCCAGGCAGACGCGATACCCGCACGCACCTGCGCGCGCGCCAGATCGAGCTGGATGCGTGCTTGGCCGAGGCTTTCCTTGGCCTGACGGACTGCGGAATGATTCGCGCCACCGGAGTAAAGTGGAATGCTGATATTGCCGGTAATGGACGCGCTGTTGGTTGCCCCATCAATATTGGCATTGTTGTTATTGTTCGACCAGCTCCTGCCCGCCTGCCCTGTAACAGAGACCGTGGGGAGCAATGCACCTTGAGCGATTTTTACAGCCAATTCAGACACATCAACATTATATGTTGCAGCGAGAATGCCCGGATGACGGGACAGGCCCTGACTGATGGCGGTGTTCAAGGATTTTGGAAACAGATTATCGACCGAGTAGCCAGCAACAAGGGTGCCTGCCTTCTTGCCGACCAACTGTTCGTAGGTCGCACGACTGGCTGTCAGGTTTGCCTCAGCTGCGTGCACCAATGAGATTGCAGCAGCAAGGCTTGCTTCTGCCTGATTGACGTCCGTGTTGATGGTTTCACCAACGGCGAAGCGATCTTTGGCGGAACGCGCCTGCTCCCGAAGGAACGCGACATTCTGCTTGCGCAATTCGAGAATGGCCTGATTTTGCAGGATGTCCATATATGCTGTGGCTACTTCGAGCAAGACGGACTGTTCTGTGCTTTTGAGGCTTTCCCTTGCGGCCTTGATGGCGGCTTCAGCTTGTTTCACGCCATTTTGGGTGCGGTTGCCGCGATAGAGGATCTGTTGGACTTGCAACACCATGTTGAGTGTGTTGGCCTGACTGTTCTCCAGATAACCGGAGCGGAATTCTGAATTCGTCCAGCTGCGCTGTGCCGACGTCGTACCGGTAATGGTTGGCCGGTAGCCCGCCATAGCCTGAGGCACTTTTTCGTCGGTTGCGCGCAAACCAGCGCGCGCTGCGTTGAGCGTCGGGTTGTTGCTATATGCCAGCGACAATGCGTTTGATAGATTTTCAGCAGAAGCACCATGCACATTGCATAGCAGTGCAGTTAAAGCACATAGCGAAATTGTCCGAAGCCTAGCCACACCAATACTCCTAAATAAATTTTCGACAGAGGTAGCCCCACCATGTCGATACTTAGATCTTCTTTTGCCGAGGACCATAATAGCAAGAGAAATTTATTCCTAGTGGTCAGTCGCCCGATTCTCTTAAAAAAATGTGAATACAGCTTTATTGCAACACTTTAAGAAACAGTACTCAAAAAAAGTAGCTACTATATTGTCGCACGAGTGTATCACGCAGGCGTATCATATTGTGGAAATTGATAAAATTCCCATGGATATGCCCCTGAATAGAGAGAGCCAAGCCACCCAGTTGGTGTTGTCTGATTCTGAGGGAGCGAGAGCCCTTGATGGTCTCTTCGCAATCCGGGAATGCCTTAAAAATGAAAGGCTTCTGCTTTCTGGAATTCCCTTAGCACAGGAGCATTTGTGTCAAAGGCTGAAAAGCTGGAAAAGCTGTCTCCGGTGCGCATAATACGGATCGCTTCTGCCATATTGCTGTCTCCCTTTGCTGCCACCAGTGTTCCGCCGTCTTTCAATTGCATGAGCAGAGATTCTGGCACTTCTTCTACTGTGCCGTTGATGAATATGATATCATAAGGCCCTTCTGAAGGTACGCCCTCTTTAACATCCCCCGAGATCACCGCCACATTGTCGTAGCCAAGATCCGAAATGGCGGCTTCAGCTGCTGTTGCCAGCGCTTCATCGCTCTCAACAGCAACAACGGTGTTGGATAGCCAGGAGGCAATGGCGGCGGTGTATCCAGTGCCGGAGCCGATGATAAGCACGAGATCGTCGGGCTTTATGTCTGCCAGCTGCAACATCTTTGCCAGAGGGGATGGCTGTGTCATGACGCGCGTATCTGAAATACGGATATCCGCATCGGAATAAGCCAGGGCACGTTTATTCTCTGGAACGAATTTTTCGCGCGGCACCGACAAGAAGGCTTTCAGGATAGTGTAGGACGTTACATCCGTTGTGCGGATCTGGTTGTCTACCATATTGCGCCGCGCTTGATCGAACTGGATCATTTTCCGAACTCCTCATCACTTCACGGTTTAAAGCCTTGGCGGCTCGCACTGGCAATGCGCTATGGTGGCACTACAAATCCGTGGGAAGACGTATTTCTAGCATTTTTCTTATCGCCACGATAGCATCGTGGCAAGGGTAAAGCCTGTATATATACTTAAAGGCGTATGACTTTCGGCCGCGGGAGACAAAAATTCTGGGGGTGTTATCAAAAATGTCAAAAATGTCGTAGATTGGGGCTTGAGACATCAATGGCCATTTGCTATGCACCTCCCACCACATACGCAAGGATGGCTCGATGGCGGAGTGGTGACGCAGCGGATTGCAAATCCGTGTACGCCGGTTCGATTCCGGCTCGAGCCTCCAACTTTTCCAATAAATCAGATGGTTATGGATATATCCCCTCTTTGGGGGAAGCTCTTTCAGTTGCTCGGAACGTATTCTGATTGCGCAATACTGCCGCGATTTTTCCTGATCTTCTTGGCAGGAAATCAGGCCGCCACAGAAACGGTTCTGTTTCGGCCCTTGCTTTTTGCTTGATAAAGACACTTATCCGCAACGCGCAACAATTCGGTGACGGAATAGACGTTACTCGTGTTGATGGACGCAACGCCAAAGCTTGTTGTGATGAAAATGTCGTTGTCGCAATAATGGGTCGGCGTGTTGGCAATTGTCGTGCGGATTCGTTCTGCAATCTTATAGGCGTCGGTTATTTCGGTCTGGGGTAGCAAAATCGTAAACTGCTCCCCTCCTATACGAGCGGCCGTATCGAATGCACGGATTTGGCAGCGGCAAATATCGGCCAGCTGTTGCAAAACCCTGTCACCCGCCGCATGACCATATGATGCATTGATCCCTTTAAATCCATCGACGTCGAACAGCAATAAACTGAGGTCGGAATCATATCGTTTTGAGCGCTCAAGCTCTTGCCGAGCTTTGAGCCAGAAGCCTTGCCTCTGTTGTAGTCCTGTGAGGCAGTCATAGGCTGCCAATGAGCGCAATTCAATCTCATCAATGACCATTCGCCCCATATCATAAAGACTGGCCAACTGTTCGCAGGTTAGTTTGCGCGGCTTGTGGTCCATGATGCACAGAACACCGAGATGATATCCTGAAGGGGTCGTAAGTGGCACTCCTGCATAGAAGCGGATGTTATATTCGCCTCGGACGATTTCCTTATCTTTGAAACGGTCATCGAGCGTTGTGTCTTCAACGACAAAGGGCTGTCCATTTTTCAATGCATGAGCACAGAACGACCCATCCTTTGAAGCCTCGTCAAGCTGCACACCCTGCTTGGACTTGAACCATAGTCGGTTTTCGTCAGCGAGGGTAATAAGGGCGATTGGCGCGTTGAGCAGCTCTCTTGTCAGGCGTGTGATGCGGTCGAATGTCTCTTCCGGTTCGGTATCCAGAATTGCATAGCGCCTTAGTTCCTGCAGGCGGCGATTTTCAATATAAGTCACCCGTAGCCTCCCTTGACTGAATGAGGGCGTTATCGGACCTATTTTGCACAAGGGTTATTAATAAAATGTGACCACAAGTTGTATTAAAAACTAAATAAAACTTGATATAAATTTCTCTTTCATAAGGGATGAAATGATTTCTGAATCACCCTTGCGGCACCTTGTTGGTCTTGGAAAATTACTGATAAAAACAATATATATTACAGTATTTTAATTCGGTTTCATTGATCTTGAAATGTCATGTATTTTGGCTTCTGGAGAATACCTCAAATTGCTTGAAGTGGAGCGCGAATAGCGCCATATGGGGTTGATAGTCTGCCGGCCATAAAAGTAAACACAATCAATGCGATCCATTCTTAAGAGAGATGACTTTGGAGTAGCTCCAAAATCGATTTTGCATGGGAAATTATTCTGGTCATATCGATCCGGACGGTGCGCTAAAAGCCCGTTTAGGTTTGCATCCCATTGTTAAAAGGTCTATGCGTTAGTTTTAATTGCGGAACAATTTGGGGCTTGGATTATGGTAGCCAGTGACGACAACATTATGATGCACGGGGGCGATCTGTCCGCCGCAATGAACCGATATGGTGGTACACGGGAAGGCTGGTTGGACCTGTCTGCAGGTATCAACCATGTCTCTTATCCGTTTGATAGGGATTCGGCACTGGATTCAATTGGTTGCTTGCCTACGCAGGCAGATTTGGTGGACTGTCTGGCGGCGGCGCGTGTGGCTTATAACGTTCCTGATGAGGTGTCGATTGTCGCTTCACCAGGTACTCAGTCACTCATTCAGTCCATGCCGGTGCTTTTAGGCACCAACCAGAGTTGCCTCATTCTCGGCCCGACCTATTCAGAGCATCAGCGTGCCATGGCGAGAGCCGGTGTTGATGTCGCAATGGTCAATGAAGTGCCGAAGGAATTTTTCCCCGGCGATTGCCTGTTGGTGTGCAATCCGAACAATCCGGACGGGCGGACACTGGACGCCGAGTTGCTGGTTGAACTGGCAAGCAAGCTGCATCGTCAGCGCGGGTTGCTTATTGTCGATGAGGCTTTTGCCGATGTGAATCCGCAATTGAGCGTGATGCCGCATCTGGCGGAAATGCCAAACTGCGTGATTCTCAGATCTTTCGGTAAATTCTTTGGCCTGTCCGGTATCCGGCTTGGGTTCCTCATGGGGCATGAAGTCCAGATCAGCAAGATCCGCGATATGCTTGGTCCGTGGGCGGTATCCACCCCTGCCCTGCGCGTCGGTGCACAGGCGCTTAACGATCTGGAATGGCAGAAGAGCCAGCGTGAGAAACTCCATGCCCAAGCAGAGATCATGGACAAGGTGCTCGAAAAGCGCGGTCTCTACAAGGCCGGTGGCACGTCTCTCTTCCGGTTGGTGATCAAGGAAGATGCATGTGATCTTCATCGCAAGCTGGCCGAAATGCACATCTGGTCGCGTATTTTTGACTATCGTTCGGATTATATCCGTTTCGGTATTCCTATCGATCAGAAGGCGATGAACCGATTTGACGAAGCACTTGGCAAGGTTATGTATCGGTGATTCTCTTTGGCGGGCTGTTCGCTGGTGCGGTCCTTCTGGCTTTGCTTCTGGACGCGGTTTTTGGTGAGCCTGAATGGCTATGGCGCCGAATGCCGCATCCGGTTGTTATTTTTGGCAAAGCGATTTCCTTTTTCGAAAAACGTCTCAATCACCCGCAAGATCAGACCGCCCTCAATGGGCGATTGTCTGGAAGCTTCTCCCTTGCCATCCTGCTTCTGCTGGGTGCTGGTTTGGGTACATTGCTTCAGATCGGAGCGATGGCGCTTGGCGGCGTGGGATACGTTCTCATTGCTGTGATTGCCTCAACGCTCCTTGCTCAGAAAAGCCTTTATGAGCATGTCGAGCGCGTTGCCTCTCCTCTTTCCCACCCTGATTTACCCGCTGCGCGCACTGCGGTTTCAATGATTGTCGGGCGTGATACCAGCAAGCTTGATGAGGCGGGCGTTACGCGTGCTGCCATTGAAAGTCTTGCGGAGAATTATTCTGATGGAATCGTTGCTCCGCTTTTCTGGCTGGTGCTTTTCGGATTGCCGGGTCTCATCTGCTACAAGATCGTCAATACTGCAGACAGCATGATCGGGCATCGCAATGAACGCTACCTCTATTACGGTTGGGCAGCGGCGCGGCTGGATGATGTGCTCAATCTCGTCCCTGCTCGCCTGACGATGATTTTGCTGCTCTTTTCGCCCGTTTCCCTGCACAAGGAGCGGGCCGTCTCATTCCAGCCATGGAGCCGTTTCTTTGCCGATGCACGGCGTCATAGGTCTCCCAATGCAGGATGGCCTGAAGGAGCGATGGCGCGTAGGCTGGATATCGCCCTGTCCGGTCCGCGCTTCTATGAAGGCGTTCTGGTGGACGAGCCATTTGTGAATGACGCCGGTCGGCGTCAGATCGGGGCTGAGGATATTACGCTCGCTTTGCGGCTCTATCATCGCGCTTGTCTGTGTCAGTTCTTGATCGTCGCGATGCTTGGTGTCTTGGCTGTGATCTAGGCGAAACCTAGATGCTGTCGCCTTTAGCGAAAGATCTCTGGATGTCTCATCCGGTCAAAGAATGATCTTGGGCTGGTCATTTGGTTTGAGTAGCAATGGCAATCCACATCTCACCTCTACGACCCGCTCGCAGGCTTTGGCTAGCTGTTGGTTCAATCGCCCCTGATGGTCGCGAAATTGCCTTACCTCGGGGGAGGTTGGTACGATTCCCTGTCCCACTTCATTTGAAACGATAACAATATGTGCGCGGGACGCTGCCATGGCCATCAAAAGGCTTCTGACATGGTCTTGAATTGGAAAAGCATGATAGATCAGATTGTTGAGCCATAGAGTGGCGCAATCGATCAGGATCGCCGTATCGGGGTTGTCGTGTTCAGTAACGATGCGCTCAATTGCAATTTCTTCTTCTATGGCTTGCCAGCGCGGCCCCCTGTCGTCTTTGTGTTTCTGGATGCGCGCCGTCATTTCCTTGTCATCTGGAAAGACTGGAGAGGTTGCCACATAAATCAGATTGAACGGGCTTTCTTCACAGAGCGTCTGTGCAAATGCGCTTTTGCCAGATCTCGCTCCACCGACAACGAGGGTTGTCCGAGCGGAATGGGTCTTCATGCCAGATCTTGCTCCTGTGCTTTCTGTGGCGCAGGAACCTCGTAGCCCCTCTTGCGCTTTTCTATTTTGATGGCGATCTTTCTGCGATATTTGCGCAAGAATGGCAAATCGATCGAAAGGATCAGTAATCCTAGTGGCAGCATCCAGAATCCGAGAATTGGCAGGAAGCCGAGTATGCCACCCAGAATCAAAAGCACCCCCAACAGCTTTCTGGCAAAGGGCGATTGAGGAATTTTCACAGTCTTGGGGCCGATGCGGAATTCTTTTTGCGGGGTAATCATCTAGGGGGCAATCTTTGTGATGTCTTTGATAATTTTCTCTTTTAGCCCGTTTAAGCATCATAAAACAGCAGAAATAAGGCCTTGCTGCGCGGTTGGGATCCGTCTGGCCGTTTATGCTTTCTGTGACAGTTGGGTCGTCTTTTCCACTGATCCACAAGAGAAATCAAAAAGATGAAAAAAGGGGCTTGGCAAGTGCGGCTCTCTCCATTAGAAACCACCTCACCAACGTTGAGGCGACAATGATCGCCAAGCGAAATAGAGTTTTCCCCAGTAGCTCAGTTGGTAGAGCAAGCGACTGTTAATCGCTGGGTCGCTGGTTCGAGTCCGGCCTGGGGAGCCATATTAGGGTCTTCTGATTGATTTCAGAAGGCCCTTTTTCGCAGAAATCAGCCATCTTCATTGAATCGCAAGGACTATTGCAATAGAAAATGCAATAGGAATGCAATAGAAAATGGGATGGATTCTGCCATGGGTAGCATGCGAGAAACAAAATACATTACCAAAAATCGTGGCGTGTTCTATTAAACCCGATCTATTCCCAAAGATGTCCGTGGTCTCGACGACAGGCCCAATCCAATCCAGAAATCGCTTAAGACAAAGAATGCGGATATCGCCATGTCTCGCCGCGATGTTCTCGCCGATGCGGACGAACGTTTGTGGCGATCTTTGCGCGTGACCGGAAAGCCCTTTCAAAGCGCCTCTGACCTCGCTGTGGCAAGATTCATAGAGCTGGTGGGCGATGTGTCGTTGAAAAGCATAACACGCGATCAGGCCATTCTGTTCAAGGATCACTGGCTCAATTTAATCCATAGACCGGCGCAGGGGGTAAAGCCACTCACCCGTTCCGGCGCGCTCAAAGAGCTGCAGGACCTTTCCTATATATGGCAGTGTTATGCGGATGAGCAAAACTGGTTGAACAAGTATGGACAACGGAAAGAAAACCCCTTCGCAGGCCTGAAGAAGCAATTTTCGGTTCCGCAGAAGACTTCGCCACGCGATTCTACCGAAACGCGCGTAACATTTTCAACCGCAACAATAAGGGACAAATGGCTGCAGGGAGCCGGATTGACCGGAACCAACGAACAGGCACGGCGAATTTTGTATACAATCGTCGAGACCGGCTGCGGACCCCAGGAGCTCCTTCATCTGACGGCCGAGAAAATCTGCCTCGATCATCCTATTTCTCACATCCTGATAGCCCCGACGTTGCAAGGCGAGCTTAGAAATATAGTTAAAACCAATAGCAGGGTCAGAGCAGTACCGTTGGTCGGTATTGCTTTGGAATCGATCAAAAGGCACCCTGAAGGCTTCCTGCGCTATTACGACAAGTCTAATGCCTTCAGTTCGACCGCCAATAAGTTTCTCTTGGGCAACGGCCTTCGCACCGAGAAAACCACAGTATATTCCCTGCGACATGAGTATACTGAACGGTTGCGCCAAAATGCGGTGCCTGAGCATATTCAGCGCCACATCACGGGGCATGCAGAGGATACTCATGGCAGATATGGTGCTTTTCCCGACGATCCTGATTTTGATGAAAAATTGTAGGAGATGGCATGCGGGATGGAAAAGGCTGCCCTGCCCTTCGACGTCAATGTGGTTTAGCAAATGTGGTTGAGCGTACATTCGGATTGTTCGGTCGATGTCGGAGATTGGCAAAGGATTGGGAGACTTCCATTGTCAGTTCAACCGCATGGGTCAATATTGCGAGCATAAGAGAGATGATCCGGCGATTGGCGGCCTACTGTTATGTCGGATGAATTTTTGAATCGGGCTCTAAAAGCCAGACTTCACCTTTTGCTGCCCCCCCCCAAAAAAAAATACGGCATGCCAAGGAGCGGATAGCACACTTTTGCTTTAGGGCAACCTTCGCTGAAATGAAAAATCTCATCTGATACAATCAGTTATTATATGACTTATCAAAAAAGTAATGTGATTGATCATTTAGTATCTTGTCGAACCTCCCAAAAGCGAGTAAACATCATTGCTAACACGTAGCAGCATAATTGCTGCCAACGATGTAAGCTGCAGAAATCTTGCTGGCTTTCCGTGAAATGCAGTTTTGCGCAGCTGCCTTTCCAAGAGCTCCATGAGGCATTTTTTGCCGTGTCCTGGACACTGCAAAGCTGCGGCTCAGACCAGAAATAGACGCGGGGCGGTGGCCTTGAAGAAGGTGCACTTCCTGCAGCAAGGAAAGACAAATGACTAAGGCACTCGAAAGCGCGCACGACCACCACACAGGCATCTGGCCTGTTATGCTGACCCCGTTTACCGAGAACCTCGAGATCGACTGGGCGTCGCTTGAAAGCTTGATCGACTGGTATCTAGCGGCCGGCGTTCACGGCCTCTTCGCCAACTGCCAGTCGAGCGAAATGTTCTTTCTGAGCGATGCTGAATCGGAAAAACTGACCCGTTTCGTCGTTGATTATGTTGATGGCCGCGCACCGGTTGTTGCGTCGGGCCACACCGCCAATTCTCCCAGCCATCAGGCAGAGCAACTGCAAGCAATTGCTGATTGCGGCGTTGACAGTGTCATTATGATTTCCAACCGGCTGGCCGTCCAGGATCAATCCGATGCCGTGTTCCTGGAAAATCTCGCAGCTCTGACAGAAAAGCTTCCAACCAATGTCAGTCTTGGCGTTTATGAGTGCCCCTACCCCTACAAACGCCTCTTGAGCGAAGAAGCCGTATCGTGGGCGGCCAAGTCCGATCGTTTCACTTTTCTAAAAGATACCTGCTGCAACATCGACATGCTGCGCCGTCGTGCCGAACTGGCCAAGGGAAGCCGATTGCATATCGCCAATGCCAATGCTCAGACACTCCTGGAAAGCCTGAAAGCAGGTTGTCATGGCTACAGCGGCGTGATGGCAAACTTTCATCCGGCACTTTATGTCTGGTTGTTTGAAAACTGGCAGAAAGAGCCGGAAAAAGCAGAGATTCTATCCAAATTCCTGTCTCTGGCAGCCCTGACAGAAAGCATGAGCTACCCAGCCTGTGCCAAGGATTTCCAGAAGGCCATCGGCAATTTTGCATCAATGAAGTGTCGTTCGCTGACCACCGGTAGCTACTTCGACAATCACTTTTCGTCAACAGTTTCGCAGATGATTACCCTCGGAGACTGGCTTAACCAGACGCTGGAACTCGGTCTTCCTGCGACTGCTTTTCAGCAAAAAGACTGGGGTGCTGCCGAGTAATCTGAACGATCACTGCCATCGAAGAGGAGGAGAACTTGTCGATGCCGAATTTAAAGCTACAGACGAAAACCTTTATCGTTCCGCTAGACCATACCCTGTTTCGGAACTGCCACGCTTCAACTGTGATTGTCCTCCCAGACAATACACGGCTCACCGCCTTTTTTGGCGGTGAGCGCGAAGGCGAAGGCGATGTCGCCATCTGGACTGTGCGTGGAGAAGGCGAAAACTGGGAGGCCCCCCGCCGCCTCTTAGCCGAAGACGGGCTTGCGCACTGGAATCCGGTTCTCCTCAACCAAGGCAATACGGTCTGGTTGTTCTACAAGGTCGGCCCGACGGTCCATACATGGACGACTCGCTGGAGCGTTTCACACGATGGCGGACTGACATGGTCAGATCCAGCTGAGCTGGTTCCCGGTGACAGCGCACCGCGAGGCCCGGTGAAGAACAAGCTTCTTGTGATGTCCAATGGTGAATGGCTGGCTCCGGCTTCGGTTGAAACCAATGAGATCTGGGACGCATTCGCGGATATTTCCGCAGACGATGGCAAAAGCTGGACCCGCTGCGATGTTCCCTTCACCCACCACAGTAATAGTGACACGCACGATAATGGCGGCGTCTGGGGCGGACTGGCCGAAAACGCTTTGTGGGAAACCGATCCACAGAAGGTTTTCAGATGGGATGGGGTGATACAGCCAAGCGCGTGGGAATCGGCTCCCGGCAAAATCCATATGCTGATGCGCTCGACCCGCGGTCACCTTTACAGAACAGATTCTGATGATTTCGGCCGGACATGGTCTGAGGCCTATCCGACCGAAACCGTCAATAACAATTCCGGCATCGATGTTGCCGAAACTGGCGGCCTACTTGCGCTTGCCTATAACCCGAATGGCGGCAACTGGGGCCGTCGTACGCCTCTTTCCCTAGCGCTTTCAAATGATAATGCTGAAAATTTTCATAGAGTTATCGACCTCGAGACTGAAGAGGGCGAGTTCTCGTATCCGGCAATCATTGCTAGAGGCAAAGAGCTTCACCTGACTTACACACACAACCGTAAGTCAATCGTCTACTGCCATTTAACATTGGAGGATGGCTAGTTTTTCGGTCTGTAAACCAGATTGACAGACCGGGAATAACCAGCACAACAAGGGAGTTGAGAATGCTGAAAGAAATTGGACTGGCGCTTTGTGGCGTACTGGCTTTGGCCAGCGTGCAGGCTACAGCGCAGGAGTTGACTTATCCGAAGAAGAACATCACCGTCATCATCCCGAAGAACCCGGGTGGCGGCACGGATACATCAGCCCGCCTAACACTGGAATATGCCAAAAAATATCTGCCGGAAGGCGTGATTTTCGTTCCGGAAAACAAGCCTGCTGGTAACGGCGTGACCGGCCTGATCGAAGCCGCCCGCGCAAAGCCCGATGGGCAGACACTGGTCATGACAACCGTTGAGCTGGCCATGTTCCCGCACCAGAACAAGTCGCCGGTCAACTACGAAAACTTCACCGGTCTTTATGCTCCGATCGCCGACCCGGCTTCTCTGGTTGTCAACGCTGACAGCCCATATAAGACGCTGGAAGATTTCGTCGAAGCGGCCAAGGAACACCCGGGGAAAATCCAGGTTGCCAACTCTGGAACGGGCGCGATCTATGATCTTGCCACGATCAACATGGAACAGCAGCTGGGTATCGAACTGAAGCGGATACCGTATTCTGAAGGCATTGGCCCAGCAATCGCCGCACTCGTTGGCGGTCACGTTGATGCCGTTGTCACCACACCGGGTGCAGCCAAGCCGCAGATCGATGCCGGTGCACTGCGTATGCTAGGCGTCATGGACTCCAAGCGTTTTGCACTGTTCCCCGATGTTCCCACTTTCAACGAAGCTCTGGGCGCAGGCACAGATACGCAGCTGCGTGCATGGGCAGCCATTGCTGGCCCGGCCAACATGCCGGAAGACGTCAAAGGTCAGCTGATCGAAGTCTTCAAGGCAGTTGCTGCGGATCCTGACTTCCAGCAGGCCATGAAAAACCAGGGCATCATGCCCAGCACGCTGGTTGGTGACGAAGTTCAGGACATGATGAAGCGTGACGACGAAATGTACGCCAAGCTCATCAAAGACTCCAAAAAATCCCAATAAGCAATAATTGTTGCGCTCAACCGCGGCTCTGAAAATTCAGGGCCGCGGCCCCGGGCGGGGAGGAAAGCAATGAAAAAATATAATGTCCTGGTGGCTGCAGTTTCCATTCTTTTTGGCCTTGCCATCTTCTGGTTCTCTCGTGGTCTTTCCACAATGTCATCAGATGGTGTTCCCGGAGAAGCCTTCTGGCCACACATGATTGCCTGGCTTCTGATCGGCCTCGGTATTCTTCAACTGATTGAGGTTTTCGCCTTTCCGGCTATCAATGCAGGTCGCGAGGTTATTCTTGGTGCTCCGGGAAACCTTTGGGCCTATCTCACCGCAGCCGTTGCCTTTGGCTTTGCAACGCTGATGGCATGGGCAGGCTTTGTGATTGCAGGCGTCATCATGATGCCGATCATCATGGTGATCATGGGTGAACGACACCCGGTGAGTATCGGTGTTACAACCGTCGCCGCCATCGGCATCATCTGGTTCTTCTTCGTTCACATCTTCAACATTTCGCTGCCGGCCCCGACATTTCTGTTATAGCCCGGGAAGGAACCAAGATCATGTACGACATTATACAAGCCGCAGGCATCGTCTTCAGCTATCAGGCGCTTCTGATCTTATTCATGGGCACGCTTGCCGGCATTCTGATTGGTTCACTGCCGGGCCTGACTGTGAACATGGGCATCGCTTTGCTGATGCCGATGACATTCTCCTTCCAGGGTCTGGAAGGTATCCTGATGCTGCTCGGTGTCTATTGCGGCGCCATTTATGGCGGCTCGATCAGCGCCATTCTGATCAATACCCCCGGAACACCTGCATCCGCCGCAACGGTGCTGGATGGTTACCCAATGACGCTGAAAGGTGAAGCCGGAAGGGCCTTGGGCCTTTCAACCGCAAGCTCGATGTTTGGCGGTCTTTTCAGCACGATCGCACTCATCATCATCGCACCGCAACTGGCAAAGGTTGCCACCGGTCTTTCTGCTCCTGATTATTTCGCGCTCGGCGTTTTCGGGATATCCATCATCACCTCGGTTTCCTCCCAATCGGTTATCAAAGGCCTGATGGGTGGCTGCATCGGTCTGTTTATCGCCACGATTGGCCTTGACCCGATGACCGCAGGCATGCGCTTCACATTCGATTCCTTCTATCTGATGGGCGGTATCTCCTTCGTTCCGGTTCTTGTCGGCTTGTTTGCTTTCTCGCAGGCGCTTCTGGGCATTGAAGAGAACTGGAAGGAAATCCACGAAAACGCCCCAGCGCGTCCGAAAACCAAAATCAACCGCGTTCTGCCGACATGGGTTGACTTCCGGCGCGTTCTGCCGACCTATATTCGGTCTTCCGCGATTGGTACTGCCATCGGCTCGATTCCGGGTACGGGCGGCGATATTGCCTCCTTCATCTCTTATACAGAAGCCAAGCGCTGGTCCAAGCATCCGGAAGAATTCGGCAAAGGCTCAATTGAAGGGGTTTCCGCACCTGAAGCCGGAGCCAACTCAGTTGCGGGTGGCGCCATGGTACCCCTGATGACGCTTGGCATTCCCGGCGATGGCGCAACAGCCATTATGATGGGCGCCTTCATGGTGCAGGGTCTCCAGCTTGGTCCGCTGCTGTTCACAGAGCATCCGGTTGAGGTCAACACGATCTTCATCGGCCTTCTGGTCGCCAACCTGATGATGGGGCTTCTGGGCTTCTCCTCGATCCGTCTGTTCACCCGCGTCATGTCGGTTCCGCGTAAGCTGCTGGTTCCGATTATTCTGGTGCTTTGCACCGTCGGCGCTTATTCAGTGAATAATACGATGACCGATGTGTTCGTCATGATGATTGCAGGTGTCTGCGCCTACGTCATGCTGAAGCTCGACTTCTCGATGTCGCCGGTCATCATCGGCATTATTCTTGGGCCCATGGTTGAAGGCAATCTGCGGCGTTCGCTGATCATGTCAGATGGCGACTTCTCGATCTTTGCGACCAGCCCGGTTTGTGCAATTTTCCTGATTATTGCACTTCTGACCCTGACGATCCCGGTTATCGGCCCGAAGATCAAGGCGCGCCGTGCGGCTCGCAAGGCAGCTCAAGACGGCTCGAGCGTTTAAAACGACACATCAGATCCGGACAAAAAAACGGCGGGAAACTGCCGGATTTTTGTCCGGATAAGTGCGACGTGAACGGATTTGTGGGCGTCGCCATTTGATTAATCTCGTCTCGTTTTCTCAGGAAAAATCGCGGCCTGTATCTAGGCTTTGGCGGATTTAGCCTGTCAGTCATCGCATCAGGCAGAAGATCGGCTGGCGGGAAACTAACAGGCCGGACATGCTCTTTCAAAGCTGTGCTTTGGAACCGGAGCCGATCTGAAACATCACTCTGCGCAAAAGGCGCAATTGTGGAAAGGAGATATAACATGTCAACGGGACCCCATATTTTAATGGTGGCAAGCGGAGACCTTCGTGAAAGTGCGAATGTTAAATGTTGGCCTGCTCAACAGGTGCTTGAAGCCGAACTTACGGCGGCAGTTGAAAAGCTCGGCGGCTCGGTTGGGCGCGCCCATCCGGTCAAGGCTGACCTTGGCCATGGCTTTATTGCCACCCAGAAGGAAGGCCTCGATGTTTTCGCCAATATCGACAAGAAGGCACCGCTTATCGTCGCAGAGGCCGTCTGGCAATATTCGCTGCATGTTTTGCCCGGTTTGATGGCGCATGAAGGCCCGATTTTGACTGTGGGAAACTGGTCGCCGACATGGCCTGGACTTGTTGGTCTGCTGAATCTCAATGGCTCTATGACCAAGGCCGGAATCGACTATTCGTCCCTCTGGACCATTGATTTCAAGGATGAATGGTTCCTGACCCGCCTTGAGCAGTGGATGAAGACAGGTAAGGTTGATCAGGATACTTCGCACGTCGTAGCTTACTCCGGCGCCAAAAATGAAAAGGCTGCTTCGCTGGCCAAAGACATCGCTGGGGATCTGAAATCTCACCGCACGATTATGGGCGTGTTCGATGAAGGTTGCATGGGGATGTACAATGCCATCATTCCTGATGAGCTTCTGTTCCCGCTAGGTATCTTCAAGGAACGTCTGTCGCAGTCGACACTTTACTATGCAACGACGCAGGTTCCAGACGCGGAAGCGCAGGAAGCCTTTGACTGGCTGAAAGGAAAGGGTCTGAACTTCCACTTTGGTGAAAACGGTGCCGAAGAACTAACGCCGGATCAGGTTCTGCTTCAGTGCAAAATGTATATCGCTGCCGTACGTCTGGCCGAACAGTTCGGCTGCGAGGTCATCGGTATTCAGTATCAGCAGGGTCTGAAAGATCTGCTGCCGGCATCTGACCTTGTAGAAGGCCTGCTAAACAACTCAGAACGCCCGCCAGTCAAAGGTTTTGATGGCAAGATCATTCGTGAAGGCAAGCCAATTGTCCACTTCAATGAAGTTGATGAGTGCGCCGGTCTTGATGCGTTGATTACCAACCGCATTCACACCGCGCTGGACCAGCCGGTGGAAACCACCCTGCATGATATTCGTTGGGGCGACTATGATCCGACCGGCTCTACGGACGCCTATGTCTGGACTTTCGAGATATCCGGTGCTGCACCGGCTGCGCATCATGGCGGATATGACAAGTCATCATCCATGCGCCAGCCGCCGATGTTCTTCCCCGCTGGTGGCGGAACGCTGCGCGGTATCGCAAAGCCCGGTGAAATCATCTGGTCACGTATCTTCCTGCAGGATAACAAGCTGCATATGGACCTTGGCCGTGGCAAGGCTGTTGAACTGCCGGAAGAGGAGAACGAACGCCGCTGGACGTTGACCGACTATGCATGGCCGATGATGCATGGTGTTCTTTACGGCGTTTCTCGCGATCAGATGATGGCGCGGCACAAGTCTAACCACATTCAGGTCGTCTACGCCAATGATGCAGACGCTGCGGATATGGCTATGGCCGCCAAGGCCGCTCTTGCCCATGAGCTTGGAATGACGGTCAGTTTTTGTGGCACGGCTGCTGATGGCAGCCCACTCAAGGCCTGATCTGCGTTATTGAATGACCCAAAATTGCAGCCGCCGTTTTCGGAGACGGCGGCTGCAGCTTAGAGATAATGTTGCGGCTTTTCCTTCAGGCCGCCGGAATGACCTTCAGGGAGAAATGATATGGGCCATCACTTCATCGGTGTGGATGTCGGCACTGGCAGTGCTCGTGCCGGCGTGTTTGATGAAACCGGCCGTCTTCTGGCTTCGGCCAAACAAGATCTAGCGATCTGGCGTGAAGACGGAGACATCGTCGAACAGTCATCAAGAAATATCTGGTCGGCGATTTGCTATTCTACACGTGAAGCCATTAAAAAGGCTGGGGTAGCACCGGCTTCTGTTAAGGGGCTGGGCTTCGATGCCACATGCTCACTGGTCGTCCTTGATGAGAATGCAGAGCCGCTTGCCGTCGGTCCGTCCGAGGATCCTGAACGCAATATCATGGTGTGGATGGATCACCGCGCGATGGAACAGGCCAGGCGGATCAATACCGGTGGTTACAATGTGTTGAAATATGTTGGTGGCAGTATCTCTCCCGAAATGGAAACACCGAAGCTTCTCTGGCTGAAGGAGAACCGCCCGGAGACCTTTGCGAAGGCGGCTCATTTCTTTGATCTTGCCGACTTTCTGACGTGGCGTGCAACGGGGTCTGCGATCCGCTCTGTTTGCACTGTTACATGTAAATGGACCTATATGGCCCATGAAAAACGATGGGATGCCGACTATTTCCGCGCCATTGGGCTGGAAGAGCTGGTTGACGATAACTTTGCCCGTATAGGTTCAGACGTTGTAGATATCGCCACGCCACTGGGCGAAGGCTTAACAGCGGACGCAGCCGAAGAACTTGGTCTTGTCGCAGGTACGCCGGTTGGCGCATCGCTTATTGACGCCCATTGCGGCGGCGTTGGCACATTTGCTTGCCGTGGTCCGAGCGGTGAAGATCTGCCGCCGGAAACACAGATGGCGCTGATCATGGGAACATCTGCATGTGCGATGACGTTGACACAAGAAACCAACTTTGTTGATGGCGTCTGGGGGCCTTATTTCGGGGCTATGGTTCCAGGTTACTGGCTGTTGGAAGGTGGACAATCGGCCTATGGGGCCGCTCTTGATCACTTACTGACACTGCATCCGGCCTATGCCGGGATGAAGGAAAAGGCCAAAGCCGAGGGCATCGCACTGCCAGTCTATCTGGAGACCCTTGCGGTGGAAAAGGCTGGATCCGCAGAAGAAGCCGCAATGCTCGCTCGAAATATCCATGTTGTTCCAGAGTTTCTCGGCAATCGCGCGCCGTATGCTGATCCGCAAGCAACCGCGGTTATCAGCGGGCTTACGCTGGATGCGACTGAAGACAGCTTTATCCGACTTTATGTCGCAGGACTTTGCGGGCTATGCTACGGTACGCGGCAGATCATCGAGGCCGAAAAGGCAAAGGGATTGCCGCTTGAAACGCTGGTTGTTTCCGGTGGTGCTGCACAAAGTGCCCTCCTGCGTCGCATTCTTTCGGATGCTACGGGCATGAAGGTTGCGTTGCCGGAGACCGCAGAACCGGTGCTTCTGGGGGGTGCTATTATCGGTGCTGTTGCCGGCGGTTATCATGATGACCTTCGCAGCGGCGCTGAACAAATGTCGAAGATACGGGAGATCATATCTCCGGCGAGCGGTGAGATTACTCGGCTACACGACAAGAAGTTCAAGGCTTTTGCCATGCTTCAGGACACTGACCGGAAGATCCGCGAACTCGCGTGACAAGGTTGTTGACCGGCACCATGAGATGCCGGTCACATCTTTTCCGCGCTATTTGTTTGTGACAATAAGAACTGGATAAAAAGGCCTGTCGGGCTTTGTATGTCGGACAAGCAGGCTGAAACGATCCCGTTTCAGAAGGTATGAGGGGATAAGCTCGACAGGATGGCCAAGACGATATCCGAGATTGCCGAGGCGACCGGTTATTCGCGAACAACAATCACGATGGTGCTCAGCGGTCGCGCTGGCGATTATCGGATCAGTGAGCGTGCACAGAAGATTATTCAGACCTATGTCGATAAACACGGAGTCACGATCAATCAGACGGCACGTAACTTAAAAACGAGACGCTCGCACACGGTTGGTTTCATCGTCCCTGATATTGCCAACGCCTTTTTTGCAAATGTGACGGCACATCTGGAAGTGTTGTGCCGTGCAGAAGGCTTGGTGCTTGTCACAACCTCCAGTCTGGAAGACCCGGAGACAGAAAAGCGTGCGATCAGCAGTCTTCTGGCCCGCGGCGTTGACGGTCTGGTGCTCGCTCCATGCGCGCCGCGCCCGGCCGAGACGGCCAGCAAGCGTGGTAAAACAACACCATTAATTCTCATTGACCGCGCATACCCGCAAGATCAAGCTCCGGTTATTTCCAGCAACCATGAGGCCAGTGCGCATCTGGTGACTCACGAAATGATCGCGGCCGGTGCTTCACGTATCGCCTTTTTATGCGGGCACCCAGATAATCCGAGCATTAAGGACCGTATCAGAGGTTTCTGTGAGGCCGCTGGTGATGCCGGACTGACACATGATGATGTTCAGGTTCTCACGGCGCCTGAAGACAGCACAGAAGCCGGACATGCATTGATGGGGCAGCTGATGACTGAGGGGGGTGATGACCCACAAGCGATTCTTTGTTCATCGCTTCTAGTTCTCGAAGGTGCGCTGAAGCGGATGAAAGAAGCACTTGGCGCTGTGCCGCGTGATGTGGTCATCGGAACATTTGACTATGACGGCCTGCTGGAGTTTCTGCCCAACAAAGTGCTCGTGATACAGCAGGACGAAGAGGCAATGGCGCGCGCTGCCTTCGAGCTTCTCCTGCAGCAGATGTCAGGCCAGAAGACCGTAAAGCCTGGCCGGACGATCCTAGAAACGCAGCTTGTTCGCCTGGGTTGATGTGCTCGATTTGGCCTCGCCCTCCGAAAACATCACAGTGTCAGCGATGCCGAAATACTGAACCTACCGCTGGGGGTTGGTTTTACCTGTCCGCTATCCTGGACGATTATAGTCGGCACATCATCTCGTGGAAACTTTGCACCAACATGAAGGCAGAGGATGAGACGGATACCTTGGATCTGGCACTGCAAGCTTCAGTGTGTGATCAAGTTCATGTCGCTCATAAACCACGCTTGCTCAGTGACAATGGCTCCAGTTATGTCTCGTCTGATCTGGCCTACGGGCTGAAAGACAAGGGCATAAAACATTCTTGTGGTGCTCCATATCGTCCGCAGACGTTCGATCAACTGGTTGACCGTGTTCCAAACGCTGGCGCGAACATACTGGACCTCGGCTGCGGTGCGGGTATCCCAGTCGCCCGCGACTTATGTTCGTTGGGTCACAACGTGATAGGTGTTGATGGATCAAAAGAACAAATAGCTAAAGCAAAGATCAATGTACCCGACGCTGACTTCATACAATCGGACATGACAGAGCTCGATTTTCTTGAATCATCATTCGATGGCATATCTGCATTTTATTCAATGACGCACTTACCAGCGCAGAAGCAGTGCTGTCTCATCTCAAATATATCTTTTTGGCTTAAGCCGGGAGCAACCTTCATAGTAAGTTTTGGTTCTGGAGATGCCGGGTCTTGGACCGGCGAATGGCTAGGCGTTCCCATGTTCTTCGATCACAACTCCGAAACTACAACATTAAACTGTTTTCTGAACAACAATCTCAATATTCGCGAATACGCCGTAGAGCAGCAAGACAACGAAGATGTATTTTTTCTTTGGGTCGAAGCAATAAAGATAGATTAATCGAAGTGAGGTGAAGTAGCAATTCAGCCGCTTCCATACGGGCGAGCGCCTTCTTCCTCTTCGCAATTACCTCAGGATCGTTCGTGAAATCCGTCCGTCGATTTGGTTTACGCGGCTCTGCATTTGGACGTGTTCAGAAGAAAGGAACTGCTACGCCCTGCTCTCTCGAGCGAATAGTAGGCTTTATCCTAATCAGAACGGGCGTATCGATGTTATTGGCATATGCACTGTTTCACCTGCTGTAGCTTGTCACTGTATCCGCATTGGTGTGGATCGCATTCGTTGGGAAAATTCTACCGGGGGGCCGATGAAACTTTACTGCATCAGTGAAATGGCTTCGCCCTTTCCAAGGTCGTAAAAGGGCTATTTTGGTAAATTCGCTGCACGATCAACGAATTAACACTCTGCGGACAAAGAAGACATGAAATGATAAGATAGTGGTGTTCTATGTTTCACAATCAGCGTTGTCTGGGTTTGATAAAATGTGCGAAGAATGCGTGTTCTTCAGGATTGCCAAATCCGAAATTAAAGTGCACGAGGTATATCTGGATGAAGATTTGGTCGCATTTTTGGATATAGGGCCGATCAGGCCTGGGCATATCCAGATCATTCCAATCCAGCACTACGATTACTTTGACGATTTGCCATCTGATATTGCCCATAGAATTATAGATTTGGGTCAGAAAATTGCTCGCCGACAGAAATCTCTTTTCAACGTCAAGAGGGTCGCTCTTCTCTTCACCGGCGGTGATATTGCCCACGCACACTGTCATCTTGTACCAGTGGTTGAGGAGACTGATATCACTTCTGCTCGATATATAGTCGAAAAGAATCTGACCTATAAATCCCTTCCCCATCCCGGCGATGCAGAATTGGCAAAAATTGCTATAAGTTTGTCGAAGGAGTTCGAAGTTGTCCTAGGTTGAGCGTCAATGGAATAGTGTGATCCCAGCTCTTAATCTGCGTTAGCGGCCCTAACCCGACATTCGCAGGTTGCCACAAGCCGCTAGGCAGCTTCCGCATTCCTGCCGTTCGAGCAAGCCGCAGCATTTTCAGTGGCTAGGTGACGGGTGGGCGGACGAAGCTGCCGTTGCTCAAGCTCCCGAACGGATCATGTCTCGGATCTTAGTTGCCTTCTCGAAGTGATCAAGTTCATGGGTCTTGATCCACCATTCGGCTGCTTCCATGAGCAGCTCTGGATCATCATTTTTGTTCGCAAAAAACGCATAGAAAGAAAGACCTACCGTCTCGCCTTTCTTGTCAATTTTGTCGTTGCAGATTCCGATTGCTTTGGCTCTCAGCGATTGGCGCATTGGTAATTCGTTTCTTCAGCGTTTACATTTATCTGCAAGAACATATAGAAAACAAACGTACCCTGCAAGGCGATAGAAGCCGTTGGTATGGGCGCGAACCAGCCTAACGCGGCGCATCATCATGCGAAAACGCTCTTCTGGGGCCGGGATTAGAAATCGCGGCCCTAAGGCGACATTCATCGATGGACAAGCTTGTCCAGCGTAATGCTGCCGATGCCGCTACCCATAAGCTCTATCGCCGATGAACGCAGGACAGCACTTGGCAGGGCAATGGTCTGGGCACTGACAGACCCGATCTGCGCGAAACGAACCGGCACGGCGTCAGCGCTGGTTTTTGCCGCCTCGACCGGCAGGCGTTCGGCGCTCTTGCCCCAGAGATAGTCGATCACACCATCGATCCCTTGGGCAAATTGGTCCCGGAAGCGCGTCGGAAGCGGCCATCGTTAACGGGGGTTGCAACGACAATCCCATCCGATAGGGCTGCTTCGCGCTTCATGCTGTACGAGACTGAACCGCGATGGGCAGGTGGTTTTTGACAATTATGATCGCTTGGTCGCATTTGCTGATTTTGACTCATCTTACCTCGACCAGGCCGGCCCTCTGCTGACATAGACCAATCAGACCACTCGTTTCCATGCCTGAGCTTGTTCTGCAGGATTAACATCAATCAGTGCGGATTTTTAAAAGGCTGATAGCTTTAACAGATGACCTCTGGCAAGTGGTCCGGTCTTCATGCTGTGCGTTCGCATGGAAAGAAGCAGATCAATCTTCTTGTCTCCCAATTTTTTAAAGCGAAATGACTGTCAGCGGCCAATGGTTTCTGCATTGCTTTGTCATCCCAGTGGCACAGTGTGAAAGGGTTACAATGATATCTCTGTCATTTCTTGCCAATTTAAATGGACAAACCTCCAAGCTTTGGAGGGACACCACTCCGATCAGGGAAGAGTTATTCAGCGCGGAACGGCTGGAGCTTCATGCGAAAACGCTCGCAGTTGCACAAGTGGTTTCGCCAAACCCTCCAAGAGTGCCCACGCTACAAAAGCGCCTCAAAGAGAATGCCAATGCGATCCATGCCGCTTATCTTTCCAACGCTGAAGAGCTGGAAAATCACCAAAATTTGGTTCCCGCTGCGGAATGGCTTCTCGATAATTATTATCTGATAGATGAGCAGATACGCGCCATTAAAAGCAGTCTCCCTCCAAGCTACTACCAACAGCTGCCCAAATTGATTGATGGACCCTTGGCTGGCTATCCTCGCGTTTTCGGCATAGCCTGGGCCTTTGTTGCCCATACAGACAGTCATTTTGATCCCGAGATATTTCTACGATTTATTCGTGCCTATCAAACAATCCATCCGCTTTCCATGGGCGAGCTTTGGGCGCTTCCGATTACGCTCCGTATTGTGTTGATAGAAAATCTCCGACGTTTGGCAGATCAGATCGTCGCCGGACGAAACAGCCGTATTGCGGCAGACACCCTCGTCGATCAGGTGCTGGTGAAGAAAATCGCTTCTGATATTGCTCTGGCCGGGATTTCATCAGCCCCTTTGCCTGAACGGTTTGCAGCGCAACTGGCCAAGCGCCTGCGTGATCATGATGCAGATGACATACCCATACTGGCTTGGCTTGAAGAACGCCTATCCAGCGAAGGCTGCTCTATTGATGAAGTTGTTTTGCGCTCTCAACAAAATCTTGGCGCCTCCAACCTGTCCGTCCGTAACATAATAACCAGTTTGCGCCTTATTTCCGGCATTGAGTGGTCGGACGCGTTTGAAAGCGTGAATCTGGTTGATGCCGAGCTGCGCAAAAGCAAAACTTTTGCTCTGATGGACTTTGCAACGCGAGACATGTATCGCAACGCGATTGAGGTTCTGGCACGCAGATCGCCAGTATCGGAAATCGAGGTGACGAGGCAGGTCATGGCGCTGGTTTCAAGCGCGGGCGGTGCAGATTCGCAAGACAGCCTCTCAGATCCCGGTTACTATCTGCTTTCAGATGGGCGGCCGCTGCTTGAAACCCAAATAGACTTCACCCCCCCCATGCGCCTATCGATACTCCGCTTCAGTCAACGGTTGGGCGTTGGCGGCTATGTCGGTCTTATCTCCTGTCTTGCCCTCATGATGCTATGGGCATGCATTTGGGCTTTGAATATCTCAAGTATCCCTGTCGGGATTCTGCTTTGTTTGGCCGGCTTCATTCCCGCAACGGAGGTTTCGACTGCATACGTAAACCGGTTCGTGACCTGGAGCTTTGGCGCGGTGATCCTGCCCAGCATGGAGTTTGAGCACGGCGTCTCCATAGACTCGCGAACCATGGTGGTCGTCCCGACCATGTTGAGCAATTCTGAAGAGCTTCTCAGGCAGATCGAACACCTCGAAATCCATTATCTGTCCGGCCCGGAAGACGATCTCACATTTGCGTTGCTGCTTGATCGTATAGATGCAGACCAGCAGTTCATCGCTGCAGAAGTTCCCATGATCGCTGATGGAGAGGCGGCAATCGAGCAACTGAACAAACGCTATGGAGCAGGCGTAGCTGGCAAGCGTTTTCTTCTTCTTGTTCGAGATCGACAATTCAATGCTTCTGAAGGCAAATGGATGGGCTGGGAGCGCAAGCGCGGAAAGCTGCAAGAGCTCAATCAATTGCTGCGAGGGGCAAAGGACACCACTTTCAACGCTCTTGATGGCACAATTCCATGGGTGCCGGACCAAGTTCGCTATGTAATTACGATGGATGCTGACACCCGATTGCCAAGGGATGCCGCGCGCAAGCTAATCGGTAAAATGGCTCATCCCCTCAATCATCCGATTTTCGATAAAAAGACACAACGCATTATTCACGGCTACGGTATTCTCCAACCACGAGTAACCCCTACGTTGACAGCCAAGGGGAAGAACACTCTTTTTCACCGGGTCTTTTCTGCACCCGGAGGCATAGACCCTTACTCTTCGGCCATTTCCGATGTCTACCAGGATCTATTTGGTGAGGGCTCTTATACTGGCAAGGGAATTTATGACGTTGATGCCTTTGAGGCGGCTCTGGCCAATCGCATTCCGGAGAATACGGTTCTCAGCCACGATCTGCTCGAAGGGATATTCGTTCGTTCAGGTCTGGTTTCAGACATTGAAGTCATCGACGATTTCCCCTCTCGCTACGACGTGGCATGCAAACGCCAAGACCGCTGGGCCCGAGGCGATTGGCAATTGCTTCCATGGATATTGGCATGGCACAGCCACATAAAGTCGGTCGATCTGATCGGCTTTGCAAAAATTCTCGACAATTTGCGGCGATCCCTTGTTGCCCCCACCTTGTTAGCCTGCCTCGGGCTCGTTTGGATGTTGCCCTTTACGTCGGCGCTGTTGGGCACGTGTTTCGTTCTTTGTGCTGTGGCTATTCCCGAATTTGTTTCTTGCTTCTTTGCCGTTATTCCCAGGAATATGGGGATACGCATCAATAGCCATTTCCAGATGCTGGGGGCGGAATTCAATGCAGCCGCAATCAAGACCTTGTTGTCACTCGTCTTTCTGCCTCATCAGGCCGCGATCATGGGGCGCGCCATTATAAAATCAGTCACGAGACTCTACGTGACGCACAACCATATGCTGCAGTGGGTTACGGCGGCTCAGGCAGAACTTGCATGTGAACTGAAGCTTTCGGGGTTTTACCGACTAATGATCGGCGGAACAGCGTTGGGCCTTGTCATGATCGCAGGACTGGCGGCTTTGTCCCTTCAGTCATTGCCGATCACGGGAGTCTTTGCCTGTCTTTGGCTTATCGCTCCTCTCGTTGCTTTTCAGATCAGCCGCACATCTGACAAGGCAAAGAACGCCGAATTAACACCGACTGAGAAAGAGCGTCTGCGTGCGATAGCACGCCGCACCTGGCGCTATTTCGAAAGATTCGTCACTCCCGCTGACAATATGCTTCCTCCTGACAATTTTCAGGAAGACCCCAAGCCAGTCATCGCACACAGGACATCTCCGACCAATATTGGGCTTTATCTTTTATCGGCTGGCGCTGCCTATGATTTCGGATGGGCAGGAAAAAGCGAGACGGTCGAACGGCTGGAATCTTGCTTTGAAACCCTGCGTCGCATGGAACGTTTCCGCGGACATTTCTTCAACTGGTATGACACAACCAACTTAAAGGTTCTCGAGCCAGCTTATGTCTCCACGGTGGATAGCGGAAACCTTGCTGGCCATCTGATCGCTCTGTCAAAAGCATGTACTGAATGGAAAGTTGACTTACCCATTGCTACAGTGCGAATGGGAATGAACGACACGCTCATGTTGGCGCTTGAGGCATTTGAGACCGTCATGGTCAAGTCTGCCAGCACTCAACGCCTTGGCCTGCTCTATGAAGAACTCAAATCCGGACTGAATGGGGCTCAGGACCTAGAGGTAATCGCGCCAAGATTGGGTCGCATTGCGAGAAAATCGGTTGTGCTGGCAAATGAGGTTTCCATCATTCCGGAAAAAGACCGTATGCCAGACATGGTCTACTGGACCACAGCGCTATCGCGCAGAATTCGCGAGTTTGAAAGGGACCTGTCCGCTTCCCCAGAGGTACGGGATCATTTGCACCTTCGTTTGGACGCTCTGGCTGATGAAGCGCGAACCATGGCGTTGGCCATGGATTTCACATTCCTCTTTGTCCAAAAGCGGAAACTGCTCTCCATCGGTTATGCGCGTGCCGAGAACAAGCTTGATGAGAATTGCTATGATCTTCTCGCTTCCGAAGCCAATCTTGCGAGCTTTGTAGCCATCGCAAAAGGGGATATTCCGACACGCCACTGGTTTAGACTCGGACGACAATCGACGCCAGACAAAAATGGGTCTGCCCTTGTTTCCTGGTCAGGATCGATGTTTGAATATCTGATGCCTTCTCTGGTGATGCAGGCCCCCACTGATAGCCTTCTTAATGACACCAACCGTCGCATTGTGGCGCTTCAGCAAGGCTATGGCAGAAAGCTGAACCTACCTTGGGGCATCTCTGAATCTGCGTTTAACGCCCGGGATATTGAGTTTACCTATCAGTATTCCAATTTTGGGGTTCCCGGTTTGGGGTTGAAGCGCGGGCTTTCGGAGAACCGTGTGATCGCTCCCTATGCGACGGGGTTGGCCGCAATGTTCGACGCCCGCAATGCCTCGATCAACTATGATCGGATAGCTGATATGGGAGGATCTGGACCTTACGGATTTTACGAGGCCCTGGATTTCACGCAATCCCGATTGCCCGATGGGCAGAAAGTGGCAATCGTCCGCAACGTAATGGCTCATCATCAGGGCATGACCATTGTTGCCATCGCCAACGTTATGCATGACGGGCTCATGCGATCGCGTTTTCACAGCGATCCGCTCATCATGGCCAGCGAACTTTTGTTGCAAGAACGCAGGCCGCGTTATGTGCCTCTGGTTCATCCCGGAGCCGAAGAAGTGAAAGCCTCAACTGAAGAGGCCATATTCAACGAGCCCACAATCCGGCGCTTCAAGTCTCCACTGGTTGGGGCACCAATTACCCATTTGCTCTCAAATGGCAGCTATAGTGTGATGTTGACAGCACGCGGCGCCGGTTACAGCCGGTGGGGCGAGATTGCCATTTCGCGCTGGAGTGAGGATTCCACCCACGAAAACTTCGGTTCTTTCATCTTCCTCAAAGATGTCGATTCCGGCTCTGTTTGGTCTCCTGCCGGTCATCTGGCCAAACGAGACCTGAAACAACAGCAAGTGGTCTTTGCCGAGGATTATGGGGAGTATTCCTGCCGCAACGGATTGCTCTCCAGCCGAATGGATGTGCTGGTTTCGGGTGAAGATGATGGTGAAGTGAGACGGATAACGCTCTCCAATGCGGGGCTAAGAGCGCGTCATATTGAAGTCACGTCCTATAGCGAGTTGGTTCTCGCCTCCCCGATATCGGATGCCGCTCATCCGGTCTTTTCCAAGATGTTTGTTGAAACGGAATATCTGCCCGAATTTGGGGGGCTCCTGGCAAATCGTCGTCGTCGTTCACCAGACGAGCCGGAAGTCTGGGTTAGTCATTTTGCAATTGTGGAAGGGGAAATAGCTCAAGAGCCACAATATGAAACGGACAGACTGAAGTTTTTGGGGCGCAATCGCTCGCTTCCCAACGCAAAGGCTTTAAACGACAAGGCTTCGCTTTCCAATACAACGGGCACAGTCCTGGATCCGATCTTTTCCCTAAGGCATCGGGTCAGCATCGCTCCCGGCGAAACATTGCACATCACTTTTTGGACGTTGGTGGCAGCGTCTCGTTCCGAGTTGATGAATTTGCTTGATAAGCATCACGACCACAATTCCTATGATCGAGCAAAAACTTTGGCCTGGACACAGGCGCAGGTGCAATTGCGCCACCTGAACGTGTCTTCAAGCGAAGCGGCAGATTTCCAGAGTTTGACCTCGGCACTTCTCTATTCAGATGCCCGATTCCGTGCGTCTGCTTCAGTGGTCGCCAGTGGGGCTGGACGCCAATCAGCGCTGTGGCCATTGTCAATTTCCGGAGACCTTCCCATCGTCCTGTTACGGATATCAGACATGGATGGCTTGCCGCTCGTGAGACGGCTGCTTCGTGCCTATGCCTATTGGCGTATGAAAGGGCTCCATATCGATCTCATCATATTGAACGATCTTTCAACCAGCTACATCCAGGATTTGCAGTCCGCAATACAAACGGCGATGAGATCGTCTCAGATCCGCAATGAAAATGAACATGGATCTGTCTTGCTTCTGCGCTCAGACCAGATCAGTTTGGAAGCAAAATCCCTTCTGATTTCGGTTGCGCGCGTGTCGCTTGTAGCCAATCACGGGTCCCTATCTGAGCAATTGGGCCGTATTTTCCAGTCGGACGAGGCGTCAAGGACTGGTGTTGGTAGTGCATCTCCTATTCCAGTCATTGTCTCAGACCAGGACCTCTTGCCTCAGCCAAAGGATCTGGAATTTTTCAACGAGATTGGAGGCTTCGATAAAGATGGCACAGAATATGTCATCACTCTGAAGGATAACGACACTACGCCTGCACCATGGATCAATGTGATTGCCAATCCACATTTCGGCTTTCAGGTCTCGGAGACGGGGAGCGGATATTGCTGGGCAGAGAATAGCCGCGAGAACCAGCTAACGCCGTGGTCCAATGATCCGGTTGCCGATCCTGCGGGTGAGGCAATTTATATCCGCGATGAGGAAAGCGGTGCGGTTTGGTGTCCAACCGCAAAGCCCATTCGCGACAAAGGCACCTACATAACGCGCCATGGGTTCGGCTACAGCAGGTTCGAGCATGCCGCCGGAGGGATCCATTCCAATCTGGTGCAATTCGTTCCTCTGTCAGATCCGATCAGAATTTCCAAGTTAACATTGACCAACAGGTCCAACCGGAGGCGGCACCTATCCGTCACCCTCTATAACGACTGGGTTCTGGGCTCATCCCGGGTCAAGTCCGAACCTTTCATTCTAAGCGAGCGAGATGAAGAAACCGGGGCTCTGTTTGCAACCAAACCGTGGAATATAGCCTTCCCCGATAGGGTTGCATTTGCCGATTTTAACGGTCTTCAGCAGGAATGGACGGCCGACCGAACCGGCTTTATCGGACGAAACAGCAGCCTTGCCCATCCGGAAGCCATGAGAGGCAAAAAAGCACTCTCCGGCACCATGGGTGCGTGCCTTGATCCGTGTGCAGCACAGCGCACCACCATTGTGTTGGAACCGGGTGAGAGCCATGATTTTGTCTCCCTTCTTGGACAAAGTCGCACCAGAGAGGGCGCTCGTGAAGTTATCACCCAATACCGCACCTGTGATATCGATGCGTGTCTGTCCGGGGTTCAACGCTATTGGAAGGATAGTTTGGGAGCGGTTCAGGTTAAAACCCCCGATCGTGCCATGGACATCATGCTCAATGGTTGGCTCCTCTATCAGACGCAAGCTTGTCGTATCTGGGCGCGCTCTGGATTTTATCAGGCAAGTGGAGCCTATGGGTTCCGAGACCAGATGCAGGACCATATCGCACTGACCTTCTCTCAACCGGAGGAAACGCGAAAGCATCTTCTCCTTGCTGCCGGAAGGCAGTTTGTGGAAGGTGACGTCCAGCATTGGTGGCTCCCTCATTCGGGCCAAGGGGTCCGAACGCATATTTCCGATGACCGAGTGTGGCTGGCCTTTGCCACGGCAACCTACATTGCCCAAACCGGGGATGAGGCCATTCTCGGCGAAAAGTTGCCGTTTCTAGATGGTCCTTTGTTGACGGCAGGGACCCATGATGCCTTCTTCGTACCGGATATTTCCGACAAAACAGGAAGCCTGTTTGAGCACTGCGCCCGTGCGCTGGATCTGTGTCTGGCTTTAACGGGAGAAAACGGGTTGCCGCTGATCGGGACTGGCGACTGGAATGACGGTATGAATCGTGTTGGCGAAGCAGGTAAGGGAACCAGCGTCTGGCTCGGTTGGCTGCTTTTGCGGAGTATTCATCTTTTCGCACCGTTGGCAGAAAAAAGAGATCCCGAACGGGCCAAACTCTGGACCGCACATGCAACCTCCTTGCTCTCATCCCTTGAAAATACGGCATGGGATGGAGAATGGTATCGCCGGGCAACCTTTGATGACGGCCTCTGGCTTGGGGCTTCGACCAGTGAAGAATGCAAAATCGATTCCATCGCCCAATCATGGGCTGTCTTGTCTGGTGCGGCAGACAGGGATCGCGCACGAATGGCCATGCAGTCTCTAGATCAACATCTGGTACTCAGGGATGAGGGCTTGGCCTTGTTGTTCACTCCCCCTTTCGATCAATCTGCCAGTGATCCCGGTTATATCCAGGGCTATCCGCCGGGGTTACGCGAGAATGGTGGACAATATACCCATGCAGCGATGTGGGCGATCCTAGCCTTTGCTCAACTGGGGGAAGGCGAGAAGGCACATGCGCTTTTGTCATTGGTCAATCCGGTCAATCATGCACTAACCCCAGAGGCAACAGATCGATACAAGGTGGAACCCTATGTGATTGCCGCAGATGTCTATTCTGTCGCGCCTCATGTCGGGCGCGGAGGGTGGACATGGTATACAGGATCGGCCGGATGGATGTATCAGGCTGGCATCTCTGGGATTCTTGGCTTGAGACGCGAGGGAAAAACGCTGATTATCGCTCCTTGTATTCCGAAAAGCTGGCCAAGCTTTCACCTGCATGTGCGGGTCGATGAGACGGACTATGACGTTGCCGTTTCGCAGTCTTTTGTAGGCAGAGAGGACAGGGCAATCGCCATTCTGGATGGCAAGTCATGTCCGGTGTCTCACAACAGTGTAAGCGTTCAACTGGATGGACTACATCATAGTTTGCAATTGGAATTGCAAAGACAAAAGGGGTGAGCAGACTTTGTGAACGCGCAAAATCCCGATGTGTTGGTGCTCTACGAGCGCCAACGGGTTGAGCGTGTCAGTCGTTCGGCACATGACGGGAGGTTCTATCTCTTCGTCCGTCTTCGGTAACAACCAAACTTCTTATATTTTGCTGTGTCCGCCCACCGGTCACATCGTGACTAAAAATGCAACATTTTGTTCGAGTGGCAGGAATGAGAAAGTTGCCCTGCGGAATTTGCTGACAGACGAACGGCAGGATAGAGTCTGGGATTTCAACATGCCAATTGTTGCACCCATGAATGGCCCATAAATCTCAATGTACACCTTGGGCTGATTTTGATGAAAAAGGGTTTCTCTCAGATTTCTTGCCGAAATCCTAGAATGCAATTTCTCATAGTGGTACTGAGGAGGATTGGAATCCGGCTTTTCAAGAGATCAGGAATGAATTTTTACAAAACTGAACGCCAAGTATAGATCATCGCCTTTTTCATCAAAATCGGCTCAATCCGGACTGGTGCACTGCATCAATGATTTAAAACGTGATTTAAAACGGCCATTCAGGCCCTGTTTTGCAATGGCGGCCCATTGCTGCCGTTCCCCAGTCAGCATATTCCATAATGCTGGCTCCACGTTCCGGACATTCGATCAAGCCGCAGAAAGTTGCTTGTTGTGAAGGCTAATCGTCATCTCGACGCCTTTGATGATCCCATGCTTCGAGAAAGACACGCACAGTTTCTTTCTCTTCAGCAGTGATCGCCTCACTATCTTGAACGGCTCTGAGCGCCTCTCGAAAAGACGTGACGTCAATGATATCCGTGTCATCATTGATTTGTGCCGTAACGTTACGCCTCGGCACTCTATCACCGAGTGAACCAAAGCCGCCCATGCCCATAGACCATGACTCTCCGGTCATCGCTTGCGCAAGCGAGACTAATCCTTTGGGGTCGAGTAGTAATGCATTCGTCCACGCACGAACCTCAGATGGGTCATTGTCCATAAAATCTATCCACCGATAAAGAATGTAGAGCAAATCCGGATGGCCTAGGAGCGTTCCATTTGCGGCAGCAGAACGAATTGCGCCTAGCGCTCGATTAGTAAGCGCTGGTAAGACAGCTTCTGTAGTGAGGCAATCTTCCTCTCGTGTTGGCTGCCGACCTTCACGGACCTGGTAATCGCCTTTGGCCGAAGACACAAAATCCACGAGCCACCCTAACGCCGCGTTTCGGGTAGCAACCAAATATAGATCCGATCGCTCTTGGATCGTAAAACGATCGCGCGTAAGACGTCTTATGAGCCAGTGGTAGCGAAGGCTAGTGTTTGCCATCGCCATAAAGCCCCTTTCAGCATCCCCTTTTTGATCGATTTCGTCGTGGATTTCAAACAGGGCACATATTAGTGGTTGAACCTTTGCCTTTTCGACACGTGCTCCATTCGTCGTGAGTTCGTCGAGATACACTGGAACCATTGACTGACCTGTCCGGCGTTCGACCTGAGATGCCTTACGAAATGCTGACTGTATGAAATCCCGATCTTCAGCCTTATCAATGAGTTCATCGATTTGTGCGGCCGACAAAACCTCATCACTAAGGGAAAGACGAAAGTAAGTGTCGAAATGCGTTTCGATGCAGATTCGGCGTTCAGCACTCCACTCGCGAGTCCATTCTCCGGTATAGCCCATGTTTTCTAACCGAGGGAATATCCGCTGAAGAGCCGACTTGGCACGCTCATGCCTATCTTCGGGCATGTCCCGAAGAAATACATCAAATCGGCTTTCGTCGTTTCCGTTTGCGCCGTGCTGGCCTTGCGTACCGCATACCAACTGTTTGTTTGATTTGATAGCTGAAAAAAGAACTGGTTCATAAAGCCTGAGAGCTTCTAGAGCCACAAAATCGGCCGAATTTATATCGCCCGCAATCGCAGGCCACGTCACGCTAATAGCATTTTGGAAGCGGCTGACGTGACGAGGAGAAGTTATGTACGGCGCAACAACGTCGTAAAAGACATTCATGAAGCGGACTATTTGCTCCTCGTCGGGCGATCCACAGATCTCGGAGATCGATGCTAACACTGCATTGTTAAGGTCCGTAGGAAGCGGAGCCGGAAGCTCAAACCCTGCCTGTATGATCTTTTCAAGAAAGTGAGGGCCTTCTGATGGGTACTTCTCGCTAACCGCATTTTCAGCAAGTTGTCTATCAAACACTACAAGGTACATCACGTTTGGCAACCGCCCCACTGACTTGATCAGTCGAAAAATGGCGAGAGCTTCGTCTGGAGCCAACCGATCTAAATCATCAATAACGACGAGAAACCTTTGATCTTGTTCAGCAAGTACTTCGGCCAGCTTTTGAAAGGTCGTTTCCAAGGTGTCTCCCTCAGGGAAGAAGCGCTTTGCGAAATCAAACGCCCCACCGATCAGCCCGGCAAACGGTCCTGCCGGAGTGAGAGCAATTGCAGGTCCTATTATAGGACCTGCCTGCAAGACCCCACGCCCCAACCTCGGAACCAGATCTTTGACCTTGTCTTTGAGCGTTGAGCCTAGCACTGCGTTAAGGTTTTGAAGGAACGCAAGGGCCAGTGCCTCTTCGCCCCTGTACCACCAACACTTGAATTCAGTAATGACAAGTCGAGAATCATTGGCTTCTTTCAGCGCTGATCGGATAAGATTAACCGCGCTGCTTTTCCCAGAGCCCCACGGTCCATTTAAGGCAATTGTGGTGCCGATCGGTTCTTCAATTTTCAAGATGCTTTTCGCCAAAGAAGTGGCGAACGGAGCAATTCCATATCGGTCATCTTCACTGCTTTCGATTGGGCTATCGTTGAAATAGTTTTTCATTTAATCCCCATTCACAGCGGCCGGAAACAGCCTGAGATTGAATCAATATCGCAACAAAGCAGTTGCAAAAGTTCGGATCTGATTAGAATCAAACATTGACAATAAATCGCGCAAGCTCAACCTATTATCGAATACTATAGAACTTGCACCCAATTCTGCTCTATATTGGGTGAATAACAGCGACGGGGGCAATAGACGTGTTTCGTGGCATCCTCATGCTAAACACAAGATTGGAGGCGCAGAATGTTGGAAAATGCATACTGGATTGCGGGCATCGTTTTAGCGATAGCTACGGTTATCGGACTTTTAGTCAAGCTCAATAGAGGGAAGTCAATAACCACAAATCAAAACGCCCGAATCTCGGGCCAAAATAATACGGTAAATCAGAGCGCCAAGAGCCGCGACGGAGACAGCTAAGTAAGTTGGGCAAGTTCAATTTTTCAGAGATTGCGTATTTTGTTAGTTCGAAGCTTAATAGAAGCGCTCAAACTGCGACCGTCAGCGGCGAACGCAACGTGGTCAATCAAACTATCAATAACTTCATCATCAGCGATGAGAGTGGTCCCACCGCCAAGCAACTGGTGGAATCCACGCAGTCGAGCCAACAGTCGGCGAGCCATACTTCATTTGCTGTTCAGACTCCAGAAAGTGATGACCGCGAAGAGATTAAACGCATTCTGGAATACCGGCAAATTGCTTCCGATGGAGATAGTTCTACAGCACTTGTCCTTTTGCAAAAGCTCACTCAGGATGTCAAATATCAATCGGGCTACTTCGGGTTTAGACTTCATTTCAACATAGGTATTATTCAGCAAAATATTGGTGAATATGAGAAGGCTAGCACATCACTTAGGCTAGCACACTCTTTGTGTCCAGAAGATAAAAAAGCCCAAACCGCACTAGCTCTTGCTGAGCTACTCGACGGGGAGTGTCTCACTGCATTTGACCGAAGCTTTGATTTGTTGAAACATGACGGTGATCATCGGAGTTTGGCAGCTAGTGTCCTCTGTCACTCGGCGCGAAAAATTGAAACTAAGGTGGTTCTTGAGGAGACAATAGACAAAGACCTGTCTTCTCCCGAAGTCATCGCTGCGTATCTGGAATATCTTCGCGATATACGACCTGACGATTACCGAGAAACCCTGATAAAAGCTTTCGAAGATCATAATGAGTTCGAAGCGATAAGGTCTTTGTGGGCGTTAGAATCGCTCAACGATGCTAGGCAAAACCAAGCATTCTTGCTGGGTGCGGTAATGCCAGAGGGCTTTGAAGATCGCCTCGCTGAATCTGCTGAAATACTCAAAAAGGAATTGGAGGAGGCCCTCGAACTTCGACCTGCTAATAAATTGCTTCTCCCATCCCAAGCAAACAACGCTGCTGTCGCGCTACGTCTGTCAGGCAGAGTGTCTGAAGCAGCGCAGCTCATCGATAGAACGCTTTCCGAGCACCGAGATCTCCTTGATCAACTTGCCCAAATCCGAGCAGTATTGTTTCTACAGGAGGACAAGGACATCAAGGCGCTAGAACTGATCCGTCCCTTGTCAGACTGCGCCGAGCTGCAAATTATGGCATCGGAGATAGAGGCAAAACTTGGCGATCATGCAACAGCACTGTGTAGAATAGAAGCGGTTCTTGACAATGAGCTTCCCGCCGAACTGTTGTCGCTGGCCCTTGAGACCAAGGGGCGAATCGCGATCAACTATATGCTGCAAGAACCAGCTGATCAGGCAATAGAAGAGCTGACCGCAATTTCTTCCGAAAAGAATGAACTTTTGTTGCTGCGCTCGGCCTACGAACGCGCCTTCGTCATTCATACTGATAAGGATCAATTTGAAGAATTACCCATTGCCGTCTCTTCCGAAACAAAAGATGAGCGGAAGCTGCTGGCTTCACTCAAAAATGCCGATGATTGGGATTTTGCTACTGTTCTCATGACCGCAGATGAACTGCTGGCCCGAGGATTCTTTCGGGAATGCTCTGATTTGCTAAACGGAAGAGTGAGATTTTCTTCAGAAAGTCCCGCTTTGAGTACTCTATGCGATGCTTGTTTGCGCGGTCATTTGGGCCGCCTCTCCAAGGAGATCAACGAAGCTCTCTCTCAAAGTGTAAAGAACTCCGTTTTCGGATGGAGGTTTGCTGCTAATGTCGCCATTCTGAATGGTGAAGTTGCAAAGGCCGTGCCTCTAGCCAGAAAGCTTTTTGAGCACAGCTCTGGTTCAATCAGTGCTTTGGACTGGTATGTGCAGTCGCTCTTGCGAACCAACGCCAGAGAAAGGATTCATCGCCTCATTAATAGCCTGAATGACTCCGAGCTAAGTGGCACGATTGGCGATAGATCCCAATATGTAAAAATCTTGGTTTTCTGTGGTGAGGTCGAGAGGGCTCGTTCATTCGCCTATAGACTATTCTGCGGAAACCAGAATGATCACCGCGCCTGGATGGCACTAAGTGCTAGTGTTCTCGCCTTTGGACGCCCATTTCCCTCCGACGACGATTTCAAAATTACAACCATCCAAGAAGATGCGACATTTGAAGTCGAGAAGCCTGATGGAACTCGACAAACTTTCACGATTGAAATGCACGAAGATTTGTACAATCTTCGAGACGGCAACATCAAACTAAGTCACCCCGTTGCCATGGCCGCGCTTGGTAAGGCATCTGGCGAAAGATTCCATTGGCCTCTGAAAGGAAATGGCGAAGCAACCATAGTCTTTGTCAAACACAAGGTTTTGGCAGCGTTTCATCAAATCATAGAGAGGTTTGAGGAGCAATTTCCAGAAGCATCGGGTTTCAAATCAGTATCCGTCAACTTTGAGAATGAGAATGGTCTTGATGAGATGAAGTCGGTTCTGCGGGAGCGCGCCGAATATTCTCAGCAGAAGGCGCAGGAGTATTCAGAAGGTTCTTACCCTATATACATCCTCGGCTTTCATCTTGGCATTGACCCGATAGATGCAATTCTTGGTCTGAAAAGCGATTGTGGAATTGCTCCTAAGGTTTCGTCTTGCTCGCAGAAAGATCAAAATGACGCAGAGAAAGCACTGACCATAGCAAGAAAAAACGGACTAATTGCAGATGCCAGTGCATGCTACTTGATCCGAAGGTTAGGCATCGAAAAAGCAATCGAAGGCGAATTTGGGAAGATTGGAATTACACAAGAAACCATCGATATTTTTCTTCGGAGACTGGATAATTTTGAGAGTTCGATTTTTCATGATACCGAGACTGGTGCCCCAAAGGCTGGCAATATTTCCGTGCGCAACGGGCGCATTGTCCTAACCGAGCTTTCCGAGTGCGAAGTCAAATCCAAAATGGAGCTGATACGCTCTGATCTGGACTGGCTACAGAATGAGTGCGCATTGCTTCCCGCAGTCCCCAAGGCAGATCCAGCCGATATCATTCTTGACTTTCGGCAGCAGGACGGCGGACGCTTCTTCGATGACATATTCGCCGCTAACGGTGCTGATCGTTTGCTGCTTTCTGATGACTACCACCTGAGGAGATGGGCTGACGAATTCTTTGGTGTCAAAGGTGCTTGGATCCAAGCTCTTTTATTTCACTTGGAAAGTTCTGGTCACCTCGAAACGCGGGATGTTGTGAAATGCACTCTTCACCTCCAAGGACTGGGTGAAGATGCGCTCAGCACCAATTCATACAGAGTTTTAGTAGCTGCTGAACTGCTTTCAAGTGGTGAGCTTTCAGAGCGTGAGTTTACGAAATTCGTCGCGCTTTTGGGTCAAAAAGGTGCGGGAATGAGCTCCCATATTCAGGTTACGGTTAGCGCTCTACGAGGACTTTGGACGACTAAAAGTCTGGTAGGAGTGAAAAATCAGGCGACGAGTATAATTCTTCGAAACTTAATTCGCTTTCAAGGTTCCGACAGTAAGGAGGTTTTGAATACTGTTCAGGCTATGTTACGAAACACTGAAGCTAGCGACTACATTTCTGGCTGGCGGATCGGCCATTTTCTGGCCTAGTAAATGTAGTCGCTTCAGCCGAAGAATTTTACATTGGGTATCCCCATTGGCCTCGTTCGATCATAAAGTCACTTTAGATCGAAATGGCCGAATACAGGACGACAATGTCCACTCCCCAAAGCGCCGTAAATTTCTCTCGCCTACGGAGAGAGTCCGCAATCCACCCGAACAGATCACGATGGTCAGAACGAGTTTCGAGAATCTTCGAATGGCCGCTTGAGCCTGCGGTATCGATGATGTGGCAACTGCGCCAAATGTCAGCAATCCGCCCACATTGACGTTCCCCATGAACTTTCTGCGTCTGCGCCAGAGGACAACCAGTGTACGGGTTCTAGAATTCTATGCTTCTTGTTATCTAGACATATAGGAATATAGGAATATAGGGATCTATGAACCCAGAACCCTAGAACCCTAGAAATCTAGACTTCTATGGCCGTTCAATGAGCATTTCGCTGTCTCTGTAGGGCCGATCCAAAAAATTTAGTAAAATTCGCATTTGCGTTTTTCTTTCGGTGATATCGAACCCACTTCCCTTCCATTTGAATGTTTCAACCGAATGAAAGGAAAGCCAATGCCCTATATTATTTCTGTTGTCTCCCAGAAGGGAGGGGTCGGCAAAAGCACGATTGCCCGCATGATCGCGGTCGAATTTGCACGGATGGAGGGTGGCTGCTGGCAAGTGTTGCTTGCCGATCTGGATCCATCGCAAGCAACTGCCTATAGATGGTCACAATGGCGCAAGGAAAACGCCATGAAGCCAGATATCGATGCCAGACCATATGCAAGTCCCGAACAGGTGTTGGCGGATTCAGGCAAATATCACATTGTTATCGTCGATGGTGCCCCCAATGCATCCCGCGACACGCTACGCGTTGCTCAAGCTGAGGATGTTGTCATCATCCCAACCGGCACATCACGCGACGACCTCATTCCAACGGTCCAACTGGCAAACGAGCTCGAGAAAAATGACATATCACCGCAAACCATCGTCTTTGGTCTCAACCGGCTTGGCTCCAGCCCTGTCGAAAACAAAGAAGCCAGAGACTATCTCGAACAGACTGGCTATCGCGTGGCATCAGGTGAACTGCGCGACATGGTAACCTACCGAAGGGCAAGTGATCTTGGTCAAGCGATCACGGAAACATGTCTCGGAGAACTCAACAATCGCGCCCGTGTATTTTTCCGGTCGCTGATGAAAGAGCTGTTCGAAGCCAATGAGGAACAATCAGGAGAACGATGATGCCTCTGAAAAAGCCCAGCATCGATAATCCAAACCGCAAAGGCAGCCCTGAAGCCGACCTGCAGGTGGCAACCACAACCAATCTGATCAAATCACCAAGGGGCATGAAGAGACAGCTCAATATGCTTGTTTCTGAGGAGACCTTGCGAGATTTCAAAATGACCTGCGTGGCACGAGGCATTCCGATGGGACAGCTATGGCAGCTGGTTTGGGAAGAATGGCGAGCAAGAAATCCATAACCCCACCACCCCAATTGAGCCGTTTTCAAGTTCAGGATGATGGAACATCTTTGGCATGGATCAATGTGACTGGATAGTTCGAGAATTGACTGTCACAACTGACTATAGTGTTCGCCAATATATGGGAAAAGGTGATGAACTTCGAGATAAACAAGGAACTGAAATAGTTTGACGCTGGCTTCAGTTGACTTGCCAATCTCTGGTGTTCGCTGGGGAATTGGTCGGCACATTTATCGAGTCTTATCTGCTTCTTGTGCCTTGTGGTCTTTCTTGCTGATCCGCCCGGTTTGCGAATTGATCTGCATTATTTACGACCCAAGCTGCCTTTCGGCGGAATTTGTCATAGTCCGATGGGTGCATATAGTCGCGGGCTGATCTCACAATGCCTGCAATCTGCTCATAGGCCTTGTTCCACCTGCTTTCGGCCGTTTGAGCCCGTTGCTCTGCCTTCTTGGCTTTATCTTTCACGGCTCTATTGATCGTCGCATTGACTGCCCGACCAACTCTGGAAGCAAGTCTTTTGTCTAGCTTCATCCTTACCTCAAGACCCTTGACCCTTTCGGGATTTGCTCCGTTGAGCGCAATAAAACCGTCATTGGGTTTGTCTGCATCAAAGTCAAACAAACCTTCCGCCGCGGTAAAAACTGCGGCCGACCCCACAATTGCGGCATTTTCAGCCTGCTTTGTCCGTTTTAGAATGTTGACCAAGGGCATGACCGCCCCCAGTGCAGTTTTCGGAGCAAGCCGGATTCGTGAGAGTAGTGTATCCGCTGTTTGTTTATCAGTATTTTCTGCTACCCGGAATTCGTTGCCTTCCCGACTATGATCGACCGTTCCGCATTCCTCAGACACCCATTCGATTGCCGCCAATTGCGCGTCCAGCTTATTCTTCAGAGGTCTGAAAGCTGCCCTAAGGGCCTTTGTAGCATCAATGGCCGCTTTTGGTGATGTCTTGATCGCAGCCAGAAGGGGCTTTGCTTTATCGGAATCGGCATCCTTGGCTACTTTAGATGGCTCTTCCGCGTTCGTCAGATCCGCAACAATAGTGCCTTCGGCGATCCCTTTCGTTGCGGTCAAACGCGCATCTGCCTCTTGTTTTGCTTCTTCTGCCTTGGCAATGATCTGATCACCCTCCGCCTGTTTTTGCCGCTGTTCGAAATATAGCTCGTCTTGACGTTCAAACAGCTCCTCTTCTGCAATCTGGATCTTGCATTCTTTAGAAGTCACATACTCTTCAAATTCCCGCTTTTCCTTTTCCAACTCCTGCCGTTTTGCCTCGATGCTTTCCTGCAGGCTATTTGATTCGTCGATTGTTTTTCTAGCCTCCGGCAGATCTCTTCTCATCAGCGCAAGCTGCTCATGAGCAGCCATTTGCTGTAGGTATTCTGCTCGTGGCAGGCGAAATCGCTTGGGGCCATATCGCATCAGGCCAGCGTCCCTGAAAACTGAAGTATAGAAATCATCTTGCCACTGACGCATGGCATCACAATAGGCTCGACCCTGTTCGGCCACATTGTCTTTCTTCCAGCCAGCGCCTCGACGGATATTGTCAACGGCCACTTTTCCAGGATGAAGCCATGTGATCTCTCCACGCACAGGATCAATGCCATAAACATGGATATGCATATGCGCTTCGTCTCGGTGCACAACTGCCATTGCAAATTGACCACCAGCCGCTTCGAGCCGGTCCTTTTCGAAGCGCACAACTTGATGAAACAATTCCATACACTCGTTCATCAGGTCGGGCATTGCCCATGCATCAGCACTCAGTATTGGAAGCGAAATCACAGATGAATAAAGCGTGTGTTTATCGACTCGCAGGGCTTTGGTTCGTACGGATTTTTTTCCATTCTTTGGATTTGTATATGGCACCTGCTGCTTGACTTTGCAGGCATCATTGTGAGCTTGGCGTAGCTCATCAAAATTTTTACAAGAGCCCGCGATGACATCGCCACGGTAACCAATCACCACCCGATCAACATAGCTGCGCGCCCAGACCTCTTGATGGCCACAGGCCACGGGAACCGAGCCGTCATTGGTGTCGTAGCGAACCAGAGATTGGGAGCTGACGCGACCTCTGGTCTGATTGCAGGCCCCAAAGGAAGCTTCTGGCAAAGGCATGAACATGCCCATCCATCCAGGCCTCCGCCGTTGCCGCTGGATGGGCCCGAATGAAGTAGGCGTCACTATGATTGCTCGGTATTGGGGCCACGGGTTCGAAGCCTCTCAGCGCACATCGTAAGTTCGGTTAGGCTTCGAGATGCTCATCCTAGATGCATTCTTGAGGGAGATTTTAGTCGAAAAACTGAATGGTAGAAAACCGGTGAACTGGCTGAAAGTGACACAGCTGCATGCATTGGGAATAAAACGAACCTTTTTTTGCAAAGGAGGCACCAACAGATAAGACAGATTGTGGGTATGTTTTTTTTAAGCCCGAAAACAGGAGGCGAATTTGCTGGAGCCGGACACAAAATCGCAATTGCTATTGCAAAGCACGCAACCAACTCAGAAACTGGTGAATACGGAATGCTATCCGGCAACCTCACGTGTCTTACATTGGGTGGTTGCTCTGCTGGTACTGGTAACTTGGCCACTCGGTTTTGTCATTCATCTGATCAAGAGTGAAGCTGCCATGACTTTCTATATGTTGCACGAGGGCTTTGGATTCCTGGTGTTGTGGGTGATGCTCCTGCGCGTCGGAAACAAACTGTTGGTTCGTAGTCCGATAGTGGAAGGGCACCGGCTTGAACAAATCGCTGCACACTCGGTGCATGGTTTGCTTTATGTGCTTTTGATCGTGATGCCCGTCAGCGGCTTTCTGGCAACCAATGCCCATGGTTTTCCTTTGCACTGGTTCGGACTTTTCAAGATCTGGAGTCCTGTCGGCAAGGCCCCCGATATCGCGGGTTTTCTATCCGGCATCCACTTCTGGAGCGCATGGCTGCTGCTTGGCCTTTTCGCTCTTCATATGGGCGCCGTGCTGATGCATCACGTGATCAAGCGGGATCATACGCTCTACAAAATACTCTGATAGAGGAGTTTGCAGCTTTGGCTATTCAATCCATCGAGATGACGAGCAAGGCATGGGACTGTGTGCTGGCTTTGTTACAGGGACGGTCGCAAGGAGCGATCGCTTCGGATGCGATTTTCGAGCTTTACGGCACTCTCGCCCAAAAGACCGGTCCTCTGGTGCTTGCGCAAGTGGGGCAGTCTCTAGATGGGCGGGTTGCAACGCCCACAGGCGATGCGCGAGATATTTCCGGTCCTGATGGTCTTGCGCATTTGCATCGTTGTAGGGCTCTGGTCGATGCGGTCATCATTGGCGAAAATACCGTAACAAGCGACAATCCGCGCCTCTCTGTGCGCTTGGTCAAGGGGCACGATCCTGTGCGGGTGGTCATAGATTGTCATGCAAGGCTTACCGGCGAGGAAGGCATTTTCCATGATGGGGGTGCTCCGGTCATCCTGTTCCAGAGCATGGCCGCCAGATCAAGAGTGTTGCCAAATGCGGAGATCATCCCCCTGGTGCCGAAGTCTGGTACGGGGTTGAAGCCTCAAGATATATTGAAAGAGCTGGCTGCGAGAGGGCTGTCTCGCATTCTGGTGGAAGGCGGAGCCAAAACCATCGCACGTTTTGTCAATGCTGGGCTTGTTGACCACCTTCACGTCGCGATTTCGCCGATCATCATAGGGGCTGGTCCGACTGGTATAAGCCTCCCTCCCATAGAAAAGCTTTCAGCGGCTCATAGACCCGAAACGAAGGTTTTCAGTCTGGGGAGCGACATCCTGTTTGATTGCCGGTTTTCGCCTCAAAATTTTTAAATCGGGAAAGCGAAGAGGTCTGTATGCCCTACCCTGCAAAAGCTTCCGGCTTTTTCAATGGCAGAAAGACGATAAGACAACCAGTCTTCGATTGCACAATCCTCTAGTTCTCCGACTTCCTTGACCGGCTTGGGGAATCCCTGAAGAAAGGCTATCTGCAGGTCCTTGTTTTCAGAAGTCATATGCCATGGACTTGACCCCGTTTTTACTAGATACCCATTTTTGCGCAGTATATCTGCGAGATATTGACAGGAATCTGGCCCCAACGCTTCTCCAAAACCCTTGTCTGTGTGCTGATGGCGATTGAACAGTTCAACAATCCTGCCGTCGAGCGGATGAGTAAGAGACCAATCTATGGCTCCGTCATAATTAAGGGCTGCATATAAGCCGCAACATTGATGCTTCAGCTTCAGGATCAGCTGATCGCAGAAAGCTGGCGATGCCAGATCGAAGAATGCCGACGCCGTGACGATGGCATTTTCCGCTAAAGGCAGGTGTTCCAACTCAGTGAGATCGAACTGACGATAAGAAATGGTCTGAGCTGAGCCAATCCGGTCCTTGGCCTCGGCCAGAAGACGCGGATCGTGATCCAAAAGCAACCATTCTGTGTTCGATGGCATATGAGAGGAAAGTGCTCGCCAAGTGGCCCCTGTTCCGCAACCTATATCAATGACCGCGGGAAAATGACTTTGACTGATGAAACCGGACACGTCACCGATCAGGGATTGATCACGGGCGGCGCTATCTACTGGCTCACGCAGGGCAAGCCACTCCTTGTCGAAGCCGCCGCTCATTGGAGAGCCTCCAATCTGGTCGAGATAATTTGTGCGCTCTCGGCCCATCTGGGCAGATTTTTGCTTGCCTCTTTTGCTGCCGACGCCATTTGTTTTCGTATGGCGGGCCTCTCAAGCAAAGTTCGAAGAGATGCAGCAAGGGCCTTGGCGTCATCAACCGGGACAAGATACCCCGCATCTGCCGGTATGACATCGGGAACGGCGCCGGCCTTACATGCGACAATAGGTAGACCGTGCGACAGGGCTTCTGCAAAAACCATCCCATACCCTTCATACCGGCTGGCTAGGGCAAAAATATCGGCTTTGGCCAAGATCTCGCTGGTGTCGTCTACTTCGCCAACAAGCGCAATTCTGTTGCCGAGACCAGAGATCTGTATTTGTTCTTCCAGTGCTTTTGCCGTTTGTGGCGACAATGTCTTGCTGCCAACGAGGGTGGCTCGCCAAGCAAGATCGTCAATCATTTTCAGAGCTGCAATGAGGATATCATGTCCCTTGCGCGGTATCATCGTTCCTATAGAGACGATATGGGGTGTCACGCCATCGCCGACAGCGCGTGGAGCCGGATTTGTGCCCGGAAGAGCGATTGTGATCTTGCCTTCTCCCACCCCATAGTGCGCGATCAACTCCTTTTGGGTGTTGGGCGATGTAACGATGACATGTCTGCAGGCGCAAAGAGCCTTTCGCTCTGACTTCAGAAGTCTGTCACGATGGTTAGACGTCAATCCCGTTTCCAGCGCCAGTGGGTGATGAACAAGGGCAACGATCTTGAGGCGGTCAGTCTCTTGGTGTGCCCAGTCGTCCAGAACGCCGAAAGCAAGTCCGTCGATGACAACAAGTGTATCGTCTGGCAACGCTGACAGATTTGCTTCCGCTTCCTGCTTTGTCAGCAGAGGGGGAGCTGGAAAGCCTTCCCCCAAAGATACACGCTCGATATCCCACCCCAGACATTTGAGTTCCGCAAGGATCCTGCGATCATAGCCATAACCGCCAGTTTTGAGGTCAAGGTTTCCGGGATAGGCGAAGGTGAGCTTGCCGGGGATGGTTATGCTCAAAGGTCTGCCTCATACCAACCTTTGGCGACATGGGACTCGTGCAGGGTAACCCTGATCTTGCAGATCCTGCTGCTACCTGGGCCAAATCGCTCCTCATGGACGCACGTGGCAAGCTGATCGAAGATATATTTGGCAATCACTTCGGTTGTCGAAATTTTGTGTCTGAACGCTTCGATCTCATCCAGATTCTGATAATTGAGAGGATTGAGAACATCGTTGAGAGCTGTCGTCGCTTCGCCTATATCGACAGCAAGGCCATCGTCGTCAACGTCCCGAGTGAAGAATGTCGCATCTACGATAAAGGTGGCCCCATGCATGCCTTGTGCTGGCCCAAAGACTGGGCGGGGTAAACTGTGTGCGATCATGATGTGATCACGGACTTCAACTGCAAACATAGGTCGGCTCCTTCAATATCGAATCCGGTGGCAAAGGGTTGAGTTATCGAGAAGAATGGCTGGATACGCGTCCGCGATGGAAGCAAAGGGTGTTTCACCCGAAATAAGGGCGTCAAGGCGGGTGTCAACCAGCAAGTCTATTGCTTTGGAGAGACGTCGCGCTAGTGGCCAGCGGGCACGCCTGTCAGATGGCACCGCGCCCACCTGTGAGCTGATGAGTGACAGCCTTTTGGAATGAAAGGCTCCGCCAAGAGGCACGGTCACAGACAAATTTCCGTACCAGCTTGCTTCCACAATCCGCGCTTCAAATGCTGCATGCTTCAAAGTGGTTGCGAGAGCCTCCCCGGAGGCTGTGGCGTTGATAAGGACATCATAGGTGCCGTTGATAGCCTCGTTGGTGAGAAATGTCAGACCGAGTTTTGCCGCAAGTTCCCCCCGCGAGCCGTTGCTATCGATGAGCGCGACTTCTGTTCCTATGATGCGGGACGCGAGATAGGCAACAAGGGAGCCAACAACGCCCGCACCAAAGACGGCGACCCGGTCTCCCGGTTGAATGCGGGCATCCCAGACGATATTGAGCGCGGTTTCCATGTTGGCTGCAAGAATGGCGCGATCTGGCGGAACGGAGCTGGGCAGAACAGTCACCATGTCCCTGTTTGTGACGCAGGCTGTCTGATGGGGATGCAGACAGAACACCTGCTTGTCAATCAATTCCCGAGGACCGTCTTCAACCAAGCCGACAAGACAATAGCCGTATTTTACGGGAAAGCCGAAATCTCCCGCCATATGCGGACCTCGCATCCGGTCAGCTTCTTCGCGTGGTACCTCGCCGTGAAAAACGAGTGCTTCGGTGCCTCGGCTGATGCCGCTGAAAAGCGTCTTGATAAGAACCTCGTCCTGCTCCGGGATGCGGAGAGATTCCTCGCGGAGTTCGCAGCTTTGCTTTGAAGAGAACCAAAGTGCACGTGCATGTATGGGCGTTTTGTCTTCTAGATGAATGGGCTTGTTCAACAGGCGTCCTCCCCGGCGCGCGTGACTCAGATTAACTATAAGTGCCTCATTCCAGCGAAAGGGTTTGGCTGTTGGAACATTTTATCTGTACCGCTGGTGGGCCGCTTTAAGAGGATAAAGCATCATCAATTGAAAGCAATGAACCTTCTTGGCTCAGGCTGGAACTAATGTGATATCATTCAAGCTGGTATATCCAGACAGTCGGGGACCAATCCATGCTCAATTCGGCTCATTTTACCTTTCAGAATTCTACAGCGCAGATGGACGTAGAGCGTGTTGTTGCGGAATTAAGGTTTGGTCGACCGGTTATTCTGAAAGACAACAGGCAGCAGCTTGCCGTCTTGGCTCTTGATTGCGCGACGCCTCAAACTTTTAAGTTGTTTGCTCAGGCGGTGGATGATCAGCATAGGCTTTTTCTTTCGCCCCCCCGCGCTGCACGGTTGGGTATCGCGAGTGGTGCAGGCTTAGCCATCCCGCTATCGGGCATGAGCTTTGAAGGCGCCTCACGACTATCCTATGGCCTTGATGCCGACGCTCCGCAAGAATGGGAGCAACCGAAACAGATCATGGCAACAGCGGCAGAGCTGGCCCGCAACGCACTTCTGCTGCCTGCCGTGGTCTGTGCCGAAATCGAAGCAGGAGACATGCGTTTTAGTGCCTGTCTTCAGCTCAATGTCGAGGCGTTAAACCAAGCAGGAGATGTGCGCCAGTCCTTTGAAATCATAGCTCGAACGCTGGTTCCTCTGAAAGATATCGGAGAGGCGGAATTCATCGTTTTTCGTGGGGGCCTTGCGCAAAGAGACCAGATTGCTATTGTGGTGGGAAAGCCTGACACGACCAAACCCGTTCCGGTTCGCATTCACTCATCATGCATCACCGGAGATCTCTGCGGCTCTCTCAAGTGTGATTGTGGTGACCAGCTTTGCAACGGTCTGGGGCATTTGAAAGATGCCGGTGGCGGAGTTCTTCTTTATCTTGATCAGGAGGGGCGCGGCACGGGGATCGGCGCGAAAATGCGCGCCTATGGCTATCAACATCTGGGAATTGACACCATTGATGCCGATGCCGAGCTCGGCTTCGAAGCCGATCATCGTCGCTACGAAGCAGCGGTTTCCATGCTCGAATTGCTTTCGATTTCTCGCGTCGTGCTTTTCACCAATAACCCGACCAAGATCGCGGCATTGCGAGCCGGCGGCATTCGCGTCGAGGAGAGGAAACCAGTATTGGGCGAGGTTACAACCGAGAATATGAACTATCTTCGGACCAAGATTCTGCGTGCCGACCACATGCTTGATATCGACAAATTGGCAAAACTTGGTTGATGGTGGACGATGGTCATTAAGCAAATCATCATTGAAGCGCCGGGCGCAGGCAGCCGCTTGCTCAATCAGGCGCTCTTCAAACGGTTGAAAGCCAGAACTCTGGCTATATTGGCGATCGCCTTCAGTCTTTCCATTGGTATTTATTGTGCGGCCCTGCCCTATCTGGGGCTTGCTCATGAGGCAATCATCGTCGCTGGTGCGCTGTTGTTGATCATCTTTTCTCTCGTATTAAGAGGGCTTCGCAATCACCCTTATCAACGGTTCGGTGCGGCGAATGTCGTAACGACCATTCGGGCCGTAATTGTTTGTCTGGTTGCTGCGGCGATGCTTTTTGCAAGAGATTTGTCTGTTGCTTCCTCAGCATTATGGCCCATCATCGGCCTCATCACTCTCGCTCTGCTCCTTGACGGGATAGATGGCTATCTGGCCCGCACCCTGAATCTGGCGTCGGAATTGGGCGCGCGTTTTGATATGGAGGTGGATGCTTTCCTCCTTCTCGTTCTGTCGATTGGCGTCTTCTTGCTCGATAAAGCGGGGCCTTGGGTCCTTGCCATCGGAATGATGCGCTATTGCTTTGTCATTGCACAATTCTTCGTTCCGGCTCTGAAGGGGAAGCTTTTACCTTCTTTTCGCAGAAAGCTGATCTGCGTTATTCAGGGCGCGATATTGTGCCTCTGTCTTGTGCCTTTTATCCCTCCGGTCTGGTCCGGCAGTTTGGCTTTTGTTGCGCTGGTCTTGTTGAGCTATTCCTTTTCGGTCGACACGATCTTTCTATTGCTGAGAGCCAAGGGAGAACCCGGACAATGAACGGGAATCTCAATACCTCCTTCGGCATTGTGCGTTCTCTGCTTGTTTACTACGGGCAACCATGGCGTCGCAGAGCGCTGAAGCGCTTTTATAGAGAGATGATCCGGCCCGGGGACCTCGTTTTCGATATCGGAGCCCACGTTGGCAACCGTGCAAAAAGTATGCTGTCGTTGGGAGCCAAGGTTGTTGCTGTTGAACCGCAACCCGTTTTTGCATATTTGCTGGAAAAAATACTCGCACAAAAACTGAACGGGCTCGAACGATGTGCTGTTGGAGCTGAAGAACGTCTGGTTACGCTCCAGATCTCGAGCCTTCATCCCACAGTGAGCAGCACGTCAAGCGCCTTCGTGGATGGAGTGCGCATGACCGATGGATTTCGCCAGGTTACCTGGGATCGGGAAATCACAGTGCCCATGACCACTCTTGACGTGTTAATTGATCATTATGGCATGCCCGCCTTCTGCAAAATAGATTGCGAGGGTGCCGAAGCCGATATTCTCAAAGGGCTTTCAAAGCCGATCAGACTTATTGCCTTTGAATATACACCTGCCATGCCAACGTTAGCCTTTGAGGCGATCAAACGACTTGGGGAGCTTGGATCCTATAAGTTCAACCGCGTGATTGGCGAGAGCCATAGGTTTGTTGAAACAGGCTGGAAAGACGGGACGGAAATGCGCCGTGAACTGGCCAACCTGTCTCCGTCGAGCCCGTTTGGTGACGTGTATGCCCGTCTTGAAAGCTGATGCCAGCAACACAATGTTACCGGAACTTTTTTGCTTTGCTGATACGCCCTTTACTGATCGCTATGAAAACGGCAATCATACCGGGAATGGAAGCTCCGGCAAGCGAAAGCCCGCCGTAAAGCAGGCTTGCCGCAAGGCCCTGGGTGCTGTCGAAGCCCAAAACGGGCCAGAGGACAGCCGCTGCGGCTTCCCGTGTTCCCCATCCTCCAATGCCTGCCGGGATCAGCATTGTCAAAAGACAAAGTGGAATAATGGTGAAGGCGGCGATTGGCGGCAAAGATGCACCAACAGCATCCGAAGCAATCATGAATGTTGCTATATAGCCTGTCACGACGATGACATTCAGCCCTGCCTGAACGATCCATGCTCCGTCTCGCCAGAAGACACTGGCAAGGCTCGGTCCCAGTTTACGGAGCTGCTCGGAAAGCCGAGTATACTTGGCAGCCAAGACGCAGGTTCCAACAATAAGGATCAAGGTGATAAGAGCCCAGATCGCAACATTGATCTGTTCTGCAAAATGAACTTTCAGGAAGAGCGGCCACGCAAAGACTCCCATTGTGCAAAGGAAGAAAAAGGCGATCTGTCCGGACAATCGTTCGAGCAAAACTGCCGCTGCAGGTCTTTTCCAGCCACCTTCGCACTCGGTTCTATTGCGATAGGCCCGGATGGCATCGCCGCTCATACCACCTGGCAGAATGAGATTGAGCGCGCTGCTTACGTAATATTCTTGAATGGCAAGTCCAGCTGCTATTTCGTGTCCAAGGCGTCCGGCAGTGAAACGCCAACGGTAGGCCGAGGCGAGGATCTGGATCTGTACTGCCAGAAAAGCCGCCGCCACATGTCCAGCCGGTACGGTCTTGAGCGTTTCGATCAAGCGGGCCGGATCAGTCACCAGAACCAATACGGCAAGCAAACCAAGGCTTGCGAGGGCTGACATGAAAGCAAATTTTCGCAATTGCAGTTCTTTCCTTAGCGACGGGAGCAAGGCTTTGTCTCGGTTTCTGCCTTTTCTGTTAGTGCTCATTATCAGCTTTGTGGTTCTCTCACTACCCGATAATCCTGGCGCTTTTTATTGGAACAGCTTTCTGCGCCTTCCACTTGAGGTGCCGATCATCCTTCTTCTTCTTTGCCTGCTGCCGCGTAAGCTTGCGGTCACCAGCTCTGTTGTCATCTCTGCTGCATTGTTTCTGCTGCTGTTTCTGAAAATTGCAGATATCGGTGTTCAATCTGCCTTCCGAAGGCAATTCAATCCCTATCTGGATCTGAAGATGCTGGTAGATGGCTGGAACCTTCTTTCCGGCACCATCGGGAGAGTTCAGGGAGGTGTGATAATTGTAACCGTTGGTGCGGCATTTCTGGCGCTACTGGTGATATTTCTCTGGGCAGGAAACCGCCTGATCAAAGCCGACGCTGGCATGAAAAGACCTATTGTGTCGATCAGCGTTGCTTTTCTTGTTGTTGGCACCGGACTTCTGCTTGTCGGGCCTTTTCCCTTCGCTCGCGCCGATCTGCAATCCTTGCCATATCTGGGCAAACGACTGGTTCTGGTCAAGAATTCCATTCTCGAAATGCAAACCTTCGAGCGCGATATCAAGAAATATGATGACGTTTCTCTAGGTGAGGATCTGTTCGCCGGGATCAAAGGGCGAGATGTCATCCTCGTTTTTGTTGAATCCTATGGACGCAGCGCCATTGAGGATCCGCTTTATAGCCCTCTGATTGGCCCCAGGCTCGAAAAAGTAGACAACCAGTTGGCTTCTGCCGGATTCGCTTCTGCCAGCGGATGGCTCACCTCTCCGACCATGGGAGGCTTGAGTTGGCTGGCCCATGGCACATTCCTGTCAGGATTATGGATAGACAGTCAATCGCGCTATGACCGGCTCATGATCAGCCAGCGCAAGAGCCTCAATCGACTTTTTCAGTCATCAGGTTGGCAAACAGCGGCGGTCATGCCCGCCATAACCATGGATTGGCCCGAAGCGGACTATTTCGGATATGATCAGGTGTTCGCCGCAAAAGATCTGGCCTACAAAGGCAAGCCTTTCAACTGGATCACTATGCCCGATCAATTCGCCCTGACGGCTTTTGAACGCCTTGTCAGGCAACCAGCCCGGAAAGCGGGGCACCCTGTCATGGCTGAATTGGCCCTTGTGTCCAGCCACGCCCCCTGGACACCGGTCGCCAAGCTGATCGACTGGCGGAACGTTGGCGATGGTACCATTTTCAATGAACAAGCTGAGAGCGATCAGTCACCCAAGGTCGTCTGGGCCGACCGCGACAATATCAGGGATCACTATATCCGGACGATAGATTATTCAATCCAGACGCTTGGAGACTATGTCTCCCGATTTGGAAAAGATGCCATTGTCATCATTCTGGGCGATCATCAACCCGCGCCCGTGATTACCGGCGAGAATGCGTCTCGTGCCGTACCGGTTCATATCATAAGTCGGGACAAGGCAGTGGTTCGCAGGTTCCAAGACGAGGGGTTTTCCCAAGGGATGACTCCTAAAAAGACTGCGCCAGTGTTGCCTATGGACAGCATGCGAGAGCGCTTGGTGCGTGTCCTCAGTCACTCGGAATGAAGCATCGGCTTTATCCCTTTTAATAGCTAAAAGGGCCGACGAACCAACGAGAGAAGAGCTGCCCAGGCATTTGAGCCCAATAAGGGTGAACCATAACGCGTGTCGGGAGCACTCACTCGTGACAACCATGCCGTATATGGCCTGATGGAAACCACGAGAGGGGCTCATGCGCAAGACTTACGCCGACAAGCCGAAGGGCAGAAATTTGCTGGACGCTATAGCAATTATGATCAGCCGAAACGATTTCTCTGGCAGGCTCCAGTTACCATGATCCGTATCTTTTCAGCACTGCTGATTGCCATAGCGATATCCATTACACCTTTGACCTGGCATTTTGGAAAACTGTATTTCGAGCCGACACAGCCTGAGCAGGTTGTCCCCCGTGACGATACTGCACTCAGAGTAGAAATAGATGCCTTGCGCAATCACGTGCGCGAGCTACAAACCCGGATTGATGGTCTGGATGCGCGCCTGTCACTTGGGCTTCGCAGCGATGCAAAAGATGATGTGCCCGCAAGCGAAGGCATTGCGCCTGCGTCAGACAGCCTCAAGGATTCTTTTGCTAAGGTCGTGCTGATTGCTGATCGCCGCAACGCCAACAACGGCCTGAGAATCGCCTCGCCATCTTTTCTTTCGAACCTACTTGGATTGCCACGCGAAAACCTGACCGATGATTGCCAACAGGCAACCAATCCCAAGCTAGCTACTCTGCTCAAAACCGAAGATGTCGGGCCGATTCAAGCCAGGATGCTGGAACCCGCCCTCATTTCTCTTCGACAGGTTTTTGCCAATGTGCAGGTTTTCGAACCTGAGCTTTACACACGGATCAAAAGCGCTGGCTCACTTTGCGTAAGACGTATTCGGGGATCGGCCAGCTCAGCCTCCGCCCATGCCTACGGTTTGGCGCTGGACATCAATATTGATGGTGTGCTCGATAGCCTGGACGATGGCAAGACGCAGCTCGGTCTTATCCTGCTGGCTGACTTCTTCAAGAAGGAAGGCTGGATCTGGGGCGCAGGGTTTGGACGCGAGGACTCCATGCATTTCGAGGTCAGTCGCGAAAAGCTGCAACAGTGGCGAAGATTGGGTGAAATCTAACGACACCTCACTCGGGAAGCGATAGTCAAAGACCTTTTATAGGACTATGCAAAAGGGCAGTGACCGCACATGTCGAACGGGTCAATCTCCAGCACTTTTTGAAAGGACCCACTAAGGGCCTGCGTGAGATTGAGAAACGGGGTTATCGCCAAATCAGGAGGCGAAAAACTGGCGTCAAAGGTCACCATGGCCATAGCTGTCCCCTGAGCAGCTTCCATTCCCAATTGAATTGCTTCCAGAGCCGGCAGGCTTTCAAGTTTTGCATTGAGCGCCAATGGCTCGAGAGGAGGCAGCGGCATAGAAAAGCCATTCCAGACCGCCAGCATTGTCTCGATACGATCAAGCATCCATGGACCGAAGGCATCAGGGCCAAAAGCCTCTTCGATCGTATCCAGAGACTGAATGACCAATGCCAGCTTTTGTAGTTTGGGGAACTGCACAGCCAGTTTTGGCGGGGTCAGTGCCGCAAGATTTGACATATAGCCAGACATCATCTCAAAGCTTCCGGGTTCGCTCAGGGGTGGCAGGCTCAATGTTTCATTCAGTGTCATGATATTGGGTATCAATGCCACGGTTCTCGCCATGGAAACCTGAGGTGACGTCAGGGCAAAGTTGAAATGCGGGAAAGCGCCCTGCGGATATTGAGGTAAGGCGTCTACGGCAAAGGGATCAATTCCCATGGATTGAAGGTCGAGTGTCAGCCGCGCGATATTTGCGAAATTGAGGAGCGGTTCCATCCGGAAGGATGTTAGCCGGCCAAGGCGTGGCCAGACATTCCTTTCTATGCTCTGGGCTGTTTCCGCCATTTCCATTTCCAATGCAGGAAGGTCATCGAGCGAAAAAGTTTCCGAGAGCATCGATAGGGTTTGCGCCAGCAAAAGCAAAGGCATGCTGCCAAGATTTAGGGGCGGTAAGCCAGATCTGTTGAACGCCATACCGAAAAGCGGCTTTCCGCCGAAATATAAAGGCGGCAAAACTGAAGGATCAAACCCGGTGGCAATTTGCATATCCAGCCGGTTCTCAGGCGTAAGAGATGGCAACGCCGCCCCCAATGCCATCGACAGAGGCGGCGGCGGAAGCATTGGCAAAATCCCCATGTGGAGGCTCTTTTGCACTTCCGTAACGGAGGACTCGCAGAAACAAGGCATTGTGTTCAAACCTCAACAACAATTATGGAAACATTGTCCGAGGCACCGGCATCAAGAGCGAATTGCAGAAGGTCATTGCTAACAGATTCAATCGGACTTTCAGAAAGATAGCGAAGCAGAACACGCTCGTTCGCATATTTTGACAGCCCGTCTGAACAAAGCAGGAAGCGGTCACCGGAGCGTATTTCGCCGCGACGTTTGTCTATTTCGAGAATATCATTCACGCCAACCGCCCGCGTGATCTGGTTCGATTGCGGATGGTTCTCGGCTTCTTTCCAAGTCAGGTAGCCCTGCTCGACAAGTTCGCCCACAACCGAATGATCCGAGCTGATGATTTCGATTTCGCCATCACGATAGCGATAAAGACGACTGTCTCCTACCCAGAGGCAAAGGAAATTGGTTTGTGACAAAGCGAGAAGCACTGCCGTTGCGCCTATGGTTCCCAGAGATCGACGTGTGGCCTCGGCCTTGATTTCGTTGTGGGCCTGATAAAGCGCCTGCCGAGCTTTGCGCATCACGTCCGCCGGCTCCAGATCATTGGCAAGCAACTGGAGTGCTTGAACAACTGTGTGACTGGCAAAATCACCTGCTACATGCCCTCCCATGCCGTCGGAAATGGCCCATAGATCGAGTTCCGGCCGCGAAAGAATAGCGTCCTCATTTACCTTTCTCACCAAGCCGGTATGGGTAATGGCACTGCTCTTTCTTACAGGCTGTTCAGGTTTAGGATACATGTTTGTCATGGTTTCCCTGTCGGGCTTGGGGTGCCCCATATAGGCGCATTCAGGTTGAATATGACTTTTGCCATTTCAGTCCCACTCGGCATCTGAGATGTCAGAAGAATGCGGTTTTCTTCATCATGTGATGAGATCCAAAGCGTTGCCTGTTCATGCTGTTTCAACCCGTCAAGGGCTTCTTCCTCACGCCCTTTAAAAAGGAGAGGCAAATTGCTCTTTTGCGTCCCACTCTCCAGATTAGACGATATGAGATCTTCCGCAGACACTTGGTGAAGAGCTTGCCGCAAAAAATCCAACGTTGCATCCTCTTCCAGCATCGCCAATGCGGCCGCTTCCAATGCTGGAAAAACCGGTGCGAGGCTCTTGTAGATGACCCACGCGAGATCTTCGGCTTCCATCGCGAGGCAGAGCGGGAACGGGCGACCAACCCTATCCACGCTCGGCATAACAATTCCAGCGACAGCATGGCTGCCACAAATGCCAGAGGACAAAGCAAACCGCCAGATTGGCGCCGACATGTAGCAGCTCACCCATTGATCCTGAAGCGCCTCCTGTCCGGTTATCATTAAATCCTGTAGCCAGAGGTCCCATGCCTGGACAAAGCCGGGTGACAATCCAGATTGAACAAAGTCTCCAACAAAGGGAACCTTGCCATACCATCCAAAAGCGCTTTCCCTATTCATCACAACGAACTCGGACATGAGAAGCCCTTGAGAGCCGAGATGGTGAATGGGTTCAGGGCCGAACCTGCCCGGATCTGGAAGATTGCGATCCGGCCGCCAATATTGAAGATCACGCTGTTGCGATCCGTCACGTTGGTTCGTCGGATTTCCGCTGTATCGAGCAATCGGAACCATCCCCATGGACCATCTCTCTGGATGTCGTTCTTGATGTTGGCCTGCGAGGGGGTAAAGGCTACGCGATTGCGGCGTGGTCCATTTTGTCCAGGCCACGTGATCGGAGTCACTTCTGGTGGCCCGTGCGCATAGATGACCGGTTGTCCGTCAATCTCAACCGTCACCTGCTCTATATTGGGGTCAAGAGCGACCGGCGTGACATCGAATGTGATCGCAGGAAGGCCGGAGGATAGAAAAAAGCTATCCCGGATTTCAGTGGCCTTCTGAAACTGGGCGATAACGGAGTTTGAAATACCGATATCGACACCATTCACGCGTTTGAGGCGCCACGGATTGGAGGCGGTATCGACAAATTGAGCGAGATTTTCATTGAAGAACTTGTCTATCAAGCCGCTCGGCGCAAAGAGCCGACCAAAATCCTGCAAGGCCACGTCTGCCTTCGCCTGCCGATTGAACGGATAGCGCCCCTTGATTGCCTTGGTGCAGAAGGGGAGCACCTGAGCCTGCCATTTGGCATTGATATCAGCGCGTGCACCGCCAACCGCCGCGCCAGATGAGGCTGCGACAACCTGCGTTGCCCAGCGTTGCAAGGGGTTTGGCAGGCGTGTCGTAGCTGCTTGCAATTCTGCGGCAGCATTGCCATTCTTGCCGACAAGAGCAGCCCCCGTATTCTGGCCAAGCGAAAGACGGTTCAGCTCGTTGAAGATATCCCCCATCCGGGAGATCACCTCATCCAATTCCGAAGGGGCCCCTTCAGGACTATCAACCAGCGCATGCAAGTCGGCAAAACGCTGCTCGACAAATTGCCCCGGTTGTTGTGCCCCTGCCTCATCGGTGCCGGTGTTGGTCGCGGCCCCCAAGGCGTTGAAAATGGCCTGACCGTCGGAATCAAGCGACTGACGTATCTTGTCCTTTACGATGCTGGACGCCTCTGAACCGACTTTACCAGCGACGATCTGGCTTTGAGGTGCGGTGGTCAGTTTGGTTTCTGACGAGACTGCTTTCAGGATATTGCGGATCGGAGATGCCGGACCGGAGAGAATGTTGATGACCTGAGTTGCCCGCCCGATGCTTTCCATCGGTATGATATCAATATCCCCCAGAAGCTGGTCATATTGGGTAACATAGTCACTTTCATAAAGAGCCAGCACATCACGTCCCAGTGTTTTCAATGCTTCCGGTGTCACCTCTTCAGCACGGGAACCGAGCACCAGATTCTCGAACTTTGCCCTCTCGCCAACAGTTGCCAGTTTTGGCAGGAAATAGGTTAGGAAGCCTTTGCGCGTATAGATGCCATCAACACCGGAACTCAACGGTCTACCTGATGGACGAAGCATCACGCGAGAAACCGCAGGGCCTCCAACATCTGTAATCCGCAAGGGCGCGAGTAGCTTGGCTGGTGGGGCATTGATGATGCCCTTATAGATGCGCTCGGCCAGAGGTGTTTCGGCAAGTAGAGCCTGAATCTGTTCGACCAAGGGACCATCAAGGGCAATCTGCTGCATGGGTTGATGGATCATTGCATCCAGATGACCTAGCAAATCACTTTGCAGTTGCTCGTCACCTGAAAAGGCTAAGGCCCAGTCTGCCTTCATCCACTGCTCCACTGTCTCTGCATCCATGGGACCTTGCAAGCCGAGCATGAGATAGACCTTGAGCGCTTCAAACAACAGATCCGGATTGTTCATGTTGGCCTGCATCTGTTCTTCCAGCCGAAATAGTAAACGGGGAAGAAGCATTGTGTTGAGGGCATTGCGATAGGTCTGGGCGGTTTCCGTCCCGATTGCATCTCCCTGAAAGAGGCCAAATGTGAGCTCTATCGGTGGTTCGGCATCACTGGCAGCAGGATTGCCCGGCAGGTCGCGCAAAATGTTGAGCGCAGGTGCTGTAGCGGCAATATCGGCGTCAGAAATCGGACTACGGGGAATCTGCTCGGATTTCTTGCTGAAAGAATCCACCTGAGCACTCGCCGAGGAGATCAGGGCCTTGTTGCCGAAGAAGCTGTTGCCAAGCGCCGCTCCGGTTGCCCCTAATGCAAGGATGCTGGCTGTGATCGCAGCCCCCTTGATCCAGCGATATCGCCTTTCGACCTTGTCATTGTTTGAAACCAGACCGGATTCCTTGAAGATGACTCCGGTCAGCAAACGGGTGAGGAAGTAGCTGCGGCCTTGTCCCCTTCCCGTTCCAATTGCCTGTCGACCGATGCCGAACTCTCGCGCCATGCCCATCATGAGGCGATCTATGGGAGTGCCCTCTTGCGTGCCAGAGGTAAAATAGACCCCGCGCAGGAACTGGTTGTCTTCGTAGCGGCTTTCCTGAAAGATGTCGCCAAGAAATGACTTGGCAACCGAGCGCAGAGAGGCAATCTGGTTTGGAAAACCGGAAATAAGACTGCGACGTTGATAATCTGTTTCCGCCTGCATCCGCTCAAGACTTCTATTGGAAAGCCGCGACAGCAAGCGATCGAATTCTTTTTCGAACCCGGCGAGCAGATCGTCTGTTGGATTGCTCTTTTCATAGGGCAGTGTGAAACCCCATACTTGCGCTCGTTCTTCCGAGCCGAGATTGTCGAAAAACTCCTGAAATCCGGCAATCAGGTCCGCCTTGGTGAACATGATATAAATGGGAAAACGCACGCCAAGCCGCTCGCGCAACTCATGAAGACGGGTTCGAATAGCGCGAGCATGAGCCCGGCGGGAGTCTTCGTCTAGCATGGATAGGTCTGAAAGGCTGATAGAGACGATGGCTCCGTTGATTGGCTGCCTTTTGCGATATTTCTTGAGCATGTCAAGGAATCCGGTCCATGCCCTAGCGTCAGCGTCCTGATTGCTGTCCTGGGTCGTGTAGCGACCGGCTGTGTCCAGCAAGACTGCTTCATTGGTGAACCACCAATCGCAGTAGCGCGTACCGCCAACGCCGCCAATCGGCGTTTTCCCAATGCTCTCGGCAAGAGGAAATTTAAGGCCGGAATTAACGATAGCAGTCGTTTTGCCAGCTCCTGGAGGGCCGATAATCACATACCAGGGAAGCTGGTAGAGCGGAACCGAGCCAAAGCGTCCTCCTAGTTTGGATTTGCGCAGAAAAGCAAGCGCCTCATTCATGCGGCTTTTGAGTTCGTCCAGCTCGGCTTTGACGGTTTCATCTTCTTTTGATGCAGGACTTGCGTTGTTGCGAGTGATCGCTTGCGCCATTTCCTGATCTTTGTTGCTACGACGCAATTGGATGACCAATATAGCAATGATCAGCCCTGCCAGAATGATGCCGATCGCGATGATCCGCGAACTGACGAGATCAAACGGCCGCAAAGAGCCAATTGCCAGAAGAGGCCCCAGATACCATATGGCAAATGCCATGATCAGGCTGAACACTATCAACACAGTGAAGATATTGAAGAGATAGGATCGTGCGGTCTTAAGCATGGCTCAGCTTGCCTTCACTAATATGACTTCGATGCGGCGGTTCTTGGCACGGCCTTCAGCAGTATCGTTCGATGCGATAGGCTCCTTGTCGGCGCGTCCTTCTGCAGAGATGCGGTCCTTATCAGACAGCTTTTCCGAAATACGGTTCATAACCGATTTGGCCCGGGCCAAAGACAATGCCAGATTGGAGGGAAACCGAGCTGTACTGATGGGAATATTGTCCGAATGACCAGCGACAATGATTTTTCCTTCTTCACCATCAAGTGCCTCGGCAACGCGATCGACAACGGTTTCAAAGCGTTTCTCAAGACGGTCTGAGGCCGAAGGAAACATGCCTTGTCCGGCCAGTCTGACAACCAGTGTGTTGCCTGCTTTTTCGACGGAAACCAGGCCTTCTTTGATTTCTGGTTCGAGGAAAGCTGAGACAGTTTCAATCACTTCAACTTCCTTCGGCGTAGGTGGTGGTGGCGGCGGTGGCGGAGCTGGGCGTTCCAGCACAACCGGCCCGCTGACATTGAGCGCGGTGATTTTGTCACGCAAAAGATCCGTGTCCTTGCTCAAAGCAAAGGAAAAGCCAAAGAACAGCAAACACATACCTGCGAGTACGACGCCTCCGGTAACCCACACCGGAACCCAGTTGGACAGGATCCTGTGGGCCACATCGACACCCCGCCAGTGCGGCGAAAGATCCCGATCCGCATCGCCCCTGTGCGTCCGAATAAGTCGCGCCAAGCCGTCCCGAATGTGCAGGTGCTTTTCCGCACCGCGCGTCTCCACTCTCAAGCGTCCTTCGAAGCCCAGACTGAGGCAGATATAGAGGAATTCGAGCAAATCGATATTTTGCGAAGGCGCTTTTTCCAAGCTGGAGAGCAACTCGTAGAAACGGTCGCCACCGTGGGTTTCCTTATGGAAGGTTCCGACCATGCTTTGCTGAGCCCAGATGCTCTGGCCACCCCATGGGGTATTGAGAACGACATCGTCGATTGTTGCGCAAATTGCGTAACGAGCTGCCCGGATAGACTGGACTGGGACACCATTCTGTTGGGCTGTATCTCCGAAAGTACGGATTTCACTCACGACGCTCTGGCGCAGGGCTGCTGGATCTGAATGTTGAGCGCGGTTCCTTATGCGCGCAACAAGGGAAAACAGGGTCGAAGCCGCTGCATTGAGCGGATTCATTCCGGTGGCAGCTACGCTTGTCGGCACAACAGGGATGTTGCCGCCTAGACCAGTTCGCGAGACGGAGGGAGCGCTAGACGCAGGACGTGCCGGCTGGGTAGAGGGACTTGGTTGCTTGGCCGTGGTCTGGCGACGCCCCCCGGGATTGGGTCGGATCACAGTCTTGTCCGTATCGAACGGCTCTGCAAAAGGATCGTCGGATGTCATCATGCGCTCCTTCGGGGCTATCGAATGGCCCAGAGTTCCATTTCAAGATCGGGGAATTCACCGGACACATGCACGGCTAGGCCGCCGGACGTTGTGATCTGTTTCCAGTAAGAGCTCGTGTTATCGAGTTCGAAATAGACAACGCCGGAATGGTATGGGACCTGTCGAGGGGCAACGGGAAGCGGTCTGAGACCGATACCCGGCAGAGCAGAATTTACCAGTTGGCGGATGTCTTCAACGGGGCCCAGCTTTGCCTGCGTCGGGAAATGGCGCCGGACGCTTTCCAGCGGCACACTGGCCTTGGCCGCCAGAATGAAGGTTGCTGTTGTAACGAGACGCTTGTCTGAAATCATTGCGACAGAGACGCCATATTTCCTTGCTTCAATCGGAATGGAAACGGCATTCTGCTCAAGAACCGCGCTTAAGTGCCGACGTAGCGTCTGGAATAGGGGCTGGAAACTGTTGGTCAAATCATCGTGGCGATAGGGCGCAAACTGGGGTGCCAGCTTTTGCGCCGCCATGAAGGTCGAAAGTTCTCCGGCAAGGCTTGTCAAGGTTTGATACACAACATGCGGGTGGATGTTTTCAACCGATAGCAGATGGCGGACCGACGGAAGGGCCCGGTTGATGGAAATGAGCAAGAGAAAGTCTGAAATTTCAGAGACGCCCTTGGCGCTGCTTTCCTGATTCAAACGTCCTGCCAGCGCCTCTGCACGGTGGCTAAGGAGCCCCTCCAATTCATGCAGAAACCCATGCAATGGACGAGCTGCCCGGATATCCGTGCAAGTGGGGATGAAGGCATTGTCGAGGATGATTTCCTTGTCCTGCCGCACCTCTATGATACGTGCAATGGGAATAACGAGCTGATCTGCGAGATCATCCAGATCCAGAGCGAATTGCAGGCGCAATTTGCAAATTGCCATTTGTACGGCGCGGCCATCTCGTCCCATGCTGTCGGTAATTTCGATCTCTTCTGGACGGTAGCGCGATGCCGATTGCGGGGTTTCACTCATGTCAATTTCAACGGCGCCATGTCTTCGGATCGGAACCGCCAGATAGACGATGGAATTCTTGACCGTAACTGGTATATCCAACGCAGACGGATGGTCTTCCGTTTGGGGAATCTTGAAGGTCAGGCCATCTGGTGTCAAACCTGTGCAACTCTTGACCGCGATCTTGCCAAGCTTGAGAAGATCCTCGTCCAGCGTCAGCTCTCGCAAGCCCCAGACATAGGGGGAAACAGCTGACGTTACCCCGGCAATCAGCGCTTCGACATAGCGATCATGCTGCTGGAAGTGATGCGGTTGGAGGAAAAGACCTTCCTGCCATACAACCTTGTTTTCCCAGGACACGCGTACTTTTCTCCTCTGGCCATTCTGTTTTAGCCTTTTTGCCTGCAAAGGCATAAGCTGACTGTAAGTGCCAGAGACACCCGGTAGGGTTCATCGGAGCAGCGCCGAAATTCATTTTTGTCAAAATAAACCCACTCGGCTGGTTGCTCGAGCGGGGTCACTGTCATCTTTGTGGATGCATACCGAATGTAAGCAGTCTGCTTGCGAAGGCTTTGCTAGCGGATCGAAACACTGTTTCTGGATACGATAACTTTGAGATCATTTTCTTGACCCGGTGCAATCCTGCGCACAGCAGAGTATCTTGCTTCACCAATGTCGCGGAAGGCCGCGACAATGCCCACTGCGGTCGGCTCTGTTGCAAGGCTTCGGGTTTTATTGGTTGTTCTTCCCGGCACCATCTGGATATCGTCCGTGCCGAGCAGATTTTCACCGAGCGTTTCGCTTCCGTTGTTAAAAAGGGCAAAGAAATCTGTAGAGGCAAAATTACCGGCAGATTTCAGATAGAAAACTTTGACCTTTACAGGAGCCCCTCCATTCATGTCGAAACTGCCTGCTGCCGAGATATTGACGGTGGTCGCGGTGGGGCCGTTGCAGCCAGCAAGGGCAACCAAAACCGTCACAGCCAGGATCGCTAGATTGATACGCATGGATCTTCCTTTCAGAGTTTTTTCAGCTGTTCTTCATAGGCTCGCGCAAATTCCCGCCCGAATGCAGATTGGAAATCATCTTCGGTTTCGCGTGCTATCTGGGCGTACATTACTTCGTAAGCTTCCCAGTATTTGGCCTTTTTGCCACTGAGCAAACCGCCCAGACTTGAGTTGGACTCAATCCTTTGGGAGAGCTGGGCAGGATCGAGGCGGAATAACAGGTCCCGAAGAGCGGCTTCCATGCCAGACATCATCGCCACTTCATGGGCCTTGATATCATTCAGCGCTTCAGCAGCTGCGACTTCGGCATCCTGATAGCCGCGCACAGTGGGCCGGATCATTGCCTCAATTGCCTGTTCTGCACTGATGGAGAATTTGAGGGGATTGTTGCCACCCTGATTGACCATGGTTCGTTCCATGCGCAGTTCGCTTTTGATAGAGGCCCTGGTCATCAGAATTTCCCGCATACCACTCACCATTGCAGCGAAAACACGTCCCATTCTTTCCATGGTCCTCGCCATTTCGTCAGGTGGGATGTGAAGATGCTCCATTCCCGCACCGGCCAAAAAGGCTTTGACAGCCTGCTCGGATGCCAATTCAGGCTCTGAAGATAATTGATGCGACCTATCAGCCTTCGATGGTTGACCGCCCCCAGCAACTGGATCGTCATGGGCATGTTTGGTTGGCGATGAAGGAGGACCGTCCACCTTTGGTGCGAACATATCGTCCCAATCGTCTGGAATGAGGGGGGCTTGCACTGCCGGATGCGCAAAGTGGTCCTGAGCAGCAGGTGAATGATCCTTCAGGCTTTCCCCTTCCTCCATTGGCGGCAGGGGAGCGGCGTCGAACGAAAAGCTCTCCGGTATTGGCTCCTGGGCAAAAGGATCATCGGATGACGAGAAGTCTGCAAGCGGATCGCCAGACCCAGACAAAGGATCGCCTGAGAACGGGTCATCAGGAATGGCTTCCCGTTCCCAGATCGCGCCGGCCTCTTGCTGAGATGGCGCTGAGGCTATGGGAGCACCAATGATATCGTCCCATGGAGCGTCGATGTCATCAAGTGCGTCCTCCATATTCAGGGAATCCCGTTGTTTGCGGGCCACCTGTCGGAAGACCTCACTTGCGTCTGTGGGGGGCATCGGCTGTCCGTCGTTCGTGACCTGCCCTTCTTTGTCGATAATGACAAGCAACTCATAGGAGCCCAACTGGATGACATCACCATCGTTGAGAGGTGTCGGGATATTGCCTATACGTTCGCCGCCGTAGTTCAGATATGTGCCGTTGGTGCTGATATCGACGATCAGATAGTCGCCATTCCTTTCTTCAACGACGCAATGGCGTTTGGACAGGGCGCGTTCCGGATCTGGCAAGGAAAGATCATTGTCTTCACCGCGCCCGATTGTCACGACTCCATTGATCATTTCGACCAAGGACTTATCGCCGGGGATAGATCCCGAGTTCATCAATTTAAGTGTCAGCCCCATGCGATTAGCCTCCCACCAGAACGGTAGGGCATCCCATGACAATGACACCACCATGTGCGCAGGTATCTCCAAGACGCGCCTGGGGTTTCTTGCCTGTCAGAACCTTGGTTGATCCCTTGGTCACCATATCAGGCGGGCCGACACAAACTGCCATGGAGGTCGCGGTGGCGGCTGGCATTTTGCCAATGAGCACGGTTGGACAGGGTACGACGATGGGGCCCCCGATATGAGGAATAATGCCGGTTACCATGGGGCAGACATGATTGTCACCAATGCGGGCGGCTGGGAGTGTCACGATTCTTTCTCCTTGTCAGATGGGATTTGCGCAGGCATGGGAACATTGCCATTTCCACCACGCGCAATACTCAGCGCGCGTTCCAGAAGGATTGGCCCGTAGGTGTCTACCTGGTCTTCGTCATGAAAAAGAGCATCCAAAACCATACCGAAAACAGCAAAGCCGACGGCACCCGGAGGTGATTCATAATCGTTCAAATGGCCCGGCCCCAACGTGCCATCCGCAAAACTCGCTGCCATTGCGCAAAAAGCCGTATTGTCTTCGTTGCCAGCTCTATCTAGCGCTTCTCTGGCTTGGGTCCTGGCTTCTACGCCGGGTTGGCGAACCCATGCTTCGGCGGCTTGAACTGTGGCGGGAAGTGGCTTCTCCGGCCCGAGCATGTCCCGCGCCGCCAGGCATGCCCACCATGTGGCCTCTCTGGCAGGCAACGTGTGGGCGAGCAATTGCAACATGTCGATCAAGGCACCCTTTGCTTCCAACTCACTAAGGACGGTCGGAACAGACGCACTGGCGCTGGCATCGAGTGAAGATTGAAGGACAACATTTCCCGCCGCCATAACCTTGGCTGCGGGAATATCCGGTATTTTTTTCAAGTCTGCGAAACGTGTGTTGATTGTCATGATGGCCCCGCTAATTGATCATCGTCAACGCGCCCTTGACGAGCATCATTCCCGAAGACTTCACCTGGGTCATGCCTCCGCCCTCAAGCTTCAACATGCCTCCCCCCTTGAGAGAGGCCTGCCCCTTGCCTTCCATTTTCAACTGCGCACCTGCCGTGAATTTGGCCGTAGCCTCAGCCTTGAATTCAATCTGGGTGCTGGAAATGGTGACTTTTGTTGGTGTCATCTCTATCGTCGAGCCACCGCATTTGAGGGTGATCTTGGATTGAGCCATTATCTTCAGTGCATCCCCAACGTCGATATCGTAGTTGTTGGCAATATCATCGGACTTGGCTCCCAATATGCGAACGGACTGATCCTTGTCGACACGCAGATGATCTTCACCACCGATGCCGGTCTTTCGGGTCTGGGCAACGGAGATGTCCTCCTTGCCCTTGGCCACAGTGAAACTGTGATCTCCTTCACGGATGGTTTCCGTCTTGGTGCCGTGAATGGTCTGCGTGAGCGTGCCTCCATTCTTGTGTTCAAGCCCGACTGTTACTTCGGCATTGTTCTTAATGATTTGCTTGTAATCACGCTCAGACTGGAAACGAACAAATTCGGCATTTTTCTTGTCTTCAAACACCAGTTCGTTGAAGCCACCGCCGCCTTTGGAAGAATTCGTCTTGAGGCCACTTTGGGTCTGGTTGGCAGGCAGTTTGTAGGGCAGCTTGGTGTCGCCGTTATAAACCATGCCTGTTACGATCGGGCGATCGGGGTCTCCATCCTCGAACTGAACCACCACTTCTTGACCAACGCGCGGGACGCCAACCATGCCCCAGCCCTTCCCGCTCCATGGCACAGTGGTGCGAATCCAGCATGAGGATTTGTCGTCTCGTTTACCCTCGCGATCCCAATGAAACTGAACCTTGATCCGGCCATATTCATCGGTCCAGATTTCCTCACCCTTTTTGCCAACCACAATCGCGGTTTGAACGCCAGGATGGGGCGGTCGTGGCGTAATCTGGGGTGCGCGAAAGGCAACCCTGATCGGCTGCACTTCAAAGGAACATCTGTAGATATCGATATTATTGCTATGATCGAACGTAAGGGTTGGCCCCAAAATAGCGTCAATGATTTCTCGGTCATCAATGTCGGCATCAATCTGCAATTGGTGGCTTGCAGAGAGCACCAGATATTCGGCATTTTCAGACTTGCGGGGATGCTTCTTGAGTTTGAATTTCCCCCCAGCCATCATTTGTTGCACGTTGCATACGCCCATGGCGCGCTGGGCTTGTGCCGCAATGCCTTCAATCTTGACGCGTGCATGATGTTCTCCGAGGCGGATTTCCCTATGGCGGCCCGGATACTGGTACATTTCCAATGACATATATGCGTGCTTGCCACGAGGCAGGGCTTTTACCGTTTTGAGATCGGATTTCGGTTTTTCAAAGTCATAGTCCTGCAATGTCACCTTGCCGGATTGAATGCTTTCGCTTCCACGCCATTCGAAAACATGGTCGTCGGCACGACGATAATTCGGCTCACGGAAATAAAACTCGACCTCGGCATTGTCCTCAAGCGCCTTATGCGTGCTTGCATCGTCAGCCAGAACAAGGGTCTCTTTCGACTTTTCGTGCGTGATGTAATAGTAGATGCCCTCCTCTTCCATGAGGCGGGAGACAAAAGCAAAGTCTGTTTCCTGATATTGGACGCAATAATCTCTCGGCTTGTAGCTATGCTTGGTAGAATCCTTGAAGTCTGAAAATCCGTGTTGGCTGAAAATCTCCTTGATGACATCGATAACCGTTTTGTCCTGAAAAACACGACAGTCAGATGTGCGCGTCAGGAACCATATCCATGGGCGAACTTCGGCTCGAAAATATCCACGCCCAGCATGAGAGCCGAGATATTCCGCCGCGACACAATGGCCCTGGAAATACCTGATCTTGTTCTTCGGTGCATCGACCTCAAGACGCATCCGTTCTCCGACAACCTTCTGAAGGTCCAGATCGATATCTGGCGACATGAACTCGATCGTGGTCTGGGTTATCTGGCTCAGGCCTTCGTCGATTTGGGCTCGCATCAGAAACCCCTTCAGGCTATTCGGCAATTCAAGGCGGACCTGACGGCCTTCCAGAATAGAATTACTTGCCATTATTTCACCTTTCACCTTTTGAAAGAAGGATCATGAGCTGTGTGAATATTCAACAAGGACGAGTTGGTTCTCGGTCTTCAGACGATCAATGATACCGGTGTGAATTGCCCACAGATCTGCGATGTCCATCCCCCCGCCGGGCAATGAAGACAGTTCGAACATGCTGGCGAACCGGACGCAATAAACAGGTGTTGGGTAGGATTGTTCAGCAGACAGCAGTACGGCAAGATGCTCGTCCCCCTCGACAAGCCAATAGCTTTCACCGACCTGCACCAGCAGAATGGCGTTGGCTTCGCTCTTTTCTTCCTTGGTCTTGTCTGACATACGGCTGTTGGCATCAAGCATCACAGATTCTCCAGCAGTGCTGCCAGATCGGTGTCGAGATCCTCATCGTCGCTCTCCGAAGACGTTGTACCGGACGTATCGTCATCGAAACTCGCCAGCAGACTATCCAGATCCATATCGTCGTCGTCGGAATCCAGGCCGGAAAGCGCATCGTCGTCACTGTCGTCTGTAGACAGATCGAGGTCGAAGTCCGAGCCAAGATCCTCATCGCTAATATCTGGCAGGTCTGTCGCCAACGCGTCGGTTTCAATCCCAGCCTCATTATCGGATTGCACGGGCGCTGCCGCGAAGCTGATCGTTGTATCGTGATCGGCTCCAACGGGTGCTTTGATTGTCGCCCACGGGCCTGCGAGCATCGTCCCGCTCAAAGCCTGAAAAGAGCCCTGACGCACTTCATTGCGCCCCTTGATCGATAGCAGAGGAATAAAGCCACGCGTCACGACATCCGCCATTGTGCGCGTATTGAGAAGGCGTTCCGTGCAGGGCAGAGCAATTTGGTCGCCATATTGATCATTCATGGTATGTACTGGCATGTCGTCCAGAGACATGATCTTGCCAAGCTCCATCGACTTGCCCATGCTGCTCACCGTCTTTGCCATGAGAATGGCCGATAGAATGACCGGATTGGCCCAGAGCATTCCTTTCAGGCCACTACGCAGATTGAATTCTTCGAAATCAAATGGCTCCACCGGTTCGGTTTTGCGGCCATAAGGCAACCGCAACAAAAATCGAGGTGACACAAGGCCAACATAAGATGCTTCAGGCAACTGCCGCATCGCATCCCATTTTCTGGCCGTCACCGGGTGACGGTCCTGCTTGGGAATTTCCAGAAATTTGGGAGAAATTGCTGCAATAAACGGCGCATTCATCCATGCGGATATCTTCGCCATTCGGGCAAGAAGATCGGCGTGAGGCGGTGTTTCCTCCAAACTGTACAAGCCGAAGACAGCCGACAGTGCGCCCTGTTCTTCATCAAGACGTGGTTCTTCTGCCAACATCCTGAATAACCCGCTTTCAGACAACTCATCCTGAGCTGATAGGTCTGCAGCCCATTCCTCGGCAGACACATCATAGAGAATGATCTCGAGCGAAGCGCCGGTCTCAATCCGTCTGGCAAGCAAATCAAGAGAACGCCAAGTCGACTCGACGGCCTGAAAATCGGGATGGTGCAGAATAGCCCGCATGACGCCTGACAAGGCGCTGTCGATTGCTTCAAGCCAGCCTTGTTGGTCCGGATCCGGAGCTGCTGTCACATAAGGCTTGACCACGCGACTGATAAGATCTTGCGCAGGCGTTGCCACCGCCGCAATGCTTTCCCTGTTACCGATCAGGCTCTGGAAATCACTGAGTTTGCAGTTGGCTGGTACGGCGCTTCCCTTGGCTCTGTTGCGCGGCAAATGCTCGATGTCAATCGGCTCTGCAGCCAGATCACTCAGATAGGAAGTCGGCGAAATTGCTCCCGTTGCAACACGCTGGCGAAGGGAAGACAGTTCTTCGAAGATGGAAACATTCTCATAGAGTTTATCAGGATGAAGGTCATCAAGACCGTTCAACTTCACCTCTATGCCAGCACCATCCTGGCCCAGAGGTAAAACAAGCGTCGTTGCAAATCTGGCAATAATGGTGTCGAGATTGTCGACATCAAGCTTGATCGGTTTTCGATTGGCGAGATCGTCGCCCGTTGCCAAATCGCCACGATTGGCGCGTCCTGTAAAATCTCCAAGAATGGCGATACGAAACTTGGAATGGCGATTTTGATTTTCCTGAGGTTGTTCGAGGGAAAGAAGCCCGAATGGTTCGGCCAGAATTGGCTCCTCATTTTCTTTTTCTCCTTCATCCTCACCAATCAAAAGCCCTACCAATTCCTCAGACAGATCAGTGTCGCCGTCGGATTGATCATCGAGAAGTGCGTCAAGATCAAGCTCTTCTTCTTCCGGCTCTGTCACATCTGGCGAGAGTGAGCCATCATCAAAAGCAGCGTCGTCATCTAGGTCATCTGGACCGTCTGCCAAAAGGGAAGCCAGATCGAGCGCATCCTCATCTTCTTGCAAATCCGAGACGCTTTCGTCTGTGTCGAAAACATCGTCATCGGAATAGACGTTATGATCACTCTCTTCTTCGTCGCTGCTTGCCAGAAGACTGCTGAGGGCGGAGTTCAGATCGTGCCCATCGTCTTCGGTCTCTATCTCGAGTGAACGCAATGCAGACAATGCAGCCTGAGTGGAATCGCCCTCTTCTTCCGTTGATGGCACGGCAGAGGTGGACAAGAGACTTTCAAACGCGGTCAGCGTTTCGTCAGGCATTTCCTGTTTATCAGAGACGGTCTGTTCTCGCAGACTGTCAAGAGCCGCAAATGTTGTGTCGCCTTCCTCCTTTGCTTTACTGATTGTCGAAGGCATCTGCTTCAAGCTTTCGAGGACTTTCTCTTGATCGTTCGACGAAGCAGGAGCGTCTCCTGAAGACGCAAGGATAGCGCTCAGGGCCTGAGGATCAGCAATCAGTTTGGCAATAAGCTCTTCCGCTCTAGTTTTACCATCCATATAGGTGATCAGATGAGAAAGGTGCGTCCGGGCTTCGAGCAATTTGCGCAATGGCTCAACCTTTTTGGCAACGGCCGCAGGCGTAAAATCCTTCATGCTCTCGAAGGAGAGATCAATGCTCAGGTTGCCATCGCCCGAAAGGGTGTTTGGCACCGTAAACGTCGCGCGCGGGCGAAGGGCTCGCATGCGCTCATCGAAATTATCGGCATCGATTTCGAGGAATTTGCGATCTGCTACACTGGGCAATGGAGCCTCTGATTTGCCAGACAGATCTGACATGACGCCCATCACGAAAGGGAGCTGAACTTTCTTTTCAGCTCCATAGAGCTCCACGTCATATTCGATCTGTACGCGCGGCGCTCTATTTCTCGCGACGAACTTCTGCCCGCTTGTTGACATTGGACATCCCCTAACTCGGCTGGTGGCGCGCTCAGTCAAAAAACCAAACATGGCCCGTTTGCTTTGTTAGTGCAGGGGAAGGCCGCTTAAGGTTCGCGCCGGGATCAAAAAAACACCGAAAGGTGGGCCAAGGCGCTGTTCTGACGGGCGTTAACCGGCAAGTTCTTCGACCGCTGAGGTGATCGACTTCAGAATGCCTTTCACATTCTTGGCCTCCGATTGCATGGTCTTGCGATCCAGAGCCTTGATCCTTTCCAGCAGCGTTCTGTCATCAATCTTGGCACCGAGATCCGCGAGGGCTTCCTCGATATCATCCAGAAAGCTTTCCTGCTTGTTGAGGCGCTCGGCAAGAACGCGCACCTGTCCCTTGAGCTTCATGCATTCGGCTCCGACCTGGATGCCTTCCTTGAAGGATGGGGCGGCTTTCATCCTGACCTCGATCTTGCCAGCGGCTTTGGACAGAGCGTCCGTTGAATGCCGGGTCTTGGACACGTTGTTGCGGTAATCCTTGCGGGCCGTTTCGGCCTTGCGGGCAAAGCCGGCCAGCTTCTTGTCCGGCTCCTTGTTACCGGATGTCAGTTCAATCTTGTGTTTGGCAAATTTGGCAAGGGCCTTGTCGAGAGTTCGCCTCAGGGTCTCCTCGCTGCGCATTTGCTTCTCGAAATCTTGATAGAGCGCCCTCAGTGTTTTGGCGATCGCGATATAGGCCGTGACATCCGCTCCAGAGGATGCGACCAGTCGACTGACGCTGGTTGTGAGTTTGACGACGGATTGTCCCCATTTCACAACGGTCCTGATCCGCGCTTCGGTAAGGTTGGCATCATTGCGTGCCTCTTTCTTCAGGCGGTCTTGCGCCGCCTTTTGGGCATCCTCTTCTGTCGAATTCATCTGCGCAAGAATGGCCTTGTTCGTCATCGCCGCCGTTGCTTCGACTTTCCTGGCGGTCTCTTGCGTGACGGGACGCTCGCTCATCAGACCATCGATTTCTTTGGCGGCGTCGAAGGCAAGCTTCTTGATCTTCGTCTCTCTGTCTTCCAGCACCTTTCTGGCGTCAGCCTCAAGGCGCTTGAACAGGGATTCGGGCGCTGGTGTCTTGCCTTTCGTCGTCACCTCGAATTCGACGTCGACCCGAAAGGCGGGCACTTCGATATACTCGCTCTTTGGTTTGTTGCGCACCAGATCGACCACATAAAACTTGTGTTTGGCGGTGGTTGCCATCTGCAATATCCTTCTTTTTCAAACAATAGGGCTCAGTCGAAGGCGTAGGAAAAGTCGCCATCGGTCACATCAATCGCGATCCGTTCGATGCTGCCGCTTTCCAGCTTTCGGGTGAGAAACTCGGTTGAGATGGCGGGCAGCATGGTGTTGGTGATGATGGCATCGATCATCCGTCCGCCGCTTTCCAGCTCCTGACAGCGCGAGACGATCGTATCAATCACCGCATCGGAATAGGTGAAGGGAACTCCGTAGGTATCCCGAACTCTCTTGCGGATGCGCTCAAGTTGAAGGGCCGTGATCTTGCTAATCATGTCAGGGCTAAGTGGATAATACGGAATGGAGGCCATCCGCCCGAGTAGGGCCGGAGGGAAAACCTTGAGCAAGGGGGCTCGCAGGGCCTTGGCCATGCCTTCCGGATCTGGCGTCAACTCTGGATCTGCGCATAGATCCATGATCACTTCTGAGCCGACATTCGACGTCAGCAGAATAAGCGTGTTTCGAAAATCGATCATCCGGCCTTCGCCATCCTCCATCACGCCCTTGTCAAAGACCTGGAAGAAGATTTCATGCACATCCGGGTGCGCCTTCTCCACCTCATCGAGCAGCACCACCGAATAGGGCTTGCGCCGCACCGCTTCGGTCAGCACGCCGCCTTCGCCATAGCCCACATAGCCCGGAGGGGCGCCCTTGAGGCTGGAGACCGTGTGGGCTTCCTGGAACTCGGACATGTTGATGGTGATCACATTCTGCTCGCCGCCATAGAGCACCTCGGCGAGCGACAGTGCGGTTTCCGTCTTGCCGACGCCTGAGGTGCCTGCCAGCATGAAGACGCCAACCGGCTTGTTGGGGTTGTCGAGCCCGGCACGCGAGGCCTTGACGCGCGCGGCGATCATGGCCATGGCGTGGTCCTGACCGATCACCCGTTTGGAGAGATGGTCGGCAAGATTGAGCACCGTGCGGATTTCGTCCTTGACCATGCGCCCGACAGGAATGCCAGTCCAATCCGCCACAACAGAGCCGACAGCCTGCGCATCCACGATCGGAAGAATGAGGGGCGTCTCTCCCTGCAAGTCTGATAACTCTGCCTGTTTGAGTAGCAACGCTTCTCGGGTTTCTTCTCGTCGCTCGGAATGCATCCCCGCGTGGGACGGTGCCGATTGCCCATCTCCTGTCGCTTCGACGGGTGGTTCGGTTTCCCTTAGCTTTGCCCGCAAAGCAAGGATCTCTTCAACAAGCTTTTTTTCTGCTTCCCAGCGATCTGTAAGAGACTGAAGGCGAAGTGTTTCAGCCTCCAAGGCTTCGGTTATACGAAAGCGCCTTTCGTCAACGAGCAAACCGGCCGCTTCGTCTCGGTCAATGATGTCCAGCTCAGTCCGTAGAGCCTCGATATGCCGCTGGCTATCATCAACTGAGGCGGGTACGGCATGCAGACTGATTGCTACACGTGCTGACGCCGTGTCGAGTACGCTGAGAGCCTTGTCGGGCAGCTGTCTGGCTGGAATATAGCGTGCGGACAGCTTGACCGCCGTCTCCAGCGCTTCATCTAGGATCTGCACTTTATGATGCTTCTCCAGCATGGTTGCTATGGAGCGCATCATGAGAATGGCGCGCGCCTCATCGGGCTCCTCGACTTGCACCACCTGAAAGCGCCGGGTCAAGGCAGGATCCTTTTCGATATGCTTCTTGTATTCCGCCCAGGTGGTCGCCCCAATGGTCCGCAAGGTGCCTCGAGCCAGCGCGGGTTTCAGAAGATTGGCAGCATCCCCTGTTCCCGCCGCACCTCCCGCCCCAACCAGCGTGTGCGTTTCATCAACGAACAAAACAATCGGTGCCGGACTGGCCTGCACTTCTTCAAGCACGCTTTTGAGGCGATTTTCAAACTCGCCTTTCATGGAAGCACCAGCCTGCAGGAGACCGACATCCAGAGAGAGAACCCGTGCCTCGCGCAGTCCTTCTGGCACGTCACCGCGCACAATGCGCAAGGCAAATCCTTCGACAACCGCCGTTTTACCAACGCCGGCTTCCCCGGTCAGGATAGGGTTGTTCTGCCTGCGTCGCATGAGCACGTCGATGATCTGCCGGATTTCTTCATCTCGCCCTACGATCGGATCGATTTCGCCTTGCCGGGCTTTCTCGGTCAAGTCGCTGCAGAATTGGGAGAGAGCATCGCCGCCGCCTAATTGGGCAGGAATTACATTGGATGTTTGGCCCTGCTCTATATCGTGCCCACCGCTCCTATCGGTTGCCGACATTTTATCTTCAGGTGATCCGGCCAGAATGTCCTGATGATGTTTGGAGAAATGATCGATATCAACCTTGCTGAATTGCGGAGAGATCGCCTCCATGAGACGTCTGAGACTGGATGTCTTCAGGACACCGAATAACAGATACCCGGTGCGCACCTGAGATGCACCAAACAGCAGGGATGCATAGACCCATGCCCGTTCAACGGCTTCCTCCAAATGCGGCGAAAGGTCGGAAATTGCCGTAGCCCCGCGCGGCAGGCTATCCAGATTTCGGACGACATCGCCTGCAAGGCGGGCGGCATCAAGCTCATACTGATTTATCAGATGATGCAAGTCACTATCTTGCAATTGCAGTATCTGGTGAATCCAGTGGACCAGCTCAACATAGGGATTGCCGCGCATCTTGCAAAAAACCGTGGCGCTTTCAATAGACTGAAACCCCAATTGGTTCAATTTGCCAAACAGGGCCATGCGGCTGATTTCCGACATTGTTTCTTTCCTATGAAAAGGGTTCAAAATTCGTGATGCAATGGAGCTGAAAGAAAGAGATCGTCGGCATCTTTCTTTTCTCGCTGGCCGATCCAGCTGGTTTGACCCAGCGCGATGTTTGAGCCGAGAACCGCTTTGGGAACCTCTTCCTCTTTCAGGATCAGGTTCACGTCCCATTCCAACGTCTCTCCGGCATAAGAGCGGATGATTGCGTTGAGCCGTTTGATGCTTCGCCCGCCTGGAAGCAGACGTTTATAGTCTTCAAGATTTAAGGGGCCTATGCGAATGCGAAACCTCGCTTCGCGCGACCAGACTTTTTCGCCCAGACTTGCGCTTTGTCCGAGACAGGCCCCGCCTAGGCGTCCGCGATCGGTTGGCTCAAGATGCAGCCAGCTACCGACAAAACTTTCAATGGATATCCGGGCGCTGAAAAAACTCTTCAGAATAGCCGCTAGGCCTGCTTCGTTGCGTGGGCCTGCCGACAATAGACCGGCAAAATGACGTCGAGCGAGATCGGGCATTGCGTCGCGGCAAGCAAAGGCTTCCCCGGCCACGCCCGCAATCGCATCAAGCTTTTCCCCAAAGGGATCATCATCAATACGGTCGAACGACGGGGCGGGTTCTCCCGTTGTCCAAGCGCGATAAAATAGCGAAAGCATGCGATGATGGAACATGTCCGCAAAAGCAGCAAAGGTCGGATCATGCTGATTGCGCAGTCGATCTCTGGCATATTCAGTCAGATGAAGCGGCAGGGCGCCGTTCGGGCCAAAGAGCCCAAACGCATGCTGAGACAGCCGAGCGGGTCCCCTGCCCTCATTTACGGCGAAGCGTGCAATCGTCGACGTTGGAAAAGCCAGCTCCGGCTCTTGCCCAAGACGAACAGGGTCTTGCGCGGGTCGCCGGGAGCGGCCGAGACGTGGATTGCTGTCGTAAGCAGCCTCAATCAGTCTGAGAGCCTGAAACAGGTGGTGTGTTTGCGGTGATCCCTCGAGCGCATCAAGACGGCTCAGATCAGGACCTTTTTCCCGCTCTTGGCTGGCCATCTCTGGATGTCCCCTCGCTGTTGTGAATGAATAACTGTTTCGGTGAAGCTGTTGAGCGTCACATATTTGGCAAAGAATGACTCAAGAACAGCACCCAGTAGATAGCAGCTGGTGCCCTGGAAGTAGCTGTCGTCGAATCCCACTCGGATCTCCAGACCACGCACGGCCGTAGAGAGAAGCCCATCAGCCATGCGCCGGACAATGGAGCGAGACTGGACACTGATTAACCCTTCCATCTGCTTGGCAATGGCGGCTTCTCCAAGAGGCGTATAGATGCCAATAAGCTCTCTAAGCGCTGCCGCGCCGGTCCCCCGATCAGCATCGCTGAGAGAGAGATAGTTAAGGCTCAAATGGCTGATCAACTGCCAGGCTCGGCTTCCTTCAGCCAAACCGGAATGTGGTCGGGTTGGTGGCACGATGGCACGGATTTCAGAAATCGGCCCACCATCAGGCATCGAGAAATCAGTATCGCCTGAGCCTATCGCAGTCAGGAGCGGCAAATCTCTATTGGTGCAAAGCGCCGTGACGGCCAATTGCTTGATATTGCCCGGATAGGGAGCCTGATTGCGATCGCTCAAAGAGACGTAGAGGTCTGATCCAAGATAGGATGTGCGAATGCCTTTCAGGCGTTGCTTTTCGGAGCGCTGCCTCATCCTACGGCGGATGCTGAAATAGGCCGAATGGGTTTCGCCAAAAGGGGTGAAATCTTCCGCGCTATAGAAAGGGCGGAAAGGAACATCGTCCGCGCCCTCGTTGGCAATGCCCGTCACGCTTTGGAGTTGAAAGATCTCGTAGTCGAGCGGAGCCGTGCGGTCCACCGTGATGTGATGATCAACTTCGGTTCCGGATATGCGCGTCCGATCACAGCGTTTGGAAAACAGGTTTATTGCAGGCACCGCATGCAAGTTGAAGCTTTCCCTACTCACCGATTTGAGGTCGGGAATTTCGTCTCTCAGCAGAATATACAAATCGAGTTCATCATGATCACAGCGCCTCACTGCCCGTTGAAGGTCGCCCAGTTCGACGAAGAAAAAGCGTTCGGGCATGGCAAAATATTCTTGCAGCAGGCGATACCCTTCAAAGGACTGGCCAGGCGTTGGCAGAAGGCTCTCTTCGGCTTCAAAGCCGCGCGGGCGGATCTGTTTAGCAAGAAATTCGGCCCAATCGGCCCGCCGGTCGGTTGACCTGCCCGCAACGCCAAGGGCTTGGCTCATGATCGCTTCATACAGGCGCCAAGGTTCTGCCCCCGGTCCCGACAAAAACAGGGTAAGAGTGTCAAGCGGTAGCGTCTTGATAGGGAGCCCTCCGGCATGCTTGATACGCAAGCGCAGGGCGGACTTCGCCTGATTGTTCTTCGCAAGACCTGCGGCGACAAGTTCTCCGCGCCCCTCGACATACTCAGCGTCGGAGATCTCCAGAGGCCAGATAGTTGCGTCCTGTGACGTGCTGAATTGACAGGCTGTCTGTTCTCCTTCGATGATTTTTCCACGCAGGATTGTTCCACGTTTGACGGTATATCCTTCTTCAAGTCCCCCTTGCGTGATGTCTGGCTTGAGATGTGCAATCATCATGGAAGGCGTTGGAGCCAAGACGTGGGGATAGACGATTTCAAGGAGATTCTGGGTAAATACCGGATATTGCAGTTCTAACTCCAACTGAACGCGCGCCGATAGAAAGGCAAACCCTTCCAGCAGGCGCTCAACATATGGGTCAAGCACCTCTGTTTGCTTCATCCCAAGCCGGGCCGCTATTTTGGGATAGGCCTCGGCGAATTCGCCGCCCATTTCGCGGATATAGTTGAGTTCGCTTTCATAATGTCTGAGCAGTCGGGTATCCATATCGTTACACCTGTTTGAGTGTCAGATCGCCGCTGACGACATCGAGAGCTGTTCGCAGATAAAGTTCGACAGGCACCGGCTTTGCCCAAAGTTCACCGCGAATATCAAAGGAGATGACCGCTTCATTCGCATCTTTGTTCTTGGAAGGCGTAACCTCAATGGATTCCCGCAGGATACGCGGTTCAAAAATCTCAATTGCCTTGCGGATCGTCTGTTGTATCTGGGCAATGTGATGGCGCGTGTCACCGCGCCCGGAAAGGTTTGAAATGCCGAAATTCAAAACGGAACTAGCAACATTTGGATAGAGGTCGAGATTGTGTGTCGCCTCGATATTTGAGCAATTCAGCAGCCAGAAGAGATCCCGATGGATGATTTTCCTCAGTCTGTGAATGTCGATGGACTGCTCCGACACACTATCGCTCTTGTTTCCGCTTGCGTCATCGGTCAGACGATCGAGCAATGAGGGCTGCAAACGTTCGGCTAGCAGAAGATCAGCCATCAACACCTCCGAAGCGATCAGGTTGTGTTGCTTGCTCCGTGGACTGGTTGAGCAGAAGTTCGCGAACATCCATCAAGGCAAAATCTGAATGATCGGTCGCAAAAAGTCGTTGCCCGAGGCCGCAAACAGCAAGCCCTCCCGCATCGGTTTCCTGCCACAGCGTTGAGGCCGAAAGCATGAGGCGATCATCAGCCGCATTCGCCGTCCCGACATATCTGGTCGGGATCAAAGCGACGGCGTCACCACCATTGGCCCAGGTTACGGTCGCAGGCATCCAGACCCGATCGCGCAAATCGCTCGGCACGTCCATCTCCAGCTGGTTTATGGCCGAGAATGGGACCCAGAAATAACGACCATTGACGATAAGTTCCATGAGAGGGCCAAGTCGCGGATCCGCGTCAGCGATCCATTCAAAAGCCTGGCCATTGATAGTTCCGGGGATGGCCGGAGCCATTTCAAATGCAGCTTCACGAAGATCTTTGGCGGCAATGAGATTGCCTGACGCCTCGAGTTTGATCGCTTCTACCATCGAGGCGATCCAACCCTCAGGCTCACCAAACACCAATGGCTGTTTTTCTCCGCGGAAAACCTGTTCGCGATGAAGTTCGCAAATGATCGCAGTCCGATACATCTGCGCCATGGCATTAGCTTGAGGATTCAGGGTGGCACAGGTTTTCAATTGTTGAACTGCACGTTGCCAAGCGCCCATGATACAAAGTAACTGGAACAGGAAAATGCGTAAGCTGACATCTTGAGGTGCTTTGCGGATGCTTTCCTGCAAAGCACTCAATGCACCTTCCAGATCGCTTTCCTTGAGCCGTTGCTCTGCTAACATGATCCTGTTGCCCCTGTGTCCAGAAAAAGCCCGGCACCGCAGCGCCGGGAAGTTGGTTTGATCTCAGAAAGCCTAGATGCCGGCTTCGTATTTGTTCGTGTTGAGGACACGGCTCCAGATGGCTTCGGCACCGCCTGAGACAGTTGGCTTTTTCACCTTGCCGTCTTTGCCCTGCTGGAAATATTCGATTTTGATGGCGCCATACTCGAAGGTCAGGTCTTCTTCGAGAATGTCATCACCATCGGAGCCGTTCCATCCCATATCGGTGACATAGACCATCTTGAAGCTGATCTTGAGTACAGTTGCGCCAGACGATTTGTCGGAACCGCCAGAGCGGCGCAATTCCAGAACGGCTTCGTCATAATGTGTGCCCCGGCACATCTGTTGGAACAAAGCGCAGGAAGCAGTGTCGGTCCGCTTCTTAATCGTAAAGGGCTTGAACGTCGCTTTACCCGAACCACCGCCACCGGTTGCCGAGCCGATATTTGCGGTATTTTCTGCGCCGAAACCAAACTCGGACAGTTCGAATGCGTCCTGTTTGGACATGAAGGCATCGAGTGTTTCGCCGTGCGGCTTGTCTTTGTCCTTGAAATAAAGGAAGGCGTCATAGGCCATGATGTTTCCCTCTTGATGAAATGCGAATTTTCATGATTTTGGTGAAACCGGAGCGCTCGTTTCGCTCCGGAAATGATTACTGTCCCCTTTGAGACGGCAGCTTTGAAACCAGCCGCAGGGAGACCGAAAGACCTTCCAGCTGATAATGCGGTCTCAGGAAGAATTTGGAGTTGTAGTAGCCAGGGTTGCCCTCGACCTCTTCAACCACCACTTCGGCTGCGGCCAGAGGATGGCGAGCCTTCTCGTCTTCGTGGGAAGTCTCGGCATTGAAGTCGACATATTTGTTGATCCAATCCTGTAGCCACTCCTGCATATCTTCTCGCTCGCGGAAGGATCCAACCTTGTCGCGAACGATGCATTTGAGATAATGCGCGAAGCGGCAGGTAGCGAAGAGATAGGGCAGTCGCGCTGCCAGATTGGCATTGGCCGTGGCATCCGGATCATCATATTCCGCAGGCTTCTGAAGGCTCTGCGCCCCGATAAAGGCAGCCAGATCGGTGTTCTTTCGATGGATGAGAGGCATCATGCCATTCTTGGCAAGTTCCGCTTCCCGGCGATCCGAGATGGCAATCTCGGTTGGACATTTCATGTCCACGCCACCATCGTCTGTCGGGAAGGTGTGGGTTGGCAGCTCGTCAACCGTACCGCCGGATTCCACGCCGCGAATGCGGGTGCACCAGCCATATTCCTTGAAGGATCTGGTCACGTTGCGTGCCATGCCATAGGCGGCATTGACCCAGCAATATTTACCGGAACTCGCTCCCTCAGTGTCTTCCTCAAAGGAGAATTCATCAACCGGATCGGTCTTCTCGCCATAAGGATGACGCCCGAGAAACCGCGGCATTGCAAGCCCAAGATAGCGACTGTCTTCGCTTTCTCTCAGAGACCGCCAGGCCGCATATTCAGGGGTTTGGAAAATCTTTGTCAAGTCGCGAGGGTTCGCCAGTTCCGACCAGGAATCCATCTGGAAAAGGGATGGTTCTGCGGCGGTCAAAAACGGAGCATGGGCGGCAGCAGCAACCTTTGACATTTCGCCAAGAAGCTCAACGTCCGGAGGGCTGTGATCGAAGTAGTAATCACCAACAAGACAGCCGTAAGGTTCTCCACCAAACTGACCATATTCCTCTTCATAGAGTTTTTTGAAGATCGGTGACTGATCCCAAGCCGTACCCTTGAATTTGCGCAGGGTCTTGGAAAGGTCTTTCTTCGAGATATTGAGAACACGGATTTTCAGCATCTCGTCGGTTTCAGTATTGTTGACGAGAAAATGCAGGCCCCGCCAGGCGCTCTCCAGCTTTTGGAAATCCTTATGATGGAGAATAAGATTGACTTGCTCGGTGAGTTTATTGTCGATCTCGGCAATGATACCTTCAATGGACCTCAGGGCATCGTCAGATACTAGAGCTTCATTCTGCAAGACCTGCTCGGCGAGGGTGCGCACAGCTTCTTCAACAGCCGTTCTTGCCTGATCGGACTTGGGGCGGAATTCCTTCTGCAATAAAGAAGCAAATTCAGAAGAGCCGAACGTGCTCTGCGTTTCGACTGCGGCATCAGCAGTTTGGTTCATCGGTTCGTTCATAATTTACTCCTCGCTCTGTGCGCTGTCGCCGCTGGTTGCCGGGGCAGACGCCAGCGCCCGCAAAAGGCCAGGATCCTGAATAATCTGCGCCATCAGGTTTTCCGCTCCAGTCTTGCCGTCCATGTAGGTGGTCAGGTTCGAGAGCTGGGTTCGGGCATCAAGCAGCTTTTTCAACGGCTCGACTTTCTTTGCGATTGCAGCAGGCGAAAAATCGTCCAAGCTTTCAAACGTAATGTCGACCGCGAGATTGCCTTCGCCGGTTAGCGTATTGGGAACTGTGAAAGCAGCCCTTGGCTTCATCGATTTCATGCGCTCGTCAAAATTATCGACGTCGATCTCTAGAAATTTCCGATCAGCCACCGCTGGCAAAGGCTCTTCGGATTTGCCCGAAAGATCGGACATCACACCCATAACGAAAGGCAATTGCACCGATTTTTCGGCGCCGTAGAGCTCCACGTCATACTCGATCTGAACACGTGGGGCGCGATTGCGCGCGATGAATTTTTGACTGCTACCGGCCATCTGAAGGCTCCCCTGTTTAACTGGTTCTGTGTGGTCCCGAAGTGATGAAAAGGTTCATTGCGGACGTGAATTAGTTGTCGATTTCTTCGATGCCACCAATCAGAGCGACATTCTCAACCCCTTGTGGCGCCATATCTCGCATGATGGTGAAGAAGTCAGCAGAGATGAGACGGCGCGCGCGCGTCAGCAAAAGCGGCACTGGACTGGAGGGTTCATGGCGTGCGTAATAGTCAACGATCCTGTCGATCGCCCGCTTCACATCTTCTGGTGAATGGATTGCTCCCGATGAGGCTGATGGGGCCGAGACCGACGTGCTTGAGGGTACAGAGGCTCTGTCCATCTCGCCTGAGTCTTCGATTTCCAGGTCTGCTTCGGATAGAAAGGCTTCGGCATGGGAACCGATGCGCTTTTTTATCTCTCCGAGCGTTTCTTGCAGAGGGTCAAGGTCTGGACCGAGACTGCCGATCTGTTCATCAAACACCGAACTGATCGCCTTCACATGTTCAAGACAAGCGTTGAGCGCGGTAACAATGGCTTCGATATGAGATGAGTCAGTATCCTGAAAGGCTGCGGACACAATCTGCGGCGTCGGGATACTATCCATGCCCGAAGAAGCGGATATTTCCCCTTCAGCGATCTGAACGTCACGCAAGCTGAAGCGACCGAATGCTCGGCTTTCCGTAAGTGCAGCCAACCGCAGAGAGCCGAGAATACCATCACGGTCGGTCAACCCGATAACCGCATTGACTCGCATTGTGGGGTCATTGTCATCCTCGGCGTCAAGTTGGGGATGAACGCTGTCCCAATAGCCCTCAAGAGCGCGCCGGATGTAGGCTAGGGTCGGTTCAAAAGCGAGGATGCCGCCCGTTCGCAGCGCAGCATTGGCAAGTATTATCGCGATACGCAGGTCTTTTGTCCTGCCGAGCAGTGAAACAGCAGCAGCTTCAACCTCGGCGAAATCCGGGTCTTCGGCGGGGATGACTGCATCCCCGATAACCCGTTCCTCTCCTGGCTGGTTAAGGAGTGTCAGAGCTGTATAGTCTGCGTCATATTCGAGATCCATTCCACTCGGCGCATCATCTCCGAAGCTGCGTAGTAGATCGTCCAGATCGAGCATTATAGGCTCCCTTTGATCGGTGGTTCCATCTTTTGCGGACATTCGTTTTACGGCTCAGCACGGCAGTTTTTCCGCTGCGCTGATAAAATTTTCTCTCTCGGTGCCCTCACTGATTTGCTCCGCGAGCTGATTGATCAGCTCCCGGGAAGAGCGCGCGGTTTGTGCTTTCTTTTTGACCACCACGCGCGCAATCGGTCCAAGATCTGTGGTCATGAGGTCTGTCAATTTCTGCAGGTATTCGCTCGAAAACCCGTCGGCCGAAGAGATCTGGCTTTGCGTGTCAGACAGCGCCTTGCGCATGATGAGTCGCAGTTCTTCACGTTCTTTCTCGTCGTCGAACTCCCGCAACACGGTCTCGATCATCTCGTCGGGGCTGGTGGCTTTTGCAGCCGCACGACGGGCAATCACCTTGCCGATCGGTCCGATGGTGGAGGTAAGGTGATGTTCGACCTTTCGCAGGCTTTGTTCACTCATCCGGTCCAGAAGAGTGTCTGTTGAAGCACCGTCTCTGCGCTTGGCCGCGCGGGGTGGCGGCGCTATGTCGATGAGTCCCGTACGGTCGGCTGTGGGCATGATGCTCGAAAGCGCATTCCGCATCTGGATTGCGCCTTCGAAGCGGTCTTCGGGATCCACGCTCATAGCCTTGAGAACAACAGCGTCAAGTTCTGGGCTGATCGATGAGACGTGACTGCTTGGTGGAGCAATCTGGCCGTTACGCATCGCCGCAAACAGGGCTTCGGCTCCCCCACCCTTGTATGGCTTGCGGCCGGTAAGCAATTCATAGAGCAGAATACCGCAGGCATAGATATCGGCGCGTGCGTCTACCTCACTACCGGTGAGCTGCTCGGGAGCCATATAGGCCGGCGTGCCAACCATGCCCGCGCCTGTTGCCTCCATCGCAGTCAGTCGGGCGATGCCGAAATCGGTCAGCTTGACGATACCGTCGTCCGCTAACATGACGTTCGCCGGTTTGAGATCGCGATGGACGATGCCCGCGGCATGGATACAAGCAAGCCCGGAAAGGGTTTGCGATATGATGGCATGGATCTCTTCAAGAGACAGAGGCTCGGGCGCATCGCGTCGATCCTCAAGTGTAATGGAACGAACGCGCTCCATCACCAGATAGGGCACACCATCTTCTTGTAGATAATCGAAAATCGTCACCAGATTGGGATGCAGGACGCGACCGCCAGCACGGGCTTCGCGGGCAAAACGTTCCAGCCAGTCCTGACCACCAGAATCGTTGATCAGATGTTTGTGGATCGTCTTGATCGCCACAGGCCGGTCGATGTCAGGATCTTGCCCGGCATAGACCATACCCATAGCACCTTCACCAAGGATGCCCTCGATGCGATATTTGCCGATGAACCTGCGCGCTCCGGCACCGGGAGCAATAATTGTTGTATCAGTCATCTATCATACTCATGGCTCGTTCGAGACTACGTCTGACCCGGTTGAAGGAAAGGGAAAGAGAGCTGATTTCATCATTGCCCGGCTTTTTATATTCGGGCACGGAGAAGTCTCCCATGCTCACTTTTTCTGCTGCCGATGACATGAGACGTACAGGGCGGAGCACAATACGACCCAGCATGACGTTGGTAATCACAAAGACGAGCAGAAATACAACGGTGAAGCCGGCAACCAGAATGATGCCAGTTTCACGGGCGCGCTTGTCTGCAATAGCCATGGGAGCCGTGATAATCTGTGCGCCGACAGTCTCGCCAAGTTTCCAGCCGAATCCGTGATCCGGTCCATAAAGATCGATCATCGCAGGTGGGGCCGCATCCGGTGTTGAATGGCAGGTAAGGCATCCCTTCTGCTTAATGGTCAACGGGAAGGCTATGGTCAGAAACTTACTTCCCTCTCTCTCGACAACTGTTGAAATCTGGTCGAGATCTGGATCTGCTCTGAGCTGATTGATGAGCGACTTTTCCAATTCGTTCGGCAGATCTGCCGGATTGGTCGGATCAAGGGCGGCTTCCTTATAGTCGAATTCGGGAAACTGCTTCTGCAATGTTGAGAAGACTGTTTGCGCCGAGAATGCCGCCACTGTTTCAGGAAGAAAAAGGATATCGTTATTGTCAGACAGAAGCGGGTCGATATTGTTGACCGTATAGGATCTGACAGCCAACGCATTGGCCCTCACAAGATCGGCTGAACGTTTGACTTCCTCAACGGCGGATTTCTGCACGATCGAATAGGAAATCCCCGCGGCTGCCAAAAGACCGATAAAACAGGCAAGAAACAAGGCGATGTTATATTTAAGGCGCAAGCCCATGGGGTGGTATCCTCTTTTTCTCTTCCGGGCAGTCAGTTAAATTTTGTGACGAAAAGTGTGGTTGCATTTATGAACTCAGCTCTAGCAACTGCCTTCGGGTGAGGATGCCTGTCTGGTCTTCCGAACGGCTCTTCTGGAAAGCTTTGATTGCACCCCGGGTCTGTGGTCCAAAGATGCCGTCGACCAATCCCTCGTAGAATTGCTGTTCCCGTAGCTTGCTCTGAACCCTTTGCTTGACCTCTAAGGATAGGGTCTGTTCCAGAAGTTCAATTTTCTGTAGAGTTTCCCCTGACGAGGCTGCTGGGACAGGATCGTTCGCGATATTGTCCGCCTCGATAGGGCTCTTCAGTTCGGCTTGGCCGGATTGTTCACTTTTAGGTTCTGGAGAAATTTCAAGGGGCAAGTCGGTTTGAGCCGTACCCTCTGTTTTGGCGGGAAGTCGAAGAAAGATCAGGTTTCTTGGCAAGTCTGAAATTGTGATCCTGTCGTCATTCATCATATTGCGAAGCAAGGTACCGATCTCGACTTCATCGCCTGCTGCACTTTCTTGCATTGCTGCCAGAATGGTGCCAAATGCCGTTTCCTTTGAGACCACTATCGGACTTGCGCCCGCGACGGATTCAGGAGCTTTTTCCACGTTGCCAAGACCCTCCAGGAGGGCCTCTTGTGGTACGATTGTTATAACGACGGCGCCTCCTTGTTCGGCTTGCGCTGCAGAACGCGAGAAGGCTTGAATGGGGATGGCTTGCGTGAAAAGATCCGTAGGCCGGTTGAGCTTTGCGCCTCTAGGCAGAATGAACGGGCGTCCCTCGAAATTGACAGCTGGCACATCCAGATAGATGAAAGTTGCCCGCGCACTAGCGGCTTCATGCGCAAAGCGCATCAGGATCGAGCGGAGCTGAGCATTGTTCGGATCATGGGCTCGCAGGGTTTCTGCGCCCATCAATTGCAGCTGCGTCTGGATGTCATCTGCGCGCTGCCCCCCGGCCCCCACGGATATAACCAAGGCAACGACGCGGTCTGTTTGGGCTGCTGCAGGCATAGCCCACAGGGCTATTGCCAAAATCGTCGTGACGATGCGCGCTTTCATGAAAACTCCCTTTGAGCCAATATGCTGTCAGTTTGTGAGTGCTGAAAGAAACTGATCAGGTTCACGGCAAGGAGAAAAAAGACATGTCTCCCCCAAGAGGCATGTCAGAAAGGCGCGCTAAAATGCTTTAATCAGGGAGAAGCAAAAGCAGAAGGGTTTTACGACGGGAATTGTGGGAAGCAGGAGATCAGTTGCAGGAAATCTGGCCTTTAGCTTCGCTGAGCAGTACAGCGCATGCATCAATCATAGGGTCTCCGTCCCGTTTTTTGACCGACGCATGAAGAACATGGGCAAGCGTTTTTGCGGGCAAGCCCGGATGCAGTTCCAACAAAAGAGCCAAAATACCCGATATGTGTGCCGCAGCAACTGAAGAGCCAGAAACATAGCGATAGTCATTATGCGGCGCAGTGCTGATCACATCAACGGACGGGGCTGGTATGCTGGCTTTCGTCGGGCCACCTGCTGCAATGACGCCGGAAACAGATGCAGGAAAGGATGCCTCTTCTTTTTCTCCCCAAGCGGCAACCACCACGATATTCTTTTGAATGGCGGCCTTTATGAGCTCTTCCAGAAGCGGGTCCTTTGGCCCTCCCAAACTGAGGTTGATGACATCATAGCCATTAAGGAGCGCGAAGTTGAGTGCTCTTGCGAGGGAAAAGCTGTTGCATTCTCCGGGCATGTTCGGAGCTTGCCAGCAGGCTCGCAAACTGGTTAGCTGTGCCTTCGGTGCGACGCCGACAATTCCGGTCGCGTTGGCAACATCGGCAGCAATAATACCAGCTATCGCCGTACCATGCTCTTCTGCAACAACTGTCTGCCCATCTCCGACAAAATCTTTGGGAGCTGTTAGCCGTCCTGACAGATCAGGATGGCTTGCGTCAATTGATGAATCCACCACGGCAATTTTCACGCCATATCCGGTTGAATATCGTTGTGCTGCGACGGCGTTGATTTGAGCCAGTGCTGTTTGGATCGGGAATAGAGGGTCGGAATAGCGGCTTTCGAGCGTATTGAAATCCTGCATTCTCTGAACGGTTCGGATCTGCTCGTCCGCCTGCAACCGGGCAATCAAGCTATCCATATCTGTTTCCTGACTTGCCTTTACCACGAAACAATGCACGTTAATGGACTTGAGTGGCCACTCGGCGGTTAGCGTTAGGCCAAACCGGGACACGATCTTGCTAGCGATTTCATCAATCCTTTTGCGGTCAGCCAAGGGTACCGTCAGGATCAGATGGGATTTTGAAGCGATGGTGTTGGCCGGCTTCAAAAGAAATGGCTGCGTCTGGGCACCGGCGGGGCTAGCCAGGCCAATGGCAAGCAGTATGATGGCGGCGAGAGTTGTGCGGCGCATGGTCAGTCTGCCGGAGATGCGAAGATGATTTCCGGAGCGCTCATCAGGGCTTTCGAGAGCGCGGCAAGATCTTCGCCCTGTTTGGGCTTGGTTGTGTAAACGCCCGTATCAGACGGTCCGCTTTGAATTTCAAGTCCATATCTGGACAGAATAGTTGGCAAGGCTTCGGCATCGACATTCGGAGCGATCTGAAATTTGATCGTAGCTTGCGAATTGATATCGGTGCTGGTCAGTGTTTGGAAAGTGCTATTGGGTGCCGTTGGTAAGAAAACCGCAATTGCCAAAAGGCAGGCGACTGCGCTGGCGCCTCCAATGATGAAACCCGTCTTGAATTTACCAAGCCACCCCCAGAGATTGAATGCTGGTTTGCTGCGAGGTTTCTCAGCTTCGATTTGAGCACGCAGCATTTCCCAACTGCGCGAGACGGGGGCTTCAAAAGGGTCGGAGATCTTAACATGCTTGGCGAGCTGCTGTTGGCGGGCAACTTCGAGCGCAAAATCATGATTGTTGACCATGCGTTTTTTGACGGCGTCATGCTGTTCGGAGGACAATGTACCATTGACGTACCAGGGAATAAGCTCCCACAGATCATCATGGTTGTCGTCCGACGAAGAATTTCTGGTCTTAAGCAACTTCGTTCTCCGAATAATTCGGCGCTTCATCGGACAAAAAACCTCTAAGACGTTTTCTTGCCGTCATCATGCGCGTTTTTACTGTTCCCACCGGACAGTCCAGAATTTCCGCAATCTCCGTGTAAAGATAGCCGTTGTAATAGGTCAATTCAACAACAGCGCGGAGTTCTGGTGTCAACTGCTGCAGAGCTCGGGTCAGATCTTTCTTGTTCATGACCATCTCTGCGACATTCTGGCCATCATCTATGAGCGTTTCCTCGAGCAGAACATGCCCTTTGTGGCGGCTCAGCTTCTGTCTTTGTTTAAGCGATAGCCGATAGGCAATGCCGAAGATCCATGAGGACGCCTTTGAACGTCCTTCAAACCGGCTTCCTGTGCGCCATACGACCATCAAGGTTTCGTTGGCCACTTCTTCTGCGGCCTCCGTACTATCCGTTATGCGCCTTGCGAAATGCATCAGTTTCGGAAAAAACTTTCCATGCAATTGTTCAAAGGCTTTTATGTCGCCATTTGCAACGGCAGCCAAGAGTGCTTCATCAGTTTGTGGCGCCTCTCTGGAAGAAGATTTTGTTGATTTGGGTATATGCATACTGAAAGTTCACTTTGCTGTATTCAATGATAAGTGTCCCCAGGTCTTCAGAAGGTTCACTTCCTTGCGAAAAATGGATGAAAAACACAGAAGATGAGTTTGAAGAGCATTGGGGCTCAGAAGCACTCAGGCTTTAGGGCCACATGGAAGCCGTTGAAAAATCCGGGCTTTACCCTTTCAGCTGCATGTTCTTTGTTGTGTTCGTAACTGTTCATTGTCGTTCCCCTGATCTCTCATTTCGTGATTATTTCGAGAACGCTATGCTTGAGAGTTAGACGCAAGCTCCAGTTTGCAGCCTCATATATTTATGGCCACGCCACATATTCCTAAGCAGACAGAAGGGGCTGATCACGTCAGTCCTTCAAAGCCACAAACTTATCAAACATACCGTTGGTTTTTGTTTTTAGAGTTGCCATTCGCTGGCAGAAATTTGGAAATAGCTCAGTATTATCACTACTGCAGATGGCATTAAAGAATAACATTTGCATCGTGCCTTGAGAGCCTTTAGGATTTTGCAGTCCGTGCAAATATCATTGCCGTTTGTGCAAAGCGCCTCCGTCATTTCCGTTCTTGAAAAGAGATCGGTCTTGATGGCAATGTTCGCGAAAGTGCGTAGACGAATCTTAAATGAAGACAACCATTATGTAGCTTTTGCCGTCGAGGTAGGAGATCGAGGACACAGATAATGCGTTGGGCTGATCTGTCAGGTAACGCGCATTTTACCATCATTGCGATCGCTGCCTCTTGAAATTGAGTTCAACTTGATTTTAGGTAAAAACGCCTACAATATTGACGTGCCGTGGCGATATAAACACGCGGATGGTGAATTCGTTTTTTATTGGTTTTGATGAATGATTGTGAACAGGACGGACTTTTTGGAGTGACTGAGATGGGGGCTGCTGAAGCGCAGAGACATGAACAATTGCAGGACAGATCCGCTGTCCCGAGTTTGAAATTCTCCACCGAGCACTTTCAGAAAAGAGAGCAATTTGACGCTTGGTGTGATTTCACCACAACAATGTGCGATCTGGAATCTGTTGCTCCCGTGAGCGAAGGATTTGAAGCAAGGGCCAGTTCTTATCATCTGGATAGATTGCTGCTCACCTCATTTGAGGTTTCTCCCATGAATTTCACATTCACAAAGGAGATTGTCCGAAAATCCAACTTTGACCATTGGTGTCTGAGCGTTGTCACCAAAGGAGCAGTAGCCTCTCAGAGTGAAACAAGCGACTTCAAGGCAACGCCGGGCAAGGTGGTTCTTCATTCTTATGCAGTTCCATTCAATGGAGCATTAGCGGATACCAACTACACCGGTCTGTTTTTCAGCCGCGATGATTTCTGGGACATTGCTGATGCACTTGACCAGAATAAGCATCAAGTGCTTACCGGCCCCTTGTCTAGCATCGTTGGTGACTTTGTCTTGTCGCTGAACAATAGAGCCGAGAGCTTGTCGTGCAATGAAGCCGTTGCCATCAGCGAGGCATTTGGACATTTGCTTCGAGCGATGGTCCGCCAGACGCCAGATGCATTTGAAGAGGCGAAAGCACCGATTGCAGCAGCACAATTTGATCGTGCTCGCCGGTATATCGCTAACAATCTAAAAGCCCCAAACCTCTCGCCTGAAATGGTTTGCGCCGACTTGGGTATCTCCCGCCGCCAGCTATACTATCTTTTTGAGAGACATGGCGGCGTCGCAAACTTCATAAGAAACCGTCGTCTCGCAGCCTGTTACAATGCACTGAAAAGAGACGGCGAGAGGAAACTCGTCAGCTCCATCGCCTATGAATTTGGTTTCACAAACAGCTCGACCTTCTGTCGGCAGTTTCAATCCCGTTACGGCTTTAGCCCGACGGAAGCGCGTTCAGCCTGGCTGAGCCGTCAAAAGACACCCGAGGAGGACAAGGGGGTGCTGAGCGATTGGCTTGCGTGGTTGAGTGAGGGATAATTTCTGACGATATTCTACACTCAAATCTGCAGCGGCTTCCTATCGGGTGTCTTAGAAATTGAGCGTCCGGCTTCATGCCAGTTGGAGAGAGAGATTTTGATACCGGTGGCGACAACAAAGCGCTTGCGCGTTGCCATTCATTGCTGCCTTGGTACTGCATGCGTTTCTATACGCAAGGAACGCCCCGGCGAGACAGCAACCGCCCTCACCCAGCATAGTCCGTTCACCAAGTTCATGATGCTCCGCATGTAAAATGATTTTGATATACGCACTGGACGCAAGAAGTTACGCGCAAACAAATTGAAACCAGCAGGAATCGCAGGCGATTTGAAAAATGATCGCAAAAAGTATATGCAGATCTTTTCGGGCCGACCAAGATCAAAGAGATGGCCCGAAGACCTGCTACACTGGCCCGATTGTCTGTCCCGGATTCCGGTGAATTGGCAATCTTGGCGGCTGTTGACCATGACATGATGGATCCCTGCAATGCAAAGCTTGAAGCGCCTGATTGAAGAGCACGAAGACTGGTTGATATCGCGTGTCGTCGACTATGCCAAAACCTACCGCTATACAGAATATACCTCAACTCTCAAGGAAGCTTGGCGGGTTTCTATATGTGGCTTGAGCGGGCCTTTGATCTCCGCTCTTGAACTCTATGAAGAACCTCCCGAAATTATCGCTGGTGAGGATTTTAATCGGCATCCAATTACCGCCTTCGGTATCGAACAGGCACGCCATCATCGTGCCCGCGGCATCACCCTTGCGCAGTTTCTTGGACTGACGAAATATTATCATCAAAGCTATGCGGATCTCGTTGACGAGATGGGCGACAGTCTCAATGACCGCAGGAAGGCGCGCCTGTTTGTCGACCGCTTTTTCGATCTCGTCGAAATCGGCTTCTGCTCGGAATGGCGCAGCGTTCCAGAAGACGCCAAGCTTTTAGAGGTCCAAAGCGAGAATCGCCAGATCACCAATGAAAAGAACAAGTATCTGACGATTTTCGAAAGTCTCAACGACCCTGTGGTCCTTCTCGATCCCAGTTACAAGATCCAGAATATGAATCTCGCTGCCCAGTCCTTGTTCGTCGGCTGGAGTGAACCGGGAGCGATCTACTATTCGAGTGGGCACGGCACCAGACTGGAAAGCCAGCTGGACAGCCTGATCCCCCACGCGAAAAACAAGACAAGCTTCCAGTGCGTGCTTCAGACCAACAAAGGCGCGCGGCATTTCGACGTGCGCATTCAGGACATGCTCGACATCAGCGAGAAGTTTCTGGGCACTGTGATGATCTTCAATGACATCAGCGAGCACAAACGTGCGCGAGAAGCTGCCGAGGAAGCCAATCAGGCCAAGTCGGATTTTCTCGCCACGATGAGTCATGAAATCAGAACGCCGCTCAACGGTATTCTCGGCCTTGCAAGGCTCCTTTCCGAGACGGAAACATCAGAGCGCCAAAAGAATTACATCAACGGTATCCGAAGCTCAAGCGAAGTGCTGCGCTCGGTGATCAATGATATCCTCGACTATCGCAAGATCGAGGCAGGTGTTCTGGAAGTCGAGGTCATGGACTTCGAACTGTCTTCGATAGTCAAACGGGTGACCGATGCTATTGACGCCACGGTGATCAACAAGTCTCTTGCCTTCTCCGTCGAGATTGATGAGAAGCTACCGCATGTACTGCGCTCCGATCCGACGAAAATCTGCCAGATCCTGCTCAATTTGGTTGGCAATGCAGTCAAGTTTACCGAACAGGGGCGCGTGGACGTTCTCATCCGGCACGAGGAAATCCCGGATGGCACCGGCTCTGGACTGGCCAACGCCCTCCGCTTCGAGGTTCGCGATACGGGGGTCGGAATTGGGGAAACAGACAAGGCCCGTCTGTTCGAGCCTTTCACACAGGCAGGAACCGCCCGCAACAAGTTCTTTTTCGGAGGAACTGGTCTGGGCCTTGCCATCTGCAGCAAGCTGACGGCCTCACTTGGAGGCACCATCGACTGTGAGGCTCGCGCTGAGGGTGGCAGCCTGTTCTGGTTTACAGTGCCCTACGAGCCCGTCCTTGATGCTAACGTTTCAGATCAGCCGAAAATTGCCGACGGAACCGCGCTATCCGGCCTCAGGATTCTTCTTGTCGAGGATAACCCGGTCAACCGCATGGTCACCGAAGGCTATCTCGACAATCTCTCACACACATGCACCAGCGTGACCAACGGGAAAGAAGCGCTTGCAATTCTCGGTAGACAATCCTTCGATCTGGTCTTGATGGATGACCGGATGCCGGTCCTTACAGGCCTTGAAACCCTCGCCCAGCTGCGTGCCCACCCCAATCCGTCCCTCGCCAATCTTCCCGTCATCATTCACAGCGCCTGCATCACCAATGATGAAGTTGAGCGGGCATTTGCCCATGGTGCCGACGGCTTCTTGAGCAAGCCCTTTACCCCAGACGATCTTGCGCTCGCCATAGGCGACTGCATGACTGCCGAGTTGCAGGCAACTCCCAAAGAGTCCGGCGCAATGGCGGAAAGCTCAGAGCTTCCGCCCGATATTTTCGATGAAACATTGCTTCGACAGCACTTGAAAGCGCTTGGCGAGGCCCGGACCAGATGCATCGTCGAGGCCTATCTAACCTCGTCCTCCCATCTGATCGGTCAGATCTGTAGTGCTACGAAGAATTATGATTTCGATGAGTTGAGACACGCAGCGCATTCGCTAAAGGGGGCCTGCGGCAATGTCGGGCTGTCGTATCTCGCCGATCTGGCATTCGATCTGGAAAAAGCATCGGAAAATCGCAACAAGGATCAAGCACAATTCCTCGCTGAGAAGATCTGCAACATCGGTGAGGAAGCATCGCAGAAACTGCTGGAAAGCTGGCAAATCATGATCAAAACGGTCTGATCCACGCGGGATCAGATCGTCCGCCCCCCGCCGGTAAAAACATAACCCACGCCGTGCACAGTGACGATCAGCGACGGATTTTTCGGATCGTCCTCAATCTTCTTGCGCAGTCGGGCGATCAGGACGTCGACCGTACGATCACTGGGATCAAACTGCCGGTTGTCGAGATGATCAAGAAGGTTGTCGCGGGTAAGCACCTGCCCCTTGTGGGAGGTCAGAGCCGACAGAAGTTCGAATTCGCCGCGCGTCAAATGCACCAGCTCGTCGTCCCTGTCTATGAGTGACCGCTGATCAAGATCAAGCCGCCAGTTTGCAAAGCGGATCACGCGATTCTCGGTGGTATTGTGACGCGCAGCCCTCACCCGTCGGATGACATTTTTGGCCCGTGCCAGCAATTCGCGGGGATTGAAGGGCTTGGTCACATAATCGTCCGCTTCCATCTCCAGAGCGACAATGCGATCGATATCGTCCGATTTCCCCGTCACCATGATGATACCCACATCGGAATAGCGCCGCACATCCTTCAGAAGGGTCAATCCGTCTTCATCTGGCAGATGAATGTCGAGCATGATAAGATCGATCTTTCCCGCAGCAAATGCCCGCCGCATCTCTGCGCCAGAATCTGCCTCTGAGATGAGGTAGCCTTCGGCCTCGAAATATCCTGACAGCATCGTGCGGCTGGTCAGCTCGTCCTCAACGATCAGAATGTGTGCTCTTTCAGACATATAGAGTTCTCCCGGTCGGAATATTACATTCTGTTAACATGATTTTACATCCCATACACACTCGCAGCGAACCTTATTAACACCGCAAGATTAAATCTCTGTAAGAAAAGGGGATTCGAGACCGGACTCTCCGGGATTCTACGAATGAACAAGGGAGATCTTTGATGAAACTGTTGCGAGCATTGTGGCGCGCATTATGGAGCAAGCAGGCTGCAATTCCGATAGCAATTCTATTGGTCGGTGCGTTCGGCACAGGCATCATTTTCTGGGGCGGGTTCCACTGGGCCATGGAATCGTCCAACAGCATCGAATTTTGTACGTCTTGTCACGAGATGGAAAGCACCGTCTATCCTGAGTATAAGAAGTCCGTTCACTATTCGAACCCGTCGGGCGTTCGGGCCATCTGTTCGGACTGCCACGTGCCTAAGGACTGGTATCACAAAGTCCGCCGTAAGATCGTGGCCTCCAAGGAGCTCTACCATCACCTGATGGGCACCATCGATACGAAGGAAAAGTTTGAGAACCACAGGCTTGAGCTTGCCCAGTCGGTATGGGCGGAAATGGAAGCAAACGACAGCCGTGAATGCCGCAATTGCCATTCATGGGACGCTATGGACTTCGAAAAACAGCACCCGAATGCTTCCAAGCAGATGATGCAGGCCAGGGACAATGGCGATACCTGTATTTCTTGTCACAAGGGCATAGCCCATAAGATGCCGGACCTGTCATCAGGCTACAAGAAACTCTTCAAAGAACTCACTTCCGTATCAGCCAGTGAGCTCAAGGATGCGAAAAAGCTAATCACCGTTCAAACCAAATCCTTTTTCCTCGATAAGGATGCAGCGAAAAAAGATGGCAAGGCAGCAGGAAAACTGCTCTCAGCTACGGAAGTTTCGGTTCTTGAACGATCCGGAGACCTTCTCAAGGTGCGCCTTGAGGGCTGGCAGCAGGATAAGGTTGATCGTGTGATCTATGCTCTGAGAGGCCAGCGTATTTTCGAGGCAACCCTCTCCAAGGGTAGTACAGATGCCATCAAGCGTCTGACGACGGAAAAAGATCCAGATACCGATCTGGTGTGGCACAAGATGGAGATTGATGGCTGGGTTACTTCCAAAGATCTCGTCAGTGACGAAGACAAACTCTGGAATTATGCCGAGGAACTCTATGGCGCCTCTTGTGCGACCTGTCACTCGCGCCCTGATCCAGGACACTATCTGTCGAACCAGTGGATCGGCGTTCTGAAATCCATGAAGCGCTTCGTCTCCATCGATAAAGAGCAATACCGCTTCTTGCAGAAATACCTCCAGCTGAACGCCAAGGACACAGGCGGGGCGGCACACCATGAATAAGCCGCTCTCCCCAAATGTCGCTCAGGACATGGTGGAAACGCACATCCCCGCCGAGGAATTGGCGGGGAGCAATGAAGAAGCAGACACCCATCGCGCCATCATCTATCGCTGGCTGGGTAGCCTGTTCGCCCACGAGCTGTCCGAGGACATGCTTGCCGCCTACGGAACCGAAGAAGGACAAGCCTTTCTCGACCTCTTGATGACTGTCGATGAGGGCCTCTTTGGCGAGCTGCGTCGCTTCATTGTTCCCGGTGAGGCATCCGCTGAAACAATAAAGGCTCTGGGTGGAGACTTTTCCAGACTGTTCCTCGGAGCAGGTGGAAGACGCAGCGCTCCTCCCTATCAATCAGCCTATGAAGGCGAGAGCGGACGGCTTTATGGTGACGCAACCGGTCGCATGACCATCGTGTTGCGTAAATTGGATATGCAATTGCCGGACGACTTTCCCGAACCGGCCGACCATATTAGCATTCAGCTCGATGTCATGGCCCTGTTGGTGGAGACCGCTTCGCCAATGCAGCAGATCGCATTCATCGACGCGCACCTGATGCCATGGCTCCCGGCCTTTGCCGAGCGCTGCAAGGCATTTGATAAAAACGGCTTCTACGCCTCGGCATCCGCAGCATTGGTCGCGATGGTCGAGACAGACCGTCAACGGCTAGAAAAAAGCCGAACCCCGCAGAAACAAGCAGGATGTTGACCCCGGGCGTGGGGCCAATTCGAAATAGGAAATCCAAGGAGGACTGAAAAGGGTAGCATCATGTCAAATCCATTCAATAGCTACAAATCCAGACGCGACTTCATGCGAGGTGCCACGGCACTGGGCGCATTCGGGGTCTTTGCACCATCACTTCTGCGCGCTGGCATCGCCCGCGCTGCCGGATCGGACGGCCAGGTTCTGACCGGCTCGCACTGGGGTGCTTTCAACGCTATCGTCAAGGACGGTCGCTTTGCTGACATCAAGCCTTGGGAAGGCGATCCCGCTCCGAGCGATCAGCTTCCGGGCATTCTCGACTCGGTCTATTCCCCGAGCCGCATCAAATATCCTATGGTCCGTCGGGCCTATCTGGAAAACGGACCGGGAGCTTCGGTAGAAACCCGTGGACAGGACGATTTCGTCCGCGTCTCCTGGGATCAGGCTCTGGATCTTGTCGTTTCCGAGTTGAAACGGGTAAAAGAGAAATATGGCTCCGCCGGGACCTTCGCCGGCTCCTATGGCTGGAAGAGCCCGGGTAAATTGCACAACTGTCAGGCTCTCCTGCGCCGTGCCCTCAATATCGGCCTCGAAGGCGCTTTCGTGAACAGCTCGGGCGACTATTCGACCGGCGCTTCCCAGATCATCATGCCGCATGTTCTCGGCACGCTGGAAGTCTACGAACAGCAGACCGTCTGGCCGGTCGTGGTCGAAAACACCGATACATTGGTCTTCTGGGGTTGTGATCCGCTCAACACCAACCAGATCAGCTGGCTTGTTAGCGATCATGGCAACTTCCCATATTTCGATGAATTCAAGAAAACCGGCAAGAAGGTCATCGTCATCGATCCGATGAAGACCAGAACGGCCAAATTCTTCGATGCAGAGTGGATTCCGATCAAGCCGCAGACCGACGTCGCCATGATGCTCGGCATTGCACATACGCTTTATGCCGAAGAACTGCATGATGCAGACTTCCTGGACGAATACACCTCAGGCTTCGACAAGTTCGTTCCTTACCTGACAGGTGAAAGCGACGGTACGCCGAAAAACGCTGAATGGGCAGAAAGCATTTGCGGTGTTCCGGCCGATACCATCAAGGAACTGGCAAAGCTGTTCCAGTCCACTCGCACGATGCTCTCAAGCGGATGGTCGATTCAGCGTCAGCACCATGGCGAACAGGCTCACTGGATGCTGGTCACCCTTGCTTCCATGCTCGGCCAGATCGGCCTGCCCGGCGGTGGCTTCGGTCTTAGCTACCATTATGCAAACGGTGGCGCGCCTTCCGCCAACAGCCCGGTTCTTCCTGGCATTACCGATGGTGGACAGGCCGTCGACGGAGCAGCATGGCTCACCAGCGCCGGTGCTGCATCCATCCCGCTTGCCCGCGTTGTCGACATGCTCGAAAATCCGGGTGCGGAATTCGACTTCAACGGCACCAAGGCAAAATACCCAGAAGTCAAACTGGCCTATTGGGTCGGCGGCAACCCGTTCACCCACCATCAGGACCGGAACCGCATGGTCAAAGCCTGGGAAAAACTGGAAACCTTCATTGTGCAGGACTTCCAGTGGACGCCAACGGCTCGCCACGCTGATATCGTATTGCCGGCAACAACCGCCTATGAGCGCAACGACATCGAGCATGTCGGTGACTATTCCTTGCGTGCCATCATCGCAATGAAAAAAGTCATTGATCCGGTCTTCGAAGCGCGTACAGACCTCGATATCTTCACCGAGATCGCTGATCGCCTCGGCAAGAAAAAAGAGTTTACCGAAGGCAAAGACGAGATGGGCTGGATCAAGTCCTTCTACGAAGAAGCGGTCAAACAGGGCGAAGCCAAGAATATCGACGTGCCCGACTTCGACACCTTCTGGGAAAAAGGCATCAAGGAATTCGAGATCACCGACGAAGCCAAGAACTATGTTCGGTATTCTGAGTTCCGCGATGATCCGTTGCTCGAGCCACTCGGTACGCCAACAGGTCTGATCGAGATCTTTTCGCGTAACATCGAGAAAATGGGTTACGACGATTGCCCAGCTCATCCGACATGGATGGAACCGATCGAACGTCTCGACGGTCCGGACACCAAATATCCGCTGCATGTGGATACCAAACATCCGGAAAAACGCCTACATAGCCAGCTCTGCGGCACGATCCTGCGCAAGGAATATGCGGTTGCAGACCGTGAACCTTGCCTGATCAATACCAAGGATGCAGAAAAACGCGGCATTGCAGATGGCGACGTCGTCCGCATCTTCAACGACCGTGGACAGGTTCTTGCCGGCGCTGTTGTGACTGACGACATCCGTCCGGGTGTTCTGCGGTTGTCTGAAGGTGGTTGGTACGATCCGGTTGAACCGGGCAAGGTTGGTAGTCTCGACGCCTATGGCGACGCAAACTGCCTGTCCGTTGACATCGGAACGTCCAAGCTGGCACAGGGCAACTGTGGCCACACCGCCGTTGCGGACGTCGAAAAATTCACCAGTGACCTGCCTCCGGTGACTGTCTTCTCGACACCGAAAAACGGCTAATAGTCGAGCATTGAAGACTTGAGGAACGGGCCACGGCCCGTTCTTCCCCCGATGACAAGGAAGGAGTGATTGCAATGGCCTGGACAGATTCCTTCGGACGAAAGATCGACTATGTGCGGCTCTCGGTGACGGACAAATGCAATCTGCGCTGCTTTTACTGTATGCCAGAACGCCATCGTTCCTTCATTACGCCAAGTCATTATCTCACCTTTGACGAAATCGAGCGTGTTGTCGCTGCCTTCTCCGATCTCGGTGTCTCGCGCATCCGCGTGACGGGTGGAGAACCGATGGTTCGCAAGGGCCTGCCAGATCTTATCTCCCGCCTCTCTGCCATTCCCGGCATCCGGGATATGTCCATGAGCACCAACGCCATGCTGCTCGGCAAAATGGCCGAGACGATTTACAAGGCCGGTATATCACGCCTGAATGTCAGCCTAGATACTTTGAATGAAAGCCGTTTCAGAGAAATCAGCCGCGGCGGCAAACTCGAAGACGTGCTCTCGGGCCTTGTCAGCGCCAAGCAGGCAGGTTTCGAGCCCATAAAGATCAACATGCTGGTGATGAAGGGCATCAATGACGATGAGGTCATCGATCTTGCCAGCTTCTGCATCGCCAACGGTTTTGCCCTGCGTTTCATCGAAACCATGCCCATGGGCGCGAGCGGACAGGAAGCCTATGGCCATTATCTCGACCTTTCCGTCATCCGCGACCAACTCGCCGAACGCTTCGATCTGGTCCCCAGTGTCATGGCAGGAGGCGGCCCTGCCCGCTATTTCCGCGTCAACGGCACAGAGACCCACATCGGCTTCATAACACCCCTCTCCCAGCATTTCTGTGCTACCTGCAATCGGGTGCGCATGTCAGCGGACGGCACGCTCCATCTTTGCCTTGGCAACAGCCACAATATGGCCCTGCGCCCTCACCTGCGCGATGGTATTTCGGACAGCGGCCTTCGCGATCTTCTGATCGAAGCTTTGGCCATGAAGCCATGGCAGCACAATTTCGAAGACCAACCCGACCATGTTGCCCGCTCCATGGCGACGACGGGAGGCTGAAAAAAAGCCCCCCGCTTCTTGCCCTTAAGTCTTTTTCCTGCCAAATCCGAAATCTGTCAGAATGGCAAAGAGGCTAGGCACAAGGAACAGCGATAGCACGGTTGCCGTCAACAATCCGAAGGCAAGACTATTGACCAGCGGGATGAGGAATTGGGCCTGCGTACTTGTTTCAGAGAGCAGCGGCAACAATCCGGCAATCGTGGTAAGTGACGTCATCACAACAGCGCGCAGGCGAGCCTTGGCAGCCTGTTTCGTAGCCTGCAATGGATCATGCCCAGCAGCCATTTCTTCATAGATGAAGGACACCAGTAGGATCGAGTTGTTGACCACGACGCCCGAGAGCGTCGCTAACCCGACAAGGCTCGGGATGGAGACATCCAACCCCATGAGCAGGTGGCCGATCACCATGCCAATCGCGCCCAGAGGTATGGCTGCCAGCACCACAAACGGCAACACATAGCTTCGGAACTGGAAGCTGAGCAGGATGAAGACAAAGGCCAGCCCGATATAGAAGTTGGTGAGAAGCGATCCGCCTGTTGTGGCTGCTTCCTTGCCCTGCCCGTTAAAGGCGACACTCACCGACGGGTATTTCTTTTTCAACTCGGGTATGAATTTGGTTTTCACTTCCATCATCAATTCGCGCGCATTGACTACCTTTGGCTTGATGGAGCCTTGAATGGTAACGGTGCGCAGGCCATCCACGCGATTGATGCGGGCATAGCCACGGCTTTCGGTAACGTCAGCTATGGTTGAAAGGGGGATCTTTGAGCCGTCTGCCGCAGTCACATAGATGGAGTTGATCCCTCCACGACTATCAATAGCACCTTCCGCCAGACGTACGCGCACGTCGACGCCATAGCGCCCCGTCTGGATCTCAAGCCCTGTATTGCCCTGAACGATCGCTCTGAGCTCTTCGGCGACAGATTTGGCCGTCAGGCCCAGCCCGCCCGCATCGTCATGCAGTTTGACGATATATTCCGGTTTACCGGGGCGCAGATCATCCAGAACATCCACGACGCCTTCATAGTTGTATAAAAAGGCTTTGAGGTCATTACCCGCCTTTTTGATCTGCTCAAGATTGCTGCCGCGCAGGCGGATGTCGATGGCGTTGCCTGCGACACCACGTTCCTTGTCGGTGAATTTCATTGAAAGGCTGCCCGCAACCGGTCCGGTATATTGGCGCCATTTGGAGAGCATCTCCTGAAGTGAGCCTTTGCGCTCTTGTGCGCGCAGAAGATCAGCGCTGATGGTAGCCAGATGGGGCCCCTTTTCATTCGAGTCAGCATTGATCCCGTAATAGACAAGAACGTTATTTACCAGATCCTTGCCGCCCTTTTGGAGCGGAGCAAACTCCTTGTTGACCTTATTCAGCGCGGTGACAACCTGCTGCACGGCTTGCTCCGTTTCAGCAAGTGGCGTGCCCTGCGGCATCAGGATGCGTGCCTGTATCGTGTAGCTTTCCAGATTGGGAAATGACCGGAATTTCAGCATGCCGCTGGTGAATGCTCCGAAGGAGAGGACAAGCAGAGCAAGGATGACGCCAGTCGTCAAATAGCGCCAGGTTACCGCCCAATCGATCATGGGGCCAAAGATGCCGGTTCTGAAGCGTTCGAAGCCGCGTTCAAAGGCGGCATGAAAGCGGGATTTCTTTCTGTTTCCCTGATTTTTTAGCGAGTGATAAAGATGAGACGGGAGGATCAGGAAAGCCTCGATGAGGCTGATCGCCAGCGTGATGACCAGAATAACCGGAAGAACCTTGAGTACGGCGCCAATTTTGCCTGCCATAAGGGCAAGAGGACCGACAATGAGGATCGTTGTCATGAAGGACGAGATCACACTTGGCAGCACTTGTTTTGTGCCGTTTACGGCTGCGTCCAGCTCGCTTTCGCCCTTCTTGAGGCGGGTACCTATATTTTCCGAAATGACGATGGCATCATCCATCAGCAGACCGGTGGAAACGATGAGCCCCACCATGGTCATGGTATTGAGCGTATAGCCCAGCCCCTGCATGGCAAAAATGGCCCCAAGGAAGGAAACCGGCAACCCCATGGCGACCCAGAAACTGTAGCGCAGGGAGAAGAAGATCCACATGGTCAGGAACACCAGCACAAGCCCCTGAATGCCATTTTCAGTAAGGATGCGCAGCCGATCAACAATATTGGGAGACACATCCTGGGAGATATCAAGACTTACGCCCGGAGGGGCGCTGGCCCGTTCATTTTCCAGAATGGTATCGATGAGCCCCTTGATCTTCAGGGTATCCTGATTGGGTGTCTTTGCAATTTCTATAAGGGCCGCCCGCTTGCCATTGAAAGTAACCTTGTCTTCGGCAAATTCAAAGGTCTTGGCGACGGTGGCGATGTCCTTTAGCCGAACAATGCCGCCATCAGCAGAGCTCTTGATCACCAGTTCTGCAAATTCACGCGGCTTCCGCCTCTGGTCTGCATAGCGCAGCACCAAATCTCCGCTTTTTGTTTCCAGGGTGCCTGCTGGCAGGTCAATGCTCTGGGCCTTGATCGCATTGGCAACATCGGTGATGCTGAGCCCCAGATCGCGCAAGGCTGTTTCGGACACCCGGATATCGATCAAAGGATCTGAAAAGCCTTTCATGGTGGCCTGGGCTATCTGCTTGTTACGCATCACCCGCGAAAGCACTTTGTCTGCGTAGGCAAATAATGCGCCCGGATCGTCAATGCCTGTTATTGCGATCGTCGAGATCGTTGCGGTCCGTTCCAGCTTCATAACTGCAGGGCGTTCCACATTATCAGGAAAGCCCGTAATGGCTTCGATTTCGCTTTTGATATCATTGTAGAATGTATCAAAATCGCGTCCCTCAATCATGGTGACGACTGCGATGGCGAGGTTCTCGCGGGCTTCGCAGGTCATTTCCAACTTGTCAGGGATAACGCCGAGGGATTCCTCAAAGCGCAGGCAAACAGCCCCTTCAACATCCAGAGCGGTCGCTCCGGGATAGCTGACACGCACCTCCACCTGAGTTGGATCCGTTGCAGGAAAAGTGTCGCGCTGCAGTTTCGGTAAGGCCAGAATACCGATCAGCAGAATGCCGACCATCAGCAGATTGGCTGCTGTGGGGTGTTTTGCGAAATAGCGGATCATGACTATTTGTTCCCCTCGCTAGGCGCCTTGCCAGAGGCTTCTGCCATGACGCGCTCAAGAAGCTTCTTGTCAGGTTTGGGACCAACGAGCATGCCATCCACCGGCGCAGGCAGATCGGACACGACCACCTTATCATTGGGATCAAGACCGGACATCAGGACAGCGATGTCGCCTTGAATGTAGGCCACTTTCACAGGCTTGAAATGCAGTCTCTTTTCGGCATCGACGACCATTACCTTGCCTTTTCGTATGGCGGAGGCTGGGACGGCGATTTTGTTCTTTTTCGGTTGCCCCTGCAAAATGACCTCCACGGCGGTATCCTTGACCAAAGGCGGCTTCTTGCCTGGGGTTGCCTGTCCGTAAGGGTCTGTCACGGTCAACACGATGCCGCGTGTTCTGGTCTTGGGGTTCATCACGGCTGAAACGCGATCAACCTTGGCATCCCATGCGATGTCCCTTTTGGGGGTACGCAAGATAATCTTGGCTTTTAGAGAATCATGGCGTTGTGTCAGCCCGCCGCTGCCGTCGGCCAGCGTATCCAGCGGAGCGCCTTCTTCACCGGCCTTGCCAAATAAGGGATTAAGCGCACCAATGGGGAATTGCGCAACGACTTCCGCGATTGCGATTCCGTCGCCAGAAAAGAGCTGTTGGCCCTTATTTACATATTGGCCCATTGCGATGTCGATCGTGTCCAGCCGCAGGTCAAAGGGGGCTTTCAACTCGGTGCGCTCCCGGTTAAGCGCTGCGATTTCCCACTGTTGCTGCAGGACTTTCCGTTCGGCGTCATTCAATGTGAGCGTGCTCTTGAGGGACTGCACTTTTGCGTCCTGTGTCAAAAGCGCTCTTTCAGCGGTGTCGACAATTGACTGGGATGCCGAGCCGCGTGACAGCAACTCTGTCTTGCGGGCCAGATCTTCTTTGAGCAGCTCGAGCGCCCGCCCCTCAATTTTCAAAGATGCGTGTGTTGTTTCATCTTTTGCATCAAGGGCTTCTCTTTGGGCATCGATTTGAGCCAGAGCGAGATCATATTCGCGTTCGTCGATACGAAGAAGACTGGTTCCGGCCGCGATAAGCAACCCATCGCGGAGCTTTTCAGACGTCCATATCACCGGGCCAGCAACCTGGGCAACAGCATCCCAAGTGCGGCTGGGCTGCACCTTGCCAAACCCTGATATGGAAGGAATGGCCGTGACAGCCTTTGCTGCGATGACCTTGACCGGGGTGGCTTTTTCCTGTTTGTCGGATGCCTCTTTGGGAGGTTTGGCCGCTTGGCTGAAAAACATGAAAAGAGCGATTGCTATCAGGATTGGCGGAAGAACAAGAAGCTTTTTCAGAATGTTCATGGTGAGGCTCATAGCGCTTTCGAAACAGGGAAGGAAGGAGCGGTCTTCTCATTAATTCAGTTTGTTGAAAGTAGCTTGTGGTTGAGCCTTTGTACAAGTCGCAAATCTTATCCTATGGTATCCTTTTGTATCCATTGAGACGAGAAGCCGCGGCTGGCGCATAGCCCAACTTCAAAGCGCAGTTTGTACGGCAAGCTATCGACAATTTATGACTTGAAAATTTGTAAATATTTCTCTGATACATTTCCCCTTTGAGTAAATGGGATATTGGATTAAAGCGCGGTTCATGTTAGGATTTTTAAAATCGAACATGCTGCACTCGCTGTGCAAATCAGAATTAACAAATATATGAGTTTTGACGTGAAATTAGTTATCATTGCTGACGATTTGACAGGGGCGCTTGATAGTTCGGTTGCCTTTGCTGATCGTGGCTTGAAAGTTCTCTGTGCCTTGTCTGTTGCCGAGTTGCCTGCTGCCATGTCCGAGGGGGCTGATGTTGTGGCGGTTTCTACTGGCTCCAGAGAGATTTCTCAGGAAGACGCCGTTTCGCGTGTGAAGCAGGTCTTGACGACCATCCGTAGCCACAAAGACGGTCAATCCGTGCGGATTTTCAAAAAGGTCGACAGTCGGCTTAAAGGCCATGTGGCCGCCGAAATCAAGGCTCTCGGATTCTCAAATGATCAAACACTGATTTGTCCGGCCATCCCGCGCCTTGGGCGCTTTGTCAATAACGGGCTTTTGATCGGCGAAGGCGTAGGAACGCCCATTGATGTCGCAAAAGTTGCTGATTTGCCGGAAAGCTGCTGCGTTGAAGCCGGTGCGCAGGCGAATATTAGCGCTGCCATCTCTGATTTTGCAGAGGACGGTCTGTTTGTCGGTGCCGCAGGCCTTGCCGAAGCTCTGGCGAACAAAATCGCTCCCGAACCAAGAAAAGACGCTATGCCTGCCCCCGAAGCACCCGCGCTGTTCGCTATTGGCTCGCGCGACCCTGTCACTCTAGACCAGCTTGAAACCTTCGATATCATCGAGGCTCCAAACGGCATCGTGCCAGAGCCCGCCGCATGGCAGGGAAAGTTCAAAGTGATCCAGATGACGCCCGGCAAGACCGTCATTTCCGGTCAACAGGCGGGCGACCAGTTCGCAGATGGAATTTCAGAGTGGATTGCACAAGCCAAACCACGCACTTTTCTTGGGTGCGGCGGAGAAAGCGCCGCAGCCATTTGCGCGCGATTGAATATCGGAATTTTACAAGTTCTCGGAGAGGTTCTGCCCGGGCTGCCAATGTCAAAATCTACTGGTAGCGGCGACCACTTGTATATCATCACGAAATCGGGCGGTTTTGGATCTAAGGACACACTTGTAAATTTGGTATCAAAGCTTGTAAAATATAGATTGAACTAATGCCAGAGGTTTGGAAACGTGACCAAGAGCAATGAAGCCAGTGAAACCAAAAGCCGTCCAAGAAGGCTTCTAGCGGACAAGGTCTATCATACCTTGTTTAGCCGCATATCAAATGGTGACTATCCAGTCAATCAGCGCATGCCGTCGGAACATCATCTGTCAGAAGAACTCGGTGTTTCCCGACCTGTGCTGCGCAGCGCTCTTGAGAAGCTTCGCAAGGAAGGCTTGATCTATGCCCGTCAGGGAGCTGGCAATTTTGTGCGGGCTCCGTCCGTTTCTCCGGTTGGTTTCGCGCGGGTGGAAACGCTTGCCGACATCCAGCGCTGCTATGAATTCCGGCTCAATCTGGAAACAACTGCAGCGATCTTGGCTGCGGAACGGCATAACACAGCTATTCTTGCCGATCTGGAAGAGGCGTTGGAAATGATGCGGACAGCGACCGGCAGCCTCGTTCATAGGGAAGATGCTGATTTCGCTTTCCATATCGCGATCGCCAAAGCTTCCAACAACCATTATTTTGAAACAGCCATGCGTGCCTTGCGAGAGCATATCTATGTGGGCATGCAAATGCATGGTCAGTCTCTGCTCAATGAGGGCGGCAAGGCGCTGTTCCATGTGTTTGAAGAGCATGATGAAATCTATCAAGCCATCAAGAACCATGATAGCCAGTTGGCTTCATCCTTGATGCGTGCTCACCTTGAGCATTCACGAGATCGCCTCTTTGGTGGCGGCCTTATTGACCTGACGATGCCAGAACAATAAGGGCATCATTCCTTTCTATTTTGATCATTTTTAGGCGCGAGAAACTTCAGGTTTTCGCGCTTTTTTATTGTCTGAATGCATGGGGAACAAACGGGCAATCGAAGCTATAAAAAATGGGAGCCCGAAGGCTCCCATGAAGGTGGATTGGTTTGAATGGGGATCAGGACAAAGTGATTTCACCGTTTGTCCTTGGTTGCCGCTAGCTTGCTGGCGTAATCGAGGGTGCTCAGCATATTGACGTGATTGGCTTTGCCAGTACCGGCGATATCGAAGGCTGTTCCGTGGTCAACGGAGCAGCGATCAATGGGCAGGCCGAGAGAAACATTGACCGCTGAATCAAAGGCAATGATCTTGATCGGGATGTGCCCCTGATCGTGATATTGCGCAATGACCAGATCAAAGGCGCCGTTATGTGCGCGGTGATAGACGGTGTCCGCCGGGACTGGCCCCACAACATTGATCCCCTCTTTCTGCGCCATTTCAACACCGGGCAAGGTGTGTTTGTCATCTTCGTCGCCGAAGAGTCCCCCTTCTCCACAGTGCGGGTTGATACCGGCAACAGCGATCCGCGGATTGTCGTATCCCATCCGCTTGAAGTGCTTGTGGCCCATGCGAATGGTGTCCAAAACGCGTTCGGGCGTGGAGCGTTCAATGGCGGTCTTCAGGGATACGTGGGTGGAGATATGCAGAACATTCAATGTTTTGGAAGCAAGCAACATGAAGGAGCTTTTGGAGCCGGTCAGATGGGCGAGCATGCCGGTGTGGCCATCATAGTGATGTCCGGCCGCATTGAGGGCCGCCTTGTTGATCGGTGCGGTAACGATGCAATCAGCTTCGCCAGCTTGCACCATGTCAACAGCCTTCTTGATATATTGGAAGGATGCTTCGCCACAGGCCGGAGAAAGAACGCCGAATTCACCGGGCAAGCCCTCGATTGGCAGATGGATGACTGCCAGAGAGCCCTCCTCGCCCGCCGTGCCGTGTGCATGCAAAGGCAGGTCGATTTTGCTCACCGCGATTGCGCGTTCCAGCGTATCCATGTCGCCGATCACTGCATATTGGGCTCTCTGTTCGGCAGAAAGCGCTGCCATGGCTTTTACAGTCACTTCCGCGCCTACGCCGGAAGGATCGCCCATGGTGATGACTACCGGGCTGTTGGACATGTCTCTCTCCTTAGAATAGAAATGGAGGGCTTTAGCAGCCCTCACCTATTTTTTGCAGACCTATTTAAGGTCGCTGGCATTGAGGCACCGTTTCGGCATGCCGCTCTGCATGATAGTGGCGATATCTTCGATAACCATCAGGCCTACATTCTCAACGGCTTCCTTTGTGTCGGCACCCGAATGAGGGGTAAAGATCGCATTGGGATGGCTAAAGACCGGATGTGAAATTTCAGGCGGTTCCGTTACATAAGCATCAATGGCAACGCCGCCCAACTGTCCGCTTTCCAGAGCCGCTGCTACAGCATCCAGATCAACAACTTCGCCGCGGGCAAGGTTGATCAGTTTTGCGCCCGGCTTCATCTTGGCGATGGTGTCGCTGTTGATCAGGGCCGCGTTGTCCTTGCCGCCAAAGATATGCAGGGACACATAGTCCGACTTACCCAAAAGCTCTTCGAGGGACAGGATCTCGATGCTGTTCTCACTTGCAAAAGCCATGTCAGCATAAGGATCGGTTGCGACAACCTTCATGCCAACGCCGATAGCCAGTTTGGCAAGGCGCTTGCCGATGTTACCAAGGCCCACAATGCCGAGCGTTTTGCCGCCAAGCTGGGTACCAACACGCCGTTCCCATTTACCACCAGTCACACAGACATGCCCCTGCGGGATGAAACGGGCCATGGCATACATGAAACCAACGGCAAGCTCTGCAACAGCGTCCGCATTTGCGGCAGGCGTATTGCAAACCGGCAGGTTTTGAGCGGTGCAGGCGGGTATGTCGATATTGTCGACCCCTACCCCGTGTTTGATGACAGCCTTGAGATTGTCTGCACCAACCAGCGTATCCGCCGTGACCGGAACGAGACCCACAACAAGGATTTCAGCATCTGCGATCTGTTCGGAAACGCCACCATCCGGTTTGGAGGTGTCATCGCAGCGCACAAGATCCCACCCGTGTGCAGCGATTTCATCTGGCACCCGGCCATGTTTGCCAAAGCCGGGTGAAGTGGTGAGTACCTTAACCATTATTTGATCAGCTCATATTTTTTGAGAAGGGCTTCAACCTGTTTGTCCTGCTCAGGGTCTGGCAGCAGGGCGGGCTGGCGGGACGCACCAACGGAGTGGTCCATCACCCATAGGGCACGTTTCACCATGGCTGGAGGGAAGCCGAGGCCATAAAGATCTTTACGGAAATTGCCGTAAATTTCCTGCGCTGCGGCTGCGCCCGCTTCGTCACCCGCATTGAAGCAGGAAACGATCTTTGCAAGCACTTCAGGCATTACGTTGCCCAGGCCGGAGATGCAACCAGCCGCGCCGTTTTTCAGAGCCCAGTGCACGAGATGGTCTGGGCCGGAATAAACATCAAAGCCTTCCACTTCCTTGCCGACCTGCATATAAGCTTCCAGCGTTTCCTGCTGGCCACCGGAATCCTTGATGCCGGCAATGTTGGGATGGGAGGAAAGCTTGCGTGCGGTTTCCGGCTCGATGTGATTCTGGGTACGCGCCGGGATGTCATAGAGATAGATTGGAGTGTTTACAGCGTCTGCGACGGTCAGATAGTGGCGTTCAAGGCCGTCCTGCGTACAGGCAATGAAGAAAGGAGCAATGACCGCGATGCCATCAACACCGATACGGTCAAATTCCTTGGCAAGCTTGACCGTTTCGAATGTTGCCGGCATGCCCGCATTGACGATGACCTTGCATTTGCCTTTGGCTTCGGAAACCACTTCGTCAGTCAGGCGAACCTTTTCGTCAAAGGTAAGAGCTGAGAAATCGCCGTTTGTTCCTGCACATAGGATATTGTTCCCTGCTGCGATTTGCCGACGTACCTGGGCGCGGGTTGCTTCGTAATTGAGTGTCTCGTCTTCGTTAAAGCATGTGACGAGTGCAACATATGCCTCTTTGGTCATGGTTTACTCCGTTGGGTTTGTGGCTTGCTTGGAATTCTTGGAATTCGCAATAGCCTTGGAAATGAATGGCCAGCCAAGCGACAGAATTGTGAGGCCAATAAACAGAAGGGTAATGGGGCCGGAGATGAACTCGATCACATTGTCACCGGTCTGCAGTAGACCGCGGCGTAGGTTGGATTCCATCATCGGGCCGAGAATAAGGGCGATACATAGAGCCGCCTGACTGAAGCCGAATTTCTGCATTCCCCAGCCAAGGACACCGAAGCCTACCATCGTCAGCAAATCGACATGATTGAGGTTGATCGAGAAGGAGCCGATAAAGCAGAAGATAACGATGGAGATCGTGAGCATTCTGCGCGGAACCATCAGGATCTTCGAGAAGAGCGGAATAAGCGCCATACCGAAGATGAACATGAAGATCGTTGCGATGAAGGTACCGCCGAAGATGCCGACGACAACGTCAGGATTGGTCTGGAAGAGCATCGGTCCGGGCGCGAGCCCCTGGATCATCAAGCCGCCCATGAGAACGGCAGTCACCACGTCACCGGGCACACCCAGAGCCAGGAGCGGGATAAGGGCCGAGGCACAAACTGCGTTGTTGGCGCTTTCGGTTGCGGCAACGCCGGGCACATGCCCTGTGCCGAATTTTTCCGGCGTTTTGGAAGAACGGCGGGCTTCGTTATAGGAAATCCAAGATGCCGTGCCTGAGCCGGTGCCCGGGACGATGCCGATAAAGGTGCCGATCAGGGAACCTCGGATCAGCGCAGAGGCGCTCTCTTTCATTTCCTGCATGGACGGCCAGCGCCCAGTCACATCCGTAACGATTGCATCCTCATTGGTAGACAGACGTTCGAGCTGGGTAAAGACTTCCGACAATGCGAACAAGCCGATCAGTGCCGGCGTAAAGGCAAAGCCCGATGCAAAGCCGTTGATGCCGAAGGTGTAGCGCATAACGCCGGAAATCGGATCTGCTCCGACACATGAAATCAGGATGCCGAGTAAGCCGGAAATTGCACCTTTCACCAGATCGCCGGAGAGCGATGCAATGATGGTCAGACCAAAAAGAGCTAGCGCGAAATATTCAGGAGCGCCGAATTCGAGTGCAACACTGGCAAGCTGCGGGGCAAGCGTTGCGAGCACGACGGCTGCGATTAGGCCGCCAATGGTGGAGGCAATGGTCGCCATGCCCAAAGCCTTGCCCGCCTGCCCTTTTTGGGCAAGAGGATATCCATCCAGAACCGTGGCCGCAGAGGCTGGTGTGCCGGGTGTTCTTAGGAGAATGGACGAGACGCACCCACCGTAGATGCCACCAATATAGATACCAATCAACATGTTAAGCCCCATGACGGGCGTCATGCTGAAGGTGAGAGGAATGAGCAGGGCAACACCCATTGTGGCAGTCAGGCCAGGCAGGGCGCCGATTATCAACCCGCCCAAAGTGCCCAGAGCAATGGTCCAAAGCACTTCAAAGTCAAGGAGGGGTGCGAGATAGGAAAGCGTGTCCATGGTCAACTTTCAGGCAAATCTGCTGAAGTCTTCGTCTTCAGACGTAACGATTGTTTTCGTTGAAAGCTGGAGCGCGTGGGGGGGCGCGCGCTCCAGTAACAGTCAGCGTGAGCAAGCAATTGGCTTACTTGTTCATGCCCAGCATGCCGAGGTCTGTCAGCACCTTCTTGGCAACTTCACTGTCGTTGCGCACGCGCTTTTCGAAAGTGTCAGCGTCTTCGTAGGTTACGAACTCACCCATATCAGTCATTTTCTGAATGAATGCAGGGTCGGTAGCGACTGTCTTCACTGCGTCACGCAACCATGCCAGCGCGGCTGGATCTACATTCTTCGGAGCAATCAGCCCTTTCCAGGAAGACCAGGTGAAGTCGATGCCCTTTTCAACTGCAGTTGGGGTGTCCGGGAACAGGTCGATGCGTTTGTCTTCCATGACGAAGAGAGGCGTCATCTGACCCGCATCGGAAGCAGCCTTTGCTTCAGCCGGGGAAGCAACCATTGCGTCGATATGGCCGCCAATGCAGGCCGTACGCGCTTTGGAAGAGCCCTGGAATGGGATGGACTCGATCTTGATACCAGCGGCTGCAGCGAAAGCTTCGGCAGAAACCTGGTTTGCACCACCTGCACCGGAGTTGCCAACCTGAGGCTTCTTGGATTTTGCATAGTCAACGAAGCTGTCATAGTCGGTAAATGGTGCGTCTTTACAGGCAACCATAACCTGCAGGGAGCGCGCAAACAGACCAACGAAACTGAAATCGTCTACTTGATAATCCGTACCACCGATATGCGGTTTGATGGCGATGGGGCCTTGAGCTGCTGCGCCTAGGGTGTAGCCATCCGGACGCCCATGAACCGCAGCCGACGTGCCGATAGCACCGCCACCACCTGGCTGGTTACGGATAACCATCTGTTTGCCTTCGAAATTCTTTTCGAATATGTCAGCGAACACGCGCAAAGAAAGGTCGGTGGACCCACCGGCAGAGTAAGGGACAATAACCTGGATAGGACGAGCAGGGAAGTCAGCGGCGAAGACTGTACCTGCAGCCATAACAGCGGCAGCTGCGACGGAAAGGGTCAATAGGGATTTTTTCATTCTTTATTCCTCCCGAGAATGAACGGTTTGGCTCTGGAGTTTATGGCAGCCAAACCGAAAGAAGTTCTGTGAAGCCATAATAGACGGCGAGTGTCATGATGACCGGGAACAAGGCAAAGACGAGCCAGCGTCTTTCACCAAGCAACCAGAGACCAACGAAAAAGGTCACGAGTGTAGCCGGAATATAGCCGATTGGATAGAACGCGATTGCGTAGGCGACCAGCAGGAGCACAAAGGCCAGCATGATGAGCAAGGTGTGCGCATCAGGCATGGAAATGGTTTTGTCTTCGCCTCCTCCGCGCTGAGCTTTGGCGCGGAAAATCAAAAGAAGTGACAAGAGTGCAGTGCCGCCAATCATGATCCACGGGACCATGGACGGGCCGGCAACAGAACTGCTCATGCCGCTTTTGATGTCCAGCGTAAGCCAGGCCGAGATGGCGCAAAAGATCAGCAAGCCACTGCCAATCCACATATCGCTTTTGGGTTCCGATACTGTCGACATTTAGTCCTCCAATAAGGGGCAATGCTGGTTGGCCCCACAGGTCTCCTCGGACCTTGTTTGATACCATGAATAAAATCTGATAACTTGTCAACTTAAATTGCGAACACTAGCAAATGGTATGGCAAATTTCGCATACGTGTGTTGAATTTATATATTTACCTGAAATGGAAAGAGAAAAATAATCCATTGATTATATTGTCTTATTTATATTTTTAAAGCTGTGTGTGATGCTTGCAATCTTCCTCGCGACTAATTGAATTTGTAAATTTACATGTAAATACAAGATTGACAAATATACAAATCGGGAGCAATTTGAGCATTGAGTTTGATAATGGAGCGGGCGCTATGGCTCGTACAAAATAAAATTTCCGAATGATCTTCGTTGGGAGGAATTCAACTGATGCTAACCCTTACATCTCCACTAGAAATGCAATTTCCATCTGTCATCAGGTTTGGCGAAGGAACCATTGCTACCCTGGCAGACTGGATTAAACAGAAGGGTTATAAGGCACCTTTCGTTGTCGCGGATGCCGTCAATGTTGCGCGTCTTGATCTGCTGGGATTGGAAAATGCCACCTGCTTTGGTGATGTTGTTCCCGAACCCGATATTGCCAACATGAACAAGGCCGTGGAAGCAGCGGCGGGTTGCGACGTCGTTATTGGCTTTGGCGGCGGATCTGCCATGGATCTTGCAAAACTCGTTGCTGTTTTAGTGTGGCAAGAGGTCAAGTTTGATGACATCTCCGGCCCTCACCGGGCACAGGCACGCAAAGTTGGTCTCGTACAGATCCCAACAACCGCAGGCACCGGCTCTGAAGTTGGTACGCGCGCTCTGGTGACCAATTCTGAAACCTTGAGCAAGGTCGCAACCGAAAGCGTTCATATGCTGGCTGACCTTGCCATTGTCGATCCGACCATGACGATGACGGTCCCTCCCATGGTGACGGCGGCAACCGGTGTTGATGCCATGGCACACTGTGTTGAGGCCTTCACCTCCAAACGATCTCATCCAATTATCGACAATTATGCCCTGCAGGGCATTGAACTCGTTGGCAAATATCTAAAACGGGCTGTCGCTGATGGGACTGATGTAGAGGCTCGCACAGGATTGGCGCTGGCGGCCTTTTATGGCGGGGTATGCCTTGGGCCTGTTAATACGACATCGGGGCATGCCCTTTCCTATCCGTTGGGGCCCCGTTACAAACTTGCTCATGGCATCGCCAATGCATTGATCTTTCCCCACACGCTTGCGGCCAACGCTTCGGCTGTTCCTGAGAAAACCGCAAAGATTTGCAACGCTCTTGGCTTCTCTGGTACCTCGGCGTCGGATGTGTTGGCGGGCGCTCGCGCATTCTGTGAAACACTCGGTCTTGATATGCGCCTGCGCGCCCATGGAGTGATGGAAGACGACCTTGCCTCAATGGCCAAGGAAGCGCATGAGATTCGCCGTTTGCTCGATTGGAATCCGGTCGATCTGTCCGTCGCAGATATCGAAGCCATATATCGACAAGCATACTGATCAAGATGCTCCATTTATGGCTCACATCCTCCCTTGTGAGTCTTCTAAGCGCTCTCTTTTGTCCTTCAATGGATAGGGAGCGCTTCTTTTTTGTCCCGCTTTTCGTGCCGCGCGTTACCCGATTGCTTCCTCTTGCTCTACCAGCTCGAGCGTGCAAAAGTGGGGCAGCTGCACTCCTGCAGGCGTTTTTCCTTGAAAAAATTGTGAGGCAATCCCCGTGACCAAAGATCTGTTCCGTAGTGATTCTTACCTGACCAGCTGTAATGCAAAAGTCGTCGATATCACGGAAGATGGCGCAATCGTTCTGGATCAAACGGTGTTCTATCCCACCGGTGGTGGCCAGCCTGGCGACGCGGGTATTCTTACGCTTGTAGACGGAAGCAAAATTGAAATTGCGACGACATTAAAAGGCAAAGAAGGGTCTGACATCCTTCATATTCCAGCTGAAGGGCAGACCTATTCACTGACCGTGGGCGACGAGGTGACTTGTGAAATCAACTGGGACCTCCGCTATAAATATATGCGGTTTCACACGGCTCTGCATTTGCTCTCTGTTGCCGTCCCCTACCCTGTGACTGGCGGACAAGTGAGCGAAAAGGAAGCCCGTCTAGACTTCAAGTTGCCGGACCCGGATTTTACCAAGGAATCTCTGACCGAGACGCTGATGGCGTTGATCAAGCGGGATCACGCGGTTTCGACACGCTGGATCTCGGATGAAGAGCTGGATGCGCAGCCTGATCTGGTCAAGACCATGTCCGTGCAGCCACCTCGCGGATCGGGCAAGGTGCGGCTCGTGGCCATCGGGGACGTTGATCTACAGCCTTGTGGCGGATCTCATGTCAAGAACACATCGGAAATCGGCTCCGTTTTCGTTTCCAAGATCGAAAATAAGGGGAAGCAGAACCGACGCATCCGAATCAAGTTTGCAGACTGATGGATGAGCGGACTGTCGGTCGAAACAACCTGTTTTGATCGTTGAGGCTGACTTGCGTCCCTTTATCGCGATATTGTTAGTTCAAAACTCAGGTTGCCCTGTCCTTTCAGAGGCCAAAGGGCGCTATACTGAACACTAGGCGCCGGAGATGGACGGGCGTCGATTATGCGCATTCGGGGAAATCGCGAAATGCGGGTTTTAAACAAGCAGAATAAATACTCAATATTTATACCTGTTTATGTTTGAAACTATTGAAATAAAGAGAGAGAGCGCGTAATACATTAGTCTACCATCATGGTTCACAATTCCAAAAAGAGGTTCGTAATGGCTTCCGATTACAAACAAATGATGAAAGACGTTTCTTCGCAAGTGTCCGTTCTTAAGAAGGACCAGCCAGACACCATTTCCGGCTTTTATGCCATGGCTGGTGGCGCTACCAAGAATGGTGCTCTTGACGAAAAAACAAAAGAGCTGATTACCTTGGCAATCGCAGTTGCCCTGCGCTGCGAGCCTTGCATGGCTTTCCATACAGCAGCATTGGTTCGCCTTGGTGTAACCAAGGAAGAGCTCGAAGAAACACTCGGTTGCGCCATTTATATGGGCGGCGGCCCTGCTCTGATGTATGCGGCTCATGCCATGGAAGCATTCGATCAGATTTCCAAGTAGGGTTGATCGATCAGCAGGATCAATCAATGCCTATAGACAGAGAGGTCGGCTTGCGCCGGCCTTTTTTTATGGTTGTCTGCGCTTTGAGCAGCCATCTTATTTTGTCGTGATTTGTTTCCCGTAGAGATGGCAACTTCTGTCGAAAAAATGCTATGCCTCAGAAAGGCTTGCGACCCTTTTGTCGCGGCATCGGGCCCTTTGTGCGTAACTATTCGGAGATTGATTATGGCTGAGCGAACCAAGTGGTTGGTAGATACGGAGTGGCTGGAAGCCAACCTTGACAATCCCGACGTCGTCATTCTGGATGGCTCATGGTATCTGCCGCAGCTGCAGCGCGATCCGAAAGCGGAATTTGCAAGGGCCCACATTCCTGGCGCCATGTTTTTCGATATCGATGAGATTGCCGATCTGTCTACGGATTTGCCTCATATGCTGCCAAGCGCCGAGCTGTTTAGCACGGAGCTCTCCAAGATGGGGATGAGCAATGGGCAAACAGTGGTGGTCTATGACGGTGTTGGGATTGGGTCTGCGCCGCGCCTTTGGTGGACATTCCGAGTTATGGGTGTCAAGGATGTTTATATCCTGGATGGCGGCTTGCCAAAATGGAAGGCTGAAAAGCGTCCGGTAACGGATGTGACCCAAACAAGGGCTCCCGGTCATTTCACTGCCAAGTTGGATCATCAGGCGGTTCGCAATTTTGATGACATGCTCGAGGCTATCAAGGATGATGGCGTGGAGATTGTTGATGCTCGCTCAACAGAGCGCTGGCGCGGCATTGGCCCAGAGCCCCGCCCCAACCTTTCCTCCGGGCGCATGCCCGGCTCGAAGAATGTGCCGTTCCAGGACCTTGTCGATGACAATGGGCAAATGAAGGATGTCGATTTTCTAAAGCAACGCTTTGTTGCTGCAGGTGTTGATCTCTCCAAGCCGATCATCACGTCATGCGGATCTGGTTCTACGGCAGCGATCCTGTTTCTCGCGCTTGATACAATAGGACAGAAGCAGCTGTCGCTCTATGACGGCTCCTGGACAGAATGGGCTTCACGGGAAGGTAGCATCATCGAAAAAGATTAGTTTCCCGATGTTATCAACCGCTCACTGCCCCGCGTTTCCCTCTTTCTGCCGGTTCAGCATGACAACTGTTGCAAAGTTGTCACTGCGCTTGGCTGTCACAATATTGGCCTATTTCAAACACTTTTGGAACAACTCTTGCTGCTAGACGTTGTCCTGTCACGTAATTCACACGACAAGACAACAAACTAGCGGTGATTAAAATGAAAAGAGTAATTGTTTCAAGTGCGGTTGTTTTGATGGCTGCGACCGGGGCTAGCATGGCAGCGGATCTGCCGCAATCTGACCCTATCTACACAGCCCCTCCTGCTCCGGCAGAAGTCATGTCGGGTAATCCTTGGGAAGGTGCCTACGCCGGTGTTGCAATTGGCGGAATTTGGAGCGAAACAAACTCCAATGGTGGTGCGTCTTCCGTGGATGGTGATGGCATGTCGCTCGGCGGTTATGCCGGTTACAATATGGTCTATGACCATGTCGTATTTGGTCCGGAGTTGCTCGCCAACTACAACACCATCAACGACAAAAGCAGCACCACGCGCTTTGAAAGCAACTGGGATGCCGAGCTTCGTGCCCGTGCTGGCTACGATATGGGCTTCTTTATGCCTTATGCCGCTGTCGGCGTTGGCTTCCAGGATGGTGAGCTCACCGACCGTGCAACAGATGCAAATGACGACAATGTCCATACATTCGTAGGTCTGACGGGTGGTGTGGAAGCCATGGTTACAGAGAATGTTTCCATGCGCGCTGAAGCCGGTTATCGCTGGTCTGATGAAAAGACCTATAACTTGGGTGGAACGAGCAGCAAGACCGACATTGATGGCACAGTAGCCAAAGTCGGCCTTTCCTACCACTTCTAAGGTCGCATCATGTGCGACAGAGCCTGATCGGCTCTTATCTGACCTTTGTATTTGAAAAAAGAGCCCGGGCAAATTGTCCGGGCTTTGTTATTTCCAGCTAGAGGGGCACCCCTAGTGAAGGATCTGGCTAAGAAACAGCTTCGTGCGCTCATGTTGAGGATTTGTGAAGAATTCCTCGGGCTCGTTCTGTTCCACAATCTGGCCCGCATCCATGAAAATGACGCGGTTGGCAACCTGACGGGCAAAGCCCATTTCGTGGGTGACGCAAAGCATGGTCATGCCTTCTTCAGCCAGAGAGACCATCACATCGAGCACTTCCTTGATCATTTCAGGGTCAAGGGCTGACGTTGGTTCATCAAACAGCATGATACGCGGGTTCATGCAAAGTGAACGGGCAATCGCCACACGCTGTTGCTGACCTCCGGAGAGCTGTCCGGGATATTTCAAAGCCTGTTCTGGGATCTTAACGCGTTCGAGATAGTGCATGGCGATCTCTTCGGCTTCTTTCTTGGGCATATTACGCACCCAGATCGGTGCCAGCGTCAGGTTTTCCAGGATTGTCAGATGCGGGAAGAGATTGAAGTGCTGGAACACCATGCCCACTTCCCGACGGATTTCGTCGATCTTCTTCAAGTCGTTTGTCAGCTCGATGCCGTCGACGATGATTTTGCCTTCCTGATGCTCTTCAAGGCGGTTGATGCACCGAATCATCGTGGATTTACCCGATCCGGATGGACCGGCGATAACGATGCGTTCGCCTCGCATGACTTTCAGGTTGATGTCTCTTAGTACATGGAAGTCACCGTACCATTTGTTCATGCCGTCGATTTCGATGGCAACATCGGTCTCGGAGATTTGCATTTTTTTGACTTCGGACGGAGACGCTTCGACTGCGTTGTCACTCATTTTATTACTCCTGACGGCTTATCTTTTATGACCGGTGTGCAGCCGGTTTTCCATGAAGATTGAATATCGGGACATACCAAAGCAGAAGATCCAATATGTCATAGCTGCAAACAGGTAACCCGTATGAGATGTAACCGGTGTCGACCAAGTCGGATCTGTGAAGGAGGATTGCACCTGCCCTAGAAGATCAAACAGACCAATGATCAAAACCAGTGTCGTATCCTTGAATAGCCCGATGAATGTGTTCACGATGCCCGGAATGACGAGTTTGAGAGCCTGCGGCATGATAATCAAGCCGGTTGACTGCCAAAATGTCAGTCCAAGAGCGTCGGCTCCTTCATACTGTCCTTTGGGTATGGCTTGCAAGCCTCCTCGGACAACCTCAGCCATATAGGCAGCAGAGAAAAGGGCTACACCGATCAACGCGCGTAAAAGCTTATCGAAATTGACGCCTTCAGGCAGGAAGAGCGGCAGAACAACCGACGACATGAAGAGCACGGTGATCAGAGGAACGCCTCGCCAGAACTCGATAAAGATGATCGAGACGAGACGCACAATCGGCATCTTGGATCGCCGCCCCAGAGCTAGCACGATACCTAGAGGCAAGGATGCCACGATACCGGTAATCGCAATGACAAGCGTGACGAGGAAGCCGCCCCAATTGGCCGTTTCGACAGGTTCGAGACCGAAGTCGATGGACATGATGGCATAAATGATGGCAATGGCGATGCCGATGGCTGACAAGGTCAGGAGAACCGGCTTCATTTTCCCGTGCGTGGCGTAGGTGATCAGAGCTCCCAAACCGAGAATGATGGCAAATCCTACAATGAAGCTCACAATATGATCTTCAAAGGACAGATTGCCACCGGTCAGCAAAATGAATGTCATGACCGGGAAGACCAGAAGCATGAACAGAACGTTTGCCCGCTTGAAAGGGAGCGACGGGATAAGCGCCGGGATCAACCCCAATGCGCCGACAATGAAAACGATATTGACGCGCCAAATCTGGTCGTCCGGATATCGCCCATAGACGAACTGCGGAAAATAGGCTTTCACATAGGCCCAGCAGGCACCATGCGCGGCACCATTTGCGATGCAGGCTTCGCGATCTGAGCCTTCCCAAACTGCGTTGAGCAGGGCAAAGGGAATGACGGCGCTCAGGATCTGATAAATCACGAAGATGCCGAAAAGCGTCATCATAGCGTTCGGAACCGAGGATAGAAGATTCTGATGCACCCAATAGAGTGGCCCTTGCGATGAAATCGGGGCAGGCCTTTCATCGACCATATCTTTGCGAACAAAGGAGAGAGGCATATTTGACATGAGGTTCTCCTATCTCTCTACCAATGCAATGGACCGGTTGTACCAGTTCATCAGGATCGATGTGAAAAGCGAAATACTGAGATAGACGATCATCCAGATGCCAATCACTTCGATGGCCTGTCCTGTCTGGTTGAGCACCGTTCCGCCAACAGACACGATGTCAGGATAGGCGATGGCGACGGCCAGAGATGAGTTTTTCGTCAGGTTCAGATATTGGCTGGTGAGCGGTGGAATGATGACCCGCATGGCCTGGGGGATTATGACCAAGCGCAAGGTCGGGCCGTTGCGCAAACCAAGTGCATGGGCGGCTTCCGTTTGGCCATGGTTCACAGCCAGAATACCAGCCCGCACAATCTCGGCGATAAAGGCGCCGGTATAGATGGTCAAGGCCAGCAACAAACCAACAAACTCGGGAATGACCTTCATTCCGCCCTTGAAGTTGAAGCCCTTGAGCTGGGCATAATCATAGCTGATTGGCATGCCGGAGAGGAGATAGGCCAAAACGGGCAGAATAATAATCAGGCCCAGACTGGTCAGGAAAGCCGGAAAACGCTCGCCTGTTGCCATCTGTCGGCGCTTTGCCCAAATACTGACACCGACGCTGATGACGATTGCGATGACAAGGGCAATCATAATATTGGCCGACCCATCTTCAAAAACAGGGCGTGGCATATAGAGGCCACGGTTGTTGAGGAAGAATGTATCAAATATCGATGATGAATTCTTGGGGTGCGGCAGCGAACGCAATACTGCGAAATACCAGAAGAAAAGCTGCAACAACAAGGGAATGTTGCGCACGATTTCAATATACATCGTAGCGAGTTTTGAGATGACCCAGTTGTTGGAAAGACGTGCAATCCCCATTACGAAGCCAACGATCGTAGCAAAGAAAATACCAATTACTGCGATGAGAAGCGTGTTTAGCAGGCCAGCGATCAGGGCCTGTCCGTAGGTGGATGTTGCAGAAAGGTCAATAAGGGTCTGGTTGGGCAAAAAGCCCGCTGTGTTTCCCAGGAAACTGAACCCGGAAGCAATATTCTGTTTTTCCAGGTTATGGGAAGCATTCTGAATGATGCTCCAGAAAAAATATATAAGTCCGGCGACCAGCAAGAGCTGATAAATAACGCCCCTCACCTTCGGATCGTTGAATATGGATCCTTTGGCAGAGCTTCGCTCGGCGGTCTGTTGAGGTTTAGCAGCCATATTATCCTCGTGTGACACCGACCTATCTAAAGAGGTCAGTCTATCGAGTGCGACATCCAAACAGTATGCGCGTTTAGATTTTTGTTATTCTTTAGATGACGCTTATAAAAAACCCCGGCGGACGGATTTGTCCTGCCGGGGATCTTTATTGCCAATTAGCGGATAGGCGGTGCGTACTGGAAGCCACCATTTGACCACAAGGCGTTTACGCCGCGGGAAATTTTCAGCGGCGTATCCGGGCCGACGTTATTGTCGAAAATTTCAGCGTAGTTACCAACCTGCTTGACGATGTTATAAGCCCAGTCGTTAGACAGGCCGATATTTTCGCCGAAAGCACCTTCAACGCCGACAAGACGGCGGATTGCAGGGTTTTTGCTTTCTTTCATTTCATCAACATTGGCAGACGAAACACCGAGTTCTTCTGCGTTGATCATTGCGAACAGAGACCATTTCACAATGTTGAACCATTCGTCATCGCCCTGACGGACAACCGGGCCGAGAGGCTCTTTGGAAATAATTTCTGGCAGAACAACATGTTCGTCAGGGTTGGTGAGTTTCAGACGCTGAGCATAGAGGCCGGAAGCGTCCGTGGTGTAAACGTCGCAACGACCGCTGTCATAAGCCTGTACAACCTCGTCAGACTTTTCGAACTGAACCAATTCCAGCTGCATGCCATGGGAGCGGAAATAGTCGGTTACGTTCAGCTCCGTGGTGGTGCCGGTGTTGGTGCAGACAGAAGCCCCATCCAGCTCTAGAGCCGAGGTGATGCCCAGAGACTTGCGAACCATGAAGCCCTGACCATCATAATAGTTCACGCCAGCGAAGTTCAGCCCCAGAGATGTGTCGCGGGTCATGGTCCAGGTGGTGTTGCGGGACAGAAGATCGATTTCGCTGGACTGCAGGGCCGTGAAACGCTCTTTTGCAGACAGCGGAGTGTATTTGACAGCCGTAGCATCACCAAATACAGCAGCAGCAACAGCGCGGCAAACATCAACGTCGATGCCGGTCCAGTTGCCCTGATCGTCCGGGTTGGAGAAGCCTGGCAGGCCCTGGCTCACACCGCACTGAACAGCGCCTTTGGCTTTAACATCTTCAAGGGTCGTTGCGCTGGCAGCGGACGCCGCAACAGCCATAGCGGACCCCATAAGTACGGAAATAAGAACTTTCTTCATTTTGCAGCCTTCGTTTGTTGCCCAAATAGAATAGGATTGTTTAGAAAGGTTTCAGATGACAATGGATTGCATGAACAGCCCTTGCCCCTGTTATTTTTTGTTGGTCAAGCGTTGAATATACCGCCCGACAAGGGGTATCTCAGAAAATTATTGGACTTGGGTCAAGAGACAAAATGCAGTCACGCGGGTAATAAGACAAATTTCGCACGAAAATTGTGCAAGAACATCGTAAAACTGAAACTATCTGTTCTTTTTTGCCGTGTATACAACTAATAATGCTAAATTGCATTCGGACTAATGGTGTTAGGAGGGCCAAATAAAAATGGCAAAAAACGAAAACTGCACAAATAATTATCACACTGACACAAGATTAGTCATTACCGGACGGAACCCAGAAGAAAATGATGGATTTGTCAATCCGCCCGTGATTCATGCTTCAACGGTCGTTTTCAAGTCTACAGAAGAACTTTACTATGGCAAGCCTAAGTATTATTACGGGCGCTGTGGCACTCCAACGACCAACGCATTATGTGATGCGCTCACAGATCTTGAAGGGGCCAAGGGAACTGTTTTGGTGCCTTCGGGGCTGGCCGCCTGCTCGCTTGCGCTTCTCTCTGCCTGCAAGAGCGGCGATCATGTTTTGATCACTGATAGCGCCTATGAACCGACGCGCAATTTCGCGAACACAATGCTGCTGCCGATGGGTGTTGAGGTGGAGTATTATGATCCCCTTATTGGTGCCGAGATTGCGACGCTCTTTAAAGACAATACAAGCGCAGTCTTTACCGAGGCGCCAGGTTCTCAGACTTTCGAGATGCAGGATATTCCTGCCATCGTGAAAGCGGCACATGCACGCGATATTCTGGTTTTGCTCGACAACACCTGGTCATCGCCGCTCTATTTCGACAGCATGGCACATGGGGTCGATTTGACCATTCAGGCTGGAACAAAATATATCGTAGGGCATTCCGATGTTATGCTGGGCACAGTCTCTGCCAATGAGAAGGCTTGGCCGCGTCTGGAAGAAGTACATGGTGCGATGGGATATCATGTGGGGCCAAATGATGTGTATCTCGCCTTGCGGGGCTTGCGAACCATGGGCCTTCGCTTGCGACAACATCAGGAAAGTGCTCTGGAGATTGCCAAATGGCTTGAGACGCGGCCCGAAGTCGACCGTGTGCTCTATCCGCCGCTTGAAAGTGATCCGGGACACGCTATTTGGAAACGGGATTTCAAGGGCGGCTGCGGGTTGTTCGGTGTCATCCTAAAGGATTGTACACAAAAGCAGGCCTTTGCCTTCATAGATGCTCTAGAGCTGTTCGGGCTTGGCTTCAGCTGGGGTGGTTTTGAAAGCCTCATTACCTATGTTGATCCACGCAACTACCGTACGGCTACCAAATGGGACGAACCGGGCCAGCTAATCCGGCTGCATGTGGGGCTTGAAGATGTGGCTGATTTGAAAGCCGATCTGGAAAAGGGGTTCGAGGCTCTCAAAAGCTGATGCGCCCCTTTGGCAGAGCTCAAGAAAAGCGGGTTGCCTTTTACTGGCAATCCCCCTTTTGTTGAGAACAAATCTGCTGCCTGGGTGTTATAGTAAGTTAATCTATTTTTTTGGTTATCGTGGCTTGCAACAGGCTACATTTTTCTGAGACATGATTCATGACACAAATAGCCTTTTTCGTTGTAGCGATAGCCGTTGTCGCTTTTCTGGAATTTTCCAATTTTTCCCGTGGCAAAGAGTGGCGCGCAACCATAACGCCGCTGGCATCGATCATCGGGAGTGGTTTCCTTGTTTCTGCGCCGCTGCTTGTCAGGTCCTTTGGCGGGTTCGCGGGCCCGGCCATGATGGTTCTTGTGGTGCTGGCTTTTTTCTTCGGCTGGGCCATTCGCTATAATATTGTGGTTGTTGAAAGCGAGTTGGATAAAGGCAAGGACAGGCTCCTCTCCTCCGTTGAAGAGCTTAGTCATATCATTCTTGCTTTTGCCTATTTCATTTCTGTCGCCTACTATTTGTCCCTGTTGGGAAGCTTTCTGCTCACATCCCTTGGCATTCGCAGCACCCTTTGGGGCACTGTCATCGCCTTGGGGTTGCTGTTGGCCATTGGTGTTCTGGGCTGGATGGGCGGCGCAGAAAAAGTTGCAAAACTTGAAAGGTTTGCCACGACTTTCAATCTCGCCGTGATCGCTGGATTTCTGGTTGCCCTCGCTGTTATGAATTCCCAGATGTTGCTCAATGGGGAGCATTTTTCTTTGCTTGCAGGAAAGCTCTCTACGGCGACGATTCCCGTCTTGTTGGGGCTTTTGGTCGTTGTGCAAGGGTTTGAAACAACCCGTTTTACCGGTGGGCGCTTTAAGGCGAATACGCGCACCAAGGCGATGAGAGACGCACAGATTATCTCCGGTATCGTCTATCTTGTATTCTTTCTGCTGCTCTTGCCTCTTTATAAAGACCTGCAACAGGGAGAAGGCGTGGCGGCTGTCATTACCGTTGCCGGATCTGTTGGGTTAATCCTGCCTGCAGCTCTCACGATTGCTGCTATGGGGAGCCAGATATCGGCCTCTCTTGCTGATGGAATTGGCAATGTCGGCCTCATCCGCGAGGTAACACACGGGAAGGTCGATGCAAGACATGCCTATCTTCTGGTGACCATTATTGGCATGGGCATCTTGCTGGCAACGAATGTGAATGAGGTCATCTCGCTTGCCAGTCGTGCATTTGCCCTGTTTTATGCCCTCCAGTGCTTCGTTGCTTTCGAGGCTGCCAGAAAACGCCCGCAGGACAAATGGCGCAGTTTTGCTTTTCTGCTGCTTGCCATGGTTGCTGCTGCGATCTTTATGTTTGGTCAGGCCGCAGCAGCCTGATGGATTGCTATTCGACCGGAGCGTTTTCCATCAGCTTCTTGGCTTTATGTTCCTTGACGATCAGCCACACATTGCGCAGATAGATCAACAGGCCGGCCCCCTGCCCCACAATAAACACTGGGTCGGCCCGTTTGAGCGCATAGACAAACAACAGTGCGCCACCACCAATCGAGAAAAACCAGAATGCCACGGGCATGATGGACTTTCCGGCGCGCTCACTGGCGATCCACTGGACTACGAAGCGCATGGTGAACATGGCTTGAGCCACAAATCCGAGAACAAGCCAAACGTCCCACTGCGCAACAAATACGGTATTGAGCCAGGCTTGAATGTCGTTCCACAAAGTTGAGTGCATCAAAGAGTCTTTCTAAACGGTCTATACGGCCTTAAGCGCGGCACTAGTGCTGATCGTGGCCAGAGGCTGGTGTGGATAGGTCAATCTCGGATATCACCGGTATCTTCTTGCGGCGTTTACGCAGCCAGAGGACACCGAACAGGTCTATAATGCCGACCCAGAGGCGGTCAAAAATGCCATATTTGGAAACGCCGTGGCTGCGGCCGCGATCGATCACGTCGATATGAACAACCTTCAAGCCCTCGCGCACCACGAGAGCGGGCAGAAAACGGTGCCACGCCTCAAAGAATGGTAGATTGAGAAATACCTGACGGCGGATCACCTTGAGGCCACAGCCGGAATCGCGAGTGTTGTCCTTCAACAGGGACTGACGGATCTTGTTGGCAAGGCGCGAGCCGTGTTTTTTGACAAAACCATCGGTGCGCTTCATGCGCTGCCCGGCGGCAAGGGCATGATCGGGGCCTCCCTCTTTGAGGGCATCAATCATCTGGGGAAAGAAGGCCGGATCATTCTGCCCATCTCCATCCAGCGTCGCGATGAACTCACCTTTGGCCAGGAGCAAGCCGGTCCTTACGGCATTGGATTGCCCGCAGGAGGCTTCATGGCGCACATGGCGCAGCCATGGGCGCGTAGCGGCAGCCTCTTTCAGAAAAGGCCCCGTGTCGTCTGTAGATCCATCATCAACGATGATCAGCTCGAATGAACGGCCATCTAGCGCGGCGTGAACCTCATCGATGAGAAAAGCCAGATTTTCTCTTTCATTCTTGCATGGAATAACCACACTGACTTCAAGAGCATGATTGAGCGGTGGCAAGGTGGATAGCATGGCGCATTCCCGACGCTGATTTTGGTTTCGATAAGTCTTGCATCGTCGTCTGAATGCAAACAGGACCGTTTGATAGCCCAGTCAATGCGACAGCTAGAAGATGCTCAGCCTTGCGAGGTGATCATTTCGGCACTTTATGCCGAGTGGCTCACTCTTTATGCTTTTTGCACCAGCATGTGAAGAGCTTTCATCAATTTGGCAAAGGAAAAACCGCCGGTTTCGGGCAATCGGATCAATCCATCTTGCACACGGAACAGCAGTCTGCGTTTTGCGCTGTATTTGGCAAGCAACCACGCAAAAACGGCTCCATAGACGAAACCGGCAACAATATCTGACGGATAGTGCGCCCCAACAACAATGCGGGAAAAAGCGATCCACATCCCGGCCGCAATCCAGAGCCACTTGAGGCGTGGAAAGAGCAGTGTAAGAGCAATCGCCATGGCTCCGACTGTTGTCGAATGCCCTGAAGGAAAGCTCTGAAAAGAAGACGCAAATCCCGGCGAATTGAAATAGTGTGGCCCAAATTCTTCAAAATAGCGGGGCCTGCCACGGCCAATGAGAATTTTCAGAATGTTGTTCGACAATCCGGCTCCGGCGACCGCGATAAAGATGAATAGCCCCGCCATTTGCAATTGGCACAGGGCCGCCTTGGCGCTCATGGTCAATCGTTGCCATGGCAGCAAAGCGGTGACGAGAACTGCCAGACCCGATGGAACAAGATAATTCTCGGATTTGCCCCAGCGTGTCACGCTTTGGAAAAGATCATAGGTCTCTTTGGGCAGAGTTGCCTTCCAATAGCCGGCCGCTTCATCGACAAAGAGCATGCCCAGTGCGATGAAGCTGAATGTAATCACCAGAACCAGAACCCAATCAGGTTCCCTGATGGTTGGATCATACCGTTTTGATCTGGCATGAAAGGCGCGTATGGCGCGCAGATTTGAAAAGGCAGAATATTGGCTTTTCAACTGGCTCAGAGAGCTCTTCATATTGGTAAACAGAGACATGTGTCTTTTGGCTTCGATTTTCTGTGGTTACATCTTGTAGCGATAGAGCCCAAAACTCTGCCACTTGCCACCGTTGAGCTTGTAGCCTTCTACGGTTGAGGCTTGTTCGAAATCGTCTTTTCTATCCCCCAAGGCTTCAAGGAAAGCGGCCTGTTGGCTTTTTTCCACGATAGCCAGCCGACAACCAGCCTCCTTTATAAACTTTGCGGCACCCTGGCCATTGGTCAACAAGGTGTCAGTGCCAACGAGGAAGACAAGGCTTGGCTCGCTATAGCCCGCACTTGCCACTTCAACGCTTTCACACGGTTTGACCATGTTGATGCTTTCCTGCAGCTGGTTTGATATCCAAACAGAACGCAATTCCGGGAAAATGGTTCCGTGCAGCGAGAGATATAGTACCGGCGCAATGAGGCAGGTGAGAGCGAAAGCTGCCATGACGCGCCCACGGGTCAATATGGCATAGCTAAGCAGACCAAGGCCGGAAGCCACCAGCCCCAGGCCAAAAGCGGCCGGATTGATTGACCCTTGCATGAAAATCAGTCCGATGGGCGCCCCTAACCCCAGAATGATCGCGACAATGGGGATGAGAAGAGCCACGATGCGTCCCCACAGGCTCGCCCAGCTGGTGGCGCGAGCCTCCAGAGCTTCTGCCATGAGAATGGCGAGCGCGGGCATTGCGGGCAAAACATAGTGAGGCAACTTGGTCGGCACGAGTTCAAAAATGATCCAGGCAGGCAGAACCCAAGCGAGCGCAAAGAAAACCGTTCGTTGCGCCCTTTGTTTCCAGATCCAGACCACTGACAAAATGAAGAAAACCGAGATCGGCCAGAAAGTGCCGATGCTGGCCGCCAGATAGGTACCCGGAGGCGCGCCGTGCGACTCCTTGCCGGAGGCAACCTTGGCCATCATGTCCTTGCCGATGGAGTCCATATAAAAAGCCCAGTCAGTCTTGATGCCGATAGCCAGAAACCACGGGATGGTGATGACAAGAAACATGGGAATTCCATACTTCCAGCCCGAGCCCTTTAGCCAACCAACAGAGCGTTCGCGGATGGACAGGATAATGACGGTCGGGATGCTAACCATCAGAATGATCGGCCCCTTGATCAACACACCGAATGCGAGAGCCGCCCAGAGCAAGGCGCCCTTCCCTTTGCTCAATCCGCTGCGCAGATCATAGAGCTCCCAAAGAAGCCACTGCACCGCCAGAATCGTAGCGAGCAGCATGGCGTCGGTTTTTGCCAAGCGCGCCTCGACGCCGAGCAAGATCGCTGCCGCCATACCCAATCCTGCCAGAAAGCCGCTGCGCACGGACCCCATGCGCATGCCGACAAGGACGGTCAGACCGACGCTGAGCAACGCCCCAACAAGAGATGGAATGCGGTAGGCCCAAATTGGCGCATCCCAATCTTGCCCAGTTGCCTTGACGCTGGCGACTTGTAGCCAATAGATGCCAACCGGCTTTTTATACCGGGTTTCATCTTGAAACCGAATGTCGACATAGTCACCGGTTTCCATCATCTGTTTTGAAGCCTGAGCAAAGCGGGCTTCATCACGATCAACCGGAGGAATGGAGTTGAACCCGGGTAGAAAGCAGACGAGCGCAAAGAGCATCAAGGCAATGAAGGCCTTGGTACGCGAAGAACAAAGAGACGAAAGATGATGTTCGAGGGAATCACTCAGTGACGTGATCCAGTCCGTTTCCGGCTTTTGCGGCCCTCTTGACTGATAGCCTGGAGGACTGTTTGGATCGACAGAAAACGGGCCAAAATCTGACATAAAGGTCTCCTCAATGCTATCAAGCACCAGCGAACAAGCAGGACTGTTTTCTGTTGTTTACCGGATTCCGAGTGGGTTGCACAGAGCACTTGCGCTGCCTGCATGAAAAAGATTGTTCAGGACATAGCCGCACCATAGTAAGGACCATGAATGTCAGACCATAGGTTTCGCCAGAATGATCAAATTTTGCCAGCAGCCCGGTCGAATGGAAGGATCATTCTTGGCTACGGAAGCTGGGAAGAGTGAAAATTATATACTTTATGGTACAAAAATTTCCATTGCGAATAATGGTGATTTCTTTTGGCTTTCAGCCATCTTGAAAGATGATTTTTTCAATAAATTCAATGTTGTATAAAATCCCATTGCGTAGCCATGCTTGGCTACATAGAGCTCGGTGGGGGCTATTGTCATCTGTTTTCTTAAAACCAGACGCACTGCGGTCATGAAATAGTAATTTTTATTTCCTATTTCCAAGGCCTCCTATTCAGGGCTTTGATTTTTCTTCTCAATTTTAATTTTTCTCCAGAGCTAGATGATATGATTTCTCCGAAAAAGATTCATCACGGATCTCAGGTTCTTCATAAAATGCTTCATGTGCTTGTTGCAGATGACAGCGCGGTAACACGCGACGTCATCAGGCGCGGGATTCAGGCGCACAAGAACGAGCATTATCTTGATGTCACCTTCGTTGCAGACGGAGCCGAGGCATTGAAGATTCTCAAGTCCAAAAAGATTGATCTGGCTTTCATCGACATTCAAATGCCCGGCCTTTCCGGCCCGCAGCTTGTTTCCCAATTGCCGAGAACGCTTTCAAAAGAGTGCCTGACCATCGCCATGTCAGGTCGGTTGGATGAAAGATCGGAATCTGTATTGAAGAAATTTGGCGTTTATCATTTCATGAAGAAACCATTTCGGTCTCAGGATGTGGCAGATGCTTTCATGAACTATATTGTCATGACAAAGACCAATCGCATTCTTGTCGTTGATGATTCTGCCACCATGCGCAAATTGACCAAGAAAGTTCTGGGAAAGAGTCGCTTCTGTTTTGACGTGCTTGAGGCGGATAGTGCGCGTGCGGCGCTTCAGTCGATTGTCGTTGAGCGCCCCGATATTATCCTTACCGATTTCCATATGCCGGAATTTGACGGACTTGAGCTTGCCGGCATGATCCGAAGCGTTTCCGAGCGCATTGGCATCTATATGATGTCGACAAATGATACCGACCATCTGGAACGGTCTGCAGCTTTTGTGGGGATCTCAGGCTTCTTGAAAAAGCCCTTTACGGCGGCTGACATTGATTGCCTCATGCACAAGAGGCTAGGTCTTGAGACGCCCGAGTTTGGCAAGACACGACCCATGTTTACCTTCCTTGAGCAGCCTTACATTGAGCCGTCATTTATTGAGCCGCCAGTTGAAAGCAACCAGATTTTTCTTTGAGACCTACACCAACAGCCATAACTTCCCCTCCTACCCCAGATAGACCGTGCCTGCGGGATAGGATATCCGTTTTGATTTTTGTGCAGCAAGCAAGAAGCCAACGGTCAGAGGACCAACGCGCCCGACAAACATGATGAACATGATGATGGCGCGTCCGACCTGATCGAGGTCCCCAGTCACGCCTCTGGACAAGCCAACCGTTCCAAATGCGGATACGGTCTCAAAGGCAATGTCCAGAAAGTTTCCTTCATGGAACACCAGCATTGCAAACATGGCGGCCAAAATCAGGCCCATTGAGACCATTGTTAGGGCAAGCACTTTCATGATCTGGTCTGCACCAAGCCTGCGCCCGAAAATATCAATCGCCGTTTGGCGCTTGAAGAAGGCTATTGTCGCAAGCAGGAGCACAATGAAGGTGGTGACTTTGATCCCTCCTCCGGTCGATGTGCTACCTGCGCCAATCACCATCAGGATCATGAACATCAGCGTGGTGCTATCATTAAGGGACGCCATGTCGACGGTGTTGAAACCGGCCGTTCTTGGCGTGGCCGCCTGAAACAGGCTCGCCTGCACTTTGCTTGCCCAATCCAGTTTGCCGATGGTTTCAGGATTGTTCCATTCCATCAATGCGAAAGCCAATGTGGCAAGCACGAGCAAGACAATCGTGCCAAAAAGCATCAACTTGGTATGAAGGGAATATTTGCGCCATGAACGAAACTGCCAGACATCTGTAATAACGGTAAAGCCCATCCCTCCAACCACAAAAAGCATGATGATTGTGAGATTGAGCAGCGGATTGCCCGCCCAGTGACTGAGGCTGTCTGAATAGAGCGAGAAGCCGGCATTGTTGAAAGCGGAAACCGCATGGAACACTGCGCTCCAGATCCCTCGGGCCACGCCAACGTCGGGAATGAAGACGAAGGCAAGGATGATCGCGCCAATCAGTTCGCACAAAAGCACAATGCGCATAATGACCTTTGTCAGCGCCATCAGATCTGTTGCGGAGGTCTGGTTCAGATCCTCTCGCAGATAGATCCGATTGGTAAATCCGATGGATATCCCGAGCATTGAAAGGATCAAGACAGCAAAGGTCATCAGCCCCAACCCACCAAGCTGGATCAAGATACAGATGAGGATCTGGCCATAGATCGTAAAGTCCTTGCCGGTATCAAGGACGGCAAGGCCGGTGACTGTTACGGCTGATGTTGCGGTGAAGATGGCGTCAGACCAAGAGATTGAGCCGACCGTTGCGATGGGAAGTTTGAGCCCCAAGGTTCCGGCCACGATGAGGGACGCATAAAGAAAGACAAGCACCATCGGCGGCGGCAATTGCGTCGCTTTGCGTTGGGTATGCGATACAACCATATGCGTTAGCTCCGATCGCGCAGAATGTCTCCGAATTGACGTAGATCGTCGCGTTTGCCCAGCAGAAGCAGTTTGTCGCCTTCCTTCAGGGTGGCATTTGGATTGTCACCCGAGAAATACTGACTTTCTCTCATGAAGCCGAGCACACGAAGCTCGCCATGGGTAAACCATTCAGGATCGGAAATGGATTTGCCTTCCAGCAGCTCCGGAACCTTGTAGTCAACGACATGAAAACCGTTACCAAGGCTGACATAGTCGCGCACTTGCGGGTTATGAAGCATTTGCGCGACATGCCGACCGACTTCTTGTTCAGGCAGTATGACGCGGTCTGCACCAAGACGCGACAAAATCCTGTGGTGGGTCTTGTTGAGGGCCTTAACCCAGATGGTTTCTACCCCTATCAGCTTGATATTCATGGTGCAAAGGATATTGGCCTCCAGGTCTTCCCCAATGGCGATGATTGCAACATCATAATCAGCCAGACCAGCTTCCTTGAGGGCCGCTTCATCCTTGCCATCGGCGATGATGGCTTCGCTTAGGGTATCGGCCAAGCGGGCAACATTTTGTTCATTGCAGTCAATACCAAGCACATGGTTGCCAAAATTGGACAGCTCGCTGGCAACTGTGCTGCCAAATGTTCCAAGGCCAATGACGGCAAAGCTGCGGCTTTTCATTTTATCAAACCTCAAATGAATTCATGGTCCATCATCATAGCGGCAGAAATCGGAGAAATACAATCGCAGATCAGATGTCTCGTCCGTTGCTGTCTTCAGACAGATGGCCGGAGAGAAGCTGCAAGGCGTTGCGGGCTGAGAGTTCGCCAACGATCTTATTCTCTTTTGTTACACCAAGCGGGTCTTGGGCGGCTAGCAAATGATCAAGGCTATCGGAAAGCAGCGTATCGTGGGAGATGGTCTTCTCATACCTGCTTTGGCTGGGTTTGACCATGCCATCGCAAACCCTGAGGACACCCAGAGGGTTCATATTGGCGACGAATTCAGAGACATAATCATCGGCTGGTCTGGAAAAGATCGTTTGTGGCGTACCAATCTGCTTGATGAGGCCGCCTTCCATGATGGCGATCCGATTGCCTAGTTTAAAGGCTTCATCAAGATCGTGGCTGACAAACAGGATCGTGCGCTTGAGCTTTTGCTGCAAATCGAGCAGCTCATCCTGAAGCTTGCAGCGGATCAGCGGATCGAGAGCTGAGAATGGTTCATCCATCAACAGAATTGGAGCTTGAGTGGCGAAAGCCCGCGCAAGCCCTACCCGCTGTTGCATTCCTCCCGAAAGCTCGCTGACCTGATTATCGGCCCAGTTTTCCAAACCAACGAGGGCAAGTTGTTCCAAAACGGCTTCGCGCCTGTGGCGTTTGGGCATTCCGGCCAATTCAAGCCCCAGACCAACATTCTCGGCGACCGTGCGCCAAGGCAAGAGCGCGAACTGCTGAAACACCATGGCGACCCGATTGCGTCTGATTTTGCGCAACTGCATGGAAGAGGCCTTGGTCACGTCCATAAGTGCATCACCGTTATTGACATGCACCGAGCCACGGATGACCGGATTAAGGCCGTTGACAGCCCGAAGAAGCGTTGACTTGCCAGACCCGGAGAGCCCCATCAACACGAAGATTTCGCCCTCTTCGACCTCCAGAGAACAATCACGAACGGCCATAAGTTGATTGGTCTTTTCCTGAATAGCCGCGCGATCCCATTGCTGGTCCATATAGGGCAATGCGGCTTCAGGAGAGTCTCCAAAAACGATAGAGACCTGATCCAGTTTGATGGCGGTAGTCAATTTTCGCGTTTCCTGTTCAAGATGCGATCAAGGATGATAGCGACCACGACGATAACAAGGCCACTTTCAAACCCGAGGCTCGTATTGACCTGATTGAGCGCCCGAACCACGGGGACACCAAGCCCATCAGCGCCGACAAGGGCCGAGATCACCACCATCGATAATGCCAGCATAATGGTCTGGTTGAGGCCGGCCATGATTTGCGGCATCGCATAAGGCAGCTCGGCTTTGAACAGAACATCCTTTCTGGTGCCGCCAAAGGCCTTTACCGCTTCAATGAGCGTAGGCGGTGTCGATGAAATACCCAATTGGGTCAACCGGATCGGAGCAGGCAAAACAAAGACCACAGTCGCGATAAGCCCCGGCACCATACCGATTCCAAAAAAAACGATTGCGGGAATGAGATAAACGAAGGTTGGTAGGGTTTGCATCAGATCGAGGATCGGACGCATGACAGCATAAAGGCGCGGACGGTGAGCGGATGCGATGCCAATGGGTACGCCAAGAGCCATGCAAACGGCGCAAGATGAGAGAACGAGAGTCAGGCTTTCTGTGGTTTCGCGCCAATAGCCTTGGTTGAGGATGAAGAGAAAACCAGCGCCGACAAGCAGGCAAGTCTTCCAACTGCGCTGCAAAACCCAAGTAATGGCGACAAAAACTGCGATGACGATGAGCGGATGCGGCGTATGCAACAGCCACAATATTCCGTCAATGACATTTTCGATGGTGATGCTCAGCGCATCAAGGGCGCCTTCCAGATTCCAGCGGATCCATTCAAAGATCGCACTTGCCCAGTCCCCTACAGGGATTTTGTGGGAATAGAGCCATTCCAAAACTGGCATTCCTTTTGTCTTGATCCGCTAACGTCTCAGCGCATCTTGTCGGCGAATCTGGTCCCATATCGAACGGGATCAGTCGCTCGCGAAATTACAGCCCCAAAGACGTCTTGGCTGCGGGCAACCCGTCTTCGCCCTCGCGTGTTTTTACACCATCAAGCCATTGATCCAAAACAGAAGGATTGTCTTTCAACCAAATCTTTGCCGCTTTTTCAGGCTTCATGCCATCATCCAAGATATATCCCATAATCTCGTTCTCCATTTTGAGAGAAAATTCAAGATTATTCAGCAGCTTGCCGACGTTGGGGCATTCTTTGGTGTAGCCTGCGCGTGTGTTGGTATATACGGTGGCGCCGCCATAATCAGGGCCAAAAAAATCGTCCCCGCCACTCAGATAGGTGAGTTTGAAGCTGGAATTCATCGGATGGGGTTCCCAGCCAAGAAAAACGACAGGCTTGTCGCGTTTGGATAGACGCTGCACCTGGCTGAGCATACCCTGCTCGGAGCTCTCGCGGAGCTTGAAATCACCAAGGTCAAAGGCGTTTTTTTCGATCATCGACATGATCAGGCGGTTGCCATCATTGCCCGGTTCGATGCCGTAGATCGTATCCTTTAGGGCATCTCCATGTTTGGCAATTGATTCAAAACTGGTTATGCCCAGCTTGGCACCGGCTTCGTTTGTTGCGAGCGTATATTTCGCGCCTTGCAGATTGGCCCGGACGGTATCCACCGTACCCTTTTCTCGATAAGGCTTGATGTCTGCTTCCATTGTAGGCAGCCAAGTGCCTAGAAACACATCCACCTTACCTTCTTCCAGCGAGATATAGGTGACGGGCAAGGAAAGCATGCGCGTTTCGGTCTTGTAGCCGAGCGCCTGCAACACTGTGGCGGTGGTTGCCGTTGTTGCGGTGATGTCCGTCCAGCCGACGTCCGAGAATGTCACTTCAGAACAATCCGCAAATGCGGCTGATGTTGACATAACCAAAATGGTGGCGGCTGTAGACAGTTTCATCATTCTCTCTCTTTCCAAATCGCTACGGAATTTTCCGCAATGCTATTGATTGCCGCCGCGATTAACAAGGGACCCCGCAAAGAAATTGAATGACTATTTCTAAAGTTGTGAAACGCGCGCATACACATCTGTGCCAAAGGCACATTTTCTTTCCGAAACGAGAAGATGTGTGGAAAATGGTGACCCCTGAAGGATTCGGAATCAAAAGTCAATATAGCTAACTTGTTGACATTTATGTAATAATGATAAATCTAAAAATTCCTGTAGTACAAAATGTAGTACAATTCGTAGTACAAAATATGGAGCCGAATTTGTCCGGCCCCAATATGTCACTTATCCGCTTTCCCGTCCAGCTTTTCCTCAATGCGGCTTAAGCTTTCGAAGATGCGTTTCATGGCTTCTGAATAGCCCTTGATTCGTTCTTCCAGAACCATGACGCGGGCGCGCAGCATGAAGTGAGAGCCAGCAACGGCCACAACGATTCCCCCGATATAGACCAAATCTTTAATCTCAGTGCTCATCGCCCTGCCCCTTTGCTGCAATTGCTTTTGATAAGGTCATTGTTAGCCTTTAGGCCTTTAAGGAATGCCGCTGCGCCCTTGGGCGCATTGGCTTTGAGTTTCCCGTCAGGCGTTAGCCAGGAGCGCATTAGCGCCTTGATTTCTGGCGAAACAGGCACCGCCCGTGCTTCGCATAGGCTGTCTATCGTGATGGTCCGGGAAGGACAGCCCGCCAGCAACAGGCTAAAGGCCATCAATAAGAGCGTTAAGGTCAGTTTCCGCATCCACCTTGTCCCTTATGGTTTGCGCCTGTTGATTGATGGTGAGTTGCCTTTCAAGAGCGGCCTTTTGCTCTTTGAGCCTGCCATTCTCCTGCAAGGTCCGGCTGGCGGTATGGTCGGCATAAAGTGAGCGCAAAAGCTCACCCAGAAAGCCAAGCAACGCGCCTATGATCCATTCCCACATGTCGCCAGCCCTCCCATATTATGCGCTTGGCTGCGCGGCCAGATCCAAATCAAGCATGAAGCGCTCACCGAATTTGGCCTTGATCAGGTCGGCAAGCTTGTCCGGTGTCAGCTTGAAGTATTTCACCGCGTCAGGGCTCATTTTGACAACGTAATTGGCAACGAGCGCCACGGCTTCATTGTCAATCTCGATTCCGGCCTTGCCATCCAGCTTTTTGAGAAGCGTTTCAAGGGCGCTGCCGATGCCGCGCTCAATAGCCCCGTGCAGGCTTTCGCGCTGTTTGGCTTCCATCTGTAGGCCAAACCAGCGTTTTGCCGCCCACGCCGCCGCCCCAACGATCACAGAGGCCAATAGACTGACAAGGGACTGCACAAAGTCATTTGCAAGGGACGTTAGCGGGGAAAGGTCGATAGTGGCCGCGCTGGCCGGTGCTGCAAACATGCAGGCCGTGGCAAGACCGATAAGGAACGCGGGAAAAAATGAAAGTCGGAAAGTCATGATAGTTGCTCCATTTGAGAGTTAAAAACCTTCCCACAAAGAGTCTCATGGCTTTCCGCCCCGTTGATATCTTTTCACGCTTCGTTGATTGAAAGCGTTCCATCCGAGTTGACCTGAGGCAAACTTTCAAAGCCGCCCCCACTATATGGGATATCATTTGCAGGCCAGTGATAGGACAAGACGCGATCTGTCGAGAATGGCCGGATGGTCACCGCGTCCCCTTGGTTGCCGCCGATCACCATCAAATTGCCATGCTGATCACGCCCGACCACAAAGCCAACATGCCCCTTTGTTCCGGCGCGACTGCCCCGCCAGAACACCACCACAGCGCCCACACAAGGCCCCTTTAGCTGCAAGCCCCAATGCTGCCAGAGGTAAGAGCGTGCGCCCGCTGATCTGGTCGAGCGAATCCCGCATTCTTCCAGCACCCCGCCAACAAAACCCGCACACCATGGCGTCTCATCATCGGTGAAAGGCATGCGTATTTTGATCCACCATTCCAGAATTTTCGGATTGTGCCGGTTGCCCTTATATTCGCGCAAGCCCAGATAAGAGCGCGCCACCTGAAGCCATTTTGGTTCATCCAGCCCTGCAATGGCCTTTTGGCGTCTGGTCCGGCCTGCAGTCACCTGATCAACGCGCCCGTCAAACAAAGCCGCCTTGGTGAGCGGCCCCACATAGGAGCGGGCGCGATAGCCAATCGAGCGCTTGAAATCGATTATCGCCCGGTTGGTCAGTCGCCCGCGCACTCCGTCAATAGCCCCTTTGTAAAAGCCCTTTGCCTTTAGCGCTTTCTGGATGGCCTTAATTTCCTTTTTGGTCATGAAATTACCCTCGGTTGAGTTTGATCAATCCGAGGGTAAAAGCTGGCTTGGTCTGGTTGATATGTAGGTGAATGACGAAAGCTATGTCAGCAAGGCTATGGCTTTTTCCTTCGCGGTTTCATCAATCGCAAGGGAGCGGATATCGCTTAAAATCGCCTCAATCGGTCTTTGTTCAAGCCCTCCCTCTTCGGTCTCATCAAACAAGGCTATCGCAGCCCTAAAGACTTGACCGTCAAGGATCGCTTTGAAATGAAGCCCTTTGTCGGTTTTGGTAATGTCCATGAAAATCTACTCCGCCATATAGGTTGCTGTCATATAAAGCGTAACGTTGCCCGTCAGGTTCGCCGCCGTGACATAGGTGTCACCACCCGAGGCATCAGCCGACATCAGCCGGATCCTGCTCGTATCCTGCATAAAGCCGTTCAATGTGGTGCCGGGTATCGTCAAGCCGCTCCAGAAACCGGCTAAGGCCGTTGCCCTGTTGGGAACACCGGTGAATGATTTTCGAAGAAACGGGAGCCCACCAATAGCCAACTGACCAGCAAGGGAACTGACATCACTGGTCACCAAATGAATCCCCAAGTAAACAAGCGCCCCGATTTTGGTATAGACGCCATAATCAGATGACAGAGTGGCAACGCCGCCACTCAAGCCAATCAGCGTGGGCGTCCAGATCCCCTCTTCGTAAGAGTTCAACTCATTGGCTGCGCTATCCGCACCAAGGCGCAAATGATTGGGCAGATACACCGCGCCGCTGTCTTTTTTGACAACAAGACCATTATACCAGCTAGACCCGTCACTGACCTTGATGGAAAAATCATCATTGCCCGCGCAGCCCATTTCCGCGCGGCCAGACCAATTGGTCTGAAACAACAGGCTATTTGTGTCACTCGCCGCCGCCTTGTTGACCTTGATCTGATGCCCGTTTCCGGCATGGTTGAAAAGGCTTGCGCTGGAGGAAAGAGCAAGCCGGTTGGTTGCGTCCGCCGAGGCGTTCACGCCGATCTTGTCAAAAGACCCATCAGCCAGAGCTGTGCCAAGACTTGTTGAGATGAAATCAGACCAGCCCGCCCCGTCATAGCAAAGCAGTTTGCTTTCATCTTCCAGCCATGAGAGCCAGCCAGCCAAAGGCACAAATTCAATCCATGCCCCGTCTTGATAGGCTGCGATGCTGCCATCCCATCCGGTCCAGGCCCCGCTTGCCCCATCGGCCACGATATAGCGCGCACCATCAGCAGGTGCATCGGGTGGCGCTGAAAGATCCCGATCCAATACGGAAAGCTGCACAAGCGCATCCAGCATCCGCAAGGCTTCATTGTGGGTGATATGCTTCTGATTCTGGTTGCTCGCAATGTAAGGCAATTGCAAAAGCGCTGTAGACGTCATGAAAAGACCCTCGGTTGAAATCTATCAATCCAAGGGTAAAGGCTGGTTCTGGATGGTTGAGAAGTGGGAGTGCTACAAATGGCCTCTTGGCGGACTATTGAGACGTTCGCTGTATCGTCGAAACTTCATGGCAACTGAAATCGCTTCTGGCAAAAGGGCGGATAGCTACCATTTCCTGCAGCTGCGAGATCTCAGATGCCATAGACAAAAAGTAGCCATTCGATAGATCATCATTGATAAGATAATATATACACAATATTATGAAATAGGCTTCTGTTAAAAACATTTTTCTTTTTAGTATGGAGGGATCAAGTGGCTTTTGGGGGCTTCATAATTTTTCTTGTTATTCTTATAAGTTTTATCGGAAACATCTGCGATTTTTTTGGAGAGGAAGAAATTCCAAGTACAGGAGATGTTGACTTTGATGACTGCAATTATATGATGTCGATATCAGATAGATTAATAGGGTTTCTGATAGTGTTTACACCTATAGTATTTATAATTGGGCTAATTATTCATCTGAAAATAATATGGTATACAATTTTATTTATGGTAATTTTGCTATCTTTATCTTTCTATACCAATAATAAATATGGAAAAAAACTCGAAATGCTAAAAAAAGGCTTTGTGTTTGACGGGAGAAAGATAACGCTAAAAAGCTACAACCATTACTGTTACAATGAGTATTTAAAAAGATATGGAAAAAATGAAATAATTAGTAATTATTACTATGAAGGCGTGTTGATTTCAAAAGTAATTGACGGTTATTTAACATGCGAGAATTTCTATAAAGAATTAAAGGAAGCTGAAAAAAAGGCCGCCAAAGACGTAAAAAAATACAGTAGAAAGTAATTTCCAATAATTAGAGTGTTATTCAAAACCAAATTCTAGCCTCAATCATAGCCACGACGCCAAAAGAATTGCCACTCGAACCAAATCAGTCTTGCAGGACGGCTACAATTTATTAGTAAGTTGGGGCCAACATGAACAAGGTTACAAATAAACACTCCCAAATATCTAATACCATCCGGTTGCCTATACTTTAACGATACTAAGGTTGTTCAAATATCAAGAAAGGGATAATTGGCTTTGCGGCGTATACTCGTTTGTGACCGTCAGCATTGGGCTTGCGTGGATGTCGAGACCTCTGAGCAGACCTTCAAGCGCTGCGACCAACCATTGGAAACACAGTTCTGATCTACGCTGAAACTCACGTTTCAGCCCGCTAGTCTTTACAATCAGCCCACTGAATGAGCTCAGGATCAGTGCGGAAGTCTCCCACTTGGAACAGAGCATCGATCTTCTGCAGTTTTGCCATTTCGTCGGCAGGTAGTTCGACCTCAATTCCGAATTTCTCGTGCAAACCCTGCGTTATTTGTTCTACATTATTCAAAACAAGGCGTGCAACATTCTCAGTCTCAGAGATTTCGAACAGGTTGTTAGTTCTAAACCTTAGCTTTCCAAGTTCCTGTCTGCGTTTATCATAGCCTGCAGCATCCTTGATAGGTGTGCCAAATTCCGCTGAGATCGTTGTTTGCGCTTTCGAGAGCGCCTCCGAGAGAGGTCGCTCTATTTTTGGATACAGGTGATTAACGGCATCAAACACCATCACTCTATAGACTTTCTCCTTAAGTGGCAAAAAGTCTATATGTTGACCAAGTGTGTCGTGCTGGTCGACGAGTTCGTCATAAAGTGCCCAGCGATCTGGCCATTTCGAGCCTCCGCCCCATCTCCCTGCCATTACTTTCATCATCACGATTTCGTGGGTATAAACTTGTACGATGCTTTTCAGGCGTTCGATAAGGTCGGCGGCCTCTTTCTGCTTGTCTTCCCAGAGTTCGGCTTCGAACCCCAATCCCTTGAATCTCTTGAAACGAGAGAAGTTGCCATAGACCAAACAAAGAAAAAACATGACGAAAGCCGCAGTGGCCCCTGTCACTTCGGCTTTGAGGAAAAACTGGATACTGAAGGCTAGGAAAATTAATGCGATCAAGAACAGGAAGCAGCGTTCCCAGTTTGTTTTAGTCCAGGCCCACATTTCATCCTCCCTCGTGTGAAACAAGGATCAGGATATAGGAATAAAAGTGAGTTGTGAACAGATAGGAATTACAGCCTGACAGGAACGTCTCCTCCGTCCGTACCCGTCAACTGATTGCTGAAAATGCTGCACCTCATTCGAATGACTGCAATGGGGAGGTGGCGTTGATAAACCGATCAGTCCATGAGAGTCCGGTAAGGGACGCGATTTCTAGGGGCCTATTTCGCTGGCTCAGCCGGCCCACCATTTGCAATGTCGAGTTTGGGCTCAAAGTTGCCGAGCCTAATCCACCCAATCACCCCCACATCACCTTCAGCCCATCCCCGCGCCCGATTGTTTGACTGATTTGATAGATTGCCACCTCATAGCCAGCCGTTGCGCTGCCTAGATCCGCTTGTCTTTGTGTGGCGCTGTAGCTGGCTTCAGGCGTGCTTGTCTCGATGGTGCGTACAACATCGCCGCCGCTTATGATATCGACTTCATAGGCTTCCAGCGCTTCGCCCAGCGGCACTTGATAGAGCGCCCAGCTATCGCCATCCAGTCGCGTGCGCCTGATCCATGTGATGGTATGGTTGCCCGCCTCATCGCTTGCCCATCTGGCATGGACTGGCGCATAGGGCTTGAGCGCCCGCCCGCTAAAGGCGTGTTGCTCGGTCGTGAAGAGATCCGAGCCAACCGTTTCGCCTTCCGGTCCATAGCGCCAATAATAGCTGATGCCAATATCAGAGAGCCCCATATCTGCTTGCGCTATGCCCTGATCAAGATAGACCAACGCAGCCCCCGCCGCGACGGTCTCCAGCATGGCGCTTTCAGTGCCAAGCTGGCCGCGCAAAAGGTTGGTCAGGCGATAGCGTTTCGAGCCGATCAGCTCCACAGTTTGCGCTTGGATGATTTCCCAAACGCCCGCGCTCGTTTCAATGGCAAAGGCATTGCTGCCAGAGAATAATTCCTCTTCAGAGACAGAGAGAAGCGCCCCGCTGTAAATCTCGATTTCCAGCGCGTTGGCTTTGTCAAACACATAAAGCGGCCCTTTGCCCAAGGCATTGAGGGTCTCGCCAATGATCGCCGAGTGGGAAAATTCAATATTGCTTTGCCAACTGCTTTCATTGGTCGAGCGCAACACCAGCCCCGCCCCCGGCCATCGCTTGGCTGAAAGCGCCACATAGCCCGCATTCGGGTCATTATCCGGCTGGAGCAAGGGCAAGTCCATGAAGCGGGCAATCATGCGCGTTAGGCCTGCATCGGCTTTGCTGAACCGCAAGGAATAGCGCGCCCCGGAAACCGACAAGCCGGCATCAATAAAGCCGCTTGCCTCACAGGCTCGCCCTTCCCCGTCCTTTACATCGGTCAAGCGCATTTCCCGCGCACCCTTTTGCGTTGTCACTTCCAGAACGTCGCCCGGTTCCAAGGCCAGCAGGGAAGGCATAAGCGCAAACTGTCCGCTTTCCCGTGCCGCCCAGACATCTTGCAAAAGATACTCAGCCACGCCCCGCGCCCTATCCTCATCCATGACAATAGCAAGCTGACTTTCCGACACATTCGTTGCATCTGCAAAATTGTTCCAGGCGGTCACCGTGCCGGAATTATAGGCCTTGTTTGCATTGAGATAGGTAATGCGCACCCCGCGAGCCAGTTCGCTTTCTTGCGCCCGCGTGAGCGTGACCAACTCGCCGCCGCGCTCGCCGTTCGTATCCTGCAAGCGCTCTTGATCGACATCAGCACAAAGCGGAATGGCCTTTCTGGAAACAGCTTTGATGATGCCGCCTGTCTCGATCAGGTCAAACGCGAAAGCCAGTTCCAGCGGTTGCCAAGCGCTGCGCAAACTCATCGTTCTATCGATCACATAGCCATCACAAGCGCCGTAAGCCTCACTAAAATCATAGGCCGCAAAGCCATATTCTTGAGCAATATGGCCCATCAGATCGGGCATATAGACCATGCCCACCCGTGAGGATAGCCAATGCCCATATTGCCAATTGTCCGCATCGGCCCAGCTTGCCCCGTCCAGAGGCCAGGAGGGGAAAGGCCGCGCGTCCCAACTCCACACATGCACAGCGTCCATGTCGATCATGGAGCCGCCATAAAGGCTTGAGGCCGGATTGTTGGCATCATCGGCCCAATAGTCGATCACGGCCCTTAAATGGCTATGCTGTTGCACATCATCCCGCGCCCCGCTGGAGAAATAGGGCAAGGCGCTTTCACTGGATTTGGGATCAAAGAACACGTTCGGCTGATTGCTGCCCAGATCAAGCGCCGGACAGCCCAACTCGGTAAACCAGATAGGCTTGCTTTCTGGTGTCCAGCCGGTTGCCGCGCCATCGCGCACGCCGCCCGGTCTGTTGTGGTGGCTGTTGGCCCACCAGTTCTTCAAATCCTTCTGGCGGTAAATCCAGTCTTCCCCATGCGCCCCGTCGCTGATCGCGGTGCGCTCTTGCGCCACGCGCGCGGCATTATCCGCATAATAGAAATCATAATATTCCCCGCCCTCGATGTTGGCCTTGAGATAGTCAAGGCTGTAAGGCGTCACAAAGCCGCGTTCCTGATCATAATCAAGATGGTCCCTACCCCGCCGCCAGTCGGACAGTGGGAAATAATTATCAATTCCAATGAAATCAATAGCAGGATCGGACCATAGCGGGTCCATGTTGAAAATCACGTCGCCCGACCCGTCGCCCGGTCTATGGCTGTGATATTCGCTCCAGTCCGCCGCATAGCCGATTTTGGCCGTTGCCCCAAGGATCGCCCGCACGTCAGCAGCCAAGGCCTTAAGGCCCGTTACAAACGGATAGTGTGTTGCGTCCTCGCGTACCGTGGTCAGCGCCACCATTTCCGAACCAATGCAGATGGACGCCACACCGCCCGCCGCTTTGGCCAGATTGGCCAGATGCAACACAAAGCGCCTATAGCTCCACTCATCCGCGCCGGTATAGATGATTGTTTCATTTGCAATGGAAAAGTCACTCACAGCCGCCAAGCCCAGAAAGGCGCTCACCTGATCGCCCGCCGCGCTCGTCTGGTCAGGGCTTCCAGCTTGCCCCGGTGCCGGGTGGCAAGTGATCCGGCCTCGCCATGGGAATAGGGCTTGCTCTTCCCCGCCCCAAGGATCGGGCAGCCCGTTACCTTCAGGGATATCGCCCATAATGAAGGGGTAAAGCATGACATCATAGCCACGCTCTTTTAGCTCGGTAATGGCATGAATGACGGCTTTGTCTGAAGGCGTGCCCCCATAAACCGGATAGCTGTTGCCATCATCATCGGTCAATTGCGTGATCAAAAGCGCCGTGTCGCGCGTAAGGCCCGCAACTTGCCAGTTATAGGGTGAGGTTGCCTTGCCCCTGATTTCCACCTTTGGCCGGATGCTGCAGTCACCACAGCGCAAATCATCGAAAAACCACGCCACCACGAGGCAAACGCTTTTGACATTCGGCATCACGGTTTGAAGCTGATCAAGGGAAACGGACAAATCAGACGTGCCCTGTTTCTGATGCACATTCTCGTATTCTTGCCCGATCACCGCCCCACTTGATGACAGCTCTTGCTTGAGCATCACGTCAGGCTCATAGCCAAATTCGGTTGATCCGGGAATGAGATTAACGCCACGAATGGCGCTTTCAAGCTGTCGGGTTGGCGCTGGTCGGATAATTTCAAAGGTGAATTGCGGAATGCGGTTTCCGTAGTCGGTCAGCTCCAGCCGGTCAAAAACGATATAGCAAAGCCCGCGATAGGCTGGCGCCATCCCGTCGCCTTCCACGCTTTCAATCAGGCTGTCAGGCTGTTGGCTCTCGCTGCCATCATGAAAGCGAAAGTCGATTTTTGACATGTCGATTTCTTTGCCATCGGCAAAAATCCGATTGAGATAAACCCCCGGCCCTTCACAAAGGCCAACCGCAAAATTGGCATAATAGGTGTAGCTTGTCGTTTTGGCCGTTGGCCCGCCGCCCTTGCCGCCCCGCTTGGTCGTGGTGGCCACCTCTTCCAAGGTGGTGGCCCAGATCACTTGACCGCCAATGCGCGCCCGCCCGTAAGCCCTGTTGATCGCGCTTCCCTCGGTCGAGCTGGTCACCTCCAGGCTATCAAGTCGCGGCCCTTGGCTATGTGTATCCTTGCCACCGGCCAAAAGCATAGTGTCGATCACAGCCCCGCTCACCGCGCCAATCGTGCCGCCGATCATCGCCCCGACCGGACCCAGCAAAGCCCCGCCAAGCACCGTGCCGACCTTTGACAAAACCAGCGTTGACATGTTCAAACCTCCAGATTGGGAAAGCGGAAAGCAGCGGCAATCATGCGACGCCAGTGAGGTGACAAGCTCACCTCAACGACACCACATTTTTCGTATGCGTGGATAAATCGCGCTTCACCGGTCAGGATGCCCAGATGCTTGGCGCTCTTTGCCCCGCGCCACCGGATCGCGAACACATCCCCCGGCCCCATGTTATCAAGGGCGATTTCCTGCAAATAGGTCCGCCCCGCAGCCAATAGGCTTTCTGAATTGGTGGCATCGCCCCAATCTGGCGAATAGGCAGGAATATTCGCAGCTTCATAGCCGTAAAGCGCGCGCCATACGCCCCGCACCAATCCAAGGCAATCACAGCCAACGCCCTTGACGCTGGCTTGATGGTGGTAAGGCGTGCCAAGCCAGCCGCGCGCACTCCCTATGATCTGATCCCGCTTAATATTGGTCATAGCGATGCCCACCGGATAAATCGTCACTGTCAGGGCTTGGATAGGTGGTCATAAAGTCATTGCCCGGCATATGCGGGCACCCGCGAAAATTCGCCCCGTTGTCAAATTTCTTGACGCATGTCGCAAAATGCTTGTCACAACCCGCAACAAGCGTGAGCCGATCCCCCACAGCAACCGGCTTGAGGAATGGCGACCAGACGCCAACAGAGACAATGCCGCTCGTTACCAAATGACTTTGCAGCGCGTAGCTTTTCCCCGCATTTGCGCCACTGGTAAAGGTGAGAGTGCCACGGTCAAACCAATTGGCCTCATAACCTTCAGCCCCGGCAATCTGGAGCACTTGCCCGCCGGTCTGTCCTGTCACCACCACATCGACTGAATAGGCCCCGCTTGTTAGATCAAGCCCGCAGCGCTCATCCCCCAAGCTGGCATCACAACCGGCCTGATAAACACGCCCTTGCTTTTGCTGTAGCTCAGCGGCCAGCCCGCGCACCTCTGCACTGAAATAGGTATCCCCGCGCGTGATTTCGCCAAGATTGCCCGCCTGCATCAAAAGGCGTTGGGCAAGATCCATCCAGTTCACCCGCCAGACCTCAACGCGGGCCCCGTCATAAAGCCCCGCCGCAATATCTTCCTCAGTGATGAAATCAGCAGAAAGCGCGCCCTCTACATCCACATTATCAACGGACAGCCCAAGGCTTGATTGCAGTTCGGTTGCTGTAAAGCCGCTGTCTGCCGAATAGGTCACCCCGTCAAAAGATAGATCGCAATCATGGTCAGTAAAGCCATAGATTGCCCCATCGCGTCGGGTCAGTTTCCAGCACCAACAAAGCGTTGTGGCCCCGCTGTCAAGATGGGCCTGCATGCCATCGGGCAAAGTCTTCATAAGATCAGCTCCACAATGGGGATGGAAGGAACAGAGACAAGCGCGTTATTTTCCCAAGCAATAGACAAACCATCTGTGTCAAAACGCACAGGCACAAAAAAATCAAAGCCAGCCGTGACCGCAGCGCCCGCCGCTGGCGGAGCCGCCAAGGTCACAAGGCCGGTTGTGTGATCGACACTGAAATCAGTTTCATCAAGCGCCACGCCATCAACAGCCACCAGAACCGAATCCGGTTTCGGCTTGCTGATTTTGCGCCTGTATGGGTTGGCGCTGCCATACATCTTGGTAAGCTGAAAGGCCGTTGCGATCCCGTCGCCGGTGCCTATCGCCTGATCCATTGCCCCCGGTTTGCCCAGAATGGCGCAAGAGCGCAAATCAAACGGATCACAAAAGAGAAAGCCGGAAAGCCGCCCGCGCACATCCTCGAAGAAAGAAAGCACCTGTTCGGCCTCGTAAATATCGCGGATGCCGGTGCCGACATCCCAAGAGCGCCGAGAGTTCGCCCATTGTTGGTTTCTTTCTTCCTTGCCCGATCCGCTTTGCACCACTTGCGTTTTGCGTTGTGGTCCGCCTGTCGCGCCAAAGCCGACCTTCACCGGGAAGACAATGTCCAAGAATGCCGCCATGTTAGAAAGCCCCTATTGATTGCGCCCGCCCTGTGCCACAATGCGCGCCATGGTCGTGGCTATCTGGCCTTTGGACTGTTTGAAGCTTTGAGCGTCAGGCGTGGAAATATACCAGTTGTGTGTGTCGCCCTGCCTGCCCGCGCCATCATGCGCCGAGCCAAATGGCCGATATGGTTCAATCCGTCCGGCCACGTTGGGCGAAAAAAGCTCTTGCCCGGTTTCGTTCACCTCATAGAGATGCCCAGGCAAAGCAATGCCGCCACCAGCGCGGCCACCGGTTACAAAGGAAGACAGATCAAGCGCAGAACCGCTTGACGTGATCGCCCCCGCAGCAGAAGTGAAAAGACCGGTAAGAGCGCCGCCAGAGGTTCCCGTCAAGGCAGACATGAAAGCCGCCATTGGCCCGGAGCCAAAGAGCGCCGCTTGCGCCGCCGCATTGGCGATCTGTAAGGCAAAGGAGCGCATAGCATCCTCAGCCGAGGACGCCCCGCTCACAATGTCCGTAAGTGTATCGAGCCCCGCTTGCCCCAGATATTCGAAATTCTGCGCCAGCTCTTCGGTTTCAAGCTGCATGGCCCTTGCGGTGCTGATTGCCTCTTGCATCGCCAAGCGTTTTGCCTGAAGGCCCCCAACAGCCGCCGCAATGGCTTGCCCTTGCTCGCTTTCAAGGCTCACACCGGCTTTTGCCAATGCGTTGTAAAGCTCCTGCTCATCGGACGTGCGCCCAAGCTGCGCGGCTTGATGTTCCAAGGCTAGAATGACCTCTTGCACCTTGTCGGTTTGCGCCCTGCTTTTCTTGTCATCACCGCCGCCAGTGCCAGAGCCCCCGCCGCCATTGTCGTCAGGCTTGGGTTTTGGGGTGCGCGTTTCTTGCGGAATAAGGCCAAGTTCGCGCTGTTTGGCCTTGATATCCAGACCAGCCACGCTAATCACCCCGCCGCCCAGATCATAATCAGCCTGCGCAATCAATTTCGCAGTGCGTTTAATCTCCTGCCATTGCCGGTCAGCCCGCGCGCGCGCCGCTTTGAGATCGTCCGAATATGTCCCTTGCGCCCGTAGTCCGATCAAGTCCTTTTGGGCGCGCTTATAGTTCTCTTGCGCTTCCCTATATTGATCAGCAAGCCGAAAAACCGTGTCGACCTGCCCACCACCGGAATCCCCCAGAACGCTATCATCAAAGCTGTTTTTAAGCTGGATCAACGCCGCCGTGACAGAAACAACCGAGCCTTTGATTTTGGTGCCAATGATGGTTGAAAGGGTGTCAAATTCGCGGTTGATCTGTTGCGCCTGTTGGGCAACTTTTTCGTCAAGTACAATGCCCAGCCGCCGCGCTTCTTCACGCGCATTTTTAAGCCCCTTTTCGCCCCGCTCGATCATTTGAACGAATTGTTCGCCACCCGTGCCGCCGAAAACCTCGTCCGCAATACGAATTTGCGCTGCTTTATCAAACTGTTGCAACCGTCCGACAATGTCTTCAAAGAGCTTGTCAGGCTCTTTTAGCCGTTCCTTTAGATCGTCTGCGCCATAGCCTAGCCGCTTAAAGGCATCCGCGCCGCTGCCCTTGCCGGTCAAAATGAATTCATCAGCCCTAAGCTGCATTTCCTTAAGGCCATCGGTCAGAGCATCAATGGAAACACCGCTTTTTGAGGCTGCAAATTCCAGCTCTTGAAAGGCTTCAAAGCTCACACCGGCCCGCTTGGCTTCTGTTGCCATCTCGCCAATTTGCTCAGCCGAATTTTTCGCCAGCGCGGCAACTCCAGCCAACCCGCCGCCCACAGCAATGCCAGCAAAACCACCAACAGCAGAAACAGCCCTCGTTGCTGCCTTGCCCAATCCGCCAAGGCGCGACGTGAATTTGAGGACGCTTTTCTCACTTCGGTCCATGCTGGACGCGGTGTTTTTCTCGATTTTCTTTAAGGCCTTGTTGAATTGGGTGGTGTTCGCCTCAATCCGCAAGACCAGTTTTTCAAGATCTTTCTCAGCCATACCGCGCCTTCAATTCTTCAAATCGTTCCTTGGACATGCTTGGTTTTTCCGGCTTGCCGTACCGCTGATTAAAGCCCTCGATCGCGTCGACATAATCACGCAAGGTTGCTTGATTGAACTCGCTAGGACTCCAGCCAAGAAAGGCAAAGGCAACCTGCTTTATGCGTCTGAAGGGGATGCGGTCGCTTCCCCTTCCGGCTTTCCCGGCTGGCTTTTTGCCTCAGGCATGCCCGCCGCCAGAGCGGCCACGATTGCCGCGTCCGCCTCTTCACTGGTCGCGCCAAAAAGCAACCCATCCGCCGCGCCCTTGCTGTCTGGTCCGGCAAGACATTTGACGCCCGCATAAGTCAAACGCGGATCATGCACCGCCGCCATGAAATGCAGTTGCTTAAGGCCGGTAATCTGAAGATCAGCCATCAAAGCGGCCACCCTTGGCAGGGTGGCTTGAAGTGTGAAGTCTTTCCCGCCCAAGGTAACGGAAACCTCACCGGTCAATTCATTGATTTGCATGATCGCCTCCTTAAGCCGCAGCCGCCCAGGTCGGCACGCTTTCCCACCCGAACTCAGCAGAAATCGCCAAATCTTCGTTGGTGTTGCCGGTAAAGGTGATTTTGACATAGGCAGGCCCGGTAAAGCTGCCATAGGCGGGCACAGTCACCTTGAATTTCATGGTGACGCCTGTGCGCGCAGCGTCAAAAATAGCTTTTGTGCGTGTGTTGATTTCAGCGATGCCGGAGCCGCTAAAGCTCAGATCAATATTGCCCGCCCGCTTGGTCACCTGTGCCGGTTTCGTCCGATCCCCGTCACATTCAGGGACAATTCGGTCGACCATATCCGGCCCCATGGAAAAGTCAGTGCTGGTAATGCCGCAAAAGTCGACATAGGAATCCGGTGTTTCAGGGTCTTCAACCTGAATAAACAGCTCTTGACCAAGATGCTTTGTCATGTGCAAGCCTCATAGAGTTTGATTTCAAATCGCATGTCACAAAAATAGACCCTGTTTTCAGGTCCGTTGATATCTTCCCCGCGCCAAATGACCCGCATGCTTGCCCCATCGGCCAACGTGAAAGAGGCCTTGTGCAGGCTGTTGCGAATTTGCGCAGCAATGGCCATGGCTTCGGCCTTGCCTCTATCGCGGCTATGCACCTCCAGCATTTGGAAAATGACTTCTCCAAGCCGGTTGCCGACGTCATTTTCATCACCGGCAAAGTTGCCCAGAACACAGAAAGGATAATGTTGCCCCATATGGCCCGGACGCCCCTTTGAGGGACTTTCGGGCATAAAGTCATAGATCCGCCCCTCACAGATCCCCGCCGCCTTAAGCGCGCTTACAAGCTGCTCTTGCGCCTTTGTGAAATCGAGCGCCATGGCCTCACCTTCTGACAACCGTCTTGATTGCCTTGTTTATCGTTCTGGATGTTCTGTATTTGATGCGCCGTTGCAAAACTCTGTAAGCTGGCCACAAGTGCGGTTGGGCCTTGGCGCCGGGATGACGAACAAGTGTTCCAATGCGTGGCCCTTTCTTCTCAATGCGTTTACCTGCTCTGGTGCCAAACTCGATAAAGCGCCAAATGAAATCAGCAAACACCCCCCAAGCTGGCGTTTGCTTGTCTTCCTCGATCTGGTCCGTCTCGATGGATCGGGCATAATCTCCGCTTTTCTTGGGCGCATAACGTCGCGCCAGACCGACCAATTCATCGGCGCTTTTTTCAAGGCCGGGTCCAAGCTGCTTTTCAACTTCTGGCGCAAGCTGCTTAAGCTTTCTGAAGGCCCTTTCCTTGCCGATCCATTTTGTTTTTGCCATCAAACCAACTCCCCGCGCGTAACCGTCATGTGCAATTCACGCCCGCGTTGGTCCGGGTTGATGATGCCGCCGATGCTGTAGATTTCGCCATCAATCAAAACCCGCCAATCTTCATTAATGGATAGGGTTTCATTCGATCCGCGCACCCGCAAAAGGCCGGTCACTGTTGCTTCAAGCCGCCCGCCGCCTTCCTTCTCGTTGGCGCGATCTGGTCGAAAGCCGCCCCACACGGTCAAATCATTGCCCCAGCTCTCAGCTTGCCCGCCGCTTGCGGTGTCTGTATGCAAGGGCTCTTGAAACGTCACCCGCTTGTTAAGCTTGCCCGCCTGCATCATGGCCCCCTTTGATTTCTTCCAGCTCAAACTTGGTATGTTTGCAAAGGAAAGCCGCCGCTCTTTCGCCATCAATGCCGCCTATGGTGCTCTCAAAGAAAACAGCGCCTGCCATGTAGAGACGCCACCACCAAGGATATTTGATTTTCAGCGCGACCCGAACATCAGCCATCAGAAGACCTTTCTATGCGTTGACAGCAGAGCATCAACGGCGAGTGGAACCTGTGACGTTATGGTGCCAATGACCACAGCCTCACGATTTTCAAACCAATGCCCGACCATCAACTTGATAGCGTGCCGGATCCCCGCAGGCACCGCCGCCGCGTCCTCATATCCAACCCGCCAAGTAACCGTAATAGGCCCCGCGTCCGGGTCAGCATCTGGCCAGCTCGCGCCCACCTTGAGGCAAGCAAAAGCCCCAAGCACGCGCCGCTCAATCCGCACGCTTGAAAGGTCCACCGTCTGGCTTTCCCCATCCCCGTCAAAATAGGCAATCGAAGCCAGGTCAATGACAGGCCCAAGGCAAAGCGGAAAGTCGCCCCACCATTCAAATTCTTGTGCCCATTCCTGCACCATCAGGCATTTGCCCAAGATGCCGCTGTAACCATCCAGATAACTGACAGCGGCTTGCAAAAGGCCCGTCAAATAATCGTCTTCACTCTCACCATCAACGCGGCAATGCGCCTTGATTTCGTCCAACGTGACCGGCAATTGAGCCGGTGCCGTTATCTGGTATGGCGCGAATTTCATTTTACGGCCTCGCTTTCAGCCTTGGCGCTCTTGGCAGTCTTTGCCGCCGTTTCCGCGACTGAGAACAAAGAGCCCTTTGTTTCCGGCACGCTCGCCGCTGCCTTGTTGTCGGGTGCCGCGCTTGCGGTTTCCGCCTTGTCAGGCTTGCCTGCATCATCCTTGGGCTGATCTGCCCCATCTTGCGCCGGTTCATTATCCCCGCCGCCGATTTTAGCCGGTGCTTCGTCCTTGACCTCAGCCAACACACCCGCTTTGACAAGGTGGCGCACGCTGGACTCTTCGGCTGTGCGTGTGTCGCCTTTTTCATACATTTTGTCGCCCAAATGCTGGCGCAAAACCGCGTAATCTCGCTTTACCATGATCGTTCCTTTGATTTCTGGAAGAGGGACAGCGCGCCGCCCCTCTTGGTCATTGCCTGCCGTTACTCGGTGACGTTGCCCAAATCGCCATAAATGAACGCTTCTGGCCGATAGACAGCCAGCGCAAGACGCTCTTCGCCCAGAATGGTGACTAGGTTTTTGGTGAAGTCGTCATTTTCAAAGCCGACTTCAACGCGCGCCTGCCAAAGGTCAAAGACCTGTGCAGCCATCTTGAAAGCGCCGGTCAGGAATTTATCGACCGAAATGGCCTGTGTCTGGACCACCGGCAAATTCCAGAGCGTGGGCGTGATCGAGCCTTGCGGCTGACCAATGATATATTTGCCCTGCCCGTCCTTGGTCAGCTCGATGCGTGCCCAATCAATCGGGTTGAGCACATGACCGGTTGCCGGATATTCCGCCAGCACGGCTTGCAACATGGCAAGGCGCAAGGTGTCGATATTGGTACCGGAGTCGGGCGTAAACGGCTCCGCATAGGCCGAGGCTTGCGGAATGATGCCATGCAGGTTCTGACCGGTACCGTCACCACTCAAAAGCTGCAATTCTTCCTTGAAGGCCAACCCGTAAAGCAGGCGATTGTCGATTAGTGAACGCAATTGCGGCACGTCATCAAGCGACTGCTTGGACGCCTTGAACCAATGGGCAATCACCTTGGCGCTCGTGCTTTTCAGATCAAGCTGAATGTCCGAGGATGGCTTTGCAGCCCCTTCGGCCACCGGTGCCGCATTGTTGGAAAAACCGGTTTCCTGCACATATTCAAGGCTAGGCGATGACATATCACCGGGCGAAAGCAGGTCGCGTACCGTCATGCGGCGCTGTGGCAGTTCCTGAATGCCAGGCACACGCTGTGGCGCAATCGCCCCACCAACAGAACCAGCCGCGTCTGTGGTGGCCGTGGTGATGGTGGCCTTGATCTTCATATCGGCCTTGCCCTTGGTCGGGCCATCCGCAATCCATGATTTGACCTGCTCATCATCAGTAAACTGCTCACCGATGCTTTTTGCACGCTCAGCAGGGTTTGAGCCGATCCGCGCCATCTTCTGCTCGAATTCTTCAAACTGGCCTTTCAGCTCATTCATTTTAAGCAAGGCTTCGTCTGCCGTTTCCTTGGTGGTCTCGGTCAGCTTTTCGCCCTTTGCCGCTTTGCCCAAAGCCTCTTCAGCAACTTCCTTCACTTTGTCGATTGCTGTTTCAAAACCGGCTTTCACTTCCGCTGCCAGTTCTTCAGGTGTTTTTTTATCAGCCATGATATTTACTCCTGTAGGTGCTGAATTAGTGCAACAAGGCTTGCAAGAAAGCCCGGTCATCATCCGCTTTGGCAGGATCCCCCTGCCCGATCAGGTGGAGCCGCACGGCACGTTCCGCCTGTGAGTTTGAAAAGCCCAATCCCTTGAGCCACACTTCAAACTCGCGCTCTGTCAGCTGGTCCCCAGCCTTGAGCCGTTCTGTCAAATCGTGTGATTGTTTGAGTGCCTTGACGCTGCCAATCAGCGCGTTTGGATTGGCCCCGATGGAAACAACGGAGATTTCGCGCAAGTCGATCTTCTCAAGCGTCCAGACGCCGGTTTCCGTATCAACAGAATATTCCTTGATCCGGTAGCCAATCGAGAGTCCGTCAATGTCGCCTTCCTTCAAAAGCTCATGGGCTTCGCGTGCGCACTGCACGCCCATATTGAGCTTGCCCCGAACGAAAAGCCCCTTGTCGTCTTCCTGCATTTTGAGCCAGCGCCCGATTGGCTGGTCCCTGTTATGCTGCCAGAACATCTTTGGCATGGTGCCGTTGGCTGAATGCTCTGCGATGCTGTCGACATAAGCGCCCGCTGCGATGATATCGCCATAATCGTCAGGCTCACCGCCGAAGGTGCTGGCATAGCCTTCAAATTCCCCCTTCTCGGAAAGCGATTTCACATCCAGAATTGGCGCTGTAATTTTGGTATCAATTTGCATTTCCCGCCTCCGTAATCGGCACATTCTGCATTTGCATGCGCGGCACATTGCCCCCCTCAACAGGTGGCAGATTTTCGCGCTGTCTCACTTCGTTGATGGTCAGCCAGCCGTTATTCAAGCCCGATTGGTAGAAGTTGGCGCGCCCCTTGCTGTCACCGCGCAACAGGCCTTCAAGATTGAATTCGACATAGAAGCCCGCCGCGCGATCTGCAGGGCTTAAAAGCTGTTTCTTCAAAGCCTGCTCGATGCGCTTCAAACGCCGCCGCAAAGTGAATTTGATGAAACTGAGGGTTTGCTGCTCAAGGCCGGTGCCGAATGACGTGTTCTTTTCCGTATGGCCGACCATATGCGGCGGCACCCCGAAAAACCGGCAAATCTCTTCAACCGAGAATTTGCGGCTTTCCAGCATTTGCGCGTCTTCAGGATTGATCGTAAGCGGCTCCCATTTGGTGCCGCCTTCCAGAATGAGCGGACGCCCCGAATTGACCGCACCAAGGAATTTTTCGACGAGCCGTTCTTCAACAATCTTGCGTTGCTCTTCATTGAGGAACCTCTCAAAGGTCAGGGCACCGCTCGGACGCAAACCATTTTTAAAGGTCGAGCCCGCCGACTTGTCCACGGCCCGTGCGATCCCGAAGGAATTGCGTGCAAAACGCAGCGTCGAAAAGCCGCCAAGCGCATTGCCGCCAAAGCCTCGAATATGCAAGACATCAGTCTCAGATGTATCAAAACTGATCCCGTCTTCTGTCCAGCGATAGCGCAAGCTGCCATCTTTGTTTTTTGTGACAAGTATCTCGGCATAGATCGGCTCAAGCGAAACAATCCGGTTGCCTGTCTTCACCTTGCGAGCATAGGCGTTGCCTTTCAGCTCAAGCGACGCGGCCATGAATTCCCAAAAATCAACCGCAGTTTGATTGAAGTTCGGACTTTCATGCAGCACCGAATAGAGAGGGTGATTGACCGCTTCAACCCGGCTATCGCCTTTCTTCTGATAGATGGATAGCGGCAAGGTGCCGATTGTGCCGGAAAGCAGATTGACACAGGACCAGACCGCAGAAAGCGCCATGGCGGTTTCAAAGGTGACAAGTTCGCCACTGTCTGCGCGCGATGCATCAGACACCCAGCCATTCGGCTCGCGTATCGTCAGGCTGCGAACAACAGCCGACTTGATGCGATTGATTAGGTCCACTCTGCACCTCCACTTGATGCAAATTTGATTGCGTTTGTTGGCAACAAACCTGATGAAACGAGGCTAACACCGCCCCCGCTTTGGTTGATATCTTCTGCGCACAGCAGGCCGCCAAGACCAGAAAAGTGAGCATTTACAGGGATGCGAAATAGCTATCCATGTCCCCGTCCTCGTTCTGGTCCTCAGCCATGGCCAGCCCTAGCGCCATGATCAGAGCAACCGCCCCGTCAATCTTCTTTTCGTCAGATGGTTTGCGTGGGAACACATTGTCGTTGGCGTCAGGCTTGGCGATGACGTTGGAAATCATCCAGGTCAAAACCGGGTTGCCATCATGGTGCAATCGGCCATCTTTCAAGAGCGCCTCAACCCATTTCATTGGTTCTGAAAGCGTGGCGACGCGTTGCGGATACTCGGTCACCTCGATATTCAGTTCATTCTGGATTTCCAAAGCCAACTGTGTTGCGCCCCAAGGGTCATAACCGATCCGCTCAAAGGGGAAGACTTCGTGATCGTCTTCAATGTCATCCTTGATCACGTTGTAATCGATGATATTGCCATCGGTCACAGTGAGCGCGCCGGTCTCGGACCATTCCAGATAATGCTTTTTCTCAGGGTCTTGGGCTGTCTCTTCTGGCAGATAAAAGCGCGGTGCGATCACATAGTAATGATGCTTGCCATTCACCAACTTGCGCCACAGGTCAAGACGCGCGGTGATATCCAACTTGCTGGAAAGGTCGAGCGCCCCAAAGCGCGCCACCTCGTCCCCTTCAGGGATGCAAAGCTCTCTATCGGCCTGCTTGTTCCAATCTTCCATATTGAAATAGGCAGTCTTGGCCGAGATCCAGACGTTGAGATGCTTTGTCTTGAATCGCGCCTGATTGCGTGGCGTGCGGATTGCTTTTTGCTGCTCAGAGCGCAAAAACTCATCCCCGACCGACACCCCGAAATTCGGGTTAGCCTTGATCAGGTTCGCCGGGTCCGTCCAGTCGTCGCCATCGTCAATGGTATAGATCAGCCCGAAAAGCTCATCATCTTCAATCACGCCCTCAAGAACATTCTTCAGCTCATCAAAGGCCATGTAACACGGCCCCGCGATGTTATCGCCCGCCGTGGTAATCACCAGCATTAGGGGCTGATCGCGCGCGCCCATGCCGGTTTTAAGCGTGTCATAAAGCTTGTCGGTTGTGTGTTCGTGATATTCGTCAACGATACCGCAAGAAGGCGATGCACCGTCGCCCGGATCGCCCACAAGCGGCTCAAACACCCCGCCCATTTTGGTAGTCAGCTTTTGCGCGGCCACCTCGACGCCCAAGGTGCGCCGAAACATGGGCGTGTTTTTCGCCATCAGGCGCGCCGGTTTAAAGACCTCGAAGGCCTGCTTTTGCGTGGTTGCACCGCTATAGACCTCAGCCCCATATTCACCGTCAGCAGAAAGCATATAGTTGCCAATGCCAGCCGCCAGAGCCGATTTTCCGTTTTTACGCGGCACCATGAGCCGCCCTTCACGAAAGCGCCGCAACCCGTCCAGCTTGCGCACCCACCCGAAGAGGGACGTCACAAAAAAGCGCTGCCATGGTTCCAACACAAGCCTTTTGCGTTGTGCTGCCCACCTGCCCTTTGTGTGGGGCATGGCCTCGATAAAGATAAGCACCTTTTCAGATTTGGCAGGGTCGAACCGAAAGCCGAACAAATCCCCCGCCGCTTGCTCCAGGTCGCGCCGGTGCCGCTCGCACGCCAGCCGCACCCAGCGACAAGCCGGAATCACACCGCTTAGAATGTCGTCCACATATTGGAAGGCCGACGCGGTGCGTGGGTATAGCTCAGCATCGATTACAAGCGCGCTCATGCGCCCATCCCCGCAAAGGGATTGTCAGCATCCGGGAATAGGTCGCCTTGCCCTTCTGCAAGTCCGCGTTCATCGGTTGGCGATAGGCCAAGCGCTGCAGTCAGGTTGCGCCATTGCCGCCAAGTCTCGTTGAGCTGCGCCACTTCTGGCCGTGATTTATACTGCGTGCCATTGCGCCCAGAGACCGAATAAGTCTCGCCCTCTTCCTGCAAGGTTGAACGCAAGGCCCGCATGCGGATCAACGCGCGGCAATATTCGGCCACCGTGTCCACATAATAGGGCTTGAGCCTGCCTTGCTGTGCCAACTGTGGCGCGATCCTATCCCAGATTTGCGCTTCATATTCGGTCAGGTCGAACGGTTTCAGCGCCGCCGCGTCCCGTTCTGCACGCTCTTCATGCGTCAACCCGTCTGTTGCCTTCATAGGGACAACATTTTCAAGATCCGGTTTTCTGCCTCTAGCCATATCAACCCCAAGCGGCCTGCCCGGTTCGGGTGCAAGGAACCGGGCAGGCCTTTCCAGTCACAAGAAAGGGCCAGCAGTCACCCGCCAGCCCGCACATGATGGAATTGGATTTCATTTGGTTGATAAGTCGTGGTTTTCGGAGCAAATTAGCTAAAGCGTTTAAAGATCTAGCCAAGATTTTTACGGCAATCCTCCCAGATAGCTCTCACGATTTCTGTATCAGGATGCTCCTTGCCCAACACGCGCTCAAAGATTTCAAGACCCTGTCTATAAAGCGGCTCAGCTTCCTCATAACGGCCCTGATCATCTAGGTTAAAAGCAATATTGTTGTAGCTCGTGGCCGTTGATGGATGCTTCTTGCCCAACACGCGCTCGCAGATTTCAAGACCCTGTCTAAAAAGCGGCTCGGCTTCCTCATAACGGCCCTGCGCATGCAAGTTAGAAGCAACATTGCTGTAGCTATCGGCCGTTGATGGATGCTCCTTGCCTAACACACGCTCGCGGATTTCAAGCCCCTGTCTATAAAGCGGCTCGGCTTCCTCATAACGGCCCTGATCATCTAGGTTAGAAGCAACATTGTTGTAGCTCGTGGCCGTTGACGGATGCTCCTTCCCCAACACACGCTCGCGGATTTCAAGCCCCTGTCGATAAAGCGGCTCGGCTTCCTCATAACGGCCCTGCGCATTCAAGTTAGAAGCAACATTGTTGTAGCTCGTGGCCGTTGACGGATGCTCCTTGCCCAACACACGCTCGCGGATTTCAAGCCCCTGTCTATAAAGCGGCTCGGCTTCCTCATAACGGCCCTGATCATCTAGGTTAGAAGCAACATTGTTGTAGCTATCGGCCGTATCTGGATGCTCCTTGCCCAAGATACGCTCGCGGATTTCAAGCCCCTTTCTATAAAGCGGCTCGGCTTCCTCATATCGGCCCCGCGCATCCAAGTTAGAAGCAACATTGTTGTAGCTATCGGCCGTATCTGGATGCTCCTTGCCCAACACACGCTCGCGGATTTCAAGCCCCTTTCTATAAAGCGGCTCGGCTTCCTCATAACGGCCCTGATCATCTAGGTTAGAAGCAACATTGTTGTAGCTCGTGGCCGTTGATGGATGCTCCTTGCCCAAAACTCGCTCGAGGATTTCAAGCCCCTGTCGATAAAGCGGCTCGGCTTCCGAATAACGCCCCTGCGCATTCAAGTTAGAAGCAACATTGTTGTAGCTCGTGGCCGTTGATGGATGCTCCTTGCCCAACACGCGCTCGCAGATTTCAAGACCCTGTCTAAAAAGCGGCTCGGCTTCCTCATAACGGCCCTGCGCATGCAAGTTAGAAGCAACATTGTTGTAGCTCGTGGCCGTATCTGGATGCTCCTTGCCTAACACACGCTCGCGGATTTCAAGCCCCTTTCTATAAAGCGGCTCGGCTTCCTCATATCGGCCCCGCGCATTCAAGTTAGAAGCAACATTGTTGTAGCTCGTGGCCGTTGATGGATGCTCCTTGCCCAACACACGCTCGCGGATTTCAAGCCCCTTTCGAAAAAGCGGCTCGGCTTCTTCATAACGGCCCTGCGCATCCAAGTTAGAAGCAACATTATTATAGCTCGTGGCCGTATCTGGATGCTCCTTACCCAACACACACTCGAATATTTCAAGCCCCTGTCTATAAAGCGGCTCGGCTTCTTCATAACGGCCCTGCGCATCCAAGTTAGAAGCAACATTATTATAGCTCGTGGCCGTATCTGGATGCTCCTTACCCAACACACACTCGAATATTTCAAGCCCCTGTCTCAAAAGCGGCTCGGCTTCTTCATAACGGCCCTGCGCATCCAAGTTAGAAGCAACATTATTATAGCTCGTGGCCGTTGATGGATGCTTCTTACCCAACACACGCTCGCTGATTTCAAGCCCCTGTCTCAAAAGCGGCTCGGCTTCCTCATAACGGCCCTTCGCATTCAAGTTCATTGCAACATTGTTGTAGCTTGCGGCCGTTGATGGATGCTCCTTGCCAAAACAGTCTTCAAATAGTTTGCTCTGTTGGCGATAGAGATCGACAGCTTTAGAATATTGAAACTTGATCACGGCAATGTCTGCGCGTTTCCCCAATATCTTTGCGCGGTTTTCTTTGTCTATTTTTACCTGCTCTTCACGCTCGGAGATGATCTCCATGTAACGCGTATCAGCTTTTTCTAGCGCGCTTTCAGCTTTATCGAGTGAGAAGCTTGCACCTTCATTTAGCGCCCTGTCAGCTGCTTCCAAAAGCGGCATGATCTCCGGAACCTCATTTGACAGTGATCTCAAATCACCCAAACCGGCCCGCAACTCTTTCAGCTTTTCGTAGGCTCGTTCTACTTCTGCGACGATATTCTCGCGTACAATAGGCTTTTCCAGAATAAACCCGACAAGTTGAATCAAATCGCTTTCGCTTGCGTCCCGCTGGTTGGCTCTGATTTCTTGCACAATCTGTTCAATGTTGAAGACTTTTTGTTCAACGACTCCAAGAGTTCTTGCCATCTCAAACATCAATTCGGGTTCAAGTTCGGCGTAATAGTCCTTATTTTGAACAGCAGCTTCAATCCCGGCCTTGATCACGTCATGAGCATATTGATAGGGCAACGTATCCTTCTTGTCCTTGCCGAACAGATCTGCCCGTTGCTCCCCCAATTCTTTCAGAAGAATTGTCACAGCTTCCTCAGGAAAGCCCTTTGCTGTCACTGCCGACTTGGCCAATTTATGACGGTCAATGAAGCTTTTTCCCAGACACTTACTCAAAGCTTGATCGGCAGCTTTAAGGTCAGCACTAAGCGCCCAACTATCACCCTCAACTTCAAGAAAACTCTTGTAGTTTTTAAAGACGTCTTTTTGGATACGATCTCGAACACGTGCGCATTCAGGCCCAAACTTCTGCTTTTTGCCTAAAACAAAACTAGCAATCCCAGCAATCCCGATAAGAGCCTCTATTCCGCCAGTAGGAAGTGCACCAAACGCAACCGAGGTCGAGCCAACACAAATAGCAGCCAGCCGTTCAAAACCGTTCTCATAAAATCCCATGGTATTTCTCAATATCTAAAGTAGTGAACCAGATATATTTTTAGATATTTTCTCTGCACTCGCAATACGGGAAATTGCTTTATGTCCGCCGCGATCAAAACCTCTCGTTTCTCACAACGCATTCGACCAAGATAAATCCAACCATCATATTGAATTAATTGCAAAAATGGGTTTTCTCTTTTGAATTACAGCCTCATAAAATTACTTCTACCCCGCCGGTCCGCAGGGGGTGGAGTTGGGAAGATTTGACCTCCCCCCTCCCCATCAGAAATAGAAATCAGGTTCGGGTTTTGGTCTTGGCGATGGGCTTGGCGTTTCGCCGTTTGCTTCCATGCGCTGCTTGTCTCTGTTGTGGTGCGTCTCGCATAGGCTTTGCGTGTTGGCGTAGCTGAAGAACAAATCCCGATTGCCTCGATGCGGCTCGATATGGTCAACCACGGTTGCCGCTGTCGTCTTGCCTTCAGCCAAACACATCACGCAAAGCGGATCGCTAGCCAGCCTTCGCGCCCTTATTTTCTTCCACGCCGCCAGCTTGTACCAACTGCGCCATGGATGCCGCTTGCGCCGTTCCTTGTCGTTTGTCCGTTCCCTGTCCTGCTTGGTTCGCTTTGCTGCCCATGGAGCCTTGAATGTGCCTGGTGCTGTTGGCATGGTGGTTCCCCCTTTCCCTGTCTTGCCGAGCCTTACGAGCCTTCAGCCCAGCCCGGAGGCCAGAGGGTATCGAACCACCATCCGGTCAGGAAACGCCCTGTCTCAGGATCGCGATAGTTGCCGGTTGGAATGGCCCTGCCGCGATGTTTGACCCAAGCCTCCCACTGAGGCGAATACTGCACCACGAACACACGCTGTCGCTCAGGAGGCACTGGCGTTCCGGCCTTCGCTTTGGCCCTCGGGTTTTGCTTGAGCGCTCTCGGATTGAGCCCCATCTCTCGCGCTGTCTTGCCAAAGCTGGCAGGCGTCAGCCCCCAACGCTTCATCGCCTTGGCCCGTTCTTGCGGTTCCATCGCCATCAAGGCGCTGAAGTCAGGCGGATCTTGGGATTTAGGGTTATTAATATAATTATTTATTATATAATCATTACTTGTTAGGTGCGGATTTGCCGACTCCGGCTTACCCGTATCCGGCTCAGCCGTATCCGGCTCAGCCGTATCCGGCTTTTCCGGCGACGGCTTTTCAGGGCGTGGCTTTGCACTCTCTTCGGTTTCACAGTCTAGCTCGCCCTCTTCATCCGCCACTGGCTGGTCATAGACACAGAATTCCGTCTTCTGGAAAGACTTTGTTTCAGGGTCGCGCAACCTGCGCCGAACGATATAGCCAACGCCTTCCAGCTCTTTCAAGATGCGCAGAAGCTTGTCACGCCCGATCCCGAATTGCTTGCGAAGCTGGCCTTGCGAAACCTTCCAGTTGGCCGGTCGCGAGATAAGATATGTCAGCAGCCCCAGCGCCTCCATGCCAAGCCCAGCATCGAAGATCTCATTGCGCACAACCGTATAGTTCGCTGAAGGCGTTGAACGATGAATGAGAATGTCAGTCATGCTTATGAGCCTCCTTGCGCAAATAAATCTCTGTGCCAACCAGCCACAGCCCGAATGCTCCATAACCTAGCGCCCTGAAAGCATCCGGCAGCCAAGCAGGAGCGCTCACAAGCCCGTCAGGACAAAGGTAAGCCAGAGCTGGAACACCGACCAAAACCAAGGCAACAAAGCCCCACAGCAGCGCCACAGCGGCCATCGTTACAGCGTTGCGCATTGCAGCTCCCCTTTTCTGAAGTTATGAACCTCGGTGAAGAACGTCACGGCATCGCCGCCAAACAGCCACACAGTACCCAAGTGCGCTGAAAAGATGCTGCCGAGGTCAACCAACGTTGGCGCATCGAGCAGCTCTTCGCAGGCGTCGAGAAACGCCGCCTCGGTAACAACCCCGATTTTATTGGCCCGCTGCACAAGCCCCGCGTTGTAGCTTTTCATGCCGACGCCCTTCCGCTTTGGAAAAGCACAAAACCTCTAGTTGCTTTTAGCGCGTTGTTGTCGTTTGCTGGATGTAGAGGCATCAGTGGAGACAGATGAACATGCTCAACAAGATCAAGGCGATGGCGCGAACTGTGAAAGAAAGTACTGTTTCTCGCGACAGCAACATAGGCAATTACGCAATCTTGCTGGTGAAGCGCCTCTATTTTCTGGTCTCGAATTATTGGGGCTGGCCGGTTTCCTTTGTCTGGATCGGTGCCGTCGGCTTCATCATCTTGCAGCCTCAGATCGCGCAAGATTGGGACAAAATCGATACCATCGCCCAATGGAAGCAACTGACGGGCGGCACTACTGATCCCTCTTCTATGTTGCGCAATCTTGGTTGGCTCTTGATCACAGCGGTTGGATTGCCGTTGCTTATCTGGCGCACCTTTGTAGCGGCTAAACAGGCGAAGACAGGGATTAAGAGAACCGAGCAGGTTGCCAACCAACTCGAACTCACCCGGCAAGGCCAATCGGCTGATCGTTATGTCAAAGCGGCAGCCATGTTGAGTGATGAAAAAATCTCTGTCCGCGAAGCTGGCATTTTTGCTTTGCGTCAATTGGCGATTTCTGATCCAGATGAATATTATTTTCCGGTGCAGGATCTTTTTTGCAGCTTTATGCGCGCCGAAGGAATGAGAAGCCGGCTGGAGGCAGGAAACGAAGAGCAGCCAGTTCGCTGCAAGCCTTGCGACAGCGATGTGATCTCGGCCTTGCGCGCATTTTCTGAGCTTAGAACCGTGCAAAATATGGAAAGGGAGGAAGCGCGAGACTGGGAGCCCAATTTGCGACAATGCAATTTCAATAGACTCCCCGAACATAGAAAAATGATCAACCTTGAAGGAGCGAACCTGCAGGGTACCCAGTTTCAAATGGCCTTCCTTATGTTCGCAAATCTCCAGAAAGCCTTCCTCTTTCAAGCAGAGCTTCAGGACGCAGACCTCTTCCATGCACAGCTCCAGGGGGCTGATTTTACGGACGCAAAGCTCCAGAGCTGCGACCTCATGAGCACGCAGCTCCAAGGAGCGGAACTCAGAAACACGTGCCTCGATAAGGGGCAACTGGATAAGTCGGCCGATTTGACCGATGCGAAATTCTCGCTTCCAATCTGGCCGAAAGAAAATTGGCCTAAAGGTTGGCAGCCTTCGGGTATTCTGGAGGATGAATGGGGGGGGCAAGAGTATTTCACCTTCATCCGTACGGAGGTGCGCGATGAAGAATAACCGCTCACGAGGCTTGCATGAATGCCGCATTCGGAAGCGATAATTTACCTTTCGAGGTTTTGCCTCTAAACCGAAGTGCTCAACCATCACGAAACCTCGCTTTGTTTGAGATTACGGAGCGCTCTATGCGCGTCGGCGCTGGCTTGTTCGGTTTTGGCTTGGTGCTCGCTTAGGAGATTGAGAAGACCATGCAGCATTGGACCCTCACGGCCATCGCAAAGTGTTTCATTGGCAACGAACAGCATCGCATCAATCAGCGTGCGTTCGGCCTCCAGCGCAAGATCTATCTGGTCTAGATATATGGATAGGTGTGTGGGCGGATTCCGCCTGTTTGCCGCCAAAGCCATGGCAAGCCTCCTCGTATCAGATTTTCCAAACCTGACCGCTGAGAGGCCAATCTCGGGCGGCCAGACGAACAGGATTGGCCTTACCGCTACGAGGAACGGCGCACTTTCGTGCTCCTGAACGCCTGACCATACGAAAACACCACGCACACATAGATGTGTCGTGGCGCAGCTCAAGCGCCTCGTACCAGAAGGGAGGCCAATCCCCGCGCGCCCTTTTGCGACGCACTCACTGGAAAATATCCAGCGTTCCGGAATCATGACGCGATTATTTGGAATTGTCAAATATTGAAGTTTTGGACTCGACTCCCCCTCTGGTTGCAATGCATGAAGATGACAGCAATGGGGAATGCAACGGGGGATACAATGAAAAAGCTCACTATCATTTGCGTTTGCTGCTTTTTGGCCGGATGCTCGGGCGTGAACCGAGCTATGCAATTTGACCCGAAAGTGCATCATGTTCGCGTGGGCGATACTGCTTATCGTGTTTTTGAGCATCCCAAAGAAAATGTGATCATGACCACCCCTCCTGTCGCAGGCGCTGCTGCACGCGGTTTTGCAAAAGGATTGACCCTTGGCTTGGCAAATACAATGCCCTCGGAAAAGGTCCATGAGCAAGCTGCTAGAGACTACTTGGACCAAACAGGCCGGTCGCACTGTAAAATCACAAAAGGCTACCTTGTCGTTGAGCCGCAATATGAGTTTACTTACGATTGCACAACCGAGCCTGACGAAAAACAACTCATTAAAACAGAGAGTTAGGACATTGTTAGAGCAAGAAAGACCATCTGATTTTATGCTTAATTTATACAACAAAAAGCGCCTTGACGAACGGCAGGTCACTGAGTTGGTCGGCATTTCTCGCGGGCTGCTTGCGGATGGAAAGCTAGATGATGGCGAAATTGAATATCTGCATAAATGGCTTATTTCCCAAGCAGAGCTTACAGAAAATCCGCTCATCAATATCCTGTATGCGCGTATCCGCGATACATTGGCTGATGGTGTCGTCGATGAAGACGAAAGAAGAGATCTGCTGGACACGCTGGTTGAATTTACCGGCTCAGACTTTGAAATCGGTGAAGACGTAAAATCGACAAGCCTACCGCTGGATCGCCCTACTCCGCAGATTTCCTTTGAAGGGAGCCATTTCACATTTACGGGTACCTTCGTTTCCATGAAGCGCAGAGAATGCGAAGCCGCTGTATTGGAGCGTGGGGCAACTGCGGGAAGCCTGACCAAGAAAACCAGATTTCTGGTTATCGGATCGTATGCTACGCAAAGCTGGATCCAGTCTTCATATGGTCGTAAAATCGAAAAGGCCTGCCAATTAAAGGCAAAAGGCGCTCCGATCGCTCTTGTTTCTGAAGACGACTGGCTGCAAGCTCTCAGGTGAGTAAAGACCAAACCAGCAAGTAATCCATGTTCAAACCATCCCACATCTTCGCCTTCAGCCTCGGAGCAGGCCTGACGCTCATTTTGATGCTGTTCATCGGCTATCAGCTCGATGGCGACATGGGCCTGTGCAAGCTTGAAGCTGCCGGAAACCCTGCCGAAACACCCGTCACCTGCGCCCGCGAATGGATCGGCGCCCTTAGCGGCTGGATCGCCGCATCTGGCGCACTGATTGTCGGATTGCCCACCCTGAAATTGCTTCAGCAGCAGATTAAAATACCCGTAATTGAAAAACAGATCCAAGACAATTATGAAGTAGCCGACTGGATAAGCCGATGTATTTCCGACATCCGATCCTATATAGAGAGTGCTCCGACTGAAACTCGGAGTGCGAAGGGATGGGATACGTTTATAAAAGACCGAATGGTTCTGCAATACTCTGGATTTCCATCCAGTCTCGCGATTGAAGCATTGAACGAAGTCGCAATTCGCAAATACTATTACGATGGAAATTATTTGATAAAAAAGGACAAGAAAGAAAAATCGATCAACATTCAAAGCATGTCGGTCGAAGACGCCAAAGAAGGGATAGATTTCACACTTGGAAATTTGCAAGAGTTCTCTAGAAACCTCTTTTCCGAGAACGAAAAATTCTACAAATGGCGGCGTAAGCATATGCCAAAGTAGCCCCATTCACCCCTCCCCCTTCTCATCCCGGATCCGCTCAAGCGCCACAAAGCGCGGAAGAGTAACCCTGTTCACCCCGCCGCCATTGCCGCATTGCATGCGGGTGTAGCAGAGCTGCACACGGCCCTTTTCGTCGCGCTCTACCGCCGCAGCCTCACGCTCACGCCTGACGCGCTCTTGCACCCGCTTCGGTGCTTCAGCACGCAACGTCGGGCCCATCAGAGGAACACCGCCAGAAAGCAGCTGTGCGCTGCGATTGCCCCGATCATTGATCATCACTCACGCCCTTCATTGCTGGCTCTAGCGGCAACAGCTCGTTGAGCCGATCCCGCACCGCGATTGCTTCATGTAAAAAGAGATTGCGCTCGCGCCAGTCGGGTGAGTTCCACGGCCCGTGCATGGTCACAACTGGCGGATTAAGTCCGCGCTGCTCAATCAGATTGATTTGAATGCGCCGCGTCTCCAACCTGTCGAAGGATGGCCGATAAGGACGCCGCCTTGGCTTCAACATAGCCGCCCCCTACCCTCAATCGCCCGCTGTGCGATCTGGTCAACAAAGGCGGCACAGGCTGTGCAGCTATCAAAGCGAAAGGCTTTTGGTTCCCTATTGCCAAGCCCGCTTTGAACGTATGAAGCCACGACATAGTGCGAAGAAATTGCAGAGACACGCACATCACACAGAGCTTCAAAAGCATGAACCGCCAGCCCTACATCTTCGTAAAAGTCGATCACCACGCGCATTGGATCTTCAATGCCATCCAGCAATTCAAGATAAGTGCTTCGCATGGCTACCCCTCACGCAATCAAGGCGATGCGCTTGCGAAGGCTTTCGCCCTCGTCAGCCAAGGCCCAGAGGTCTAGAACAACATTTTCAAGATTGCTGACTTCCGCTTCCAGCGCAGGGCTTGCCAGCCGCAACACGGCCACGCGGTCCACCGCATTGCGCACGCTGGCGTGGTGCCGGTCAAAAACCTGCCCCACCATCACCGTTGAGCATTTACCAATCTCCACCGCCAGGTGCTGCGCAATATGGCGCGCACCGCTGATTTCGATCTGGTCGCGCTTTTCTACGAAAATCTCTTCAGGCTTCAAAAAATAGCGCTCGCTAACCGCCGAAGCCGCAATGATGCAATAGGCAAAATCGCGAAAGCGCTTGCCCTCTGGCAAAACCGTGTATTTCAGCGCAAAGGAGGCATATTCGCCCAAAGCGTATGAGCGCCGAAAGCCAAGTTGACGTTGACAGCGAAAGGCACACAGCTTGTAAGGATCGGCGCTGCATGCGGTTGGTTGCTGTGCGCTCTTGTGCTTTTTGCGCTTGAAGACATGCGGCACCTTATCCAGCATATCCGGCCCGAAGCCGAGCGCATCAAAGGTGAGTTGCAAGGGTGGAAGGGGTTTAGCAGCCATCACCGCCCCTTTGCTGCCCGTTTGGGCTTTGGGCGCTGGCGGCGGCAACCTTGGCCTTGAAGCTTTCCTGGAGGGATAGCGCATTGAGATGCAGCCGCTCCGCAGCCTCGATCAGATTATAATCAAGGATTTCGTGAACCGAGATTTGCGCATCATCTTCCAGCGCCTTGCTCATGCCAGCCAAAAGACCGGCAAAATCCGAGCTTACACCGGCCACAGCACCGGCCCCCGCAGGCACCGGATTGCAATCCGAGCGCGGCACGGCCTGAAGCCCCGCCAGCTCCAGCAACACCCGCAGTACCCGCAGCGCTTCCCCATCAGAGAAGGCGATCAAATCGGCCAACATAAAGAGCGAAAGCGATTGCTGGCGCATATCGTCTTGGCTGGAGCGCCGCCGCAAACAGCGATCTATGCTTTGCTTTCGATAGCCGGTCACTTCTGCAAGCGCATCACTGCCAACCGTTTTGACGTCCAGCTTGCTTGCTGCCAGCAGCTCGCCGTAAATGTCGCGCCCGTTGAAATTGCTTAAAAGCTTGTGTTCGCCGCTCATGTGCCATCCACCACGCCTGAAACATGGAATTCAACCTCACAGCCTCGCAGACTGTGAGCATCAACAGAGCGCCAGCGGAAAAGGGAAACAGGAACGGAAACACCCTTCTCTAACCCCATGAGGAAGAGAGGAACGAACCAGGAAGCAGGGAAAGACCCCAAGACAACATTATTGGAAACAGCAGACGCGCCAACGCCCAACCGCTTCGCTACGGCCCCGGCCCCCAAATCATCTACGATGCATTTTGCTGTGCTCATACTCTTATAGTTCACGTTACGTGAACTAAGTCAAGTACACACCAAAATTCTGTTCACAATATATGAACTGTGGCATTCTTTAAGAATGGAAAACGATAGAGAAAATCACCCGGACGACACAAGCCAGCGCCTTAGATGGCTCATTGAGGACTATCTCAAAATTGAGCATCAAGATTTTGCGCGCAGCATTAATGTGAAAAAGTCAACGGTAAGCAATTGGATTGGCAACGGAGCCAGAGGACTAACTCTTACCGGAGCAAAGCGGATTTGCGAAGTTTACGGCACGTCTTTGGATTTTCTGTTTTTGGGCAAGGTTGATGCATTGTCACAGCAAATGCGCACTGCTTGGCTATCCAGACCATTCGTTAATACCTCCAGCACATCGAGTGAAATACCAGACGCATGACAGGCTTTAAGCAATAGCCGGAGCCTTTGCTTTTCTTCCTCGCTATCTTCTGCACTATCCAGCATATCGCCCTCCATTACAAAAAGTTGCAATGATAGCGTCAGCACTTATCAGGGCGTTGCGCAGCTTTTCGCCTCTTGTTAAGTGTTTCCAAGCAGAAAATTGACGAAAAAACATGCTACGCTTGATCTGCAGATCAGGCGTATAAGCGGCATTTTTACGCATCACAAAAACCTCACCGTTGCCCGCGGGCGCGGGCGTAGCAATTTACGATAAGGCGCTGATCCGCCGAAAGTGGGGTGTTGGAAGCACCTCACCCCGCAACTTTAGTGCGGAGTTGTGCAGCATGCAACCCAACCATTATACCTTAAGTTGAATTTGTGATCAACGGTTGCAGAAGCTTAACGCAGCCTTGCAACAGAAACGCGCAAGCTATACAATTTCGCATTCGGTGCACCACTTATATTGTTATATTATGATAGCAATTTACACAGAAATCGCCGTCTTGCTTTTCGTGTCGCTTTTTGCCTACCGGCTTTTGCGCGGGCAGCCCGACTTGCCAGAACACCCCAATTTAACGAACGATCTTATGGCCGCCACACCAGTCTCCCAACCCACACCCCCAGGCAACGCTCAAGCACCCAAGATGGACAGTAACCGGCAAAAGCTAAGCGAGCTGGAAAGTCACATTTCTGAGGCATACAAAATAGCCGATGAAATGAATGAGCCCATTCTTTCATATACCCTCTATATGTCTCTTCAAGAAGCACAAAACATCAAAGAGCAAATTAGGGTAACGGTGCGAAAATAGTCTATTTCGGCCATCGATTCATTCAATTTCATCTCTATTTAATTTGAATTTTGTTGAGCCACCCGCTCCGCAACACTCTAACTTTGACCTATTTTAGTTCACATATTGAAAACTAATAGTTGACAGGTTCACATTTAGTGAACTATCATCCCCACAAGCTAACCGCCTGTGACCTCCTCCCCACAGGCACAAAGGCGCAAGGGGTGTTTCTCCTCCCTCACCCCTTGCGCAACAGGCAAGGCGCACCGCGCCGCTTATGGCAAGCCTGAAAGGCATCGCCAAATGCGAACGCAGATCGGTATCAGGGAGGGTGATAAGACTACTCATTCTTGTGCTTTGCGCCAAAGCAGCGAGAGAACAGAAGTTGCAAACGGCGCGCTAGAACAAAGCCCAGCGGCACCCAAACAATAATAACGGTGCTGTCGTGAAACTGAAACGAGAGTTCCATAGTCCGCATCCTTTCCTAGAGGGTGTTGGACTGAGTGCCAGACCTGATGTCTGGAAAAGGTCTGGCACTCACCTGATCACAAGTCTGACAGCGGTTTTGAGTTGGTTGATATCTTTTCAAAAAGACTCAGCGAGACCACCCAAATCCGTTGATATCTTTTTTAGCGACAAAAACGCACACCTTCGGAGCAATGCCATGCACCAAGTGTTTTACGATTTAAAACAAGCGCTTGTCTTGCGCGAACTGTTGGCAATCGGCTCCCTGACCACCTTTGCCGCCGCCCTTCTTCATTGGGCGGCAATCCTCAAACCCGAAGCCTTTTAGGCCGAAAGGCCCTCTATCCATGGATGACCAAGAATTGCTTCTGGCAACGGTTTTAACCGTCCTTTTGCTCACCCCCAAAAGTGCAAAACTGTTTCTAGTTGCCCTTGTCATCATTCACGCAACCAGCCAATTAAAGGAGTTTTTACCATGACCAACAATGGTGGCGTCGCAGCCGACCAACTGCGCGCGTTCATCGAGCGCATCGAGCGACTTGAAGAAGAGAAAAAGTGCCTTTCTGACGATATCAAGGATGTTTACGCCGAAGCCAAGGGCAACGGCTACGATACCAAGGCAATGCGTGCAGTGGTTCGCCTGCGCAAACAAGACGCCCATGAACGGCAAGAGATGGAAGCCTTACTAGACCTTTACCTCCATGCGCTAGGAATGACAGGCAAGAGCACGTAGCGTTCAACGCCGAAGCAAGCGGCCCTGCTGCTCGCCAGTTCGTTGTGCAGCAATGAACAAGAGCCATAAGACCGAATGAGTTTCAACGCAAAGAGGCAACCATCATGAGAAATCTGGGAATTTGGGCAGTGCTTTCCTTTGCCGCCTATGGCCTTTACATGATAAATGAAAATCAGGCCACCGTAACGAGCAAAGGGCGCATTTCTATGCCGATCTGCTCCAGCGGCAAGCGCATCTCTTGTGTCATCGATGGCGACACCTTCTGGCTTAAAGGCACTAAATACCGCCTAAAGGATGTTGATACACCTGAAACGGATGGCCAATGCAGCGGCGAACAGCGCTTGGCAGCCAACGCCACCAGAGCCCTATCCAGCTTCCTCAGCAAAGGCGAAATCAGCTTGCGCACCTACGGAGAAGGCTACTATGGCCGAACCCTCGCCAAGGTTTCAGTCGATGGACAGGACGCAGGCAAATACCTTCTGCAACAGCGCCTAGCCCGCCGCTGGCCCGATGGCCCCAAATTCTGGTGTAACGACTAAGCCCAGCAAATTAAATCATCTGTCTTATTTCAACTTGTTCAAACGCCAATGACCAAGCGAATTGTCACGTCTGCACAAAAGTAAAACAGGCCCGAAAGGGCAACACCAAACGAGGGACGCGGCCTTGCAGGAGATCCCCCGTTTGGTCTTTCAGGATAGAAAGCCATGCCCGATCACAACATGACATTGGAAGAGCTGAAGCGCCACAGAGCGCAAGCGGCCAACCTTGTCAAGTTGCACGGCAAGGACTATCTGCCTTTCTTCAATGTCTTTCACGAAGCTGTTTTGCGCGCAGAAAGGCAGGAAAGCGAATTTGATTTAGCCATGCAGTTTGCTACCGCCGATTGACCCTTACTTTGCCCAATCAGGCAAAGGGAAAGCCATTTGCTTTAGATAGCTCTCAGCCTGCTTAAAAATTTCCTCATTCTTAGCAGAACACCCAACCCCATATTTCGGACGCCCGATCCCATGGCCGAATAAGTCTGCTTGCATGCGTTCCGGCATCTGCCCCAATGACGGGTCTGGGTGGCGTACTGCGATCATGCGATCCTGAAAGGCCGAGCGCAAAGAATAAAGCCGATGTTTCGGCGTTTCCTTCAGGCCATTGTTACGAAGGAATTTATTGATATTTCCGCTCACACTGTCTTCTTTGTCAGAAAGCTTTGGAAAGCCTTTAGGCTTTTGCTTTGCTGCCCAGAGAGATATTCCAACCAACGGGATATCTCTTTCAGCGTTGCGCGTTTTTACTTCTCGCTTTGAAATTGACCGAATTTGTATATGCGGAATCGGATCCTTGAGCCTGATATTCTCAGGCCGTAGATTGACAATCTCGCCAGGGCGCGCGCCGGTCTCGATCAGCATATATAAAATCATGCGATGCTCTAGCGAGAGGCTTGCTAGAGCGTTCTTTTCTAGTATCCGGTCCATTATGAAGTTGTTGCTATAGGGTGGCGTGCGCTCGTTTTGCCTTGGCTTGAGCCGCAACCCCTTGAATGGTTCAATGCTCTTAAGCCGCAACGCTTGAGAAACTCTAGTTACGATAGAATTCAGGTGCTGAATGTCCTTGTTTGCCGTGTCCGGCTGCATGTCTTCATTCAACACCCGATCAAGCCACCAATCGCGAAAATCAAGAGCCATCTCTCTTGATATTTCCTCGATAGGAATATCACGCTCAATTAGCTTGGTGAAATTTCTAACCGCCTTAATGCGTGGGTTTTTCCATTTCCTAACTTGGTTCTCACTCTTGCGCGCCTGTATTTCGCCAGTTAGTGAAAAATAGCGCTCAAGGGCATCTGAGAGCGTTATGCTAGGTTGCTTTGCTGTACCTAGCAAAGCCTCAACCGTTGGCCTGTGGCTGGCCTTGCGCCCCATTTCAATAGCATCAAGCCTATTGGCTAGGTCTTTTATATTGCTTGGGTCTATCAGACTATCAGCACCAACAAATGCAAACCCGTAAGATTTGGCGATATCGTGTGCAGCTTGCCAACATTCCGCAGCTCTAGTGCTATCCGAAGCTAGCAGCGCATTCCAACGCTTTTCAATTTTTGAATTGATATTTGCGGCCTTGGCTTTGGCCTCTTCAAACGAATCGGTATTGAGGGAAATTTTTAAATCACCCCGCCCCTCGATATCGCGCAAATGTTTAGGCACGCGCCTATTATAATAATATTTTCTGCCGCGTTGCTGAATATAAAGCTTCATAGAAAGCGCCTAACAGACTCAATAAATAGTACATTTTGTAGTACAATACGTAGTACAAAAATGCAAATTGGCTGCTTTTTGTTGGCGTTAAATGATGGATAAATCTAACAAAATCAGATACTTAAAACATCAAGCAAATGGTGACCCCTGAAGGATTCGAACCTTCGACCTGCTGATTAGAAGTCAGCTGCTCTATCCAACTGAGCTAAGGGGCCATCTTGTTGACTTTACTTATCTTTTCTTCGTTGCACAATTTGTCATGAGACACCTAAAAGTGCATCCAGTCTCATATGAGACACTTGCTAATTTGAGGCCCTCTTTTACGGATTTGAGTAACGCTTTTCAATGAGATTCTTTAAATCCCGAATGTCCTGTGAAAGATTGTCGATTTTGGTCTCAAGGATTGTTACCCGACGGTCTTGTGAGCTGATGGTTTGAGACTGGGAATCCTGTCTCTGGAAGTCTGCTTCCAGCGTGCTGAAAAACTCATTTTGCATGTATTAATTATTGACTTGCGATAATTAATTATCGTATATGAGCTTTCATCAATAATGGAGGTTTCTATGAATCAACGTATTCAACGCTTTGCCAAACTGTTTAGGGCGATCTTCCTTGCAATCCTTGTCTTGACCCCGGTGGTGGTGGCAGGCCTTTGGCTCTCTGGCGGAGACATAATGCTCGGAGACAGAGGGTGGTCAACGATTATCGGTCTGGCTACGAACGATGTGAATCTTGATGCAGCACATGCTCCTTCGTTCCCGCTCGCCTGGGACCAACGCTGGCTGGGGCTGGCAGTTGACCTAATTCCGCTTGGGGTAACGATGCTTTGCCTATGGTGGCTTGTGCGCTTGTTCAGCCTGTTTTCAGCGGGCGAAATTTTTACCGGCAACACCGTCAAGTATATCCGCCGAACGGGTTGGACCATGCTGGCAGGCGTTGTTCTGATGCCGTTTCACGAAGCCCTGCTAACCATGGTGCTGACGATGCATAATCTACCAGGCGAGCGCTTGATCTCTGTCTCCCTGGGAGCAGGAGATATCCGCGACCTGCTGATCACTGGGATCATTATACTGGTGAGCTGGATTATGGATGAGGGCCGCGAGCTACGCGAATCCGACGAGCTGACAGTCTAGGAGAACGGTATGGGTATTATAATCGACCTCGACGTCATGCTTGCCAAACGCAAGACCAGTTCCAAGGAACTGGCGGCCGCCGTGGGCATAACTCCGCAAAACCTATCCATCCTGAAAACAGGGAAGGCCAAGGCCATTCGCTTTGCCACTCTTGATGCCATATGCCGGGTGCTCGATTGTCAACCCGGCGACATCCTCCGCTACGAAGCCAATGGATCTGAATAGACAGGGTCCAAAGGATCAAGAGAAGGGAAAAGCTTCTTCTTCCCCTTCTCCTGGCATTCCACTGCATGCGTCGGAAATCAGCACTATGCTTCAGCAGGCGCGTAAAATCACCCGGCCAAACATTTTCGACCGGCTTGATCTGCGGCTCTATCTGGTCGAGCGAAGAATCGCCTATCAGAAAGGGAGAGATATCGTGGCTTTTCTATCGACAAGCACGAAAGGACTGGAGCTATTAGTGGGTCCAGTTGCCTTCGACGCGAAGGGTGGAGAAATTATCCGAGTATGTCTTGAGAATTCTTTTACGTGTTTTGGGCTTCAAGACCAGATAATCCAGATTTTCGCGTTCAGCATAGGCAATGGCAGCTTCTTTGGTCGGGAATGACAAATTGATCTGCTGGCGCGTATCCGTCGACGACATATGTCCCATCAGAGGGTCGATTTTTCGGGCGGAAGCGGGTTCAAAGGTCAAATGCCAGTCTTGGCTTGTTGCCTGACCGGACTGCATGGCATTTTTCGAAGGTTTGAAAATTCGCGCTTTTGTCATGGTGCCCTTTCTGACAAGTCTGTCAAATAACCCCATTTTAATGGTCGGAGCGAGAGGATTCGAACCTCCGACCCTCTGGTCCCAAACCAGATGCGCTACCAGGCTGCGCTACGCTCCGTACCAAGCATCGGGCCAATCATGAAATCAGTCCGAAGCGGAATGGCGCTTGCATAGCAACCGGTTGCCCCATGAGCAAGCGCAAAAGACGAGTCACCGTCCATTTTGATCATTTGGGTGTGAACAATTGATGAAGCAGCTTGTCACCCACTTTGATATTCAGCTTGTCTGTGGTTCCTTTCGGAACTTCAAGAACATATCGAACAGCCCCTGCCGAGCCGATAACGGATTCGGAAAGCGGCGTGGTTCCGCGTACAATGTGATGGATACGGCCGTCCGGTTCGACAAAGATCATGTCGAGCGGAATATAGGTGTTCTTCATCCACATATAGACGGGCTCGTTTTTGCCGAAGTCAAAAAGCATGCCATGCCCGTCAGCGAGGCTCGTACGATACATGAGCCCCTTCATGCGGCTGGCATCATCAAGCGCCAATTCAATTTTAAAAGAATGGTTGGTCTGTCCGCTCTTTATGATCAGATGTGTATCATCTGACAAAAAGCGACTGACATCACCCTCTGAGATGGTAGTCGGGATCTGTGATGAATGCGCATGGTCCGTAAGCCATATGGCTAGAGCTGAATAGATGAGCAGTCCAACAAGGATCAGTGTTTGGAATGAGAACTGGCGTGCACGCATTTGCATGGGAGTATACTTTCAGTGAAGCACCGGCAATGGATACAGAGGCCACGTCCCTTCGAAAAACGGAAGGGATGAGGCTCTACATCTATATAAGCTCAGAATCTTGCAATGAAATGACCGGCTCGCATGGAACCGCCGGATTAATGGGATGACGGAATATGAGCCCCGGTGGACGGGCGGATTTCAGTGGCCATCTTGCCTTTCGGGCCGGGACCATATCTGACGAGCACTTCCTGATGCGGACGCAGTTCCGTAAGGCCATAAATCCGCAGGGTCTCCATATGAATGAAGATATCATCCGTGCCCTCACCTTGCGTGAGAAAGCCAAAACCTTTTTCCCGATTGAACCACTTGACCCAAGCTGTTTCCAGCTCACTGGTCGGCGTCACCTGCACATGCGTGTTGGCTGGAGGCAATTGGGATGGATGGACAGCGCTGCTCTCATCCATGGAGAGGATGCGCAAAGCCTGCAAACCCTTTGGGCCTTGGAGCACCTCGCATACGACGCGTGCGCCTTCATATGCAGTGCGATATCCATCACGACGCAAGCAAGTTACATGCAGCAAAATATCAGGGCTGTTGTCGTCAGGAACGATGAAACCGAACCCTTTTGCGACATCAAACCACTTGATTTTACCTGCAATTTGCGTGACGTCCAATGCCGCATCATCGGCACAGCCGATATCCAAAGATTGCTGCTCTGGTACGATCTTCACACCCATAGCCTTGCCTCAACGCTATTCGTAGCCTCGTTCCCGACTCAATACACTGGTCGATTCTCAAATTGAGGATATCATCTTGATCTGAGACCGCATCAATATTTTTTTAACTTTTTAAGCGAACAAGGCATGATGTGCTTCGGTTGGTGCGCACAATTGGCAAATGCCTAAATTATGGCCCCATATGTGATTAAACAATAACTTACAGCCATCCCAAATCGGGTCAGGCTATCAATTTCATGATCGATCCTATTTCTTGCTGAGATGTCATATCGGCAAGCTCATCAAGTGGCGTCGGATCTCTATTGATAATAACAAGCTTGGCACCATGCTGTTTGGCGATCTGAGGAAGCCCGGCGGCGGGATAGACCACCAGTGAAGACCCCAAAACGATAAAGAGATTACAATCGCCAGACAGTCTCATTGCACGCATCATCTTTTCTTCTGGCATCGCTTGCCCAAAATTGATGATAGCCGTTTTGACCAGCCCTCCGCATTGCGGACAGATGGGTGAATGGCCCGTTTCTTCGATATGCTTTTTTGCCTCTGCAAGTGTCATTTCCGCATTGCAGTCAAGGCAGCTGGCGAAGGTGCCGTTGCCGTGAATTTCGATGACTTTATCGGGGTCGAGCCCGCTCCTCTGATGCAGCCCGTCAATATTTTGCGTGATTGTGCAGTCCAGTTTTCCGCGTTTTTCAAGGCGCACCAGCGCGTTGTGACCCTCATTGCTTTTTGCTGCCAGAAACTCTTCATTTTGAATGAAACGTCTACGCCAGTCCTCTAGACGCGTTTCTTCATCTGAAACGAAATCATCAAACATGATCGGGTCCATTTTCGCCCAAAGACCATTGGGAGAGCGGAAATCCGGGATACCGCTTTCAGTGCTGATTCCAGCTCCGGTGAAAGCGACGATACGATCGGAATGGTCAATCATCTTAAGGAGTTGTTCGGCAAACTGTTCTGGGCTATTGAAATCCATTTAATCAATCCTATAGTTAGGGGACGACTTTATTCAGCTCTAGGGAAGCATTCATATGAAATATCTCCATACGATGGTACGAGTCAGCAGCATTGAAGAATCTCTCGATTTTTATTGCAACAAGCTCGGTCTGAAAGAAGTCCGCCGTTCAGAAAATCCCGATGGGCGCTTTACGCTCATTTTCCTCTCGGTTGATGGCGAGTTGGAAAATTGTGTTGAGCTGACCTACAACTGGGATCCTGAAGATTATGGCGAAGGCAGAAACTTCGGCCATCTCGCTTATGAAGTAGACAATATTTATGAATTTTGTCAAAAATTGATGGATGCTGGCGTTGTTATCAACCGCCCTCCACGCGACGGCAATATGGCCTTCGTTCGCTCTCCGGACAATATCTCCATTGAGCTTTTACAGAAAGGCGATCCCCTGCCCCCTACCGAGCCATGGGCATCCATGAAAAATACCGGCAAGTGGTAAGCCAGCGCATGCGCTAAATCGTTTTGCAGTTAAAAAGTGGCCTTTCCGGACTATTCGGGAAGGCATTTTTGTTGCGACTATGGACGCTCGGGGTGGAGAATTCAGATCGTTGACAACTCGGATAGCGGGTAGACGCATGCTACCCATGCACCCTGTGAGTTGAAATATCTATTAAACCCAATCGGGTCTATAATGGTCTAGAATCAGTATTTCTTTGTAGATCAGAGTCTTTTCTGACAACCCTTTTATTGGCACCAAGTAGGCGCAAATGGCAAATCCCGCAGAACCCCTATTTTTCTCTGAAGCAATTGTTTTCCTCGGCGCAGCTGTCGTCGCGGTTCCGATTGCAAAGAGGGCGGGTGTTGGCGCGATTATTGGTTATTTGATTGCTGGGATCGTCATCGGACCATTCGGATTGGGTGCCATCCAATCTGTCGACAAAATCCAGCCTGTGGCCGAGTTGGGCGTGGTGTTGCTGCTGTTCGTTCTGGGATTGGAACTGAACCCCAACCGCTTATGGCGCATGAAAAGTGATATATTCGGACTTGGGACCAGCCAGATCCTCCTGACTGGGTTCGTTCTGTCTGGCGTCATGATTCTGCTCGGTCTATCCAGCACGGTCGCCATTATCGGCGGTTTTGGCATGGCTCTTTCGTCAACAGCCTTTGCGGTGCAGATACTCAAGGATCGGGGCGATTTTTCATCCATCTACGGGCAGCGTGCCTTCGGTATATTGCTGATGCAGGATATCGCCATCGTGCCGCTTCTGGCTATGGTGGATATTCTTGTGTCCGGTGGCACAACCAAGGCTGACAGCTCGGCTTTGGAACAGATCGGTATTACGATTGCCGCGGTGCTTCTGGTGATCGTGGTTGGTAAATATTTCCTCTCCCATCTGTTCGCCATCCTCGCCAATACGCAGGCCCGCGAAATGATGCTGGCAGCGGCTCTTCTGGTGGCTCTGGGCAGCGCCGCGCTGATGCATTGGGCGGGTTTGTCCATGGCCTTGGGATCCTTTCTGGCTGGCATCATGCTGGCAGAATCCAGCTATCGACATACGCTGGAGGCTGATATCTTCCCCTTCCGCTCGCTGTTGATGGGGCTCTTCTTTATCACGGTCGGGATGACGCTCAATTTGCCCATCACACTGGCTTATCTTTGGCAGATCATTGTGGGCGTGATTGTCGTCATGGGGGTCAAAGGACTTGTCCTGTGGCTGTTGGCCAAGATGACCGGTTCGCCAAACTCCGATGCAATGCGCATAGCCATCACCCTGCCGCAAGCGGGAGAATTTACGTTTGTGCTGTTTGCGGCTGCCACCTCTACCGGCTTTGAAAGCGATCTCTTCACGGTCATGTCTGCCGTTGTTATTCTCTCTATGATCATGACACCGCTGGTTGGCAAAGCCTATGCCTTCTATATCAGCAGACTAAGCATCAATGGCGAACAAGAGCTAGACGTGGTGCCCGAGAAGTTTGATGACACTGCGCCGCAGGTGCTTGTGGTCGGGTTCGGCCGGTTTGGCATGGTCGTAGCACAGATGCTCATGTCAAACGGGCTGGGCGTGGTCGCCATTGACAACAATGCGCGCAGAGCCGTTCAAGCACGCAGGTTGGGGTTGCCGGTCTATTATGGGGATGCCACGCGCGAAGATGTCTTAAGAGCAGCTGGCGCTGAAGACGCTTTGCTGATCGCGCTCTGCGTTGAAAATGAACAGGTCATGGCCCATGCGATCGAACTGATCAGGGAAAGCTTCCCCAAGGCCAAGATATTTTGCCGGGCAACAGACAGGGCGCATGCGGTCCAACTCGCCTTGAGCGAGGTTGACTATCATATTCGCGAGACCTTCGAGAGCGGCATAACCTTCGGGCGCGAGGCGCTCGACCAACTTGGCATCTCGACGGAACGGATTGTAGAAATAGAGACAGAGGTCAGGCAGCAGGATCTAGAGCGCGTCGTCTGTGATTCCGAGCGGGATACTGCCAAGAATAGTGAGAAGCTGAAAGAAACAACCAAAGCCAACAAAGCAAAGAAGAAGAGTGCTGTTGTCTAAAACGGCAAATGCCTGATTATGGCTTTGGTCGAATTGGCAGCCTTTATACGTCAGTTCGGAATGGCGATCGGATAGTCTGGATATTTCGCCCACTCAGACATTGAGCCATCATATAAAAGCACATCCTTGTTGCCCAACAATTCATGAGAAACGAACCAACCCAGCGAAGCTCTGTGTCCGGAATTGCAGAAAGCGATCTGCAGGCCACTTGTTGGAATGTCGCGCTCCGCAAATATCTTTCTGATGTCTGAAAGGGAAAGAAAATGCCCGCCTTTGATGGGCTTAACCAGAAGGTCGAATGGTAGGTTTTTGGCGTTGGGTATAGTCCCCGGGCGAGCACCGCCCGCTTGGCCGTAAAACTCTTTTTCAGAACGATAATCGACGAAAGGCGTCCCCTTTTTCCATTCCTCCAGCACAGCGGCAGCCTGTGGCGCCTTTGACAGGTCGGCAGTCGCTTTATAGTCAACGCGTTTGACTGATACGGGCTGTTTGGACCACTTGGCATCAGGCAATGCACTATAGGCGATCAGCCCACCATCAAGGATGGAAATATCATCATGTCCCAGAACCTTGAATGTCCAATAGATGCGGGTTGCGATGGCCACTTCATTCGCATTGACGCCAATTGGCGCCAGAATGACGTGGGTGTCTTTTGAGATTCCCAAGGAGCCGATCAATTCATCAAGATATTGCGTGTCGGGCAATGACATGCCCTTCTTGGGTTTTGGTTGTCGCCATTTGTTGAAATTGGTGTTGACGGCTCCCTCGATATGAACGCGGGCATAGCCTTGGGCAGGTTGCAGGTCCAGAATGACGATATTGTCGTCAGCAAGGTGTTCTTGCAGCCATTGTGGCGAAACCAGCGGCATGGCCGCCTGAGCCGAGCCGGGAAATATCAAAAATAATAATGTAATCCCCGCGCAGACAGACAATGCTGCGCGAAGGCTCTTGGATGGTTTTTTGGAAAATTTATAGCATTTCAAATTCATTGAGCGTCATGCCTTCCATTGAATTTAAACTGCCATATTAAATAGCACTTTTCTCAATAGAAGACCAAGAGAAGAATGACCACGATGGCCAGAGCGATGAGCGCCCACATCTGGGGACCACCCAGAAATCCTCTGACCGCAGCCTCTTCGGCTTCAGTTTCGAGCTCTTCGACCGGATTCTTCGCCTCGTTCAGGATATCTTCGAACTCGGGTTCATCATTGCTCATATCACTTCTCTCCAATTGGTCAAATTCAGCTACGAAACGTGAAAAATAGTCTGCCACGATTGCCTGATCAACAACAGGATCATTTCGAACCAATTTGCCGTCGAGCGTCGTATGCAGAGTGCTCTTCAGCTCAAAGACTGTCATGCCCCCCTCTTTACTGAAAGTGATTTCATGAGCGCCTTTGGGCAATAAGGCAGCGGGATCTGTCCCTTGCCAATTGACTTCAAGATAGGGACTACCAACTCCAGGATCAATAAAACTGAATAGATAATGGATAATTTTCCCGTCAAGGACAGAGCTTTTTGTGGTGGCCACAAGCGTAGATTTGTCCAGTTGTTCGACATCAATACAATTGGGAAGCAATCTTTTTAGTGTCGCCGGAGACTTTATGCATTCTTTTATTTCTTTAAAATCAGCATGAAGTCGGTACTCTTTGACGAACTGCATGTATTTTCCTGAGGTTATTCTGCGCGCCTCTTGCTGGAGAGGCAGGCCATTGGAATTCCATATATCCGATCATATCATTTAACCCTCGTATTTTTTACTAGCATAATGACCCTGTATCCGTTAGTGCGGGCCATGGGCGAGAAAATACTTACTTTGTGACTGGAAAGCGCCGGTTTTGTTTGATATCAAACACGCCTTATCCCGAATAGGAGTTATCTATGAGCGTGTCCGAGACGTCCCCTCTTGCGGCAAAAGGTAAAAGACCTGAAAGAAGCGAACTGCTTATGCCAGCTGGCAATCTGGAAAAGCTGAAAATGGCCGTGCTGTATGGTGCGGATGCCATTTACATGGGCACGCCTGATATGAGCCTCAGGACCAAATCGCAAATGACGCTGGAAGATGTGGTTGAAGGCATCGAATTCGCGCATGCTCATGGCAAGCGGATTTATCTGACCCTCAACCTATTCTCCCATAACAAGGACATCGACAAGCTGCCGCAATATGTTGAGACCGTGCGCAAGGTAAAACCCGACGGGCTGATCGTTGCCGACCCCGGTGTCTTCATGTTTGTGAAGGCACAGGCGCCCGAGCTGGAACTGCATGTTTCCACGCAGGCCAATGTCTGTTCCTGGCAGTCTGTAAAATTCTGGGAAAGTCAGGGAGCCAGTCTCGTTGTCATGGGGCGTGAGGTTTCCTATCCGGAGTTGGCCGAGGTGCGCGAGAAATGCCCAGATCTCAAGCTAGAGGCCTTTGTGCATGGGTCCATGTGCATGACCTATTCCGGACGCTGCCTGCTATCGAATTTCATGGCCGAACGAGGCGCCAATCAGGGCTCCTGCGCCAACAGCTGCCGCTGGAAATACAAGGTTCACATGAAGCTTCGTGACGGCACCGTGCGTGAGTTGAAGCTGAGCGAAGAAAATATGGAGCTGTTTGACTTCTTCCTAGAAGAAGAGCAGCGCCCCGGAGAATTGATGCAGATTGTCGAGGACGAGCGCGGCTCCTACATCCTCAACAGTCGCGACCTGTGTATCATGCCCAAGTTGCCCGACCTGCTGTCCATCGGCATTGATAGCCTCAAAGTCGAAGGGCGCGGCAAGAGCCCTTATTATGTGGCGCTGGTGGCGCGGGCCTATCGCATGGCGATTGATGACTGGTATGAAGATCCAGACAATTGGGACCCTGAAGCCTATATGGAAGAATTGGCAACGGTGCCAAACCGGGGCTACACGCTGGCCTTTCACGAAGGCCGCTTGACCAACTATGCCCACGGGTATGAGGAAACCTCGACTTTTGCCGAATGGGAGTTTGCCGGCATGGTCAAGGAAGTGAGGGACGATGCCTTTATCGTTCTGGTTAAGAATAAGCTCGAAGCAGGTGATGTTTTCGAGTTCGTATCCCCTCACCTGCGTTCACCGATCCCGATCCGGCTCTATGAGTTCGAAGATGCAAAGAACGGGGCCATCAAGGCCGTGGTCAATCCGGGAACCAACCCTGAAATCCGCATCCCTTTCTCGCTGTTTGATCATGAAGACCCGGTGCTTTTGGCCAAGCATGTGCCCGTAATGACTGTGGTACGCAAGGAACGCGCCTTGACGCCAGCTCAATGGGCGCGTCTCAAGCATGATGCTGAAGCTCATGAGCTTGAGCTGGGTACGGGCGATGAAGGGCTTTATGGTCGCAAGAATGAAAAGCTTCAGGATGCTCTTGACGCAGACCAGACCAAGCGCTCAACCAAGAGCCCAAGGCTGGGCACCGAAGGATGCTGCGGTCGTGGCTGCAATGGCTGCACCATCTTCTGGAATGACCCGAAATATGAAAAGGCGCGTGCGCTTCTAGCCAAAAATGAACAAGGCAAGCTGCTGACCAAGCAGCAGGCACGCCAGGAAGTCATCAAAAAGGTTTCGTAACAAATGAAAGGGAGAGCTTAGGGCCCTCCCTTTTCTATATAGCACTGAAGTAATTGAATTTATTCTGCGGCGATAATACGCGACTGGACGCAATAGTCTGTGTGATGGACTATGTCTCCCAATTCGGCAATGGTTTCAAGCCATTCTCGAATTACGGCAGGATCCGACGGAGCGGCCTGCACGCCGGGTTTCAATTTGCCCATGAATGCGGCTTCTGTTGCCAGACTGACGGTGTTGGAAACAAGGCGCGCCATGGCGCTGGCGTGTCTGGACCCAACGCTGTCTATGCTCTTGGCTTTATGCCAGAGCGTGACCCCGTTTCGCATGACCTTCAGCTCGACGGTCAGGACAACGCGATCAAATTCTCCGTCTTCATAGCGATAGTCAGCCCATAGCTTGTCGCTCAGCGGCCCCAATTCGGCATCGACCTTGTCCGCCTTAGTCGTTTCAATGGTATCGAAAATATCTTTCCATGCTTCAGCCCAACCGTTCAAACGAAGCGTGCCGCGCACGAACCGCGCCATGGTCCAGTCTTCGGCAATGCCATAATGCGGCATGAACACAACCGAGTTGCGGTTCGGGTAGGATTGGAAGGTCTCCATGCCTTCAGCAAGAGCTACCTCATAGGGCTTTACAGCATCCCAAGGCTTGGTGATTTCAACTTCCATGCCATTCACGATGGCTTTCGCCGGATTTTTCAACGCCTTGAGGACACCGAGCGGCGACCAGCTGAATTTATAAGTAAAATCATTGGCAACTGCCGGAAAGCCGCCACAATAGGACTGATAGTCATGTTCATTATCGGGCGAGAATTGCGGGCTTGCCTTATAGTCCTCAATGAGTAGATGAGAAAGCAAATGATCAATGCCGGGGTCGAGCCCCACCTCATTGATAAAAACAAGGCCTTTTTCTTTTGCAACTTCATCAAGTGTGGCCATTTCCGGACTGATATAAGATGATGACACGAAGTTCGCACCTTTTGCCAGACACAGCTTGGCGACATTGAGATGCATGGAAGCCGGAAGCATCGACACAACAACATCACCCGGCGCGATGGCCTTTGCCAGCAGCGTGTCGTCTGCCTTGTGCAGCGTTATGTTCCCCTCAAGACCTTTTGTGGCAGCCTTGGCCTTTTCGATATCCTGTTCCCAGAGATTGACGGGGTAGTCTTTGGCGATAAGCCTGCGGATACCGGGGACGGAAGCCAATCCGGCTCCGAGCCAGTGAATTGTCTTGGATGGTTCGCTCATTGATAACGCTCCAGAGGAAAGGTGGGAGGCAGCTTCTGGCTGTCTTTTGTGTGAGCTTTGCGCTTCCCACTGAAGCATTCAAGTGCATTGCCGGACTACTTGGCAATATGACGGACAATTTCGGCAAATCGTTCGCCGCATCACTGCAAATGGATAAAATGCCACAGAATTGTGCATGCCTATTATTTAGACTCTGTGCATTAGTCTTTCGTTTCATGCTTACGAAAGCGGACATGGTAGTCGTCAATTGTTCATGCGAGTCAAAAAGGCCCGACGGTCTGCCGAGCCTTTCTTGTCAATTGTAACGATGGACCTTTTAGGCCACATGTTCGGTCAGATGGAATTCATCACCATGCGCTTTGATCTCTTCAAACCAGCGATGGATAGTCGTTGGATCTGAAGGCGCGGCCGAGACACCAGCCGGAAGCGCCCCTTCCAATACCGTCTCAACTGCTAGGCTCACCGTGATGGAAACAAGACGAGCCATAGCCGAGAAATTCTTGTCACCTCTGGAATCAAGAGCATAGTCTTTATGCCAAACGATCTTGCCGTCTTTGCTGGCCTTTAGCTCGACAACCAGAACAACCCTGTCCGGCTCGCCTTTATCATAGGCATAGTCTGTCCAGAGCTGTTCGCTCATGGCAGCGAGCTTGGCGGCTCCATCTGGGCCCGCCAATTCATTTTCAACGAAATTAAAAATATCAGCCCACGCATCAGACCAGCCATCAAGGCGCAAAGTGCCGCGCACAAAGGTATGCACATTCCAATCGCTGCCCATGCCATAGGCCTGCATGAAGGGCAAGGAGTCGCGGTTTGGATAGGACTGGAAGACTTCTGCGCCACCGGGCAGGTTGGCTGAATAGTCGGAAATCGCATCCCATGGTTTTTGGGTATTGACCTCCTGACCTCCCATAATGGCTTTGGCAGGGCTTTTCAGGGCCTTGAGAACGCCGAGCGGCGACCAGCTGAACTTATAGCGGAAGTCATTGGCGATAGCCGGAAATCCGCCGCAAAAAGAACGAAATTCATGGCTGTTTGACGGATCATAGGCGTCGCTGGCCTTATAGTCGCTCATAAGAAGATGAGCCAACAGATGGTCAAGGCCGGGATCGAGCCCGACTTCATTGACAAAGGTCAGTCCTTTTGCCTTGGCTTTTTCGTCAAGAGCGGCCATTTCCGGGCTAACATAGGAAGACGATACAAAATGGGCATCTTTCTCAAGGCAGAGTTCAGCGATCTGCAAATGCATGGTGGCTGGCAGCATAGATACGGCGACATCACCGGGCTTCAAAGCCGCCCGGAGCGCATCAAGGGTGAATTCCTTGACATCAAATGAGCCGCTCAACCCTTCGGTCGCCGCTTCTGCCTTGGAGAGAGTGCGGTTCCAAAGCGTGATTTTGTGGTTTTTGGAAATGAGGCGACGGATGCCCGGCACGGAAGAAAGCCCTGCACCAAGCCAATGAATATGTGACATTATACTGTTTCCCTCGTATTTTTGTTTCTCTTGGTATACCAGTATTTTTGCTACCTGCAAGGCATGAGAGCCTGGCCTGTCGAAAGATTGGTCTTTGTTGCGCGGTCCGCTTGATTTTTGCTCATTGTTCGCAATAAATCATCTCTGCAGAACCAAAACCAGAGCACTCCACTGCCCGAATAGAAGTGAGACCCGCCAAAGATGCAAAGTGATATAGACATTGCCCGCGCAGCCACACTGAAGCCGATCACCGAGATAGGCGCGCGCCTCTCTATTCCGGCAGAGAAACTGATCCCTTTCGGGCATGACAAGGCCAAGCTTTCGCAAGGCTGCATGGATGAGTTGGCAGACCGCCCCAACGGCAAACTCATTCTGGTGACAGCCATCAGCCCGACCCCTGCCGGTGAAGGCAAGACCACAACGACGGTTGGCCTGGGCGACGCGCTCAATGCAATCGGCAAGAAGGCGAGTGTTTGCATTCGGGAAGCTTCTTTGGGGCCCTGCTTCGGAGTAAAGGGAGGAGCAGCCGGGGGCGGCATGGCGCAGGTTGTTCCGATGGAAGAAATGAACCTCCATTTCACAGGGGATTTCCATGCGGTAACGGCTGCGCATAATCTGCTCGCTGCCATGGTCGACAATCACATCTATTGGGGCAATGACCTCGATATCGATGTGCGGCGGATCAAATGGCGGCGTGTCCTTGACCTAAATGATCGCGCCTTGCGCCAGATCACCACGGGATTAGGCGGTGTCGCCAATGGGTTTCCCGCAGAATCCGGATTTGACATTGCGGTCGCATCAGAGGTGATGGCCATTCTTTGTCTGGCTGAGAACCACAAGGACCTGCAGCGGCGATTGGGGGACATCATCGTTGGCTATCGCAGGGACCGCACCCCGGTCTATTGCCGCGACATCGGGGCGGATGGGGCTATGACGGTTTTGCTCAAACAAGCCATTCTGCCCAACCTTGTGCAGACACTGGAGAATAATCCGGCCTTTGTGCATGGTGGGCCTTTCGCCAATATTGCCCATGGATGCAACTCGGTGCTTTCCACCAAGGCCGCCCTCAAGCTGTCGGATTATGTGGTCACAGAAGCCGGCTTCGGAGCAGATCTGGGCGCGGAGAAATTCTTCAACATCAAATGCCGCAAGGCAGGCATCGCGCCCGATGCCGCCGTGATCGTAGCAACAGTGAGAGCACTCAAGATGAATGGCGGGGTTGCCAAAGCAGATTTGGGCACGCCTGATGAAGAAGCAGTCTTGGCTGGCTGCGCCAACCTCGGGCGTCACATCGAGAATGTCAAAAAGTTTGACGTACCGGTCGTTGTCGCGATCAATCATTTCACTTCAGACACGCCGGAGGAAACGGAAACCGTAAAGCGTTATGTTGAGAGCATGGGGTGCAAAGCCATTCTCTGTACCCACTGGGCCGATGGCTCCAAGGGAGCCATCGAATTGGCAGAAGCGATCGTTGCGATAACCGAAGCGGAAAAACCGCAATTCAAGCTCCTCTATCGGGACGCCCTACCCTTCGTTACCAAGATCGAGATTGTGGCCAAAGAGATTTATGGCGCAAAAGGCGTCATCATCAACCAGAAGATCCGCCAGCAACTGGAGCAATGGCAGGACGAGGGCTATGGTGAACTGCCTGTTTGCATGGCAAAAACACAATATAGCTTCTCAACCGATCCAACCCTTTTGGGCGCACCAAATGATTTTGAAGTTCCGGTGAGAGAGGTTCGACTTTCTGCCGGAGCAGGTTTCATTGTCGTGATCTGCGGAGAAATCATGACAATGCCGGGGCTACCGCGCAAACCGGCAGCCTTGTCTATCCACCTTAATGAAAAAGGCGACATTGAAGGCTTGTTCTAAGGAGTCTATAGCTGATGGCAACTTATTGCCGCATGAGCATGGAATCACACGTCTTGAAAGAGAGAAGCACATGACTGCAACACGCATTGATGGCAAGGCCATTGCCGCAGCGCTGAGAGAAAAGATTGCCGTTGAGGGCAAGAAACTGATCGATGAGACCGGCGTCGTGCCAGGCATTGCGGTGGTCATCGTTGGAGAAGATCCGGCAAGCAAGGTGTATGTGGCCTCAAAGGGCAAAGCAGCCAATGAATGCCATTTCAAGTCGGTTGAACATGCTTTGCCTGCAGATACGTCCGAAGAAACACTCTTGTCTCTAGTGGGGGCATTGAACGATGACGACAGCATTCATGGCATTCTCGTGCAGCTGCCCCTGCCCGATCACATCGATGAATCCAAGGTGCTGGAGCTGATCCGACCCGACAAGGATGTTGACGGTTTCCACCCGATCAATGTCGGCTTGCTCACCGCAGGCGCTAAAGACAAGGCCATGGTGCCATGCACGCCGGCCGGGTCTCTTATTCTGGCCAAGCGCTCACTGGGTGATCTTTCCGGAAAATCAGCCGTTGTCGTCGGCAGGTCTAACATTGTCGGTAAACCGATGGCTGCGTTATTGCTTGCTGAAAGCTGTACGGTGACCATTGCCCACAGCCGCACGAAAGACCTTCCCGATGTGGTAAAGGCCGCGGACATTGTTGTTGCTGCAGTCGGACGCCCGCAGATGATCAAGGGCGACTGGATCAAGGATGGCGCCTGTGTCATCGATGTGGGGATCAACCGCATTCCAGCCCCTGAACGTGGCGAAGGCAAAACACGGCTCGTGGGCGACGTCGATTTTGACGGAGCGGTAGAACATGCAGCCTTTATCACGCCGGTTCCAGGTGGCGTTGGCCCGATGACCATTGCTTTGTTGATGGCCAATACGCTGACGGCGGCACGCCGCGTTGCCGGTCTGAAGGATCTTGATTATGCAGCCCTTCTTGGCTGAGAAAAGTGAATTATGATGCGGCAGGGGTTAGGAAGGCAAAACTGCCGTCCACATAACCTTCTACTCATTGAAGTGTCATGAATTTGATCTTATCTTTAAAGGGCCTGAACGGTCTGATGGAGTAAATGATGGCTAACAAAGACGTCACCGAATATCTCATTGCAAAAGTAAAATCGGAAGGTTTGCTTGAGGGCTATAAACGCGCTCGCAAACCCAAGCCACCAAAACAGAGTGACGATACCTTCCTGAAGGCTGGCTATCGCATTATGGAAGAAACTGGCGCCATGCCACGTGAAATCGAACTGAAAAAGGCCATCGCCGAAGAGTTCGAAAAGCTAAGCGAAGCCAAGTCCGACGAGGAAAAGGAAGAGCATTTCCGCAGGCTGGCAGAACTGCAGATGGTGTTGGGTGTCGAGCAGGATGCACGGCGCAAATTCTACACTGAATGAGCCCATTCATTCGTATGAAATGAAAGAGCCCGCCCCTGTTTCAAGGCGGGTTTTCTTTTGACTTTTGTGCTTTGTCGATCGGATTCTTGATGGAACCCTACCAGTCCGCGTTATACTCTAGCATCATATCAACACGATAGCTTGAGGCATAATCTGCAAAGAATTCCTTGCGAGGATGGACTAGTCATCGCGCGTTTCTCCTTGTCATATCGTGACATTGCATCGAGCATATAGACTGGTAACGCAGTGCGCTCCTTCCATTCATTAGAAAAGAAATTGATAGAGCTGCCTCTGCTTAAGACATTGCGGAAAGACGCGCCTGTGAGGGATAGCATAACCTTGCCATTAGCGATATCAACAGGAACAAAGCGGTAGTTTGAAAGCGCTTCTGACGGTGCCTTTTCGGGCTTCAAAGCATTTCATTCATTGGAAATGATCGACCATTCATTCGACCCCATCCAAAGAGCGGCAACAGCATCTTTTTGCTGCGCAGCACATGGCTTAAGGGGTAAAGTTGGCCATATCAGCTCCTTGACGGACGCGAGAAAAGACTTGTCTTCGCTACCCCAGCGCAAACTGAGCAGCCTTGTCTCATCTTCAAAGGAAAGGGAGACCGCCATTGCTGGTGCCAGTCCTGATGATAGGACGTGGCATTGCGAGCGAGTGACGCAAATGAAAAGAGCATTGAAGTGCCTCAATGGTGATGGCAGATCGACTTCCTATTTCTATTGAAGCGAATATTGTCTTTTATAGCCATCGAAACAGACCTGGCCCTGAAATCAGCCCAGACAAGGCAATGCCTTCCCCTTGCTGACGGCCCGGCAGTCATCCGCCCAAAGCCAATTCTGCTTTAGGTAATTTTTACTTACCCTTATTTTTTCTTAGGGCAAAACTTTATTGCTGTATATTATTCCACCACCATTCACTCAGTGCATACTGATTTAATCCAACGCGACACTTCTTTAAGGCGCCATTTGAAAATGTCACCACCCCAAGATTGACAAGCCGCTCCTCAACACCATCTCCGCTAAGGGGGTGTTGGCTTAAGCGGCATCAATTGGTTCCAGCCTTAATTTGGATCTATTTGTATGCAATTTTCGTTTCTGTTCACTATAGTCTTTGCGAATGAATTACCCCAAAATTCCCTCATATTCTTATGCTCGGAAAGACTTTTTACGACAAAGCACATCAGTACTTGATGCTCTAAAATAATCGTTTTTTCCCTAGAACTTTTCTTCTTCAAATTTCCAGATATCTTTGCACCATTATCAGCTTGATCGATTTTCGAGCAAATGGGGATTTTTTGTGGCGAATATTTTGTCACCTTCGCTAGATTTTGAATTGGGAATTGTAAATTCGTTTAATTTTATTTCATTCCATTTCTTTCTCTCTCTGCACTTGATATGGTTTTATCACGTAATATCATTGTTTTAGGAAAGAACAATTCCAACTAGAAATGCTTTTTGTAACATTAATGTGAAATTTCAAAACAGACGCAAATCTAATCTTTGAGTTTTGTTTTTTGTGATGTAATCTTTTCATGTTGGTTTTTCTGAAGCGTTTGGTTTGCTGCTCGTATGAGCGGCTGCTTAGGGCCTCACGAAGAAGATAACTACCCCATGGTGTATATGAGGTACCCAGGGACAAGACCCTTAAGTCAAAAGGAAATTTTGAAATGGCAACCGGAACTGTAAAGTGGTTCAACCCAACCAAGGGTTACGGCTTCATAGAGCCAGCCGAAGGTGGAAAAGATGCGTTCGTTCACATCTCCGCGGTTGAACGTTCCGGCCTAACAACCCTTACCGAAGGTCAGAAGGTTGAATATGAAATGGTTGAAGGTCGCAACGGCAAGGAAAATGCCGATAGCCTGAAAGTGCTCGGCTAAAGCGATCTAACAGTCCATTGAAGGCTTAAACATTCTTGAGACCCTGGTGCCTGCATCGGGGTTTTTTGCTATCCGCCCTTTTTCCGCTTTTCCCTCTTGATCACAAATTATTTTGGGTATGAACTTGTTGTATTTTGATCTCATCCCCACCTAGGCTATACTGCTTACCAAGTTCCAACCTGTTGGTTAGGTTAGGGAAGTTTTTCAATCGCATGTCACGTCATCTGCAAAATATTGCTGTTATTATGCTCTTGTTGTTCGGACTTTTTGCCGGAACAGGACAGGGTTTTGCGTTTGAGCACAAGCAGCAAACGTCGTGCTTGGATGTGGTCGGAATGTCTGTCTCCAGCGACATGCAACAAAGTCAGTGCGAAAAGGATCTTGTCGTTCAGACCTGCCCGTCTGATGGTGCCTTTTCTTTCTTCCTGATCTCCCCTTGCACGCAAAGCTATCGCCGTGCCTTAAAGTTTGTTCCCTTCCCTGATTTGAATGCCAATCTCATAGGCACGAGCATCCCCCCCGCTTCACCGCCTCCTATCCCTTACAGCTGAGAAAATCTCCGCTCGTCTCTGAAGCTACCATTCTCATGGAAGCATGAACGAGAGTGGAGAGCATTTATCTGGCAGCAATGCATCGGGTAATTGGCGTCAATTTGGATGCCCATTCCTGTTCGCGCTTTGCTGAAACAGCACTCTTTGTCTGGAAAAGGGCCTATTATGAGCACCTCACATCAACCCGCAACGATCATGGGCAAACGTCAGGACCCCGAACCCGAGGAACCCGACGCACTGGCGCAACTCCTGCGAAAAGCTTCCAGGTTGGGATTTTCCGGAAAGGAAATTGATCAACTGAAAGCCAGATATGGAGCGCATATCGACATCGAAATGCGCTAACTCATTGGCGCCTCTGTTTCCTTAGCTGCTATTTGGAATAGAGGCGCCAATCGCATTTCATTGCACGACTACATTTGCGCATGTCCACACACTATATCGAGAGCTACTCGCATACCTTATAAGCACGCACCACAAAGTGCTGGGGCAGCTCACCCATTTGCAGAGCATTTCTTGGGTATGGAACACTTCGCGGCAACAGCCAACAGCCTTGATGTTTGGCTGAGCGGCAAAAAGAGCTGCAGTACACCAAGCCATCGGATTGGTGTAGTTTATAACCCAAGCATTGGGGCAAATATCCATGATGTGATTGGCAAAATTGGCCAGAACCGGGATTACTCGAATGGCGCGAGCAATGCCGCCGGGCCCTGTTGTGTCTCCAACACTCTGCTAGATACCGTATTTCTCTGGAATCTTGAGGTCGATGAAGCAGTTCTCCGTCGGGCCGGGTTCTATGGAAATAACAACGAAATAGGCACCATCGAGAGCTCGATCAAGGCCCGGCTCGACCACCACTTCGAATTTCGCGATGGCTTCGAGACGGGACAATATGTGCTTGCTGACTTCCCCCTCCGACGTAGGCGATTTTCACGTTTTTCATAAGCTGGGGATTTCAAGCTTTTAGTCCGGTCAATGAAGGATACCGAGTTGCGGACAGCAAAGCGCCGCCGGAAAGGATACATCCTGAGCTGATCGTTATTCCCCCATCACCAATGGGTAACAATGCAAATCCTTGAACGAAACAAAGTTTGAATGACTCACCAGTTTTCGCCGGAGACCAATGAGATAAAGATCCTGCGCGATGAGTGGAAAGATATTGACCCCTTCAAGCGCGGGAGCATTCGGCAAGAGGCCGAAATCCACCTCTCTTGTTTCAATCAGCTGGCGAGGATCTTTAACCGAAAGCTCCAGCAGACGCAGATTGATTTTAGGGAAGCGTTCACTGCACCGCCAAAAAGCTTGCCAGCCAGAGGTGGAACCATGGATTTTGACAAAGCCTCGAGAACCTGTCCCGACGGTTCCAGCCCCACTTGAGCCACTTCTCCACGCGCCTGCGCGACATGACGCAGGATGGCGACGGCTGCCAATGAGGGACTGAAGGCTTTCCTTCCCATCCTCATACCCAAATCAGGAACGGCTGTTTGGAGCTCATTGTACCCTATTTCTTTCTGCTCTAGAATTGCTGAGCTCGCAAACAACTTCGGATTCTTACCATGTCCCTTCGCCGTTTTTACCTAGTCATGTGCGTTCTTGGCACAGTTATTCCCTGGATATTCTTTACAAGTTTCTTTGCAAAAAACGGGCTAGATATCCCTCTGTTTGTGAGGGGGCTATTTTCTAACGGCGCCGCTGGTGGATTTTCGACGGATGTAATGATTTCAATTGTGGTGTTCTGGGTCTGGTCGCGGATAGATTCTCAGCGGCATGGAGTTCGTAACTGGTGGCTCATTCTTCCAGCAGGCGCTTTGGTTGGTCTGTCACTTGCCTTGCCGCTTTACCTCTATTTCCGGCAGGACAATGATCGAGAATGAAGGGCTATTTTGTCCGCATTTCCGATGCCCGAGGCTGCGAAATATTGCACTCAGAACCAATGGCTACTTTCGAAAAGCGCATCGGCGTTACCTCTCATTGCCCTACAGGGCGCTTGGAGCGACTTCGTTGAAGAGAATATGTTTTGATCCTCTTGCAACTGCTACCAAATGCAAGAGGATCGTGTTTTTATATATTATTCAGTTTCTAATTAGCCGAAGAGCGCATTGCAAATCAGCAACATCACAAGTGCAGAAGCCCATGCGAGGGTTGTCGGAACCGACCACAGCAACATCTGATGTTTGGCGTTTTTAACACCGAGCATACGGTTGATAACCCAGAAGTAACTGTCATTGAAATAGCCGCAACACATTGAGCCGATAGACGCGGCTTGAGCTGCAAACACCATGTTTACATCCGGTATGTTCATCAGAATTGGAGCCGAAATAGACGCGCCCGTAATCATAGCAACAGTACCAGAGCCCTGAATGAGCCTCACGACCGAGGAGATCAAGAAGGGAATAAGGATGGCAGGGATTGGCATAGAAGCGACCGACTGACCGATGACATCCCCCGCTCCCGAAGCCCGCAAAACAGCACCAAGTGCGCCACCTGCACCCGTGACAAGCAGAATGATGCCCGCGCTTTCAACGCCTTTCTCCATGTCGGCTACAACGTCCAAGCGGGAACGTTGGCCAGTAAGCGTATAGATGGCAACCAGTAACCCCAAGGCGACGGCTATCACCGGATTCCCGATGAAGCCAGCGATCTGGACTGGCAGGGATTGGGCCAGTGTGGGATCCGCAGACCCTTTCACGATGAATGAGGCAATGGTGTTGAGAAAGATCAAAACGATCGGAAGGATCAAGGGCGCAATCGACAAGGCAAGAGAGGGAAGCTCTTTTTGACGTGTCTCTGCTTTTTCGTTGAACTCCTTAAATGCGGCCGAGATATCCTCTCCTGTGTCGGTTTTGATCATCTTCTCGATTCTAGGTCCCATGCGTTTGGCATAGGCGACGATGACAAACATGCCCGGACAGGTGAGTATAACGCCCCAAAAGATCATCATTCCGATATCAACATTGTAAAGTCCCGCTACGCCGAGCGGACCTGGGGTGGGCGGAACCGAGTGATGCGTTAGCATCAGACCGCCAGCCAATGCGATGCCGAGTGACAGGATCGATTTTCCGGAATTTCGTGCGAGCGCCTTGACAAGCGGGTTGAGGATCACGAAGGCGGAATCGCAGAAAATTGGGACGGAAACGATATAGCCAGTGATGACCAGCGCCCACTCCTCCTTTTTCTCGCCAAGCCAGCGGATAAGCGAGTAGGCCATTTGCTCTGCAGCCCCGGAAACTTCAAGCACGCGCCCCATCATAACACCGAAGCCGATAACCAGCCCGATAGTGGAGAGCGTCTTGCCAAAGCCGGTGGTGATGGCATTGATGACATCTGCAGGCATCATTCCTCCAACAAGGCCTGCAATCGAAGCAGTGAGAACAAGCGCAATAACGGCATGCACCTTTGTCTTCACCACCAAGAAAATGAGAATGAATATGGCCAGAGCCAGGCCAAAGATTAATTGGAATTCCATTCCAGACTGAGCCATCGCTCTTTCCTCCTATAGAAACGATGATGGTGTGGTTTCGTGTTGGCTCCTGAACCCTTTAGGGTACTGAAGAGAAGAGGGTTGCAACGCTGTCTTGAAGACAAAAGGTCCCCCTTCCCATGCGCCAAGGGCTCATGAGACAACCAGTTTGCTTTTCTTGAGATCTGTGATGATGCCTGATTTGATCAGGTCGGCTGTTTTCTCAGGCACCACCGATGTTTGGAAATATCAGCTTTCTGTGATCAGGAAGCCATCAACGCCGCTTTGTATTGTCGCACGATGGCGTCAAAATCGCTGTCTGCGACGAACCCCAGTGATGTGGCTCGACTCACATCGAACGCCCCCGGCCAGCTGCAAACGATATCGATGATCCTTTGCTCGTTGGTCAGAGCCACCCGATCGCGTGCGTCCCGGCCACCAATTTTCTCGAGCGAAAGCAGCATTTCGCCAGCGGTCACCGTGATACCTGGCATGTCGAGAACCCGATTGAGGCCGAGCGCCCCAGTGTCGATCTCTCCGGCGTGGACAAGATTGGCAATGACAATATCGGGAGACGAGATCCAGAGTCGGGTGTCAAGTGGCACCGGACAGGCACTTTCCTCGCCATTCATAGGTTCACGGATAATGCCGGAAACAAAAGAAGATGCGGCAGAATTCGGCTTACCGGGACGAACCGTAATGGTCGGCAAACGACAGACCATGCCATCAACAAAACCCTTGCGGCTATATTCACCAACCAGCAACTCTCCGATTGCCTTTCCCACGCCATAAGACGACTGAGGCAGGCGCGCGAGGGTTTCAGGCACGACTTCCGGCATCGGACCACCAAAGACCGCAAGAGAGCTGGTATAGATGAAACGAGGGGCTGTCTTGAGCGCCCGGCACCCTTCCAGCAGCAAACGTGTTGCATCGACATTGATATGCAGTCCGGTGTCAAATTCCTCCTCCGACTGACCGGATAGAACCGCTGCCAGATGATAGACCCTGTCAGCGCCCTCTCCTAACGCCGCAGCGATAGCCTTCTCATCATCAATAGACCCGATCATGGACTGGATGCGGGCATCCTTCACCGGGCATTCGACCCTGTCCAGACAGACAATGCTATCAGGGCTGGTTTTGGCTCCCAACAGGGCTTCTATGAGGCGACTGCCAAGAAATCCGGCGCCACCTGTCACGACAATTCTCATAAAATCCTCCTTCTTGCATGAAATTTCCAGTGGTCATGCCGCCACCTGTCATCAATTTGCGATTATGACGTGCACACCTCTCTGCTCGATCGCTTCCACGACGGTTGGCGCTATGTGACGGTCCGTGATGACGGTTTCGAACCGCTCCAAAGGCAACATGTTGAAGGCGGCGACGACGCCATATTTCGAGGAGTCAGATACAATGACGCTGGTGCGAGCCAGTCTGGCTGCTGTCATTTTGACCGGCCGCTTCTGCTCGCTGGGCGAGGTAAGGCCTGTGATCGACCATGATGAAGTGGAAATGAAGGCAACATCGAAATTGAAGCGTTCCAGAGCTTCAGCTGTCGCATCGCCGACACAGGATTGGTTGTCCCGCTCCACCAGCCCACCGGAATGATAAAGGGTACAGTTCGAGTTTGCAGACAGATAGGCCAGTATGACAAAGTCGTTGGTCACGACCGTCAGGTCCTGTCTGTCGGCAATCAGATAGGCAATCTGCAAAGTGGTGGTTCCGGCATCCAGATAAACCAGCATGCCATCATGAACGAGCTCTGCAGCAGCCCGACCGATTGCCTTTTTCTCGTCTCCCTGTACACCGGCCTTGACCTGATGGGATGGTTCGAACATCAGCTTTTCACTCAGGCGCACCCCGCCACTGACCGAGATCACACGCCCTTCCCGTTCAAGCTTCTGGATATCGCGACGAATGGTCATGTGCGACATGTCGAGTTGTTCGGTCAGTTCGGCGATACTCATCACGCCACGTTCGGCAAGGCGTTTGAGAATGAAATGCTGGCGTTCTTCAGGGATCATGGCAATCAGTCGCTCACTTTCTGGTCAGATAGGGTTTGGCCCAGTCAAGGCCACTCTCTGTCAGGCCTCTGGGGTTGTATTCACATCCCAGATACCCCGCAAATCCAACACTGTCGAGAGCGGCAAACACAGCATCATAGTTCAACTCGCCCTCATCCGGCTCATGACGCTCCGGCACAGACGCGATCTGCACATGACCATATTTGCCTTTCAGCCGTTCAATGCGCCGCGTGATGTCACCATCCATAATCTGGGCATGATAGGTATCGAACTGAAGCTGCACGTTGTCTTTTCCAAGACGGTCGATCAGATCAAGGGCCTCATCCTGATGCGACAGGAAATAACCGGGCATATCACGGCTGTTAAGAGGCTCGATGGATATGCCGATATTGACCTTCTTTGCCTCATCGGCAGCCCAGGCGAGGTTTGACAGCCAGACAGCCTCACAAGCCTTGCGATCCTTGATCTCGCCTGTCACGCCAGACATCACATGGATGCGGGGACATTCGAGCGCCTTGGCATAGCGTAGAGCCTGTTCCACACTTTCGCGGAAGGCGGTTTCCTTGCCTGGGCAGGCTCCAAAGCCGCGCTCTCCCCCATCCCAGTCACCAGCAGGTGCATTGATCAGGGCCAGTTTGAGATCATGCTTGTCCAGCAGATCCTTGATGGTCTTTTCCGGGTAAGCATAGGGAAACAAGAACTCTACTGCCGAAAATCCGGCCTCGGCCGCTTTGGCAAATCGGTCAAGAAAAGGGACCTCGGTGAACATCATTGTAAGATTAGCAGCCAGTTTGACCATGTCATTTCCTCCTTAATTCGCAGAGTTCCTCATCGCTGAGATAGCGGACCTTCTCTCGTCTCAGGATGAAGGCGAGCTTTGCAGTTTCTTCGAGCTCCTCGGCATTATCAACGGCTTCTTCTACGTTTTCTCCAAGAACCGTCACACCATGGGAGGCCATCAGGAAAGCTTTGACTGGATGCTTTCTTGCAAGCTCTTCGAGGTCTCTTGCAATCTCCGGCGCTCCTGGCTTGTGATAGGGGATGACGGGTAGATAGCCGACCCGCATTGCATAATAGGGGGTGAAAGCCCTCAAAGCGTTATCCATCGGAAGATCCTCAAGACAGGACAATGCCGTAAGATAGGTCGAGTGCAGATGGACGATGGCTCCGGCTTCACTACGGCAATCATAAAGCGCCTTGTGAAAAATGAATTCCTTTGACGGTTTCGGACCGCTGACATGTTCTCCGTTGCTATCGATTCTAGCCAGTTGGTCGGGCGTCAGGCGCCCAAGACTGGACCCGGTCGGTGTGACGAGAAAACCGCCATCTTCGGTCCGGACCGAAACATTGCCAGCACCGCCAACCGCATAACCCCGTTTGAACAGACTAAGGCACAGCGTGCAAAGGCGTTCCCTTTTATCCTTGTCAGTCATAATAGCCTCTGTTTGTTGCACATGTGGTTTCATTGCTCCGGCTGACAGTCCTCAAAGAAGGACACCGCACCAAAGTTGCCCGACTTGAGAGCCAGGGAATAGGGTTTGTCGAGTGCCCGCACCCAAGGCACCCCGGGGGCAATCTGAGGGCCTATAGCGAACCCGCTGACACCAAGCGCCTGGACGACCGCCCCGGATGTCTCGCCACCAGCCACGACAAAGCGTCTGATCCCGCCTTCGGCAAGCCGGGCTGCGACCTCGGCAAAACATGCCTCGATGGCAGCAGACGCCGCAGATCCGAATGACTGCTGAATTTTTGCGAGCTGGTCTGGATCCGCTGTGGCGTAGAGCATCGGAGCAAAGCCGTTCTGCGGCACGTCTTGCTCAAGCACCCAGCCAGCCAATTCCTTGCCATAGGAGACGGGATTGGCCACACATTTCTGCGGATCTACCACCTGCGATGGAGCCTTATCCCTATAGGCAGCCACCTGCCGATTGGTCATCTGAGAGCACGAACCGGAGATCACCACCCCACGCCCGTCAAGTGGCGCTCCTGCCAGCGCAGCTGCGTCGCAATTCGGCGCCGTATCGGACAAAAGCAAACTGCGTGCCATACCGGCAGCAAGCCCGGATCCGCCCGTCGTTAGGGGCATATCAATCACGGCTTTCCCAAGAATGTCGAGATGATGATCGGATGTCGCATCGAGCACCATGTAGCGTTTGCCTTCATCGCCGGCTTTCTTGAGGGCTTGACGTACGGCTTCCTCGCCCTGTTCAATGATTTCGGTCGTCACCACGCCGCAAGAGCCGCTTGCCTGTGCCTCCATCAGGCGCACAAGCGAACTGTCGCGCATAGGGGTGATGGGATGATCACGCATCCCGGATTCCGAGAGCAACAGATCGCCGACAAACAGATACCCCTTATAGATGCTCCGTCCATTGACCGGCAAAGCCGGACAGATGACCGTAAGGTTGCTTCCCAGAGCATCAAGCAAAGCATCAGCAACCGGTCCGATATTGCCCTTGGCCGTTGAATCAAAGGTCGAGCAATATTTTTGATAGATGCGGTTGCAGCCGTGTTTCTGAAGCCATTTCAAGGCAGCCAGACTGTCTGCAACCGCATCCTGCGGGGGACAGGAACGTGATTTCAATGAAATGACGACCGCCTCACTATCGACCGTCAGATTGTCAGCAGGGACATCAATCAATTGCGTGGTAGGAAGGCCATTGGCAACCAGAAAACCGGCAATATCTGTGGCCCCTGTGAAGTCGTCCGCAATCACACCAAACCGAATAGCCATCACTTTCCCTCCGGCAGTTCTATGCCAGCAAAGGTCTTGATGACCGCGCTGTCATCCAGACCGCCATATCCCGCATTGCTAGCGCCAAGGAACATGCCGTAGGCGGTGGAAGCGAGCGGTAACGGGAATTTCAGCGACCGCCCCGTATCGGTCACAAGGCCGAGATCCTTGACGAAAATATTGACGGCAGAGCGCGGCGTATAGTCTCCCTCCACCACATGTTTCATGCGGTTCTCAAACATCCAGGAATTACCGGCAGCATGGGTGACCACGTCATACATAATATCAAGCGGAATACCGGCTTTTGCAGCAAGAGCCATCGCTTCGGCACCAGCGGCAATATGCACACCGGCCAGCAGCTGATGGATGATCTTGACTGTCGAACCCAGCCCGATTTCCTCACCGATTTCATAAACGGAGCTAGCGGTTGCATCGAGCACCGGCTTGAGAGCCTCAAACGCTTGCTTTGGGCCAGACGCCATCACAGTCATTTCGCCATCAGCAGCCTTGACCGGACCTCCAGAGACCGGAGCATCCAGCACATGAAGGCCAAGGGCCTCCAACTCATTGGCAAGAGCCTTCGCATCATCGGACGACTGGGTGCAGCTGAGCATGACTGATGCTCCCTTCTCCAGCGCATGCGCAACGCCTTTCTCACCGAGCAATGCCTGACGGGCCTGTGCCGCGTTAACCACCAGAACAACAACCGCATTGATGGGTTTGGGCAACTTCGAAACACAGTCAGCCACGGCTTCGGCGCCCTGCTCCGCGAACGCCTTGCGCCGCCCTTCATCAAGATCGATGCCACATGTGGCAAGGCCTGCACGGGCGCAGGATACGGCTGCCCCCATTCCCATGGAGCCAAGCCCCACAACGCAGACTCGATATCCGGATCCTGCTGGCATTTTTTCCTCCTTGAATTTTAGTCTCTTCACAGAAAATCACACACCTTTGGCGCCAGCAACAAAAAATCACAATTTTTAAAGAAAAATAACAATAATTGACATAATTATTCTAATAAGCGCGGGTATTTACGTATAAAATGTGAAATTATGTTAAACTTCCAATATTTAATCAACCAATTTCACAAACCGACTCGAGCGCGGGGAATGCCACGAGACCATGGTTCGACAATTTGATTTGTTCGTAATATTCTTGTCTTGAAGCAACAAGCATGCGGAGCATTTGGCTTTCGACGCTGCTTAACCTGTCCAAGTCTTTGCGGTCTAGCATGATGTATCATCATGAAAAATGCCCATCTAGGAGTGATATGAGCAATCGCGACTGATGTAACATTTCGAATGGGGTGCCCGCCAATTCTGCGGACAAAGAAGACATGAACTGATAAGACAGGAGTGTTCTATATTTCACGATCAGTGCTATCTGGGATTAATAAAATGAGCGAAGAATGCGTGTTCTGCAGGATTGCCAAATCCGAAATTAAAGTGCACGAGGTATATCGGGATGAAGATTTGGTCGCATTTTTGGATATAGGGCCGATCAGGCCTGGGCATATCCAGATCATTCCAATCCAGCACTACGATTACTTTGACGATTTGCCATCTGATATTGCCCATAAGATTATAGATTTAGGTCAGAAAATTGCTCGCCGACAGAAATCTCTTTTCAGCGTAAAGAGGGTCGCTCTTCTTTTCACTGGCGGCGACATCGCCCACGCACACTGTCATCTTGTACCAATGGTTGAGGAGACTGACATCACTTCTGCTCGATACATAGTTGAAGAGAATCTGACCTATAAACCACGTCCCCACCCCGGCGATGAAGAACTAGCAAAAATTGCGACAAGTCTGTCAAAGGAATTCAAAGTTCCCGATCTGGAACATTAATAGAAAACAACGATCCGTGCTCTTGATCAACGATCCCGGTCTTTTGCATTGAAATAGGACCGGCGCCAAATCTCGTGACGACGTTGTCGTATTGGTTTCCCTAAAGTGGCGATAAGGCGGATTGAAAATGGGATATCGCAGGATTCTGCCATAACATGACACGAATCTGGGCCGAGTATTGATCAACGGTTTTTCACCGGAACAGCCCTTAGCGGCCCCAATCAACGAACTTACGAGCCATCTGATATGAGGGTTGGAACACTCGCGAAAGAAGCTCTGAGATGACCAGACCAAAATCCAAAGCGGAACTGCTCGATGCCGCAGACAAACAGTTTGAGAAGTTGTTGGCGTTGATCGCTTCAATGAGCGAGGCCGAAACCTCTGCGACCCTTTACTATGGTCAAGGCTTTGTGGGTAAAGAGGCCCACTGGGCTCGTGACAAAAACCTGCGCGATGTGTTGGTTCACTTGTATGAATGGCACCAGCTCTTGCTCAACTGGGTTGCAGCGAACCAAAATGGAGAGGGCAAGCCTTTCCTGCCTGCGCCATATAACTGGAAGACCTACGGCCAAATGAATGTTGAGTTCTGGCGCAAACATCAAGGTACCTCATATGAGGAATCCATGCGGCTACTCCGCAAGAGCCATCAACAAGTCATAGAACTGATCGATAGCCTCAGCAACCAAGAGCTGTTTGAAAAGAAATATTTCGATTGGACAGGCACGACAACACTCGGCTCCTATTGCGTGTCAGCGACTTCAAGTCATTATGCTTGGGCGATTAAGAAAATTAGAGCGCACATCAAGGCGCTCAGAGCAGAAAAGAAAGTCATAGAGGATCCGAGATAGAGTGTGTTCGAAACGATCTGACGCATAGCTATAGCTTTGAGGCTGACCAATGATGAATGATGAGCAGTCGCGACCCAAAAACCACTGCATCTCCACCTTTTTTAAGCCTAGGGCGCCCTTTGCCTCAAAAGAGGGTTGTGCGACTGTCTTGATCATGCAACTCAAGAATTGACGATATCCACTTTACTCGAACCGAAACGCGTCAGACTTTCATGATTTTTGTGCCACTGTCCTTTATTGTCACCTTGCCTCTGCTCATCCTGTTTGTCTTGATGATATGGACCAATGATGAACAGCCACGAAACTGGCCTTTTCTGCTGCTGATCCTGTTGTCGGCAATGCAATCGATTCTGATGGGCATGCGTTTCGGCTATCATTTACAATGGGCTGGCTTGGTCACGCCGCTATTCGCAACCATAATGCCCGTGTTTGTCTACCGCGGCGCCCTGCATTTTACCGGCTCAGTTCAAAAGCAGAGCTTGCCCGCGCTCATGCTGCATGCCCTGCCGGCAGCCATCATGCTGGTTTTGCTGCTGATACCTTTGCCGCTGTTCATCGATGGGACGATCATTCTGATCTTTATTGTCTATGCACTGCTCATCCTTCACAGAGTGTGGCGCGGCCCCGATGAACTTCGCCTTGCCTCTCTGGAAAGCGCAGGCTCGGCGCATCGTGCGCTCCTCTATAGCGCATTCGTCCTGATCTTCTCGGCCATTCTTGATATTTTCATCAGCATCAATGCCGTCTTTTATGACGCACGCTGGATGGCACTGGCCGCCTCGATGGGCAGCATCGGCACTCTTCTGTTTCTCTCCATTGCAGTTGCAGCCGCCAGTCGCAGCCGCGCAACACCGGACGCCCTTCGTGGCTCGGACGCTGCGGCGCAGGAAGACGAAACCGAATCCTTCCAAGACGAGGAAGATATAAAGACCATGGCCGCCATCGAGATCCTGATGAGCGAAAAACACATTTATCGTGATCTGGATCTCAACCTTGATCGTCTTGCGCGAAAGGCTCTCATCCCCTCCCGGCAGATATCAGCCGCGATCAATCGAAGGACGGGCAAAAATGTCTCCCAATATGTCAACGATTTCCGCATTGCAGAAGCCTGTGAGCGACTTTTGACTGATGCCGAGCCTGTGACAACCATCATGTTCGACGTCGGATTTCAGACCAAATCCAACTTCAACCGGGAATTCCGCCGCGTGACAGGCATGACGCCCTTGCAGTGGCGAAAGGCCCAGTCGGCAGGGTCTCAGACAGGCGAAGCATCCCGTCAATGAGGCCTGAAAAGGACTAAATCGCGATTCAGTTCGTATTATTTCATGATTGAGGTCGCGCCTCTGTGGTGCGGTGCCGATGTTGGATGCGTCAAGCACGCACACCAACCCCGGACCTCGATAGAATGAACATGATCACCGAACAGGAGCGCAAAATCGCCCAGACGCTGCGCGCGCTCTCAGACAATGACCCCGTCGATCCGCCGACGCATAAAGCGCAGTCCTCGGCGCGGCACTCCGTCTTCAGCAAAAGGGTGCTTTTGCTCACTACAGGCGCAATCCTCATCATCGCATCGGTCGCTACGTTAAAGCCCGATCTGCCCACTGCCTTTCACGAAATGCTGGGCGCGCCAGACAAAACACCACTCTCCCAAACAGCGCAGCAAACCACGCCCAAATCAATAGAGGAGAGCATGGTCAATGCCCTCCAGCCGACGCCCCTAGCGGCAAGCCATGCGCAAGTAACAGGCTCGGGCTATGTGATTGCGCCCGACAAAGTGACGTTGTTCGCCAAATATGCGGGCCGCATTACGGCGGTCTTGGTCAAGCCGGGCGATACGGTGACCACTGGTCAGGCGCTTGTCACACTCGATGATCTCGATCTCCGCCTTGCTGTGCAACAAGCCAGAGCTTCAAGAAAGGCAGCCATACTCGCCCTTGAAGCGACCCGCATCGCATCTTCTGACAAGGATGCCGCCTTCAAACGGAATAGAGGGCTCAACAAACGCGGGATCGTCTCAGACACGGATCTTCAAAAAGCGAGAGTTGCGGCCCTCGAAGCAGCGAACAGGATGGAACAGGCCCGCGTTGCCGCGGACAAGAGCGCGCTTGACCAGCAAGACGCCGAGGCAAAGCTTGCCAACCTCACCATTCGAGCGCCGATTTCAGGCACCGTGCTGCAAGTCACCGCAAAAAAGGGCGACAGAGTGCCGGATTTTGCCGACGCCCTCCGCTCCGGCGGGCTTGTTACGATCGCCCGGTTTGATCAGCTGGTGATCGATGCCGATGTAGCGGAAAAGGCGGTCGGCGGCCTTGCCTCCGGACAGTTGGGCGAGGCCACTCTTGACGCTTTTGCCGACCAGCCCTTTGACGTCGCCATCCAGCGCATCGCCCCGGAGGTCAACAGCGCCAAGGGCACCGTCAGCCTTCGGCTTGTGCCGAAAGATCCACCTGCCGGCATCCGCCCCGGCATGGCGGCCCGCATTCGCATCACCCTGACCAAGCCTGACCCTTCCTTCAATCAGCAACAAGGAACTCAACAGCCATGACTGGACACAGCAATTCAGACCCGTTTATCGCCCTTCGCAAGGTCACCAAAGGCTACCGGACGGGCAAGGAACACCTGACCATCTTTGACAAGATGGATCTGACCATCGAACGCGGCGAATTTGTCGCCGTGATGGGGCCATCAGGCTCGGGCAAATCGACCCTTCTTAATCTGCTTGCCGGTATCGACCGGCCTGATGAGGGCGAAATCCACATCAATGGACACCGGCTCGACCATATGGGGGAAGCGGCCCGCTCCGGTTGGCGCGCGCATCAACTCGGCATCGTCTTTCAGTTCTATAATCTTCTGCCGATGCTCAATGCGGCGGAAAATGTTGAATTGCCGTTGCTTTTGAAACCGTTGTCAGCGCGAGCAAGACGGGAGCGGGTGGAAAAGGTGCTCGACCTTGTCGGCCTTGGCGGTCGGGGGAGGCAAAATCCTGCCTCCATGTCCGGCGGCCAACAGCAGCGTGTCGGCATTGCCCGCGCCATCGTCAGTGATCCGGCGCTGCTGTTGTGCGATGAACCGACCGGTGATCTTGATCGCAAATCGGCCGACGACGTATTGGCCATGCTGGGGTTCCTCAACCGGGAGTTGGGCAAGACCATCGTCATGGTAACCCATGATGGCGAGGCCGCGGTCAAGGCTGGCCGGACGCTGCATCTCGACAAGGGCGTCTTTATCGAACAGATGGAGATGGCGTCATGAGTTTTTTCAAACTTGCACGCAAAAGTGCCCTGCGCAAACCTCTGCGCAGCCTGTTGCTGATCCTGTCTGTGGGGATGGCCTTTCTGATCCATGGCGTCACGGCCAGTTTCATCAATGGCACCCAAGGCACCGAGGCGGCCAGTGATACGCTTCTGGGAGTAATGAGTGCCACAGGCGGGCCATTGCCCATGGCCTATTTGCCCCGCATTGAAGCACTGGAGGGTGTGGCTGCGGTCAGCCCGGTCATGCGGCTGCGTGGCAGCGTCGGAGATGCCCGCAATGTCATTGCCGTCACCGCAGGTGACCCGGCGCGGCTAATGGAAGTGAGTGGCAAGGAACTGGGCCTCACGCCCGCCTTAAGCGGGGCGCTTCAGACCGGACGAGACAAAGTGCTTGTCGGGCGGGCGCTGGCAACAGCGCAAAACTGGACAGTTGGTGACCGGCTGACCTTGAAGGCCTTTCACGTCAAGCATCGCGGCGAAGATCCCGATTGGCACTTTGAGATTGCCGGCATTTTTGACGGCGCCAGCCCCAGCACCGACACCTATTTCATGATTGCCCAATATGACTATATCAATCTGGGCAGAGAGCGAGGGGCAGACACGGCATCAACCTTTGCTCTCAAACCGGATGCCCATGTCCCCCCACAAAAGCTCGCAGCCGACATTGATACGCTTTTCGCCAATTCTGCCGCACCAACCCGCACCATGTCGGAAAAGCAGTTTCTGAGCGCCTTTCTCAGCCAATATGCCGATGTTAAACAGGTGGTCACGCTGGTGGTGGGCGCCTCCTTCATCACGCTGTTGATGATTGTCACCAACACCATGATTTTCGCCTTGCGCGAACGGCGCTTCGAGATCGGGGTGCTGAAAGTGCTCGGCCTTCGCTCTTGGCATATTCTGCTCATGGTGCTTGCCGAGGCTCTATTGGTCTTTGCCATCGGCGGTCTCATCGGCCTTGGCCTTGCGAAAGTGGCGAGCCTCCTCGCTCCTGCTGAGTTGGGGCTCGTGCTTGGACTGTCCACCGCTCTTCAGTCCGCGCTCTTCATTATCCTACTCGGTTTGATCGCCGGCCTATTGCCTGCCTTGTCGGCCATGCGCACGCCGATCCAGTCCGCTTTTAAAATGAGGTAACCTCCATGCTGTTTTTTATCAGACAATGTGTGGCGACGAGCCGCGCCACCCTTCTCAGCCTGCCGCGACGCCTTGCGATTTCCCTCTCGATGGTCGGCTCGATCATGCTGGTCGTGTGTGTCCTGTGCGGATTTCTGGCCATGGCACAGGGCTTTGAGGGCGCGCTCAAGAGCGCGGGATCGAGCCAGATTGCAATCATTCTTGGTGGCGGCACCAATAGCGAGGCCAATTCAGACCTTTCGGCCGATACAGTGCGCAAAATCATGGCACTATCGGGCGATATAGGCGTGCAACGCGATAAGGCGGGCACCCCGATCCTGTCGCGAGAAATCATTGCGCCTGTGCAGTATCGCGCGGATGGGGCAACGACGGCAGGCAACATGTTGGCCCTGCGCGGCATGGACCCATCCGGCCCCTCCCTTCGCGATGGCATCAGCCTTTCAGCAGGGCGTCTATTCACCCCCGGTAGCCGCGAAATCATGGTCGGCGATCAACTGGCCGCCACCTATCCGGGCTTCGCCATCGGCAACAAGGTGCAGCTGGGTCCGGTGACATGGACCGTTGTTGGGCACATATCTGCCCATGGCAGCGTCTTTGAGTCCGAAATCTGGGGCGATCTCGACGCCGTCCGTGCCGCGTTCGACAGACCCGGTGCGATACAAAGCCTCAGACTGCGGCTGGAAGCGCCGCAAGATCACGCCCTTTCCAAACTGCAGGCAGCGGTGGCTGACCTTTCCCCCAGTCCCCTGACCATTGTCACCGAAGCTGCGCTTTATGCCGATCAGGCAGCGGGGACGACCCGCTTGATCCGCCTGTTTGGCTGGCCTGTTGCGTTGCTGATGGCGATCGGCGCCTCGGCAGGTGCGCTCAACACCATGATGAGTTCGCTTGCCGACCGGACCGTTGAAATCGCCACCTTCCGTGCGCTCGGTTTCAACCGCATCTCTGCCTTTCTGGCCACATGGCTTGAAGCGGTGCTACTGGCGATCCTCGGCGTCGCATTGGGGCTCGGGGCCTCGTGGCTGATCTTCAACGGTTGGCAAGCGAGCACCCTTGGGGCGAACAACGCCCGCATGGCATTTCAGTTGGTGGTCAATGATGAGGTGATCATCAAGGCGGGGCTGGTTGGCCTTTTGATCGGCGCCATTGGTGGTGCCCTGCCCGCGCTCGCAGCCGCGCGTTTACCAATCACCGCAGCATTGAGAGCAAGAGGATAGGTCTCATCTAATGAAGCGGGCATGGAAGGTGCATCTTGATCCCGCGAGATCAGGATGCACCTCCCTGCTTGCGAAAGTTTTTCCAATCCATCAATGCAGGCAGGTATTCTTGAAAGGACACAAAGCGGTCTGGTTTCTTGAGATAAACGGAATGGCACTGGACGCAAAGATAATTCGGAATGACGACCAAAGGCCACTCTTGGGGCCTAAGCGCTTTCGAGACGAAATATTCTATTAGTCAATCCCGATGTCCATAGGGTTCTCAAACCCAACCCGCTTCCGCTCCGAGACCGTCATGGAACGAGCTAAGTCCTAAATGCGAAAATTGGATAAAACGAAGTCATTCGGGCGCTTCACAAGATCATCTGACGCACCCCATAGCGATTTCACCAAAAGAGGTGTCCTTGGCGCTTTTTGATTTTGTGGTGCTGCATAGCGGAGTTTGTAGGGTGAATTGCCATGCAATTTTCCAAGTTCAATAACGTACTCCGCAATAATTGCTTGAACTACATCTTGCTCGGGAACGTCAAGGTAAGCTCCACTTGCGCGGTCCTCTTCCGCTACACGATTTGCATTTGCAAACACATGGTCCTTCACCGGTTTACAAATGTCACGTTCCCATAAACTTATGATGTCGTGGCCTTTCTTGCCACTAATCGGAGGTTCCTGCCCATTCAGATAGAAACACGCCTTAAGCATCAACTCTAGGCCGTGCCCGGCAAGCGCCAAAGTCGGACGAAACAATATTGGGCCTTTATCGCGTTGAGCTGCGTCCAAAGTCAATGCACCCTCCAAGAACTGTTTTGCTATACTGGCGCACTGTCCCGCTTCAGAAGAGAAAAAATCAGTCATCGAATACCTCTTTCTTTGTACCTCCGTCTTCGAGGCATACTCAAAAATATAGCATGCGAGTGACCGCTTCGTCCGATAGCCGCTATTATGTGAACGTCGATGCGAATGCCGGTATAGTCAGCAACTCTACTGAAAATTCGAATATCTATTCTGACACGTCCAGATTTGTGAGAACACGGCACCTTTTGCTGAAAAGACTATAGCCATCGCGTCCAGCTTGGAGAAATTTGCTTTTGAGCATTATTGATGGACTTGGACAACCAAGCCCGTCTAGTTGGGGAGTGAATTTTGCCCGTAAAATCTCGGCTTGATCGGCCAATAGATTCGTTATGAGGCTCCTTTTGCGTCAGCCACCTGAGAATGCAACCAACTGTTTTTCAAACCAAGTCAAGAAGTACTTCCAGCATGGTGTCCCAGACGCCCCGTTCGGACCGCAGAAGGGGCTTGATAACTGCCCCTTCTGCGGTCGTCAGATCTCCACGAGAATGATAGATTCCATGAATGCCTTGCGTAAATGCATCCCTAAATCAGATACAAACTGATTTACAACCTGTTTTATCAACTCGGCCTATTTGGAAGGTTTCGCAGTCTGCATCTTGGCCAATGCGTCTGCTGCGTCAAACCCTTGTGCCTTGACCGCTTCAACCCATGCCTCTTCTAGCGGGGTCGCAACAGACAGGAGATGATCAAGCACCGCTTCATTCGCCGGATAGACATTGATCCCGGCCTCGGCAGCGGCTTCGAAGCCCTCTGTATCTTTTTCATCCCATGCCTTGCCGGCCAATTCCGAGAAGGCCAGACCGGAAACGGACATGATTGCCTTCTGATCTTCCGGGGAAATGCCGTCCCATTTGGCTTGGTTCATGACAAGGAACCAAGAGGTATTGTAAAGCCCGCCACTAACGGTCATCACATCAGTGAGATGTTTTTCGAGCTTGAAGGCCAGAAGCGAGTCCAGTGGCATGCAAACACCGTCGATCACTCCGCGCGTCAGCTTTTCATAAACCTCGCCGGAAGACATAAACAACGTTGTGGCGCCCATACCCTTTAGCAGATCTGCAGGATAGCCACCCGGTGTACGCACTTTGAAGCCGGAAAAATCGCTCGCTGCCTCAAAATGCCTGTCTTTGGACAAAAGAGCGCCCGGGCCGTGGGTGAAAAGACCAAGGATATGCGTGCCTTCATGTTCGGCGGCGGCATCGAGTTCTTCGGTGTAAACGGTCCAGAAATTTTTTGATACGCTCACCGCATCATTTCCAAGGAAAGAAAACTGACCTACGCGCGACCGCAAGAAGCGACCATCGTTTACGAAGCTGTGCAGACCATAGGTGATATCAGCGACGCCATCACGAGCCATATCGTAATGCGCGGGCGGTGCGCCGAGCGGTTTTGCCAACACACGAATGGTGACACGGCCTTCGGTGACCTCTTCTACCTGTTTTGCCCAAGGCTTGATCGCCCCTACGACAAGCTGATGGCGCGGCGGCAGCCAGCTTGACAGGACGAGCTGCGTTTCAGCAAAAGCGGGCATGGCTGTCAAAGAGGCGGCAAGACCTACTCCAGCAAGAATAGTGCGCTTAATGATGTTCATTGGTAATCCTCCCAGATTTTCAGTTGGGAAGCCGTGTGTTTGCGAGTTTCCTCTCCTCGCCCCACAATATGACGCTCCCTCACCTCAATACTTAACATGTTAATTTAAATTCAAGCAAGTTCAACCTTAGCGGAATAGCCACCCGGACTAGCCTCTCTGTGAAAGTGGCAAAAGCACCAAGGCATATGTGAGAGGCGGGTTCCCGCCCCTCAAAGAAGGGCTGCGCTCAGGCCTTCGAACCATTTGCGAAGCGCAGTCATACTGGCGTTCATGACGATGAAGTGTGAGACCACGGCTCTGGCTGACGCGGGTTCCCTGCCCGGCAGAACGGGCTGGGCTTATGATGCTGATCCCCTCCAATCTGAAGGGATCAGCACAAGTGATTTGCGATTGGTTCCGACAGCAAATCTTACCGTCAGCGCTGATCGAGCATGAACACACCAAAGAATTCGCTGAGTTGTTCATGGGCGTCGAGTGGCAGGATCGTAGCAATATGCTGGTCCGGTCTGACCACCACAACACAGCCCTTGGACCGATCAATGCCGCGCATCTCGTAGATGTCCTTGTCGATGTCGGTCTGGAACACTTTCTCGTAATCCCGCAACCCGTATTTGCCCTTTGCTGGCCACAGATAGTCCTGCAGGTCATGCATGGACAAATCCTGCTGTTGGAAAACGGCATAGGTGTCGATAACCGCGTCTATGTCAGCCCCTTTCGGCGTGTATTTTTTCACCGGAGAGTTGTTATCATTGGCAAGAAAATCAACCAAACGGGCCGACGCCGAAGTTGGATCCGTAGGCGATTGCGCATCACCAAACACAAACAGGCGCCAGCGACCGTCCGCTTTCACCAGATGCCCCAGATGTTGGCTTCGGCCATCCGCCACGCGTGTTGCTTCGGCGGAATGGAACCGCTGACCGATTTTAAAGCCAGTGGCCAGCTCCTGATTTTCTTGACCTGTGCAAATGTAGGAGGGGTAATATTCGATCGACGTCCCCGCCACGAAACCGCTTTGCCGCTTCATGAAAGCTTCAATCTTGGCGGTGTCAATCTTGGCTTGCTCGGATGCATCACCGGCCACAGGGCGAGTGGCAACCAGTTTTGACAGCTCGCGATCAGCGTCAATCAGCTGCTGTGCAACCTTGCGGCGTTCCGTTGCATAGGTGCTCAAAAGTTTGGGATCGCTGCGCCCTTGCAGAACCGCGACCAATTTCCATCCAAGATTGAACGTATCCGGCAGGGATGTGTTCAACCCCCATCCGCCCTTCGGGCTATGAGTATGGCAAGCATCGCCGGCCACAAACGCACGGGGAATAATATCATCGGAGCTGCCACTTGGCCGGTTGTCAAAGCGTTCTGCAATGCGTTGCCCAACCTCATAGATTGACCACCAGGCTACTTCTTTTACATCGAGCTTATATGGGTGGAACACCTTCTGTGCCTTGGCGATCAGATCTTGCTCGGTCAGTTTGATATCCGCCACGCGTTTGTCTTTATCGAGCAGATCCAATTCCACATAAAACCGGCAGAGATATCCGCCTTCCCGTGGGATTGTCATGACGGCCCCGTGATCGTGGGATTGAAGGAAACTCTTCACACGGATATAGGGAAAATCCGTATTGAGAAGCAGGTCCATGACGCCCCAGGTCTTGTTGGCAGATTCTCCCTGAAGCGGAATATCCAATGCTTTGCGTACGCGGCTTCGCGCGCCATCGGTTCCAACGACAAAACGGGCCTTGACGATCTCCTCGGCTTCGTTGCCTTCTTTATCGGTGCGCTTGAATGTGGCCGTAATCGGGTAAGCATCCAGATCCTGTGTCAGGCTGTCGTCTATCTCCAATTCAACCAGCTCGCGGCAATAATGGGGGCGCAGAGCAGTGATCGAGTTTTCCATTCCATCCAGCAAGAGCTCATGAAGGCGCGCCTGATTGACGATCCCGTGAGTAAACTCGGAAAGTCCGGCTCTTGCGTCAGGGATTTTATGGGTCAGCTTGATATTTTGAGGATTGTCCGGATCCGGTTCCCAAAATGTGTTTTGCTTCAGCTGATAGGTTTCTTTCACGACCATTTCGCTGCTGTTAAACGCTTCCATAATTTCCATGGTGCGCGAAGAAATGCCATCGGCACGTCCAAACAGAAGCGGACCCGGCTCTTTGTCGACAATACAAGCTGTAATGTCAGCAAACTCGCTCATCTGACGCGCCATGGTCAAACCGGCTGGACCTGTCCCCACGATCAGCACGTCGACTTGAGCCGGCAGGTCTTCGACCGGAGGATTTGGATATGGTTTCCTTGCAGCATCCGGTATTTGGTAATTGCCAGGTTTAAACCCATTTAGATGAAATTGCATGAATTCTCCTCCCATATCATTGCAGATCTCTCTTAGGTAATATTATTTAATATGTTAATTAATTCCAGTTCCAAATTTGGGATCAATCCATAAGCAGCAACGGTTCTGCTTGTCACTTAGCGAACGTCAAAGAGCTGACTCAAAATACATAAACCGCGCTTACTGCTGCAGCCGAGATCGATTTTTGAATTTGCAAAATGACGACGCCACCTGCGCATCAGCAGAGCTGAGCAAACTCAGATCTTGATGACCTGAGATCCTCTACGCTACGCAGGTGTTTTCTTTAAGCGGCCAACTCAGTCGAGAGAAAAAACGACATTGGTTTGGCCGGTGCCGGATGATGGGAAATAGTCGGTGATCACCTCACCCTTGCCCTTGTAATCTTTCCAGCCAAGCGCGCCGAACAGCATGATGGTGTCGTGCATATCGCCCTCACCGTCACAATATCTCGCATAGTCGGGCAGCATATCGAGGAAGAGCTCATTCTCTCCATTCTGCCACATCTCAAGAACACGACGATCCACCACTTCATTGAATTTCGAGGAAATGGTGAAAGTGCCGTTATTCTCTGCGTAGATATCATTTGGCCAGATCTGATGGCTGAGAGAGCCGGAGGCGATCAAGGCAACTTTTGCATCTGACTTTTCAATCGCCTTACGAATGGCGAGCCCCAACTTTCTGGAACTCTCCAGACTATGGACGGTGCACATGGCAGCGACAGAGACGACTTTCAGAGCGGCGTCCGCATTCATGTAACGCATGGGCACCAACGTGCCATATTCAAGGTCCAGACTATCCACCTGATGGCTCAATGTGTAGACATCATCTGCCCGCGCTGTTTCCGCGATCAGATCTCCGAGAACCGCGTTTCCTTCATATTCATAAGGCAGGTCCTTGATGAATTGAGGGAATTCGTGTGAGGTGAACAGGCCCTTGAACCGATGATTGGCATTGATGTGATAGGCGGCATTGACCAGCCAATGCGTATCGAGCACGACAAATGTATCCGCTCCGGCTTCGCGTGCACGACGGCCTATCTCTGCGTGCCCATCAATGGCGGCCTGACGGCAGCCTTTCAGGGTGCCATCCTGTTCGGACATAACCATAGTTGGCACATGTGTGGCCTTGGCGGCCAATACGATTTCACCCATAGCTTTTCCTCCCTCTATGGTGAATGGAGTACACCCGCTCCCTCATTTGCCGCTGGCCGGACCTAACCGGCAACCAGCAACAACGAAAGAACGGGAAAGAAAATCAGCAGCAGAAGCCGCAGAATGTCGGCAATCCAGAACGGCAGGATGCCCTTGAAAATGGTCTTCAGAGAAACATCTGGCAATGTCGCCTTGAGAACAAAAACATTCATGCCAATGGGGGGCGTGATCAGAGAAATCTCGGTGACAACGACCACAATGATGCCAAACCAGATCAAGGCAAATTCAGTGTCGGACAAAATCTCCATGCCGAAGTCCAGCTGATACATCAGCGGATAGAAGATCGGAACGGTCAGAAGGATCATGGAAAGGCTTTCCAGCACAGTGCCAAGAAGCAGATAGATGATGATGATCATCGCCATAATGATCCATGCATTGACCTCAAGAGATTCAATAAAATAGGCCAGTTCATCGGGCAATCCGGCAAGGTTGATATAGTTTGAGAAAATCTCGGCGCCAATGATGACAAGAAAGATCATGGCTGTGCTTTCGGCCGTATCCATCAACGCGCGCCAGACTTCCTTAACCTTGGCATGACCGGTTGCAACGACCATGAGCAGCGCCATACCAGACCCCATGCCAGCGGCTTCAATCGGCGTAAAGAATCCGCCATAGATACCGATCATGATAAAGGCGAACAGAGCAACAGACAGGATCACTCCATAGAGGCCTTCAACCGGATGATCGTCGATTTCATAGGATTTAGGGGCAAGTGATGGGTTCAGCTTGACAGCGACCCAAACAGCCAGAACATAGCCCACCAAACCTATGATCCCGGGGATGATGCCAGCCAGAAAGAGCAGACCGATATCGCTCTCGGTCAAAATGCCGTAAATGATCAGAATAACCGAAGGCGGGATAAGAATACCCAGTGTTCCACCTGCCGCGATGGCCCCAGATGACAAGCTGTCGGCGTAACCGAACTTGCGCAAGGATGGCATGGCCACCTTGGACATAGTCGCAGCTGTTGCGAGCGAAGATCCAGATACAGCTGAGAAGCCGCCGCAGGACAAAACCGCAGCCATTGCCAGCCCGCCCGGCAGGCGACGCACAAGACGCTGAGTTGCCGAGAATAATCCCGCAGCGACGCCGGAATAAGCAAGCAGGTTACCCATAAAAATAAACAGTGAAATAACCGAAAGAGAATAGGAAAAGACAGTATCGAATGCGGTCGTCGACATCATGATCAGAGAAGCATCGATACCGCGCAAAAGCGCAAATCCAACGGTACCAACAACAATCATGGCGATTGCGATCGGCACACGAAACATGGCAAGCGCCAACAGCAGAGCCGTTGCAATGAGAGGTTCGGTCATGTTAGAACTCCTGGCGTTTGCGCATCGGGACAAGCACAATCAGGCCACTGACCAGATAGGTGATGGCGCCAAGTAAAGCGGCAGGCCATACTGGCAGCGAAAGATCATTGGTAACCGCGCCGTCTTCAAACAATTTCATCCCGTGTGCCCCCACATTCCAGCTGAGAACAAAAAACACCATCGCCGTAACCGCAGCCCCAAAGCGCCCTATGCGCAAATATGTCTCGGAACTCCAGAAATGACTGAGCAGATCGACTTCCACATGACTGTCCTTGAAAGTCGTCATGGGCAGAGCGGCCAACACCAGATCGGCAAGCAGAATTTGAGTCAATTCAAATGCGCCGGGTAACGGGGCGTCAAAGAAGTAGCGTCCGATGACATCAATCACGGTTACTGCAACCAGAGTGAGCAGGAAAGCCGCAGCCATAGCGGGCAAGACGCGGACAATGATGAAGCGAAGCCCTTTGAGGGGCTTTGAGTGCTTTCGGTGTGCGGCCATCATTTGCTTGGCTTTGCTGTTAGCATGCTTGCCAGAACCCCTTCGGGATCATGCCCGAGAGCGGCAAAAGCATTGATGCCATCCTTCTGTGTGGGAATCGGCTTGATCGCACCCGTAGTCAGGGGATGCCTTTGTGGCTTCCAGCTGGATAGAGCCTGTTCAGTTGCTGCGCTTGCTAGGCCACAGCCCAACATAGAACCAGCGAACATGATACCAGCCAATAATGCTCTTTTGGAAATTGTCATTAATCTTCCTCCCCCTTTAACCTGTCTGTGATCAAATCGATATGATGTACGACCTCTCCTCTGAATCTTGCCGTTTACCGATTTTGTGATTTTTATTTAACTTGTTAACAATATAGCAGAATTGGTGCAGCTTTCCATTGCCTACATTTGTCGAATTCAAACAAAATTCTTTTGCAAGGCGACGAGCCCCGCGCGCAAGACACCGACATCGGAACCAACAGCCAGAAACTCCACTCCCAGTTGCTTATAGCCTTGAGCAAGCGATTGATCAGAAGTCAAAATTCCAGCTGCTTTGCCTGCGGCCCGAATTCGCTTCAGCGTGTCGTTGACGATCTTCTGCACCTCTGGAGCACCCGGTTCTCCCAAATATCCAAGATCTGCGGCGAGGTCCGCTGGCCCCACAAAAACGCCGTCGACACCTTCCTGTGCAAGAATGTCATCAAGGGCGTCGAGCCCGGCTTTGCTCTCGACCTGAAGCAGAACACAAACCTGTTCGTTGGCTGTCTGCAGATAGTCAGAGATACCATTGTAGGCAGAAGCCCGGGCGAGAGCCGCCCCCACTCCCCGCACCCCATGCGGTGGATACTTCGCCGAGCGGACAACTTCTTTGGCCTGTTCTCCGCTCTCGATCATGGGAACAAGAAGGGTCTGGGCGCCGATATCAAGCATCTGTTTGATCTCTGCCCGATTGTCATCTCGGGTTCTCACCACAATCTGGGTCTTTGACCCGATCGAGCGAAGTTGCGAGAGCGTATCGCGCAGACCATTGGGGCCATGCTCGCCATCAATCAGGAGCCAGTCAAATGGGATGCCGCTGCACAATTCTGCAACAGATGGATCGCCCAGACCGAGCCAGAGCCCGATTTGCGTTCCCCCCGCTTTGAGGCGGATCTTAAAGCTGTTCACTGGAGCTGGCATGGGAGCCTCCTTCATTCGAAATTCACTGTGACATGGCCGAATTGACCATAGTCGGCTTCAATGCGCGTACCAGACGGGCACTCGATGGGCGCGATAAAAGACCCTGACAAGACGACCTGTCCGGCTTCGATCCGCTGTCCATATTGCCCCATCCGCTCTGCGAGCCAGACAATGCCCATAACCGGATCATTCAGAACCGCAGCCCCCAGGCCTGTGGCCGTGACTTCGTCATTCTTGGTCAGGATCGCCCCCACCCACCTGAGGTCATACGCTTCAGGTTCATGGCGCTGTTTTCCCAACACGATGCCCCCATTGGCCGCATTATCTGAGACCGTATCGAAGATTTTTCTGGTCTGTCCGGTGGTGGCATCTTGTCGTGCGATCCGGGTATCAAGAATTTCAAGCGCCGGAGCGACATAATCTGTAGCCGCCAGAACATCCTCCCGGCTGACTTTCCCTTCCAACGGAGCCTTCATGATGAAGGCGATCTCCGCCTCAATGCGAGGCTGGATGAAACGCGTTGCAGAAATGAGAGCCCCATCGGCAAAATCCATATCGTCATACAGAACACCGCTGTCCGGCGTAGAAATCCCCAGAGCATCCTGCATGACCTTGGATGTCAGTCCGATTTTCCAACCGATGATGGACCGGCCCTGCGCTTGTTTGTGTGGCATTTGAGCAGACTGGATTGCATAGGCATCATCCAGAGTGATGTCCGGATGCCGAACAGAGAGCAACCCGATCTGCTCCCGTGCGCGCTCCGCCTCTAGCAAGTCTGCTGCTGCGGTTTGAATGTCATGGTCACTCAGCATTGTTCATCCTCCACGCCATTGCGAAGCACGCCAATGCCCTCAGCTTCCACCTCGATTTGATCTCCCGGCTTCAGCCAGATAGGCGGATTAAAACGAGCTCCCGCTCCGGTGGGTGTACCGCAGACGATGACATCGCCGGGAACCAGTGTGCAGAAGGTCGATACATAGGCGACAATGTAGCGGAAGCTGAACATCATGCGGGACGTGCGGTCCTGTTGGCGAACCTCGCCATTGACCCTAGTTACCAACTCAATGTCGTCAAGCTGGTCTGCTGATCGGAAAGGAACGAGCCAAGGCCCAATCGCTCCGGATTGATCCCAGTTTTTGCCCTGGGTGACATTGAATTTGGCGTGGCGCACCCAGTCGCGGATTGTCCCCTCGTTGCACAAGGTCAGCGCGGCGATATGGTCATAGGCATCCGCTTCGGCGATCCGCCGGCCGCCTTTGCCGATCACAATGGTGACTTCGCCCTCATAATCGAGCTGCGGACTTTCCGGTGGGCGAACGAGATTACCTCCGTGCCCTGTAAAGCTGCGTGGAAAGCGGATGAACATCGAAGGCTTGGAAGGGATCGCCTGCCCATCCTTGTATTCCGCGTTACGGTCGGGGAAATTGACCCCGATGCAAATCAGCTTTTCCGGCTTTCCTATCGGAATAAGAAAGTCGACATCCTCTTCCCGATAGCTGGCGGCACGCCCTTCGGCAGCCTTGATGATCTCTTCGAGTGCGCCTGCCTCGATCACCTCTTTGAGGCTCCCAAAGCGCGCACCAAACTCAGGCGTCAAATCGATAATGCCGTCATCAGCCACAAGACCGTAGCGATCGGAACCATTGGCACGGAAGGCAACAACGCGAGCGGGAATTGATTTCATAATCAGCCTCCTCAGGCAATTCCGCCGAAGCAGAGATATTTGATTTCAGTGAATTCCTCGATGCCATAGCGGGAGCCTTCCCGCCCGAGGCCAGAGGATTTGATGCCGCCGAACGGCGCTTCAGGTGTCGAGATAAGACCGGTGTTAATGCCGACCATTCCATATTCAAGCTGCTCCCCGACCTTCCAGGCACGAGCCAGATCACGGGTATAGAAATAGGAAGCCAGACCAAACTCTGTTTCATTGGACATGAAGACGACATCTTCATCCTCTTCAAAGCGGAACAGCGGGGCGACCGGGCCGAAGGTTTCCTCCGATGCAATGGTCATTTTCTGCGTCACGTCGGTAAGAACCGTCGGCTCAAAAAAAGTGCCTCCGAGCGGATGGGCAGAGCCGCCGCATACAAGGTTTGCACCTTTGCCGGTTGCATCCGCAATATGCTCTTCGACCTTGGCTATGGCGTTCTCGTCAATCAATGGTCCGAATATCGTATCTTGCTCCAGACCGTTGCCAACCTTCAGGGTCGATAGTTTTGCCGCGAGCTTTTGCGCAAAGGCATCATAGACCCCGGACTGGACATAGATCCGATTGGCGCAGACACAGGTTTGGCCATTGTTCCGAAATTTCGAGATGATAGCCCCTTCAACGGCAGCATCCAGATCTGCGTCATCAAATACGATGAAAGGAGCATTGCCCCCAAGCTCCAAGGCCAGTTTCTTGACCGTTGGTGCGCACTGTCGCATCAATTCCACCCCCACCGGCGTTGAGCCGGTAAAGGTCAATTTGCGCACAGTTGCACTGCCGGTCATAACCGCACCGATGGCTGGCGCCGGGCCGGTAATGACGGACAACAAGCCATCGGGCAGCCCCGCGCGTTGCGCCAGAACGGCCAAAGCAATCGCGGAAAAAGGTGTCTGTTCTGCCGGTTTGAGCACCATGGCACATCCAGCAGCGAGCGCAGGGCCCGCCTTGCGGGTGATCATGGCGTTGGGAAAATTCCAAGGCGTAATCGCAGCGACGACCCCAATCGGCTGCTTGATGACAACAATCCGCTTGTCCGCGGCATGCCCGGGGATGACATCGCCATAGACCCTGCGCGCTTCCTCGGCGAACCACTCTATGAAAGACGCACCATAAAGGATCTCGCCCTTTGCTTCCGCCAGCGGCTTGCCCTGTTCCAGCGTCAGGATCAACGCCAAATCATCGACATTCTCGATCATGAGATCGTACCAGCTTCGCAAAATGACGGATCGTTCCTTGGCCGTCCGGGCTGCCCATGCTTTCTGCGCAGCGTCTGCCGCCTTGATGGCAGCCTCCGTCTCGGCAGCACCAAGGCACGGCACATAGCCTATGGTCTCGCCCGTCGCCGGGTTGGTGACTTCTATTCCCGTTTTGTCAGCAGGAATCCAACGCCCACCTACGAGCGCTGCCTGCTTGAGCAATTCTGGATCTTTGAGCATCAGAGCTTCCTCATTTCGAGTGGCCCGGAATGGGCTATGAATAGCCCATCCCGACGCCTCAACTCATGGAGCAATGATCGGGCTTGCTGCCAGATCGCTCTGTTTGGGCTCAAGGCCATCAAACAGCGAGCCATGCTCGAACCAGGAACGCGGTGCCGGAGCCCCCCACAGGGTCTGACGCTGCGGATCCTTCAAATCCCACTTGATTGCTTCAAGATCGGGGTCGACCGTCTGATAATCGGAGCAATAGATCTCAATGCGATGCCCATCCGGATCAAGAATATAGAGGAAGAAGGCATTGGAAATACCGTGACGTCCCGGCCCGCGCTCGATGTTGCTCACATACCCAGTGGTTGCCATAAGATCGCAAAGATCGATGATGTTGAGCGGTGTCGGAACCCAAAAAGCTGTGTGGTGCAAGCGCGGACCCAAGCCATTGGTGAAAGCAATGTCATGCACGCCGCCCTTGCGGTGTGTCCAGGCCGCCCACAGCTGGCCACTGTCTTCATCCTCGGTATATTCGGTCACGCGAAAACCAATTTCATTGTAGAAAGCCACGCTTTCATCAACGGAAGAGGAAAAGCAGTTGAAGTGATCGATGCGTAGCGGCTTCACACCCTTGTAAAGCTCATATTTCTGATGGATGGGAGCAAGTCGATCCATCTTGAAATAGAATTCGATCGGCATGCCGAAATTATCGACCGTCGCGAGCGTGCGCCCCTGATAGTCTCGCTCAACCCACTCAACCGGATGGCCTTTCTGCTTGAACCAATCATGTGCCTTATCGAGTTCTTCCTCGGCAAACACCTTGAAGGACAGGCTTTGCACTTCGCTTTTTTCCGCTTTGCTCAGAACAAGACAATGATGCCCTCGCTCTTCCAGAGCGCGCAGATAGATTGCATCATCGGTCTCGGCCGTTACCTGCAGGCCGAGAGTATCGACATAGAAATGGCGGCTGGCGCTTAGATCCTTGACCCCGAAGACCACATGGCTAAGGCGTAGAATGTTAAAGGGTGGATATAGATTGGGTGCTGGAATTGGCATGATTTTCTCTCCCCTAGACACATGTCGTGTCCCGAATTTTGTTCTGAAGCTCTCATTTGCTGGAGCATATGTTTGACTGTCTGAGAGGGACAGGCTTACCTGCCCCAAAGACCTTCGATCTGGACCGATCACCCTAGGCGCGGTACTTTATGGTGCTGTCTTGGGAAGGAAACATTGACGGTCTCCATATAGAAGTCGAAAGACCAGTCTCCACCGTCACGCCCGATACCTGACGCTTTGACGCCACCAAAGGGCGATGGCAAATGGCGTACATTTTCCGAGTTCACCCACATCATGCCCGCGTCAAGATTGTCGGTCATGCGCATGGCGCGATCGAGATCGGCCGTCCAGAGATAGGCGGCTAGGCCATATTGGACATCATTGGCAAGAGCCAACGCCTCATCTTCGTCCTTGAACGGAATGGCCGTTAAAACAGGGCCGAAGATCTCTTCCTGTGCAATCGCCATATTGTTGTTGGCGCCGGTGAACAGCGTTGGGCTAACAAAGCAACCGGCGTCACCTACCTTCTGGCCACCAGCGGCAATGACAGCGCCTTCTTCACGCGCCTTGTCAAAATAGGACAGCACCTTTTTCTCATGCACCGGGTGAATGAGGGGGCCGACGACCGTTTCCGGGTCAAGCGGGTGACCGACCTTGATGCTCTTGGCGACATCGGCCACCTTGGCGGTGAACTCTTCATAGATGCTTTCCTGCACCAGGAGACGCGAGGAAGAGGTGCAGCGCTCGCCATTGAGCGAATAGATCATGAAAGTCGCTGCATTCACTGCGCGTTCAAGATCGGCATCATCAAACACGATCACCGGATTCTTGCCACCAAGCTCAAAGTGGAACCGCTTAAGCGTGTCAGCTCCCTGACGCATGATGTGCGAACCGGTGCGGCTTTCACCAACAAAGGCAATGGCCTTGATGTCAGGATGTTCGGTCAAAGCACGACCGGCGCTGTCACCAAATCCGTTTACAAGGTTGAGCACACCTTTGGGCAAGCCGGCCTCTTCTGCTATCTCGACAAGAAGCTTGGCCGTCATAGGCGAGAATTCGGCCGGTTTGTGCACCACTGTGCAGCCTGCAGCCAGTGCCGGTGCGATCTTCCAAGTGGACAGCATGAAGGGCGTGTTCCAGGGCGTGATCACACCGATCGGTCCGATCGGACGACGGGATGTGACGTTCATCTGGTTCGGATTGCGCAATGCCAGTCCGTCTTCGGCAGAGGGAGCCTGATCGGCAAAGAAACGGAAGTTTGCCGCGCCACGAACCGCAGCCTTCGACATGAAACGCAGGGCCTGTCCCGTATCCATACACTCGGTGAAGGCCACCTCTTCCGCCCGCGCTTCGATGGCTTCTGCGACCTTGATCAGAATGGCCTTGCGGTCCTTGCCGGGCATCTTTGACCAGCTAACAAAGGCTTCCTTGGCAGCGGCGACAGCCGCATCAATGTCAAACGCCCCCCCCTTCGCAACCTGCGCCAGCACAGATCCGTCTACGGGTGAAATCGTTTCGAAGGTTTTACCCGAGTTCGCAGGCACACTGGCCCCGGCGATATGGTTCATCACACCGGTCTCACGGAATTTCGCAAGATAGCCTTGGGCTTTGGATAGGTTCTCATCAAGAGCGCTCATAGATCTTCCTTTAATTCTGGCCAGAGAGGCGGGCATGAATAGGCGTGTCTTTCCAACTCAAATCTGGATTGATGACACGAATTTCTAGGGAGAGCGCAAAATGCGTCGTAGCCAAAAGCTGTGCGAGGGTTTCGCTAACTGCCGCGAAAATTTCATCCCCGGCGGACTTGAGCTGTTCGGTCGAACGCCCAGCCCCAACTGACAAGGTCAATGCTGCAAAATTATTCTCGATCAACCCGTCCCCAACGATGGCGTGATCTGCCTTATAGGCGCGAACACGAACGCCAGCTTTGGGAAAGATCCCTGTCTTGAGCATCGCCTGATAGGCCACCTGACATAGCTCCGCCATGTCAGCATGGCTTTCCAGTCCCGCTGAATATTCTATTCTTAGGTGTGGCACGATTTCCTCCCAATTATTTATTTAACATGTTAAATTTATTTGATATTGTCAATCTGGTCACTATTCAATTTTAGTCTAGTGTTACAAAGTCTGATAATTTGCGATTGTGCGTTGATTTCTAGATATTTCTGAACTGCAGAAATAAAGACGATTGAGGAGTTTAGGGAGATGAAAAGACAGCCATCCCGCGCAGGCATGGAATTGAGCCAGACTCAACGAACGTTGCCGATCGCCCTATTGAGAGCTCGCGAAGCGGTGATGGACTATTTCCGACCTTTACTCGCGGAACATGATGTCACAGAGCAGCAATGGCGCGTGATGCGTGTGCTTGATGAGGTGGGAACAGTGGACGCCAGTTTTCTGGCCCGACAGGCATGCATTCTGGCCCCTTCCCTCACCCGCATTATGAGAGCACTGGAGGCGCGGGGCTTTGTAGAAATCAACAGGGATACCGCAGATGGCAGGCGCACATTGGTGTGCCTAAGTGAGGAAGGTGGCCAATTCATCCGAAAGCTGGCCCCGGCAAGCGCTGCGATCTATCAAGAGATTGAAAGCAAGATTGGATGCGAACGCATTGGTACGCTTCTGGACGAGATCGAGATTTTGCTCGAAGCCCTCAGTTCGGAAACATGACCGCATCATGACGTCAGCATGACCAAGCAACACAGGCTACTTAGTGGCAGGCTCCTCGATGCGGCAAATACCACATTGAGGCGCGGAACCACCGAGTGTAGGTCCGAGCATGGCCAACGCATTCCGCTCTATTGAGCGGTTAACGGGCTCAAACTAAAAGAAACCAACAGCGTATGCAACCATCAAGGGGGGCAAGTTATGAGCGCCTCGAGAAATGGGTGGCCCAAACATTTCAAACTCTCTAATAAAATCCTAGGAGAAGCCCAGATTGTCGATCATGACTTTAGTTTTTGCCCGAGGCCGATTGCGGAGGCTATCACTCTGCTCGAGAACAGAGCACCAGGCTCTCTGGCCTGATTGACCGGCAGTGAGGGCTGCTCCACGGCTCCTCAAAATTTTTGCAACAAAACCAGACGAACCTCTTTCCGGCACAGGAGAATTTGTCTAGTCTCCGCCGCACGACGTGACAACCTTTATCAAGTTGAAAGATCGATTTTGAGAAAGCGGGTTATCATCGTGGAGACAAGATAAACGAAAAGAGGAACAATATGGCTTGGCAGGATTATGGAACAATCTTCGAGGTGAAGGATCTTATGCCTTGGGCCCGGTCGCATGCCTATGTTCCTACGGCTCTGTGCTTACACGACAGGATACGGGTTTTTGTGGCTTTTTGGGACCAAGAGTCTCGGGGACGTCTCGGTTATGTTGATGTAGATCTTGATAATCCGTGCAAGATTCTGGGATACAGCCAAACTCCGTTGGTTGAAGATAGCCCGAGTGGCCGGTTTGATTGTGATGGGATTACTCCCTTGTCGATAGTACAGCTGGAAGATCAGACCCTTCTCTATTATGCAGGATGGCAGCGAGACCCAGACCCGAATATACGCTATAAACTCTATATTGGCCTTTTGATTGGTGATGCACACGCGCAGCATTTTCAGCGATATTCCTCAAAGCCAGTTATTGGTGCGCGCTCACCAACAGAGCATGTCAGAACCGGGGGGCAAATTGTCAAAACTGAAGAGGGGTATCATTGTTGGTTGGCTACTCAGAAAGGCAGCCATAGTGAAACGGGAAAAAGTCTTCCAATTTATGATCTTGAGTATACCCGCTCCGACGATGGCATTCACTGGTCAAATGATCAACAATCTGTATTTGAACACCAAAAGAATATCATTCTGGGCTTTGGTCGATCAGCCATATGGCAAACTGAGGATGGAACATTTGAAGGTTTGTTTTCGGTGCGCAATTGGAATGGGATTTATACTGACATGCTTAGCTCCCGTTCATCAGATGGTGTGACTTGGGAGCCTTTGAGTCATAAGGGAAAAGCCTTTCATGCAAATGACACAATCGACGACCAAACCAGCATTTGCTTTCCCTCTGTTGTAAAACAGGAAAAACGCCTTTTGATGTTTTACAATGGTGACAATTTCGGCAAAAAAGGCTTGCGCTTGGCTTCATGGAATCTGTAGAAATCAATTCATATGAATGAAGGCAGACTTAAATATCACTAGACGTTCCTAATTGAGATTAAGTTATAGCTTCTCGGAGCTGGCAGCCTTCGCAAGAGCAGCAAAGCTCGTCTGTACCAAGGCGGTAATATTTTGAGTTTCCTTATTGATTACATTACTTTATGGCCCACAATCATGCGCCATCCCTCCGGTTTGAACGGGATAGCAGGAGGTGATGGTAAAGAACGTCGCTTGTGGAGCAATAGGCGCTATTCAAAATTCCTGCGTCTCAATCTCCATCTGATCTACCTGCGCATTATGGGGAAACTTCTACCCAATTTCGACTTCTCTAGCAGCATTTGTTTTGCGGAAGATGCAGGCATCAAAGTGCTAGATAAAAGCTTTTCTTTTCAGACACCTTTATGGCTTTGGCAAGAAAGTGACAAACCCTTTTTTAGTGCATGTGCTTCCCGTCGCAAAGGAAATGAAATCGAGGTAAAAAGCCGGTTTCGCGCGTTCCTCTTCCGTCACATTACTCTCACGGCACATAATCGCGATCTCTATGATGCTGCATCAAATTGCCAAATAGCATCAAAATATAGCTTTCCAATCAAAATTCGAGACTATACGGTTCGATCCGCTAGCAAAACGGACCGAATTCCAGGTCGAGTTTTTATCGATCAGACCTCCGTGCGCACTTCAAATAACTACTATCACTTCCACCATGCCATGACGATTGCTTGTCGACTTGCTATTGCGTTCCCTTCTGAGGAAGTCAGATTTGTAATTTCCTATCAGGGGACTGGTTGGAAAGAGACGATTGTAGCTGCACTGCAAAACCATTTTGACAATTTATCATTTATTCAGATTGACGACAGTGTAAGCTACGAAGTTGAAGAAGCGGTTGTTGTTTCCGAAGAAACAGAGTGGATCTTTGATCTTCTCGCCCGGAAGCAGGATTACCTAAAGATGGCGCAAATAGTCAAAGATCATTGTCTCTCAATGCAAAACGATAAGGCGCATTTTGAAGAAAACTCATCGGCATTTTCGAGTTTGAACAAAGCTTATCTTAGCCGCCCTCTTGCTCTAGGGCGGTCCATTGTGAACGAAGATGAGTTTATCAACCGACAACTCATGCCCAATGGCTTTACCCCAATCAAACCGGAGATGTACAGCTATAGTCAGCAGGTACTGGAGCTATTTGGCCAGATCAATGAAGTTATCACCACGCCCGGTGCAGCTTTGACCAATCTGGCATTTTGCAAACCGGATACTTACGTCACGGTAATAGAAGATATCTCTCAGGTTCAGCCATTTTGGAACATTTATGCCAATATATTCGGGCTGCATTTTATCAATCTAACCAATGGCGTGCAGATGGATAAGGCATATAATTATCAGCTGGATTTAGAAAAATGCCATTTAATTAGGTAATCAGAGGCAAGCAATCAAAAATAAAAGGATCTCTCTCTGCGCAAAAGCACTGGCAGACTGCATCTTTAACTGAGTAAAGCCAAAACCACAAATTTAAAGACGATTGGTATCATGCAATATAAAGGTATTATTCTCGCCGGCGGAAGTGGGACACGTCTGTCACCTTTGACCGACTATACATGCAAGCAGCTTCTCGCCATATATGATAAGCCTTTGATATATTATCCTTTAACGTTGATGTTGTTGGCAAAAATTCGAGAAATATTGATAATTAGCACACCGCAAACCGTGCCAATACTGAAAAATGCTCTCGGGGATGGCCGCCAGTTTGGTGTGAAAATCGACTATGCCGTGCAGCAAGAACCAAATGGCATCGCAGAGTGCTTTCTGATCGCCGAAGACTTCTTAAAATCCAGCCCATGCATGCTGATCCTTGGCGACAATATTATCAATATGACGCATTTTACCGAATTCATCGATCAAGCGATGCAAAACAATGAAGGGGGCACTGTCTTTGGCTTTCCGGTTGCTCATCCTCAGAGGTTCGGCGTAATCGAGTTGGACAGGAGTAGTGGCCAGGTTTTGTCTATCGAGGAAAAACCACTCAAGCCGAAATCCAACATCGCCTCCATTGGTATGTATCTTTATAGCAATGACGTTGTTGAACGGGCAAAGAGACTTAGTCCAAGCTCTCGAGGTGAGTTAGAGATAACTGACATCAATCGCCAGTATCTACTAGAGGATCAACTTAAATGTCAGCTTCTCACCCGTGGGGATTTCTGGGCTGATGCGGGCACTTTTTCTGATATGAATAATTGCTCCAACTATATCCGGTTACAACAAGAATATACTAGCCTGATGATTGGCTGCCCAGAGGAAGCCGCTTTTAATGCAGGTCTTATAACTCGTAAACAACTAAAGGCGCTTGCAGGTGAAATGAAAGAAAACAGTTACTCGAATTATCTGTTGGCTACTGCGGAGGCGAAATGACCCACTTCCCCGAAGATGTGAGGAAGCCAAAACTGGTGTGCCTTCAGTCAGTTTCTCGCCCTCAAGGTGCACTTGGTATCGCTGAAATTTCGCAACATTTTCCATTTCCGGTCAAACGTCATTATTTCATAACCAGCCAAGATCAAAAGGTTGCTGGTGGAGCCCATTCTCACAAGCAGCTTTGGCAATTCATGACTTGTGTCATGGGGCAATGCTCCATCCGCTTTGAGGGGCCTGAAGGCTTGTTTGATATCTCTTTGGAAGACAGCAAACAAGGTGTCCTGGTTCCTCCGGGATATTGGCGAGATTTTTCCCTTGAGCCTCATTCTTGCTTGTCCGTGTTGGCTTCTGAAGTATATCAGGAGTCTGATTATATCCGTGATTATGATCAATTCAAACAAGGACTGGCGGGTTCAAATTTGCTTGCCCCAGAGCCAGCTAGAACGGAGCAATCGATCTCTGTGCCTTTTGTTGCGATCAACCGGATGCACAAAGACTTGCACGCACAGATTTTGTCAAAAACCAGTCAAGAAATTAACGATAATCGCTTGATTGACGGCCCGTCAGTCCATGAATTTGAGGCGGCCTTCGCTGCCTATTGTGGTTGTGATTATGCTATTGGGGTCGGCAATGGTCTGGATGCACTGGAATTATGCCTAAAGGCACAGCAAATTGGTCCGGGAGACGAGGTAATCGTCCCCGCCAACTCCTTCATTGCTACTGCGCTTGCGGTTAGCGCTGCGGGTGCGAGGCCTGTATTTGTTGATTGCATGCGAGATAATCCTTCGATTGATATCAACCAGATTGAGGCTGCTATCAGTCCAAGAACCCGTGCCATCATTCCTGTTCATCTCTATGGACTGCCAGTCGATATGGATCCAATCATGCGTGTAGCGGAACAGCATGATCTTTTTGTACTCGAAGATGCGGCTCAGGCGCATGGAGCTACCTATAAGGAAAGGATCGTAGGAAGCCTTGGCCATGCAGCTGCCTTTAGCTTTTATCCGACCAAGAACCTGGGGGCCTTGGGGGATGGAGGATGTGTAGTCACATCAGACAGACGGCTAGCTGAGAAATTGCGGATGATCAGAAATTACGGCAGCCGCCGCAAATACGAGCATGAAATTATGGGGGTCAACTCCCGCCTCGATAGCATCCAGGCCGCATTGTTGCAGCTTAAGCTGCCCCATCTTGACAAGTGGAACCAAAAACGGCGCGCCCTTGCTGAGATCTATTACCACAAGCTTACCGACATTGACGGGGTGAAGCTGCTCGCTCCCCCAATTTCAGATCATGACCATGACACAAACCGGAAAGAGGCCTATGACTGGTCTAAACAAAGCCAGCCGGTATGGCACGTCTTCCCGATCTATCTTGAGAATGAAGCAAGGCGAGATGCGCTTCGTGAGTATTTGACCCAGAATCAGGTTGGAAGCAACATCCATTACCCTATTCCCATACACCAAAGCGGGGCTTACAATAGCAATCAGCGGTTTGCCATGAGTGAAATCCAGGCAAAAACCGAATTGTCTTTGCCGATGGATCCTTATTTGAGCTCTGACGAGATTGCCCATGTTGCAGCCATCATACGGGACTTCTTCTCTATGAATTGAGCGATCTAGTTTCTTCTGAAGCAATTGATCAATCGACGTTTTACAACAGCAGGAACCGGATGAAAGCTGAGCCGTCCCTAAGGTCGGCAGTTTTTCTATTGAACAGGCAAGCCAATGATCAAATCAAACAATACTATTCTCCTGACCGGTGGTGCCGGTTTCATCGGCAGCCATATGACCGACCTCCTGCTCGCTCATGGTCATGATGTCGTTGTGTTAGACAAACTTACCTATTGTGGTAATATGTCTAATCTTGCTCATGCCAGAGAAATTTCGTCTAGTGGAGAGAATGGGCACCTTACATTCGTTCAAGGTGACATTTGTGACCGGGCACAAGTCGATCAATTAATGCTAGACTACGCGATTGATCATGTGATGCATCTGGCGGCCGAGAGCCATGTCGACAATTCCATTGCTGACCCCGAAGCTTTTATCCGTACTAATGTGGTAGGGAGTTTTTGCCTGCTAGCCTCGGCTCTCGCTTATTGGCAAGCTCACAAACAAATGGATCAATGCCGCTTTGTTCATGTTTCAACGGACGAAGTATTTGGTCATTTGGACGATGATGACCCGGCTTTTACCGAGCTTTCGCCTTATTCACCCAGTTCACCCTATTCAGCCTCCAAAGCGAGCAGCGATCATTTTGCTCGCGCCTGGTATCGCACTTATGGCTTGCCGGTAATCATCACCAATTGCTCCAACAATTATGGCCCGCGCCAGCATGACGAGAAACTGATCCCTACGATCATCCGCTCAGCTCTTGGCGGTCATACAATTCCTATTTATGGCAATGGCAAAAACATCCGTGACTGGATATATGTAAAAGATCACTGTCGAGGTCTTTATCTGGCTTTTACAAAGGGGCAGCCGGGGGAAACCTACTGTTTTGGCGGCAAAAATGAACTACAGAATATCGAACTTGCCAAACAAATCTGCAGCCAACTCGACCAGCTCGCGCCTCGATCAGACGGTAACAGCTATCAACAGCAGCTTAGTTTTGTGACAGATCGTAAAGGCCATGACTGGCGCTATGCAATCGATGGGCAGAAGGCAGAAAAGATACTGGGCTATCAGCCTGCTTTTGTTCCTTCACCAAGCAGCCAAGAGCTCCAGACTGATCACACAGGAAATGAACACCAGACTCCATTTGGAAATCCATGGTTAGCGGAAACCGTACGCTTCTATCTTGCCCGGGCTCAGCAGGAAACCAAGAAGGCCCCAGATCTTGAAAAGGATATGGACCTCGATCTGTCCGAAATTGAACTTGATTATGAAGGCTTTCGCCAATTGGCAAAGAATAAGAATTTGTCCAAGTGGGAGAAGATCGGATTTCCTGACAGCTATCGCCAATCCTTTGAAACCGCCATTTTGCAAGATATTTCATGCAAGCTGGAGTTTGAGCACCGCAAGGGCAGTAGTCTGCTTGACATCGGCTGTGGAGCCAGCCCTCTAACCTCTAAGCTTTTGTGCCTCTGCCAGGAAAACAACATCAATCCTTTCATGAATGATTCTGCAGAAATGCTGAGCCAAATAGAAAGTTCAGTGTCTTTTGAAAAAATTTCAGGTCAATTTCCGAATACATTGGAAGAAGCACTGAAAGTCAACAAAGGACCATTTGATCTCGTCCTATGCTATTCGGTACTGCATTACATCATCGTCGAGCATAATATTTTCGACTTTATCGATATGGTCGGAAAGGCGCTTAAACCCGGCGGGATAGCGCTGATTGGTGATATTCCTAATGAAACCAAACGCAAACGCTTCTTTTCCAGCGCTACAGGCGTTGAATTTCATAAGAATTTTATGGCAACCACTCAGCCCCCCATTGTTGAGCCTTATACGCTCAAAGCCAATGCTATTGATGAATCTGTGCTCAATGGGCTGGTTGCCAGAGCACATGCAAACGGGCAGGATGCGTATATTGTGCCGCAGTCTGCTACACTGCCTATGGCCAACCGGCGCGATGACATGATCATTCGCAAGCTTTAGCTTCAGCAGCCGATTGAAGAATTACTTCAAAGAGTTGCGGAGGAAAAAGGATCCCCAATGACTAAAAAGCTGATTATTTTCGGTCTGTCCAATATTGCCGAATGTGCCTTCGAATATTTCACCCATGATTCCGACTATGACGTTGTCGCCTTTACACTAGACAAAGCCTATTTGGAATCTGAGGGGCAGGTTCATTTTGGCTTGCCTGTTGTAGCATTTGAAGATCTGGAAACCTGCTTTCCACCAGAAGAGTTCGATATCTTTGTTGCTGTGGGCTCGAAAAACCTTAACCGCTTACGCAAGACAAAAGTGAAGCAGGCCAAAGAAAAGGGATATAGTCTCGCATCTTATATCAGTTCCAAAGCGACAATTTGGCCGAATGTGAAATTGGGCCAACATGTCTTCATTCAGGAAGGTAACAACCTGCAGCCATTCGTTGAAATTGGCGACAATGTTACCTTATGGGCTGGCAATCATGTCGGGCATGCCAGTGTAATTGAGGATCATTGTTTCATCACTTCACAGGTGGTGATTTCAGGCCATTGTCGGATCGGGAAAAACTGCTTTGTGGGAGTCAATGCCTGCTTGGCCGACAATATTTCTGTCGGCAAAGACAGTTTTATCGGCATGGGTGCAATAATTACCCAAGACACGGAAGAGAATAGCCTTTTTGCCGCTTCCAAGACTCATGTTTCCAAAATTCCAGCCAAGAGATTCTGTCGAGTAAAAGATGATTGAGCTCCGCCCTTATTTCGCTGATCAGGACAAGTCCTTGTGGGATCAGGTTATCGAACAATGTGACAATAGCCATTTCATGGTCCAGCGTGACTTCATGGACTATCATTCCGATCGCTTTGAGGATGCCTCGATTGTCGTTCTCGACAAGGGGAAATTGGTGGGGGCTTTGCCTGCCAACAAGTCAGGCGCACTTTGGGCCAGTCATCAGGGCCTGACCTTTGGCGGGCTTTTCCTTTTACCAAAATACAATCGCATTGCCGTCCAAACTGAGATTTTCGAACAGCTTTGGCCTTTTCTTAAAAACATGGGGTTTGAACAGGCGCAAATTAAGCCGGTGCCCTGGATTTATCACCTCAATCCCTGTGAGGGGCAAGTTTATTGTCTGTCACAGGCTACAATTGAACATCACTATAGTGAAATCACCACAACCGTTGATCTTAATAACCGCGCCAAAGCATCCAGCTTGCGCCTGCGCGGACAGAAGAAAGCGATAAAGGCCGGGCTTGACATACGTGTTTGTGCTCCGATTAGCAACCCTCAGACACAAGCAGATCTTGCTGCTTTCTGGCAGATATTATCGGGCCGACTCCTATCAAAATATGAGCGAAAACCGGTCCATAGTCTGGAAGAAATTACGGTGTTGATGCAGCATTTTCCGGATGCTATTCGACTGGTTGTTGCTGAAGACCGTCATAACAGGATCATTGGTGGATCACTTCTCTTTGTCACTCCTACGCTACATCATGCCCAATATATATCAGCAAGCGATGAAGGGATGGCTCTTGGGGCTTTAGATTTATTGTTTCTTGGCTTGATAGAGCGCGCTGAAAAGGATTGCAAACGCTACTTTGATTTTGGCATCTCAACCGAGGAGAATGGCACGATCCTCAATGAAAAGTTGGCCAGCTTCAAAGAGGGCTTTGGAGGGCGGTCTGTCATTCACAACAAGTATCTCATCTCGCTCTAGCCCCTATTGATAGTAGACACATATCCAGCCCTCCTCCTGTTGACTGCCAAATTTTTCTGCTCATTCTAAACGAGTGATCAGCCCCGCTCATGTTTCATGCATCCTTTGACTGTCTCACTTGCAGATTAGGAGAAGTGACATGTCGAAGAAAGCAATTGATATATTGATGTCGATTGGTTTTGATATTGGAAAAGACATATTTGACTTGGATTCTGATGGGCAACTTGTTCTTCGCAAGAAGCTCAAACGACTGGTCTTTCTGCAGACCTTCGAGAAGCCACTCAAATGTGTTGTTGGCGTTAAGAAAGCTTCATCCTGCGCGTCGGGGCAAGGATTTTTCCAGAGCCGTCGTTACGAGATCTTCGGTCAGCGGCTTGGCGTAACAGCTGACGAGCTCATGGCCATCGGAGAAAGGATGCTGTCTGGGGAGATGCCCTGACATGATGAAAATCTCAGTTTCCGGACGTTTTTCGATACTCATCAGCGCCAGTGGCCAGGCTTCCTTGCCATCATCCAGATGCAGATCGGACAGGATAAAGTCATAGGCATGATCGGATCGGATGGCCTCCTCCCCTCCATTGAAAGAGGCTCTTGTTTCGCTTTGAATGCCAAGCGCTGAAAGGATCTGTATGGCCGCCTGCCGATCAGAAGGATCATCCTCGATCACCAAGGCACGCAATCCCTCGTAGGCGCGCGGGCCTTGTTCTAGCTTTTGATCGGCCAACGGCAGACGCAAGCGGATCGTCGTGCCTTGACTGGGAGTGCTCTCGATTTCAATATCGCCACCGCTCTGCTTGATAAAGCCATAGACCATCGGCAAGCCAAGCCCCGTACCGAGCGAGCCGTCGGGCCGGTCCGAATAGAAGGGCTCGAAGGCCCGTTCCTTGATGGTCTCGTTCATCCCCACGCCATTGTCGCTGACTTCGATCACCGCATTGCCCTCGACAGAGGCACGCACGCGCAAGATGATCCTGCCTTCACGATCAATCGCCTGATTGCTGTTAAGGCAAAGATTTAGAATAGCATTCTCGAGCTGACCCGGATCGACCTTGACGTTCAGAGGGCTATCCTCGATGTCCGTTTCCAGCTCGACGCCATCCTTGAGACCGATGCTGATGAGATCCGACAGCCCCTCAACAAGGAGATTGAGGTCTATCAGTTCCGGTGACAGCGCCTGCTTGCGCGCAAAGGCCAAGAGACGTTGCACCAGAGAGGAGCCGATCTCCGTCGCATTGTTGATACGATCAATGAATTCGCGGGCGTTCGCCCCTTCCGGATTCTGTTCGAACAGATGGATGTTGGCCGTAATGCTGGACAATACATTGCCGAAGTCGTGCGCTACCTCGCCACTCACCTTGCCAAGTCCCTCGATGTGCCGGATTTGCGCTAGACGCTCCTCCATCTTCTTGCGCTCTGTGGCATCGGAAAAGAGCCAGACGCCCCCTCCATGGACAAGCGAGCTGTGACGCACTTCGATGATCGAGCCGTCCGTGCCGGTCAGGACGACAAAATCCTCGCTCTGTACCCGTTCACGGGCCTTCATCGCATCCTTTGCAAAAACGGACTCCTTGAGAATGTCCCAAAGCCGCTCATTCTGAATAGCCCGGCTCGCGGGCAACTTCAGGATAGCACCAAAGCTTTGGTTGGCGGCGTTGAGGCGCCCGTCCTCAGATGTGATTGCAACCCCGTCATTGATGTTATCGAACACCTGTTCGAACAGGGCATTCTTTCGATTCAGTTGTCGGTGGGATCTGTCGAGCCGAAGCGTGTTTGCACGGAACATGCGGAAGGATTGGATCAGTTTGGCAATCTCGTCATTGGCCGAAATCTTGGAGGTCAGCTTCGAGCTGCGATCTCCCTGTGCCAGCCGGACCATGGCATTGGTAATGGCTTCAATGTTGGCGGTGACATAGCGCGAGACGAAAAAGCCCGCAGCCAGAGCGATGCAGATGCTCAAAAGGCCGGCGAGCATAATCAACACCTTGGTCAGGCTAAGTTTGCTTGAGGTTTCAAGGCGACCTCTTGCAAGGAAATCCTCGGCATTCCGTGCAAAGCGGGCGGACAGATCGTTGATATAGACCGCCTTGAGGCGAATACGGAAAAGGGCATTCTGGGCGTTTAGATTGTGGGTCAACTCCCTGCGTCGCACTTCGAACAGCCCCTGAGGCCCGTCTGACAGCCAGTTGAGTGTCTTCTCATATTGCTTTTGCTCAGGGCTCGCCACTGCCTTTTCTATGCGCATCAGAAGGGACTGGTGGCGGCGTTGATACTCGCCGACCCCGAGCAGGTTTTTCGAATGCACAGCACCCGAAAGAGCATTGCTCTGAGCCTGCAAAAGAAACCATGTCCGACGATAGCGGTCGCTTTGATCCGGATTGGTCGCCTGATCATAGAAGAAGCGCTCGAGCTTACGGATCGATTCAAAGCGGATTTGCGTAAGATTGCGCTCATAATTGAGCCCGCTGGCGGATTGGATCAGATCGACGACCGCAGTGTCCATCTGGCTGATGGCGTCGGCGATTTCACTTTCGAAAGCGTAGACGGGGGAGGATGTCCCACTCGCAAGGGAGGGCCAATTGCTGACAATATGTTTCAGTTTGTCAATAAGGGCTTCCCCTTCGCGATTGATCCTGTATTGCGAACGGTAGTTCAGAAGGAACGGAGCAGAGGTCGCGATATCCGAGGACTGTTTGGACAACTCCAGAGATTTGGCCACCTGTGCCAATGTTTGACGATGAAGGAACTGCATCTCGCTGTCAGCCCGATCAAGACCATACCACGCGATAATGCCCACGCTTATGGTCGACAGGGACAACAGAGCCAGCGCAAGCCATAGGCGTCCCTTGATGTCGAGATGGCGAAAAAAGGCCATCAAAGGGCGTCCTCATGAGCATGGGGAACAAAGATATATCCCTGCCCGCGTCTGGTTTGCAGATGGACCGGCTTGGAGGGCACACTCTCGATCTTACGCCTGAGACGCAGGATGAGCACATCAATGGTCCGGTCCACATATTGCGACAGATCACTACCGATTTCAGCCAGCAAGCGCGGTCTGGGAATGATTTCATTGGGATGCAGAAGAAGATATTCCAGCAGACGATATTCTGCATTCGTCAAATGGATTTCTTCTCCTGTGGCATCGAAGAGTTGGCGGTTTTCCCGATCCAGAAGCTTGCCTCCGAAATCCATATTGCCGCTTGCCGATGTCGTCGGAAGAACATGACCGATATTGCTCCCATATCGACGCAGTACGGCGCGGACCCTTGCCACCAGTTCACGCGGATTGAAGGGCTTGAGAATATAGTCATCGGCACCAGTTTCCAGCCCGACGATCTTGTCTGTCTCGTCGCCAACGCCGGTCAGCATGACCACTGGCAGGTTCTGTTTCTGGCGAATAGACATGGTCAGTGTCAGGCCGGATTCGCCATCAAGACGCAGGTCGATCAGTACAAGATCCAGATTCGGATCCGGCCCGAGGGCGAAATAGTCACGACTTCCATGCAATGGAACGGGATCAAATCCGTTCGCGAACAAAAGATCGAAAAGGGATTGCCTGATCGTCGGGTCGTCATCCACGATGGCGATCCGGGCTCTCCTCTCCAAGAAATCCTCCACTTAACTTCCTCCCGAAGAATGGAATGATCTTATGGGCCTTGCGCTGTAAAGCAGGGCATTTTTCATCTTGCCCCAAACTTTGAGTCTTGTCCTCAGTCATTTGGTTTCAACTTGGCCTGAGTTCCTGAACAAATGTAACATTGTTAACATTAATCAGGCTAGAGACTGCTTTTGTTAACCGGCCAATGCTCGCCCCTTGCCTGTTTATGCCTGTAGGCTCCAAGGCAAGTCCTTTTGAACCCGGGATGAGGAAAATGGTTCGAAAGGCAAGAGAGTCACTTTTCTTGATCGGGAGGATCATATGAAAAACAAGATGCTGCTTGGCGCCGCAACCCTGACGCTTGCCCTTTACACTGGTGGAGCGCTTGCTGCAGACAAGCTCAATGTCGTCTGTTCCAATGAGCAGGACTGGTGTGACCTGATGGCCAACAATTTCGAAGTGGCCACGGGAATCGACGTATCCATGGTGCGCAAATCGACCGGTGAAACACTGGCGCAAGTCCGAGCCGAAGTCGGAAATCCAAAAATCGATGTCTGGTGGGGTGGCACCGGCGATCCACATCTGATCGCGGCCGCTGAAGATCTCACCCAACCTTCCGGTGTTGAATCGAAAGATCTTCTGGGCTGGGCTGTCAACATGGCAGACATCTCTGACGGCAAAACCATTGGCATTCACGCCGGAGCGCTCGGCATCGCCTACAATGCCGATGTACTCAAGGACAAGGGCATCAAGCCTCCCTCCTGCTGGCATGACCTCAAGGACGCAGCCTATAAAGGCGAAATCCAGGTCGCCAACCCCAACAGCTCAGGCACTGCCTATACCGAGCTTGCCACCCTTGTTCAGCTGTTCGGCGAAGATGATGCCTTCAAGCTTCTGGCCGAAATCGGCGAGAATGTGAACCAATATACCAAGTCTGGCTCTGCTCCGTCCAAGGCGGCGGCACGCGGCGAGACCGGCATCTCCATCGGCTTTATGCATGACATGGTCAAACTGGCCAAAGCCGGCTTCCCACTGAAAATTGTTCCCCCCTGCGAAGGCACGGGCTATGAGGTTGGTGGTGTGAGCATCATCAAGGGTGCGCGCCATCCTGAAGCGGCCAAGAAATGGGTCGAGTTCGTGCTGAGCGCGGAAGCGCAATCCCGCGGACCGGAAGTTGGCGTCTACAACGTTCCCTCCAACAGCAAGGCAACCGTGCCGCCAGAATCGCCGGCGCTCGAAACCATCAAGCTGATCGATTATGACTTCGCCACCTATGGGGCTTCAGACACGCGCAAGCGCTTGCTGAACCGCTGGGACAAGGAAGTCAAACCAGCCAGTTAATAGCCTGATCAAGAGCCAAATGGTGACTGACAATCAGGGTGCCGGTTTTTCGGCATCCTGAGTTTGCAGATCGCGCGTTGCCACTTCAAAGAGGGAAAAAATAATGTCACGCACAAACGGCCTCTGGCTGATTGTGGGCGCCATAGGCTATTGCCTATTGCCTTGGTACGGCCTCGAAGACTCATTCTGGTCCTTCGATTGGATCGGTTCCTTCTCCGATGCCTATACTGCCCCGGCTTTGTTGCAGGTTTTCCTGTATGGCAAGGCGTATCTGCTCGCACCGGTGCTTGCAATGCTTGTCGTCGCCGGACTGTTGCTCGTGCCCATGCCCTCTGTCTCCCGGGCAAAGGCCATGGGGCTAGCCGCCTTTCTCGGATTATTCCTGACCGCCTTGCAAGGCTTAAGCGTCGTGCGTTCTGGCCCGCGTTTCTTCTCCGGTTTGTTCGAAGCGCTGGGAGGTGCTGACGGCCAACTCGGCTTTGGCGCCGGTGCTCTGGTTGCATTGCTGGCGCTCCTGTTTGTGCTGACCACATCGATTTCCTCGATGGGCAAAGGCCGGGGTGATGCCTTCATCGTCGGCCTGATCGGTCTGATTATCACCCTTGTGGGCATTTTTGTCTTCTTCCCTGTGGTGCATGTCCTCATTCGTGCCTTCGAGATCGACGGTGGCAACTGGTCATTGACGGCCTTCTTTCCCCGCTTCTTCTCGGCCAAAATCTGGGGGCTTGGATGTCTCTTCGGCGGCTCCTGCGGGCCAGCCATCAACTCGGTCATTCTGGGTGTTCTGACCGGCGCGGGCACAACCCTTTTGGGCTTGGCCTTTGCCCTCATCTTCACAAGAACCGATTTCAAGGCCAAGAAGCTTTTGCGCGTTCTCACAATCATTCCCATCATCACGCCGCCATTTGTTATCGGGCTGGCGCTCATCCTCCTGTTCGGACGGGCCGGAAGCATCACTGAATTGATGTCTAATGTGCTCGGGGTTGAGCCCTCCCGCTGGATCTACGGTTTCGGCGGCATCTATCTCGCCCAGCTTCTCTCCTTTACGCCGATTGCCTTTCTGGTGCTGATCGGGGTGGTGGAAGGCATCAGTCCCTCCATGGAAGAGGCTTCACAGACCCTGAATGCGAACCGCTGGCAGACCTTCCGCTATGTCTCGCTGCCACTGATGCGCCCCGGTCTCGCCAATGCCTTCCTGCTCGGCTTCATCGAAAGCATTGCCGATTTTGGCAACCCGCTGGTTCTGGGTGGCAACTTCAATGTGCTGTCGACGGAAATCTACTTTGCTATCGTGGGGGCCGTTGCCGACCCGGCGAAGGCGGCCATTCTGGCCATCGCCCTTCTGACCCTGACGCTTTCGGCCTTTCTGGTTCAGCGCAAGTGGCTGGGCAAGAAATCCTATGCGACCGTCACCGGCAAGGCCGATTCCGGGCGCCATGCCGCGCTCAACAAAGGTCTCAAATGGGCATGCTACGCCACTGTCCTGCCCTGGGCTGCCTTTACCGCAATCGTCTATTCGATGATCGTCTTCGGCAGCTTCGTGAAGCTTTGGGGCTATGATCACAGCTTCACCCTGCACCATTATATCAGAGGCTTCTCCATCGACTTCACCAACGGTATCCGCTGGACCGGAGTTGCCTGGGACAGTTATTTCACCACGCTGACCATCTCGACCATCGCCGCCCCCCTCACCGCGCTCGTCGGACTGGCAACCGCCTACCTTCTGGTTCGTCAGAAATTTGCAGGAAAAAGTGCCTTCGAATTCAGCACGATGCTCAGCTTTGCCATTCCGGGCACGGTGATCGGTGTCAGCTATATCATGGCGTTCAACTTTCCACCCATCGAGCTAACCGGCACGAGCATCATCCTGATCGTCGTCTTTGTCTTCCGCAACATGCCGGTTGGTGTGCGCGGCGGGATCGCGGCCATGTCCCAACTCGACAAGAGCCTTGATGAGGCCTCGATCACGCTTGGAGCCAACAGTTTCACGACGGTAAGGCGTGTGATTGCTCCGCTGTTGGGGCCAGCCATATTGGCTGCACTCACCTACAGTTTCGTCCGTGCCATCACGTCGGTGAGTGCTGTGATCTTCCTTGTCAGTGCCAACCACAACATGGCCACCTCGTTCATTGTCGGGCGCGTCGAGAATGGCGAATTCGGCTTGGCCATTGCCTATTCTGCCGTGCTCATCGTCACCATGCTGTTCGCAATCCTGCTGATGCAGCTCATCATAGGCCGGAGAAAACTGCGCCGGACCGATCGCGTCGAAGCCGCCGCCTGAGGACAGAATTCTGGAGAAAACCATGGAACAGTTTCAAAAAGGCTCCGTACATTTCGACAATGTCGTCAAGAGATATGGGGCAGTCACAGCACTAAAGCAGCTCAATCTTTCCATTGATCCTGGTCAGTTGGTAACCCTGCTTGGACCAAGTGGCTGCGGCAAGACCACGACCTTGCGCCTGATCGCGGGGCTCGAAAGTGCCTCTGAGGGCAAGATCATCATTGGCGGCGAGGATGTCACCCATCTGTCGGCAACCTATCGCAAGGTCTCGATGGTCTTCCAATCCTACGCCCTCTTCCCCCACATGACGGTGGCCGAGAATGTCGCCTATGGGTTGACGGTCAACGGCATGCCGAAAAAGCAGGCCACGGAGAAAGCCGAACAGGGGCTGGAAATGGTTGGCCTTGCAGGATTTGGCGCGCGGCTGCCCAGCGAATTGTCTGGCGGTCAGCAACAACGTGTCGCGGTGGCCCGGGCCGTCGTTCTGGAGCCGGAAGTGTTGCTCCTTGATGAACCTCTATCGAACCTTGATGCCAAACTGCGCCGCCATGTGCGTGAAGAGATCCGGAAGATCCAACAGGAGCTTAATCTCACAGCGGTCTACGTGACCCACGATCAGGAAGAGGCCATGGCCGTCTCGGATCGCATCATCGTGATGAAAAATGCCGAGATCGCTCAGGAAGGCACACCGCACGATCTTTACGAGCGGCCCAATTCCGCCTTCATTGCCGATTTTATCGGGGATTCCAATCTTGTCGGTTGTGACATCCTCTCAACCGATCAAGAAAGCACAGAGATCAGGCTGGGTAGCAAACAGATTCGTGTTCCGATCAGCACAAGCCTCAAGGGCCATGCGCAGGCTGTTCTGCGCCCGCACCATCTTCAGCTAGATCTGACAAACAGAGATGTTCCCTTCGAAGGCGAAGTGACCTATGCCGCTTATCTCGGCAATGAGATCCAATATACGGTTCAGGGGGATTTTGGCGAAATGTTCGTCATCAATCAGGCTGTGGGACAACCGATTACAGTCGGGCAGACGGTGGGCATCGGCATATCCGTTGAAGATCTAAGGCTTGTTCCAGATGACGAATGAACCGGCGCCATGCCAACAATAGACCTTGCACCTGTTCTGGTCAGCCAGAACAGGTGGCCCGATAGATACCCGATCCTTTATCATGAAAGCCGTTCCCATGCAGCCAAAGCCTAGCAATGCAGATCCCCTATCGGGCGACGTTTTTCAAAGACTTACAGCTTTCAAGGCGTCTGTTTTTGATCTCGATGGCACTCTGGTTCATTCAGAGCATGTCTGGGAAGAGGCAAAATTAACGGTGCTTGCAAGCTACGGCATCACACCGACAAAAGCCGTTCTGAACGCCCATGTCGGCAGAGGCCTTAGTGATTTTCTCGATGAAGTGTTTAGCCGCCCACTCTCAAGCGATGAGAAAACAGAAATTGGCAACCGGATCGGCGCAAGGGCGGATGTCCTGCTCCCCGAAATGCGCGTCCCCGTTAAGGGAGCTGCGGATCTCCTCAAAGATCTACATCAAGCAGGACAGAGGGTTGCCATTTGCTCGTCCTCTCCGCGTCGACATATCGTTAGCGCCATGGACGCACTTGGCATCACCGAAATCATTGAAACCATTGTCTCGGGATCGGAACTGCCAAAGGGCAAACCACACCCCCTTCCCTATCTTACGACAGTACAAGCCCTTGATCTTGCCCCGCAAGATGTCTGTGCGTTCGAGGACTCTTTCCCTGGCGCCAAGTCTGCGCATGCGGCAGGTCTTACCGTCTTTGCAATCGGAGAGGGATGCTCTGGCTCGGCTTTTAGTTTTTGTGCCGGAGCGGCCGAGACGTTCTCAGATTTCCTTTTGCACCAAGGCTCTGTTACAGAAAATAGCGCATCTGCTTAAGACTGACATTTTCACTAGGTGCAAGGAATGCATACTGGCTTCAAGTGGAGCTATTTCTAGGGTGATGTGATCTTATGGAAGCACGGATTGTCGAACGAGCCTCTCGACGGCTCCTCTGTTTTTCAACAGAAACAACCAGACCTAGAGCGTAGCGTAGCATTATAGTCGCATCAGCTCATCGCGCGGTAGCGGGTGGCCTCGGGCTTTGCATGGCTCCGAACGAACGCGCGGGAATCCTGCTCAGAATTCCTACAGCGGATCCTCTTATCCGATATTGGCAACAGAGCCCACTTGTCTCAGGTCAATGAACCTGCCGCGCGAACCATGTATGTTTGTGCCGTCAGGAAACTAGGCGCAAGGGCGGAGATACGATGACCGCAAGACGAAAGATTCTTTACTTGGTGCTGGCCATTATCGCGGCTCTCGCGCTCGCCTTGGGGATTTTCGTGACCCGGCAGGCTTCGAAGGTCAGAGAGATCTTTGCGGCCAACGAGACGCTCAAGAGCGAAGGCTACTATCTCTCGGCATTCGAATTCGAGCTTTTGAGCGCAATGTATTTCATCGATCATGGGCAGTATCTGCGCGGCCTAAGCCGTCTCGACGCGATCCACGACAAATATGTTGATCGGCAGGGGCTGGTGAAGATCCCCGATTTTGAAAGTCCCGAAGAGAGGCTGGAATTCTATCTTAACCGGCAGAACCCTGAGACCGGAGCCTTCTATCCGAACGGCACGGACCCGCTCTTTGCTTATGTCGGCGTGACTGCGAACATGATTAATTTCATCAAGGTTCTGTCGCAGAATGCTGGCAGACCCTTCGCGCTGAAATATCCTCTGCGCTTCCTCGACGATATTTCGACGCCCGACAAGGTGACGGCGATGCTCGACGACGTTTCCCACGTCGGCTGGATCGGTTCGCATTTCAAGCCGCCCTTCGTCAGCGCTATCGAATTGAACGACCTGATCGGGCAGGACGAGCATCTAGGCATCTACGGTTTCACCGACGCGTGGAAACACGCCTTCTACCAGTGGTTCTATGACAACCAGAACCCCGACACCGGCTTGTGGGGTGCCCGCGACCGGGCGTCCGGCGCAATGCTCGGCGGCGGCGATGTCGGGGACAGTGGCAAGATCATCAAGATGTTCGTCGACATTGAAGGCAACGACATTCGTCCCAATGAATTCCCGCTACGCCATGTCGACCGGATATTCGCGACATCGATTGACCAGTTGGCCGATCCCATGCCGACCCGTCCCGACGAGCAGCACCGCTGGATCCTCGACAGGGACCGCGGATACCGCTTCCTGACCCGCTATCTGTGGCCCCGCCTCTCCACCGATGATCGGCAGCAGGCGCGGGCACTGATGGAGAATTTTGTCCGCGCCCGTTTCGAGCGCTATTTCGTCGCGTCGGATGGCGCGTTCAGCCTCTATCCCGATGCCGGTCATGCCGATCTGGACGGCACCGGCGAGGCAATCGGAATGGCCGAGTATATCGGCGCGCTCGCGCCTGAAAAGCAGGCGCGTCTCTGGGGTGCGCCAGCGGAGACGGTCGTTGATCTCGGCAGGCAGGTCGTCCCGCTCCGGGCGCTGCGCGATCTTGACCTCATCGCTCGTCAGAAGGCCGTCAATTCGCTGCGATTTTACCGTGCCGATCCCGGCGGGGATTTCGTTGGCAATGCCGCAGCCATCCTCTATCCGAACCAAACACCCGTTCTTGATCTCGTCGACCTTGGCCCCCGGCTGACGCACTGGCTGGAGACCACGCCGCAATCAATGGGCAACTGGGTCAACCGGGACGCGACGCTTGCGAAGCTGTCGGATGCTGGCATAGCCGCGGCGCCCGTTATCGGGGAAAATTCTCTGGACGAGATCGCCCGCCTACTGAAGGAAAACGGCAAGCTGTTCGTGGTCGGGTTCGACACGCTGCAGGTGCCCCGCTTCCGCGTTGTCTACGAGGCGATGTAGCGGTCAGGCGTGCCCACGAAGCATGACCTGCACCCCTAGCCCTGCTTGATAAAGTGCAGCCCGCCGAAGGCAGAGGCCACAGGTTCGAATTCTGCCTAGCACATCAATATCACATTGATATAACTGGCGTTTTCGGAAATCTCATATTTCTGTTGGACCAAGAAGATCGCTGGATCCCGCTCAATTGTTCTGCAATTCCGTACAAATCGCGTACAGCAAGCTGAATTGCCCCCGCCGAAACCGGTCCAATCCCACCAATCGCAAGGCGGCATCTGTGGCACAATATCCTTCCGCATTTCCGTCGTTCGAATGAAGCGCACATCTGTCATCGACCTGACGGCAGGAATTTAGACAGTCTTACGTCATAAGGTGATGGCTTCCGGCAAACCTTGGGTGGTTCAGGCGGCTTGAATCGTTCGAAAGATGGTCACAGAATGGGATAGTCTTGCATGCACGTCAAATGCTTGCTTCGCAACGAGACTTGGCATCACTCAGGCCGAGATGGCAAAATTGACCGACATTGATCGACATGCATTGTACACGCGATCGGGTTTGTTCAAACTCGAAAAAGCTGTTCGCCCATTAATGGGCATTCTCAACTTATCAAGCGAGATGACTGGATCTGATCAGCGAGTGGCTCTTTGGTTCAAACATCATCCAATTCCTAGTTAGGCCGGGAAATCTGCGTTTGATTTGGTGTCGGAGCGCAAATCTGACATAGTTGCTGGATTTAGTAGAGCTAGTCTTCGTTGTCACTACTGTTTGCTTTTGGGGTTTCTCGATCGCTCCGCTTCGAATGATGGGCTACGGATAACCTACTTAACATCTTCGGTCCTTCCAATTCTCGCCGCAGTCTGAAATTGGTGCCAGGGAAATCTGGACTGGAAGTACGGAGCACTGTCGGTAGTTGGTTGCGCCATCTTATTGACGGGATACCTCTTGGGCTCCCACTCGGCAGTCTTCAATTGGCCAATAGTTATCGCTGTTTTTCTCGTCCTTGGAGCCAATCTGTTCGTACTCAATCGAGCTTCATAAGATCCCGCCAACCGGAATTCGTCAAGGCGGGCAGTAGTGTTAAGCAATAACCCTTGGCAAAACCAGTTTGATTTTAGCGTGTTTTTGGTCTTGTCAACGGAATCTGACATTCGCGCGAATTGCAGCCTTCGGTCAAAAGGGGCTCCGAGCACTCTGGTGCAGCGCACTATCAATGGGAAATGATCATACAAGCGCGTGAATAGCAATGGCGGCCCAATCCCGACATTCATCGATGGGTAAGCGCTGCCGGACGGCTTCTCTATTCCGTGCAATAGGCCAACCAGCTTGTTGGGGGCTGCTGGAGTGGTCGTTATGTGGATGTTCGCCGCAATGCTTGTCGCTCACAATTTTAGAGCCATCTAGAGGCTCCGAGCGGTCTGGTGCAGCGCATAGCCAATAGAAAACGTGAACGTCTTTTGCTATGCGAATTCGGGCTTTTGATGACTGCTCCTCCAGACCAGCCATGCTTAAAGTGTTTCGCCGGAGTCGCACTGTTGCTTCCAGCTTTACGAAGTGTCTTGGAATTCGGAATATTCGGCAAGGTGGTGACAGCAAGTGCTGAATTGCCGTTGGGCATCAGCGTTTGGACTGCAACACGCCATCAGGATTGGCGAAAAGTTATAGGTCTTGCAGCTCAGCTCGACGAAGTGCGCTTGACTGATAAAGTCGCCAGCAGCCTCGGTTGAGAGTTCTCCAGGTTAAGTTCACCTCCGTGTAATGAGGCAATAGCACGTACAAGCCTCAGGCCAATCCCGGTTCCCTTGCTACTCCGACTTCGATCCAGGCGATAGAAACGTTCTGTCACCTTATCCAGCTCATTTGTAGGAATGCGAGGAACATTGTCACGAACGCTCAGAAAAACCATGTCATTCGCGTTCAGCAAAGAAAGATCTATGATGGCTCCGTTGGGAACATGTCGGAATGCATTCTCGATAAGATTGACGAGCGCCTGAACGAGTAATTCTTCGCTTACCTCGGCCACGACAATCGCAGAAGGCAACTCAAGTCTTAGTTCATGCCCCCTTTTTTCTGCCACCGGAAACAGCATCTCATGCACCTTTTGCATCATTGCGTTGAGATCTGTCAGCTTTTTCACCAGAACCAGATTTCCCGTTTCCATCTGCGAAAGCTGCAGGATCGCATCAAAGCTGGTTGACAGCGATGTGAGGTCCACGAGAGCGGAGCGTATGGCATCACTAACATCATCTGGTAGATCTGACCGCAGAGCCTGTGCTTCAAGCTTGACGCGAATGCGCGTCAAGGGAGAGCGGAGGTCATGCGCGATGTCGGCTGAAACCTGCGAAAGGCGCTCAACATTGGCTTGCAGCCTCTCGAGCATGGCGTTGATGTTGCGAGCAACAATTCCGATATCGTCTGTTTCGACACTCGGCCTTGCGACGCGAGCTGTAAGGTCTCCGGTCGCAACCATGGTCATGCTGGTATTGAGATCTTCAAGTCTTCTGGCATTTCTGCGTCCGATAGAGATGGCAAGCAAGATGGTCGCCAGCAGAGCCACGCCGAGCGACCAGGCGATCGATTGGACAAGCACCTCGCTACTGTCACTAATCCACTGGCTGCTCTTGGCAACGATGATCCAGCCCTCTGATGTCTTGATGCCGTGGGCATAATAGGTTCCTTCTTCAGGCGGTTGTACGCTGTCTGACACGGTGAGGTCATTACCAATGGTGATTTGGCGTGGGCCTTCAAACATCTTGTTCAGCATCATATTGCCAATTGGCAATTGAGCGGCGTCTGGCTGGAAATAGTAGAGGGTAGCGTTCCTGTTGGCGATCGTGGTCAGATTTTTGATCTTTTCTGAGAAAGCCGGAGATCCAGACTGTTTGAGGTCCTCAGCAAATACGGTGACCTCCACACGCGCATCTTCCGAGAGGCGTGCCCGCAGTTCATCGGACATAAGCGAATATGCAATGAAGCCCGTGACCAGAGCGGAAAGTGCAAAGAGCGCTGACAAGGTGACAGCAAGTCTCATGGCCGAAGAAAGCGGAAGGGGCTGAATGGATCTCATGGCTGCAACACATATCCGATACCATGCAGTGTCTGCAGCATTTGCTTGTCAAATGGCTTGTCAATTTTTGTTCGCAGACGGCTCATATGGGTTTCCACAACGCTGGTCTTTGGATAGAAATGAATGCCCCAGACCGCATCCTGAAGCATCAGCTTGGTCTGAATCCGGCCAGGCCGTTCCATGAAGTATTTAAGCATCATGAACTCTTTCGGCAGAAGCCCGATCTGGCTTCCTTCACGGCTGGCCATGCGAGAAATGAGATCAAGTTGCAGAGGCCCGACCGCCAATTCGGTTATTTCCTGTTGAAGTTTCGGGCGGCGAGAGAGAGCCGTGATCCGGGCTTGCAATTCAGCCAGAGCGAAGGGTTTGACCATATAGTCGTCCGCCCCGGCCGCTAACCCATCCACCTTGTCGTTGACGCTACCAAGCGCGGTCAGAAAGATGATCGGTGTTTCAATTTTTGCGGATCTCAAAGCCTTTACGATGGACAACCCATCAAGGCCAGGCATCATGCGATCAACGATCATAAGATCATAGTCGGCTGCCAATGCCTGAGTCAGAGCATCCCGTCCGTCAGAGAAATGGCCAACCATATGTCCTTCCGCAAGTATGCTCTTGCGAAGATAGGCTCCTGTTTCCTGATCATCTTCAGCGATGAGAATCTTCATCTCGCGGGTTCCCCAGATAACTCAATTCGCTGTTTACCAGCAATTGTTCTAAATTCGGTTTTTTTGCCGCAAAGGCCTCCAATATCCTTGAGCAAGTCTTACAAATTTGTAAGAAGCTTACGAAGTAAGCTGTCGCTAGCGCTCTTTAAGCAAGCGGCAATGAAAATCATGCAAATCAGACCGCACCACTGACCTTGTCGCAATTGGTCCTGACTTTGAGCCCTTACAAAATGGGAGTCCAAATTGAACACCACTAATGTCGATACTGTGGCCCAGTCTGAACGGATTTCCCTTGTAAGAAAGGCGGCTCCGATCATTCTTGCGCTGGTCTTGTTTGCGCTCGGTGCTTACGCACTTTACCACTTGCTCAAGCCCGTAAAGGCGGCTGATGTGATTGCCCAGGTACGAACGACACCTTGGACAGCATTGCTCGCGGCCTTTGCTGCAACGGCTACAGGGTATGTTGCCTTGATCGGCTATGACTGGTCAGCACTGCGTTCTCTCGGCAAAAAGGTTCCGGCGAAAGCGATCGCTATCGGCGGATTTCTTGGTTACAGCTTTGGCAACACAATCGGCGTTAGCGTCATTTCTGGTGGTGCCGTACGCTATCGGATTTATGCCGCTTTCGGGTTGACTTTGTTCGAAATTGCCAGCGTCTCGACCTTCGCCGCGCTGGCTTTCGGTTTTGGCATTACGGTGATCGGTCTCGCCGCCTTGGCCATTCACCCTCACGCTCTTGTGAACATTTTGCCAATAGCTCCGGAAAGTCTGAGGATTTGGGCCGGAGTTGCAGCCGTTGGAGTGGCTCTTGCTCTACTGCTGATGTCCTTGAGCGGGAAAGGCTTGCGAATTGGGAAATTCGAACTCGCCGCTCCGTCGCCGGGCGTGCTTTTCTCCCAACTTGCCTTCACTTTTGTTGATACATCCATGGCGGCGCTCACGCTCTATGTGTTGCTCCCGGGAGCCCGCCCCGATTTTCTGACTTTCCTGCCCGTCTTTGCGGCCGCTTCAATGGCGGGCGTTCTCAGCCATGTACCCGGCGGTGTGGGAGTCTTCGAAACTGTCGTCATAGCGGCCTTACCAAAAGGTGTGCCTCTTGATCAGGTTGCCGCCGCCCTGTTGCTCTACCGGCTGATCTACTATCTCGTTCCATTTGGCTTGGCGTTCGTCTTTGTCGCCATTAACGAAGCCCGTCTTGCTGGCGGCTTTTTTACCAAACTGTTCGGCAACGTCTCCGAACCTTTGCGGCCGGTCATGAAAGCAGCCAACGGCATGGCTCCGGCCCTGATCGGTCTTACCGCCTTCGGGATTGGTGCCTATCTGGTGCTTGTTGCTCTTATGCCTTCAGTGGGACCCGATGAGCTGGACGCAGACGATTTGTTGGCGGCCATCTTATTGGAAGGCGGAGCTCTCCTTTCCGCCGTTCTGGGAGCATTGCTTATCATCCTGAGCCAAGGTCTTGCGCGAAGGATATCCGGCGCATACTGGCTCACCCTTGCGGCGTTGCTGGTGGCGTCGGGTGCTGCTGTGATGAACAAATTTGATTTGGAGAGTGTGCTCTTGCTCCTTGCGACCGCCATTGCTCTCTGGCCGTTCCGAAGTTTGTTTAACCGATCCGCAAAATTGACCCGCAGAGTGCTCAGTCCAGGCTGGTTTGCGCTCGCTGGAGGCATTGTTGTCAGCGCAGCAACGGTCTTCTTCTTCATGCATGAAGCAACGCCCTATAGCGCTAATCTTTGGACGGAATTCTCCAGCATTGCCAACACTTCGCGCGCTTTGCGCGCTGGTTTGGCAGGGTCGTCAATCTTCCTGTTTGCAACAGTTTGGCTCGCCATTCAGCCTGCTGCAATTCATACGAGAAGACCTGACAAGTCAGCCCTTCAAAAAGCGCAGGCTATCATCGATCGCCAGAATGACCCCAAGGCCTGCCTTGCCTTTACCGGCGATAAGGAGCTGTTCTTTAATGACGCTGATACCGCTTTCCTCATGTATGCGGTGCAAGGCAACAAATGGATCGCCTATTCGGATCCAATAGGCCCCAAGGATGCCATCGTGCCTCTCGTCTGGTCATTTTGGGAAGAAGCTTATGACAATGCCGCCCACCCGGTGATGTTCGAGGTGAGTGAAGCCTATCTTCCCCTCTGGATCGAAATGGGGTTCGCACTCCACAAGATCGGTGAAGAAGCCGTGATAAAGGTCCGAGAATTCACTCTCAATGGCAAGAAGTTCAAGTCCATGCGCGCAGCTCACAACAAGGCACTCAAGGAAGGGTTTGAGCTAACCATCCATGAAGCGCCGCACACCAAGGCTTTCATGGATCAGCTGAAGTCGATTTCAGACGCCTGGATGGTTGATAAGCGGGGGGGTGAGAAGGGTTTTTCCCTTGGGCGGTTCGATCCAGACTATCTTCAGTATTTTGCCATTGCCACCATCAAACGCGATGGCGAGATTTTGGCCTTTGCCAATATTCTTCGGCCGGGAGACGGTTCACGCGTGTCGATTGACCTTATGCGCTACCCGCCGGAACAAGCGAGCGGCTTGATGGAATTCCTCTTTATCGAGCTGATTGAATATTCCCGAGAAACGGGCGCAGAAGAATTCAGTCTCAGCCTTGCTCCGCTTTCAGGGATAGAAGTTCGCAAGGGCGCCCGTCTTTGGAACCGGTTCGGTGCCATCCTGTATCGGCACGGCCGATCCTTTTACAATTTTGAAGGCCTGCGCGCATTTAAACAGAAGTTTCAGCCAGAATGGCAACCCCGTTTCGTGGCCGTACCATCGGGAGTATCACCCATTGCCGCATTAAAAGATGTAACCCTGGTGATATCAGGTGGTCCCGGCAAATTGCTCTGGAAGTAAACGGTCAAAGGACAAGAGAAATTCAATCGGCCCCGCCCGTTCCTCGGGACGGGGCCATAGTGTCCCGCGAAGACCCATTTAGATCCCGATCGCTCCCAAGTGCCATTGTCAAGGCTTTCTGCTCATGCGCTGGTCGCCTGCGGGAGTACCGGTTCTGTTACGCCTTAGTCGGCAGTTTCTGCACCGGCTGCGTCTTTCTGGATTTCTACTTTGATCGACGTGCTGCCTTCCGATTTCAGTTCAACGGAGAAGGTATTGGCCGCAGCGTTCGTCACATAGATCGAATTGGGGTTTGCACGGAAATGCCCCGGCAGGCCGCTATCCGTGTCTGGAGGGTGTTCTTTTCCATCAGGCCGCTTCCTCTTTCGAGGCAAGTGGCGTCACAGACAGATAAAGCTCCTCAAGGGCAGTATCGTCGCCATAGCGCTCGGTGACCTTCTCCATGGCATCGTGGAAAATCAGCTGTCCGTGATTGAGAACACCGATTGAGGTGCATGTTTTGGCAATTTCTGAGATCAGATGAGTATTCATGAAAATGGTCATGTCCCATTCCCTGTTGAGCCGAAGGATCAGATCCCGCAGCATTTTCATCCCATGGGATCAAGGCCTGAAGACGGCTCATCAAGGAACAGGATGAAAGGATAGTGCAAAATGGCTTGGGCAAGGCCAACACGCTGGCGCATGCCTTTCGAGAAGGATCCGACCCGACGCTCGGCGAGATCTTCGATCGACAGAAATTCCAGGACTTCTGAAATGCGCTTCTGTTCATTTTCCACCCCGGACAGGCGGGCAAAGAAGGTGAGGTTTTCGCGCGTGGTCAGCGTATCGTAGAGGCGTACATTCTCGGGTACGTAGCCAATCTCACTGCGGACGCCGAGCGGATCGGACAAAACATCGTGTCCAGCAACCTTTGCAGACCCCGATTTTGGTTTTGCAAGTGTTGTAAGCATATGGATGGTGTTGATTTTGCCCGCTCCGTTATGACCAAGAAAGCCGAAAATCTCACTATCTTCAATCGTCAGAGTGAGGTCTTTCAAAGCGTCAAAATCGCCAAATTGCTGGCAGAGGCCTCTCGTCTCGATGGCAGCTTGTATCATGATGCATTCCCTGTTTCTGGGAGCTGCCCCATTGCCGCAATACATCAAAGCTAGCGATCAAATTCCGGGTTGATTGTGCCGGGACCTTACAAAAATGTAAAAACTGAATTTTGAAAAAGAGCTCGGCATCTGTCCAGAGTAGGTTCGTCGGTGACACGGCCCCCACACGTCGTGGCAATGAAGTCGATGTCTGCTTTAATCGATATCTTCAGAGAATTCGCACCTGCACCAAATGTCAGCAATCCGCTTCATCAGCTACTATTGGCCGAGGATTCCTCGGCAACGTACTGAGAAATGATATGGCGACATTCTTTAGCGACTACTTTGACGTGTCGGAGGACGTGATGACGGACTTCGGGGTGTTTAACGTGTCGCTGGTCAATGACCTACCCCTCTTCATCGACCCCTTTCTTCTGTTTCACTCAGAGAAGGAGGAATACAAAAAACTGCACGCCGAGATGATCCAATATGTGGCCTTCCTGCGCGATCACGCGGGGCAGGCCATAGCCAATGAAGACCTACTCAAAGCTTGGTATTGCTTCCCAGAAATCAAGCAAAACTGGTTGGGCTTCTCTGTCTCCGGCAACAGCGGAAGCGGTCTCGGGATGAAGTTCGCGCGCGCGCTCAGTACCAATCTTGGTCGACTGTTCAGCGATTTCGGCCACGAGAAAATAACTGAAGGCAGCCATTTGGAGAAGGTTTGCCTCATCAGCTCCGGTGTCGGCCGCGACAATATCAGTGATTTCACGACTAACCTTATTATCGACCATCTATGCCGCTACACAGAGCAGTTTGCCGAGGCGCACCTACGGAAAGACCCCGATATCTGTCTGGTATTCTCGCACAGCCAGACCGAGCCCTGCATTGAAATCAATTGCCTTATTGTCCTGCACGCTCCATCCGGCTGCGGCCAGACGTTTGTCGATCGCATCACGTGCGATCTACTCTGGTGTTTGGTTCAAATTAGAAGGCATATGATTTCTCAGAAGCAATTATTATGCACGATGTAACAATTTATGCGATTAAGTCACGTTAAACGCAACGCCAACTCATGCTTTTGAACTAACAGTTTACACTGTTCTGCCAATATATGGGAAAAGGTGATGAACTTCGAGATAGACAAGGAACTGAAATAGTTTGACGCTGGCTTCAGTTGACTTGCCAATCTCTAGTGTTCGCTGGGGAATTGGTCGGCACATTTATCGAGTCTTATCTGCTTCTTGTGCCTTGTGGCCTTTCTTGCTGATCCGTCTGGTTTGCGAATTGATCAGCATTGTTTACGACCAAGGCAGCCTTTCGGCGGAATTTGTCATAGTCCGATGGGTGCATATAGTCGCGGGCTGATCTCACAATGCCTGCAATCTGCTCATAGGCCTTGTTCCACCTGCTTTCGGCCGTTTGAGCCCGTTGCTCTGCCTTCTTGGCTTTATCTTTCACGGCTCTATTGATCGTCGCATTGACTGCCCGACCAACTCTGGAAGCAAGTCTTTTGTCTAGCTTCATCCTTACCTCAAGACCCTTGACCCTTTCGGGATTTGCTCCGTTGAGCGCAATAAAACCGTCATTGGGTTTGTCTGCATCAAAGTCAAACAAACCTTCCGCCGCGGTAAAAACTGCGGCCGACCCCACAATTGCGGCATTTTCAGCCTGCTTTGTCCGTTTTAGAATGTTGACCAAGGGCATGACCGCCCCCAGTGCAGTTTTCGGAGCAAGCCGGATTCGTGAGAGTAGTGTATCCGCTGTTTGTTTATCAGTATTTTCTGCTACCCGGAATTCGTTGCCTTCCCGACTATGATCGACCGTTCCGCATTCCTCAGACACCCATTCGATTGCCGCCAATTGCGCGTCCAGCTTATTCTTCAGAGGTCTGAAAGCTGCCCTAAGGGCCTTTGTAGCATCAATGGCCGCTTTTGGTGATGTCTTGATCGCAGCCAGAAGGGGCTTTGCTTTATCGGAATCGGCATCCTTGGCTACTTTAGATGGCTCTTCCGCGTTCGTCAGATCCGCAACAATAGTGCCTTCGGCGATCCCTTTCGTTGCGGTCAAACGCGCATCTGCCTCTTGTTTTGCTTCCTGCGCTTCGCACAGCATGTCATCTGATGCTACGGAGGCATCTTCAATCAGTATTTCCGCTCTCACTTCGGCGTCATTCGCAATCTGCGTTGCCTCGTCCAGCTTCTGACTCGCCTTAAGGAAACGCTCTTCGGCATCGACTTCTTTCTGCCTTATTGCTTCAGCGCGTTTCGCGCGATGTTCGGCTGGCGAAACATGTTCCCTGTCTTCGGGAGCTGGGTTATCAAGCTCCTTGGCCTTGCGTCTTGCTTCAGCTCGACGCTCGCCACGGACAAGACCAATTGTTGAGAAGAACTCACCGGCCGCATTCTGTGCCCACTCATAGTTTCGAATATATGGATTGGTACTAGGCTGTATCATGACCTGTTTGCCCCTACGTCCGGACTCTTTAATCGACTTGACCAACACCAACGCATGAAAATGCGGCACTTCCTCATCCATGTCCAATCTCAGATACCGCAATTGACCCGGAAAGTGGTCTTTGAAGAATTTTAGGCCATGCCGCTCAAAGGCGGCGACTTTCTTTCTGCTGAGCAGGAGCCTTTCTTTCACACCGTTCTTACTAGTACGATGAGCGACGTATGGATTTGGATCATTCTCCTCCGCAATAAAATATTCTGCATTTGCGGTCAGTAGAACTTCACGCAACGGCCCTCCTTTCGACGCGCGGAATGGATCGCACAAGCCCTCCTTTTGGCGACGCTTTTTGTCTGCCTTTCTATTTAATCGATCCAATGCTTCAAGTTCACGGTCCAAATTGAGCTTGGACATTACCCTGATTTCTTCACGCACCCCCTTGGCAAAATTTTCATTGCCAATTTCACGATACCATTTTGTATGATTAGTGCGGTCTGGGTCGCAGTGATCAAGGTCACCGCCTGCTCGATTGGCATGCATCTGCATGCGACCAAGACAACCGGGTGTCAGTTCCTCACACCTCAGCACGATGGGATGGTCTTTGTCCATATGTCATCTCTCCACGTTTTTTTCACATGGAGGGAGATGGGGTCATCGCAAAATCTCGCTTGACCAAAAATGCATAAGACGAAAATGATGCTGTCTAGACAGCGCTTTATTTTTGTTCCTTTCTACTCACTAAGCAAGTGACAGGGCCCTGACGGTCTGACTGTCACTTGCCGTTCGCGAGGGTGAGCCCTCGACCCCGACGCCGATGATATCGCCGCATGAAAAACGCTCCGCCTTCTCAAACTCTTCAGGGGCCATCAGCCGGACCAGAGGGGGCTATCGCGCCCACCCTCTTGGAACTCCCTCTCGTCTCCGACGGGCCGGTCTGGCGACTGGTAGACGATCCTCTCTGCCAGACCAACTCCGGCCAAGGGAGCGATTGCCATGCCCACCTTGGATCCCCTTGGCGGCCTTCAGCCGGACGCGAGACAACCTCTTGGCGGCGGTTTTCTCGCGGCTCTTTCCCTTAAACTGCAAGCTCCCTGATCCCTTGCTGATCCCACCAATCAGCATGAATTCAGAAGCATCTGACAGATGGCAACCGGCTTGTGCGCAGCGGGTCTGGTGACGCCGCGCCCGATCCAGTTCCCCAGAAAGAGAAACCAGAAAAGGCAGGTGTCAAAATCCCTTCAACCAAGGTCGGAGATATTGATGACCAGCGAAAATATTCCATCCACGACGCACACCAGCAACTGGCAAGACTCTGTCAGCTGTGGCGACATTGTTGCCTTTGAGATGCCTTCAGATCATCGCGACAAGGATCGACAATCACCCAATGAGGCATTGCCATGGCTCATCGTTGACGAGGCAATCTATATCGGCACCCGTTATCTGACCCTCGCACGGGGGTATGCCATCGGGACAACTTTTAACCACGGAGCCCAAATCCGCGTCGAACATTCTGCCGCCTTTGGTGCTGCAGGTCTCTCACAGCCGATAGTCTACAATCTGCGTGGCCTTGTGATCGTCTCTGTCAACCATGAAGGCTTTGCACCCAACAAGGATGGAACACCAGTCCTTGGTCGGTTGGTTGGTGACGAGCTCGATCAGTTTGAACGCCTTAGAGCTCGTATCCATGCCATCAACGTTGAGTGTGCAGAAGGAGGAGCCGATCTGCTCAAACTGCAAGCCCTGCTTGCCAAGAGATCTGGTCGCAAAATGTCAGGGATGATCATCCCTGCCCCGATTGCCATCCCAACACCCGATCCCCAGCAGTAGTCACAGAGTGCTTTGAGATTTGTCCGACCAGCCCCGGTGTCGGCCGGACAAATCATGCCCCCTATCAGTACGAAAGGAAGATACATGCCCCTTATTCCCGAAACCTATCGCCACAATATTTCACTGCTTGTCGATCAGCGCTCGACCGATGCCAGCCGCATCCTCGATATTGGAGCCGATGCAATCTGCGCAGCTCGAAGGGCGTTATCCTCTTTGCCCGATATTGCCGTCGGCGATATTCTCGATGACATCAGGCCATTACATGCCCTGATCGATGCTGTCAGCAATCGCGGTATCCTTGATCCGCAATTTGACGAGCTCGTCGACGATTTGCTTGAAGCACTACCTATCCTCGACGAGGCCGATCCTTTGGCTTCATCCTACGCCAGTGCCCGCGCCGATCTGCAAGAGGCACAGTATTTTGCCAATCGATTTCTGGATATCATTCACGCTGAGAAGCGACGGGCACAATCGTTCAGAGAGATGTAAATCAAGTAAAACGCACCGAACAACCTCGCCATCCATGACGCGATGGCGAGGCCAATGAGACAGCGTCGGCGGAAAAGCTGATAGATGCGAAAAAACGGCAGAAACCGAGAATAAAACCTCATGAAATCAGTTAGATAACTTTATTGTCAATTTCATTTGGGTTTGTGAAATTTTTGCCCTATGCAAAACCGCACATATTGCGCCTACCGCCAACGGCTTCAGCAACGCAAATACTGCACATCGGGACTGACAGGATTTCTGAACACCTCGATTATATCAGGAAAACGAGGTGATCAAACAGCTTTTCCGCACAGATCGCGGTCTTGAGAGCGCTTTTCTCGCGAAATTGACGCATTCTGGTTTGGGTCCAGCTCTCAGCTTTTCTACTTCCCTTTCAGTTCACGCAAACGCAAAGAGCCGTCGGTTGGCATTCAACCGGGCGGTGAAACGATGGAATTCGCCGAGAAAGCAGACAGGAGCCGTCATGAAAACCGCAGCGACATTTAAGCAGGCAGACATAAAGCGAGCCATCCGCGGCGCGCAATCAGCTGGTGTCGCCATAGCGGCAATCTCTATCACCGTCTTCGGCGAGATCACCCTGCAGATCAAAGACCCAGATCAACCGGGACTGAGAGACGCAAACGACTGGGACAACATACTGGAAAAATGAAACGTAACCCTTATCCCGGCGTCACCAGGGTCACGGACCGCCACGGCAAGATCCGATGGCGTTTCAGACTCAAGGGATGCAGCTCCTGCTATATCCGAGGAACATATGGTTCGAAAGAATTCGAGGCCTCCTATCAAGCAGCCACGCTCAACAAGCCATTCGAGATCCCCAAAGCCACAGTCAAGTCTGGCACCTTTGATTGGCTCATCACTCAATATATGAGAACCAAAACCTTCCATGACCTTGCGCCAATTACAAAACGCAATCTCAGTGGTGAGATGGAGCGTTTTCGCCAGGAACACGGACACCGCAGCGTAGCGGGTCTCAAGAAAAAGCATGTTGAGGCACTGATGGAGGCGAAGCGTGAGACTCCTGCTGCGGCCAACAAGCTCAAAAAGCTCATCGGGCGCCTATGCCGCTATGCCATCAATGATTTTGGCTATGTGATGACGGATCCCACCCAGGGCGTCAAACCTTATAAGATGAATGCAGATGGCTACCATACATGGACAGATGCCGAAATCGCTCAATTCCTGGCCCACCACGGTGAGGGCTCTTTGCCAGCAATCGTCTTGCATCTTATTCTTTACACTGGTGCTGCCCGACAGGACGTCAACCGGATGGGCTGGCACAGCATTTACGAAAACAGGATCCGCTATAGTCGGGGAAAAACAGGCGGATTGGTGGACCTTCCACTTCATGCCAAACTCGAAGAGTTTCTAGTCAACATTCCAAGCCATCAGAAAACCTTCATCACCCAAACCAAATCTGCTGATGAAAGTTATACGACTGAATCGTTCGGCAATTGGTTTGGGAAACAATGCAAGGAAGCCGGCGTTCCTGGAACAGCTCATGGATTGCGCAAAGCCGGTGCAACAAAGCTGGCAGAGGCCGGAGGCACCGAGTTTGAGGTTATGACGTTCCTCGGGCACAGAAGCCCTGAGGAAGCCCGCAAATATGTAAGGGCAGCGAACAGGAAATTGATGGCCGACAATGCAATGGCAAAGCTGAAATGATGTCCAACCTAGGCACCCTGGTTGGACAAAAGCCCTCGCAACAGCCTGAGCTGCAAGGGCTTTTTGTCGAAAGTGGTACGCCCTACGGGACTCGAACCCGTGTTACCGCCGTGAAAGGGCGGCGTCCTAACCGCTAGACGAAGGGCGCTCATCAATCGGTGAGGCGGTTTATAAAAAGCTTTGTGTTAAAGCGCAAGCCTGAAAACTCGCTTTTTGATCTTTTTTTCATTTCTATGACAGTTTGTCCAAAGGCTTTTTATTTCTTCTTGCCCTATGAGGGGCATAAGGCGTATTTAGTTGCTTAATCGAACTATTAAATGCAGATAACACAACGGTGAACCACAATGTATGTCAGGGACAATCTCGTAAATGATATCCGAACATCCTCGAGGCAACTCGTGCGTCAATGGGGTGTTTTGGCCAAACATGTAGCGGGAACTGACTACTCTCTTAGCGCTGTGCATGCCGTGCTTGAAATCGGACTTAAAGACGGGATCAAATCAAAAGATCTGGCCCATGCCCTTATTCTTGAAAAGTCAACCATCAGCCGCCTTGTCAAAAGTCTGGTTGAACAGGGACTGGTCACCAAGCTGAATGATGAAGCCGATCGCCGACAACAGGGCCTTTCCTTAAGCGAGAAAGGCAAGGCTCTCTTTGATGCCATCAATCTTTATTCCAATGAACAGGTGCGCGACGCGCTCGGGTCAATCGACAGGCAAAATATTTCCAAGATTGTTGAAGGGCTGAAGCTTTATGCAACTGCTCTGGGGCATGCAGCGTCACCGCAAGCGCATGGTCAAGAAAGCGTCGCAATCAAGACCGGATATAGCGCTGGCCTCATAGGTCAGATCTCTTCACTCCATTCGCAATTCTATTTTAATTTGGTCGGCTTTGGCGCTGTTTTCGAAGCAATTGTAGCAAGCGGCTTGAGTGACTTTGTCCAGCGGTTGGAAAAACCGTGCAATGAAGTCTGGTATGTCGAGGAGAATGGCCAGTTTCTCGCCAGCCTTGCGCTGGATGGAGAAGACTTGGGCGATGGCATCGCACATTTGCGCTGGTTCATTGTCGACGAGAGCCTGCGTGGCAAGGGCGTTGGCCGACAGCTTTTCAGCCGCGCGGTGGCCTTTGCTGACAAGGCCGGTTTTAGAGAAACCCACCTCTCAACATTCAAAGGCCTTGATGCTGCGCGGCATATTTATGAGTCACACGGCTTCACGCTTGTTGAAGAAAAACCGGACACCAACTGGGGCAAAGAAGTCATCGAGCAACAATTTGTGCGTAAGCGCCCCGAATAATTCTTTGCTAAAAGCCTCAGCTTTATGAGCCTTTTATTTCTGCGGCATCGATGATGCGCAGCTGAACGGACGGGCGCCCCTGCCAATAGTCAAGGGATAGACTGCCTGCAACATGAAGACTGCTGCCTCTATTCTCCAATAAAAGCTTACCGATTGGTTCCTCTGCAGCTCTGAAGCAGATTGCCTTGAGCTTGCCACCAGAACTATTGGAGAGAGTGCACCGCACATGTCCCCCCTGCCCGACAACATCGGCAAAGGCAATTTTATGAGACGGAAACACAAAGATCGGTTCTGGGTTGCCTGCGCCATAAGGCCCCGCCTTCTCAAGTGTCCTGACCAATTCTTCTGTAGCGCCGGTTGCCGTCAGGGCCGCATCAATCTTGAGCTCATCATTGGCGCGGGCCTGTTCCACCTGAGCGCTCAGGCGTTCATGGAGAAAATGGCGGAACGCATCTATCTTATCGGTTTCGATTGTCAGCCCTGCCGCCATAGCATGTCCACCACCCTTGACGAGCAATCCCTCCTTATGGGCAGCTCTTACGGCTGCTCCCAGATCCGATCCTGCGATGGATCGGCCAGAGCCGGTGCCCGTCTTGTCAGTGCCAATGGCAATGGCAAAGGTTGGCCGTCTGAAGCGTTCCTTGAGGCGTGAGGCGAGCAGCCCCACAATACCGGCGTGCCAATCAGAGCTAGAGGTAACCAGTCCGGCGCCTTCGGGATTTTCCAGAAGCTGTCTCTCGGCCTGCGTAATGGCGTCTTCAAGCATGATCTGCTCAAGTGCCTGACGCTCCTTGTTCAGCCGTTCCAATTCAGAAGCGATATGTTCGGCCTGGGACTGATCGTTGGACGTGAGCAGCTTTGCTCCAAGCGCAGCATCTCCGATGCGACCACCTGCGTTAATGCGCGGGCCGAGCATGAAGCCCAGATGATAGGGGCTGACGGGCCCTGAAACGCGGGACACCGCTAGCAACGCATTCAGACCGAGATTGCGATTGGCTCGAATGACCATAAGCCCCTTGACGACGAAGGCTCTGTTCAAACCGATCAGGGGCACGACATCACATACGGTCCCGAGCGCAACCAGATCCAGCCAGCCAAGAAGATCAGGTGCGGTACAGGCTGCTTTGTAAAATCCACTCTGGCGCAACGCTCTGTTGACGGCCACAAGGGTCATGAATGTAACGCCAACCGCAGCCAGATGGCCCAACTGGCTCAGATCATCCTGCCTATTCGGATTGACCAAAGCCACGCAAACAGGAAGCTCCTCACCAACCTGATGGTGGTCTATAACAACGACATCCGTCTTACGCTCATGCGCTCGTTGTAGTGCGTCAAACGAAGTGGAGCCACAGTCCAGCGTCAGGATCAGGGTGTGCCCCTGCTCTATCAACTGATCCATTGCATCCGGGTTCGGGCCGTAGCCTTCGAAAATACGATCGGGAATATATATGGTGGCTTCGCAGCCACAATGGCGCAGGAAAAGGGCCATCAGCGCGCTGGAGGTCGCTCCATCGACGTCATAATCGCCAAAGATCGCGATCTTTTCCCTGTTTTGAATGGCACGGACTATCCTGTCTGCCGCTTTGTCCATATCCGTCATGGACGAAGGGTCCGGCATCAGGTGCTTTATACTGGGGTCAAGATAGTGCGTCGCGCTTTCGATTTCCTGTCCACGCGCGACCATAACGCGCGCCACGATGTCTGGAATATCCTCAGCTTGTGCGATGGCGCTGGCGAGCTCGACGCCTCTCAAATCCAAGCTTTCTACCCACCGACGTTCTTTTGCGGATTTATCAACGCCCAAATAGCTCTTGTTGGTTTGAAAGTCGGATAGCATTTGCTGGATCAAGTCTCTTGGTTGCGGGAATCAGTTTTCGACAGTCAATTTAGCATGTTCCCCTATAGGGACCACGAAAAAGGCGGGGTTTCATACCCCGCCTTTTCAAATCCGAATTTCCAGATCTCTTTGGATCAATCCAGATGGAATTTATCAAATTCGCGATGCTCTGTTTCAACCCACCGCACGGTGCCGGTAGAAGACCGCATCACAACCGTCTGCGTTTTGATGACTTCCCTGCCGAATTTCACACCGGAAAGCATGTTGCCATCGGTCACACCCGTTGCGGCGAAGGTTACGTCGCCGCCAGCCAGCTCGATCATCTCGAACTTTTTGGACGGATCTTCAATGCCCATGCGAATGGCACGCTGGAGCTGCTCATCGTTATTGATGACCAGACGCCCCTGCATCTGGCCGCCGATGCAGCGTAGCGCGGATGCAGCCAGCACCCCTTCGGGAGCGCCGCCAATGCCCATGTAAATATCCATGCCGGATTCATCGGGATCGGTAATATGAATGATGCCCTGCACGTCGCCATCGCCGATCAGACGAATGGCTGCGCCGGTTTCGCGTACATCTTCAATCAGCTTGGCGTGGCGAGGACGGTCAAGAATGCAAACATTGAGGTCAGCAACATCCACGCCCTTGGCTTTTGCCAACGCATTGAGGTTGTCCGCCGGAGAGCGATCCAGATCAACAAGGCCCTTTGGATATCCCGGACCGATGGCAATCTTGTCCATATAAACGTCAGGAGCATTCAGCAGGCTCCCTTCATCCGCGATGGAAATAACTGCAAGAGAATTCGGCTGGTTCTTGGCGCACAGGGTCGTCCCTTCCAAAGGGTCCAGCGCGATATCGACAATCGGGCCCTGTTTGTTGCCGACCTCTTCGCCGATATAGAGCATCGGCGCTTCATCGCGCTCGCCCTCACCGATCACAACACGTCCGTTGATTGGGAGCTGGTTCAGTTCGCGACGCATGGCATCAACGGCTGCCTGGTCAGCAGCCTTTTCGTTGCCCTTACCTCTCAGGCGAGCTGCGGAAACAGCTGCGCGTTCAACAACGCGAACAATTTCCAGGGTTAGGATACGGTCAAGTACCGCTGCTTCTCTGATCTCACTCATTAAAAATTCCCCTTTTGCCCACTCGGAGCGATATGTTCAATGAAATCGGCATTCATGTCATAAAGCCATAGAATTGAAATTATTCCAAAATTACAATCTCTCAATTCTGATTACTTGTGGAGCTGCAACCACATGTCCGTCGCTCACAATCGTTTCGATCGCAGTGCGAATAGCCAGTTCTGTTGTCTCGTATGTGATGAGAACAACATCTTGATGGCTCGTATCCGCTGAATTCATTTCACTTTTCTGTTCTACTTTATATTTTGCTTTTCTTTGAACTATACTTTCGAGTGAAATGCTTTGTTCAGCCATCCGATTTGCGATGGACGCAAAAACGCCCGGCTGGTCGCTGACCTTGAGCCGAATGTAATAGCCACCTTCATGAGCCCGCATGCGGGCGCGCTTGTAAGGCTGCAGAACGGACGCCGGTCGACCAAGCGGCTTGACCTCAAGGCCACGGGCGATATCCACGATGTCCGCGATCACAGCAGAGGCGGTTGCATCGCCGCCAGCCCCTGGCCCGGACAAGGTGATGGCTCCGATGGCATCTCCCTCAATAGCAACCGCATTGGTGACACCATCGATCTGTGCAATAGCAGAATCCTGTGGCACCATGGTTGGGTGCACCCGCTGTTCGATGCCCGTGTCGGTCTTTTGCGCCACGCCCAGAAGCTTGATGCGGTAGCCGAGTTCCTCTGCGGCGGCGATATCAGCTGGCGTTATGGTTGTGATGCCTTCAAGGAAAATGGAGTCAGCCTCGATCTCATGACCAAAAGCAAGACTGGCAAGGATGGCGAGCTTATGGGCCGTATCGTTGCCCTCGACATCGAATGTCGGATCGGCTTCGGCATAACCCAGACGTTGGGCATCCTTGAGGCATTCGTCAAAGGAGAGCCCCTCATCTTCCATGCGCGTGAGGATATAGTTGCAGGTGCCATTCAAAATGCCGTAAACGCGCGTAATGTTATTGCTGGTCAGGCCTTCGCGGATTGCCTTGATGACCGGAATGCCGCCTGCGACAGCGGCTTCAAAGTTAATGGAGACATTATGCTCTTCGGCGAGCCGAGCCAACTCGTTGCCATGTCTGGCTAACAGCGCCTTGTTGGCTGTGATGACATGCTTACCTGCCTTTACGGCAGCTCTGACAGCATCTTCTGCGGGGCCGCTATCGCCCCCGATCAATTCGACAAAAACATCGATTTTATCGCTCGTGGCCATTTCAACCGGATCTGTGTACCAATCGAAGCCAGTCAGGTCGATGCCACGATCCTTGTTTTTGTTTTTTGCGGAAATTGCTTTAACACGGAGAGCACGACCGGATTTGATAGCCAGTTCATTTTCCATGGAGACGAGACGTTTAAGCGCCGAAATGCCTACGGTGCCGAGACCAGCAAGGCCGAGCTTGAGGGGATCGCTCATTTAATTTGTAGTCCGATAAGTCGAGTTTGTTGTGCTTGCTATTTTGTCAGATTAATTTCCTGAAGAAAAAAATTCATGAAATTCAAGAGCAAAACGGCTGTTGTTTAGAATAAATACGCAAGCCAACGACCATCCGCAAGAGCAATCTGGGTTTTGCCAGAATTGTGTGCATTCGCGGATGGCATTTTTGTTTTCGTCTACAAACCGCTCTGAGATTTTATACTCAGGCAGACGCCATGAAACGGCGGATGTTACGCGCAGCCTGTCGGATGCGCTGCTCATTTTCTACAAAGGCAAGGCGAACATAGTCGTCCCCATATTCACCGAACCCGACACCGGGCGCAACGGCAACATGGGCTTCCTCGACAAGCCGCTTGGCAAATTCCAAAGATCCAATATCGCGGAATGGCTCAGGCACTTTCACCCAGGCAAACATGGTCGCATCCGGGCTTGGAATCGGCCAGCCAGCACGGGTAAAGCTCTCCACCATCACATCGCGGCGATATTTGTAGGTGTCACGCGCTTCCTTGATGCAGTCCTCAGCGCCATTCAATGCCGCAGCGGCTGCGACCTGAATGGGCGTAAAGGCGCCATAGTCAAGGTAAGACTTAACGCGTGTCAGCGCGCGGATCATACGCTCGTTGCCAACAGCAAAGCCCATGCGCCAGCCCGGCATGGAAAATGTCTTGGACAGTGAGGTGAACTCGACCGCGATATCCTTTGCGCCCTCCACTTCAAGAATGGACGGTGGCAGGTCATCACCAAAATAGATCTCTGCATAGGCCAGATCACTCAGAACCATGATGTCATGCTCCTTGGCGATTTTGACCACTTCCTTATAGAAATTGAGATCAACCGTATAAGCCGTCGGGTTGGACGGATAATTGACGATGAGTGCAATCGGCTTCGGAATCGAATGCCGCACAGCGCGATCAATCGAGCGGAAAAACTCTTCGTTCGGTTCAGCTGGCATGGAGCGCACGACGCCACCAGACATGATGAAACCGAAGGAATGGATCGGATAGGTCGGGTTTGGCACAAGCACGACATCGCCGGGGCTCGTGATGGCCTGAGCCATGTTGGCAAAGCCTTCCTTGGAGCCGAGCGTGGCTACAATTTCGGTTTCGGGATTGAGTTTCACCCCAAACCTGCGCTCGTAATAGGCGGCCTGTGCGCGCCGGAGACCGGGAATGCCGCGGGACGTCGAATAACGATGCGTGCGCGGATCCAGAACCGTTTCGGTCAGCTTTTCCACGATATGCTTTGGTGTCGGCAAATCCGGGTTACCCATGCCCAAGTCGATGATATCCGCGCCCGCCGCTCGCGCCTTCGCCTTAATCCGGTTGACCGGTTCAAAGACATAAGGAGGGAGACGGCGTATTTTATGGAACTCATCCATAGTTAGGCTCCTTGATATTAGGACAGGGACAGAATTTAAGGCTTAGCCTTGTAAAGTGTTGCAGAAAATGGCGCTAACCGGATTGGTTTGCCAGATCTAATTCAGTTTTTGCACATGGGAATTAGTCAATAAGATGGCCGCAGGGATCGCGACGACTGACTTCAGAGCGGGTTCCGGCCTTTTTGATCTCACTTTGTGGAGAGTCAAAACAGCCCTGTTTCGCGGGAAAATGCTATTGTTGCGCTCGCTCATTAAGTTTCAGGAGTTCTGCTTCCAGATTCCTTCGTTCCTCAGGCGTCAGCAATGCAGGGTCTTTGTCCTTCAGATTGGAAATCGTAGGATAGTCTGTTGAATCGGGCGTGTCATTAAGGAGATCGAGAGAATAGCCCAACTGGGTCGGAGCGAAAGGAACGCGCTTGATTGTAGAAGCTTGCGCATCGGAAATGACACCGGAAGAATCGTCTGCTTCAACGGCAGCCGATTGACTGGCGGTCGCTTCGCTTTCTGTCAGATCAGCCCCGGCCAAATCGGAGTGGGTCGCAGAACAGCCTGCCAAAAACAAAACGAGAGAAGCGCTAAGAGCGAAGGCAAGTTTCTCATTCATCGGTTTCATTCCTGTCAGACGCGCAAACGCTTTATGGATCTGTATATCCAGGGAAAAAGATACAGACTGTGAAGGAAGCCAATCATGCTTCCTTGATGCATGAGATCAGCATGATCTTTTTGATAAAACAACCAACAGAATCACCCTGCTCCGAATTGTCGCATAGTTCATGGATATTTATGCCGATTCCTTATGAATTCAAGGGCTCCCGCGCATTTCCGCTCGACATCCATCGCGACCATGGTCCGATCAGCATGCTTTACTATAATGCCAATGGCCTTGTTAATATGTAGTTGCCCCTGTTGCCTGAGGCAGACAAGTGACTATTTTTGCTTTTCAGATTCTTGGAAGATATGAGCTAAAGAGCGGAACTTTCCGCTTTTGTGGCTGGTTTGGAACGGCAATTTCATATGGTTGATGAAAAAGACAACGAGAAAGACACGCATGGTCCGGATGAAACCGGCAAGACCAGTCGCGCGTCCACATCGACCAATGACAGACCGGATGACGGACATTTCTCAATCAATGATCCGGAAACCTTTGCGACCAACATAGCCAAAGTAGTGGAACAGGCTGGCAAGGTTGCTTCCGCTTACCTCAATCAGCGCAGAAATGGCATGGATGCGCACACCGTCGACTATGTAAACCAGATGGCGCGCACCTTCGGGGAAGTGGCGCATTACTGGTCATCAGATCCGGCGCGCGCAATGGAGGCACAAACGCGACTTTGGGGACGTTGCCTTGATCTCTGGGGAGCATCCAGCCGCAGAATGATGGGCGAAGAGGTCGAGGACGTCGCCTTTGCGGATGAAAGTGATTTGCGCTTCAAAGATCCCGAATGGCAAAGCAGCCCATTCTTCTCCTTTGTCAAACAGCTCTATCTCATCGCTTCGCAATGGGCCAATGAAATGGTCAGTGACGCAGCGACAATCGACGAACACACGCGTCACAAGGCGCAATTCTATGTCAACCAGATCTTCAATGCGCTGTCGCCCTCCAACTATGCCATGACCAACCCTGCCCTTTTGCGCGAGACGTTGGAAAGTGACGGAGAAAACCTGATCCGAGGCATGCAGATGCTCGCCGAAGACATTCAGGCAGGAGGTGGCAATCTGCTTATCCGGCAAACGGATACGTCTGTTTTCGGCTTGGGAGAGAATATCGCCATCACGCCGGGCGAAGTGGTTGCCCAGAATGATATTTGCCAGCTCATTCAATATGAAGCCCAAACAGAGAAAGTGCTGAAGACGCCGCTGCTCATTGTAGCGCCTTGGATCAATAAATATTACATCCTTGATCTTAATGAGCGCAAAAGCTTCATCAAATGGTGCGTGGAACAAGGGCATACGGTGTTTGCTGTTTCGTGGGTCAACCCTGATGAAACTCTCAAGGACAAGACCTTCAGCGACTATATGAAGAAGGGCGTTATCAGTTCCATTGAAACGATCCGGCAGATAACCGGCGAAGAGCGCATCAACACTGTTGGCTATTGCGTTGGCGGCACCCTGCTCTCAGCAGCTGCGGCTTATCTCGCCGCCACGAAGCAGGACTGGATCAACACTATCACCCTATTCGCCGCTCAGGTGGATTTCACCGAAGCGGGCGATCTCAAGGTGTTTGTAGACGAGGAGCAGCTTGCCGAACTTGAAAGGGTCATGGATGCGCAGGGCTATCTTGATGGAAAGTCGATGGGCAATGTCTTCAATATGCTGCGGCCAAATGATCTGATCTGGCCCTATTTCGTCAATAACTATATGCGCGGGTTGGAACCATTCCCCTTTGACCTCCTGTTCTGGAATCAGGATAGCACGCGCATGACGGCGGCTTGTCACTCTTACTATCTGCGCAAATGCTTTCTGGAAAATGCGTTGGCTGAAGGAACCATGGAGCTGGATGGTGTAAGGCTTCATCTCTCAGCAATCCAGACGCCGGTCTATTGCCTCGCCATGAAGGAAGACCACATCGCCCCTGCCCGCTCTGTATTCAAAGGCTGCAAACTGTTTGGTGGACCCATGGAATTCATACTGGGAGGTTCCGGGCATATCGCGGGCGTCGTCAATCCACCAGAGCGCGGTAAATATCAATTCTGGCGTGGTGCCCCGCCTGAGGGCGCTTTAAGTGACTGGCTTGAGGCAGCGCAAGAAACCAAGGGGTCATGGTGGCCGGATTGGTATCAATGGACCATTTCCCAAGGGGCAACGCGCGTTGAGGCGCGGCCTATCGGCTCGGCGCAATTCCCCCCAATAGAAGATGCACCGGGAAGCTACGCAAAGCAGACCTATTGATTGCGAGGCACCTTTGTTTCCAATGAAACAGTCCAGTGACAGCTATGCGCTGCGACCTGGGGTTGGCCATTTCTCAGGCGCGTCAAGCACTCAGCTCACAAAGCGAGCTCCAATCTGCGCATGACCTTTCATAGTCCTCAGCGGTTTTGAACCATCAGTTACGAAGACCGTCTGCGTGCAAGGCAAGACGATCTGCGTGGGTCCATGATGTTTCGCCCTGCCTTAATGTGTAAAGGCAAGAGGATTGCATGCTATTCTTGAACCATACACTCCTTGTGCCCGATCTCTTGAAATCTTGAGGGCTTTTTGCCGCACAAGACCAAACGTTGCTGCGTATAAGTCAATATTTTCAGGTTTGGAACGTTTGTATTTAATACACGGTCGCCAAGAAACAATTGAGCAGAATCTACGGAAAAGTGACCGGAAAACGAAAAAATCGTCCGTTTCCAGCTTTTATGCGCTTGACGCATTCCCCCATACCATTTACGCACAGCCATAGTTCTGTGACATGAATTCTCGGCATCTGTTTTATATAATAGAATAGGTGATCGGGATTTTTGCGCCCCTTTTTGCGAGAGTTGAGCTATAATTGTCTGTATAAATCAGGTTTCACAGCCATTTATTACGCAATAGTTCAATGGCGCAGGCACCTTCCAAGGTGCAATGCAAAACGGAACCGTCGAGCGGTATGCTCGTCGTCATTACGGATCACTGCATTGGTCCGGTTTCGGATAAAGACGACGATCTCGCACTTTGGTCCATTCTTTGGACCGGACTTGGAGGTCGCGCCCTTAAATAGTGAGGATAAGCGGTTTGGAACAGTCTCAGAATCAATTCGGCCTGTATGACCATAGCTTTGAGAAAAGCAGCTGCGGTGTTGGCTTTTTGACTTACAAATCCGGTGTTCAAACCCATGATGTTCTTGTAAAGGCGAACGAAGCCTTATGCACCGTTCCCCATCGTGGCGGCATGAGCGCTGAAGGCGTCGGCGATGGCGCCGGGGTTTGCGTTGATTTGTCTCTGTCTTTCTTCCGCAAGATCACCGGCCTTCCTACTCTGGAACTGGGCCAATTCGGCGTTGCCAACTTCTTCCTGCCGGAATTGAAAAAGAACTGGGATGCAGCAGACAAACTGATCAAGGAAAGCCTTGAGAAGAATGGCTTGCGCATCGTTCTTGTCCGCGACGCGCCGGTCAACAACTCTGTCATTCGTCCGGCTGCCCTCAAATACATGCTCACCGTGCATCAGGTCGTTTTCATTAAAGATGAAACGATGGACGCCAAAACCTTCGATCGCAAGATCCATGATGCGCTGATGGCGATTGAGTCAGTTGCCTATCTGGACCCTGACCTCAAGGGGCTGTATCCGCTCTCCATGTCTGCGCATACGCAGGTCTACAAGGGCCGCCTCAACTCAAACGAGGTCATTCCCTATTTCTATGATTTGACCGATGAAGATCACAAGATCCATTCGCTGTTCTTCCATACGCGCTTTTCGACCAATACCGAGCCGCAGCCTTCCATGGCGCAGCCGTTCCGTTTGATGGCGCATAACGGCGAGCTCAACACGGATAAGAAAAACCGTCTTTCTGAAGCGACCATCGCTCAGATGAAGAACCAGCAGATCTATTCTCCTCCCGGACAATCGGACTCTGCGCGTCTTGACCAGACGCTGGAAAGACGCCTGATAGAGGACGATCTCGATCTGATCACGGCGGTTGTGGCCATGATGCCGCCAGCTTGGGAAAATGACAGTCGGTTCCCTGAAGATGTTCGCGTCATGCTTGAATATTTCTCTCTTTATGAAGAGAAGAACGATGGCCCTGCCGCTCTGATCTTCGGCAACGGCTCAGTCGTTGGCGCTCGGCTGGACCGTTTGGGCCTGCGCCCCTTGCGGTCTGTCGAAACAGATGAATATCTTTGCGTGATGTCTGAAGCCGGTCAGGTTGATTTCGAGCCTGAGAGCATCCTGCGGCGTGGACGCATCGAGGCTGGTGGCATGCTCTATTATGATCATGAGACCAAGCAATCCTACACCTCCGATGAAGCCCTGAAGATTCTGGCCTCCAAGCGCGACTATCGTTCGTTGCTCGAAAGCGCACGCAAAAATCTCGATGATCTGCCACGCACGGACGGCAAGACCAAGGTTGCAGAATCCTTTACCGATGTGCAGCGCTCGGTTGCCTATGGTCTCAATCAGGAAAGCTTCAAGTTCTTGCTCGACCCGATGATGCAGACCGGCAAGGAAAAGATTTCGGCGATGGGCTACGGCGTAGCCATCAACGCCCTGACCGATCAGGAAGGGGGTATGTCGAAATACTTCTCCCAGCGCTTTGCTCAGGTTACCAACCCGCCGCTTGACAGCTTGCGTGAAGCCGACGGCATGACCTTGCGCGTCGCGCTGGGCGCCAAGCCGCACTTCAACAAAGGCGAAACCAAGCAGTTGGTGATCCCTACGCCTGTGCTTTCCCCTGATGACCTGTCTGCCATTCGTGCGCAGAGTGATGTGGAAATCACCGAAATTGAAATGACCTTCATCGTTGACCACAAGGCCGACGAAAAGAAAGCGCAGGATGATCTGATCGCTGCTGTCGATGCTGTGTGCGACCAGGTTGAAGCGGCAGCCCGCGAAAAAGGTGGCATCGTCATTCTGTCTGACGCGATGGTCGACGAGAAAAAGGCCGCCATTCCGTTGCCTTTGATGATTTCCGCAGCGAACCAGCGCCTCATTGAACAGGGTGTTCGCTTCCGTGTCTCTCTTGTTGCGGAAAGCGGCCAGATCGCTTCGGCCCATCAGATTGCAACGGCTCTGGGCTTTGGGGCCTCCGCTGTGATGCCCATCGTGGTAGAAGCGCGCGCCATGGAATTCGCCAAAGGTGATCTTGATGCTGCCAAAGCAAACATCAAGCAGTTCATCTCAGCGGCCAACAAGTCTCTCATGAAAACCATGGGTAAGGTCGGACTATGTACCGCTGAAAGCTACATTGGCGGTGAATTCTTCGAGCCGAACTTCCTTGACACGGACGAGCCTATCCTCAAGCGCTACTTCCCCAACATGAAAAACACGGTTGGTGGTGTGGACTTCGCCTCTGTTGCGAAAAGCGTTGTCGACTGGCATATCCGTGCTTGCGAAGTGAAGACCGAAGATGATATTCCGCTGCTTGGCCTCTTCAAAGAGCGCTCTGAAGGTGCGGGCCATACCTACGGCACGCTCGCTGTTCGCGGTTTTGTCGAAATGACCGAAGAGCCGATCCAGTCGGATTTGTCTGCCCCTGAGAAAGGGGATGCAAATGTTGACGACCTGCGTCTTCTGCCGGTTGAAAAGCTCAAGGACGCCTATGGCAAAAGCTCGGATTCCTACCGCAATACCAGCTTTGGGCGCCGTACGCCGGAAGAAATCGACGCATTCAAGATTACGCCAAACTACCGCAAGTTCGCGCTGGAACTGGCCAAGGAACGTGAGGCGCGCCCTGCCGCTTTGCGCGATGTTCTTTGCTTCCCGACGGACATCAGCTGGGCGACCACGGCTGAAGAATTCCAGCATGAGCTGTTCCGCCACGACCTTATTGGCAACAACAATTTCTATGTTCGTGGCCTGCGGGTGCATCACAATAAAGACGATAGCTTTACGGCCTTTTTTGCAAGCAAATACAGCCACGAAAGGCTGGTTGCCCTGTCTGTTGCGCTGAAAAAGCAGTTTGGCGGTGAATTGCTCAGCGTGGAGACCGACGGCGAGCATATTCACATCACAGCCAAGGGATTGGCCTATAACTATCTTGCAAACCACAAGCGCCCCAACGGCAAGTTGGCTCTGAACAAGGTTCAGCCTGCCCATGAGATCACGGCGATGCTGGCTTCTGGTGCCATGTCGCACGGTGCTCTGGTGGCCCCGGCTCACGAGGCCGTTGCTCATGGAGCAAACATGGTTGGTGCCTTTTCCAACTCAGGTGAAGGTGGCGAGCATTATTCGCGCTATGGCACGATCCGCTCTTCGAGCATCAAACAGCTTGCATCCGGTCGTTTCGGCGTCTGGACCGGCTATCTGGCAGATCCAACGCTGGAAGAGATCGAAATCAAGATCGCTCAGGGTGCAAAGCCGGGTGAAGGTGGCCAGTTGCCCGGTAAGAAAGTGACTGTCGAGATCGCCGCTGCCCGTGGTGGTACGCCAGGGGTCGAGCTCATCTCGCCTCCTCCGCATCATGACACCTACTCCATTGAGGATTTGGCACAGCTCATCCATGACGCCAAAGCAGCGCGTGTCCGGGTTATCGTCAAGCTGGTATCGTCTGAAGGCATTGGCACCATCGCTGTCGGCGTCGCCAAGGCCGGTGCCGACGTCATCAATATCGCCGGCAACACCGGTGGTACGGGTGCTGCCGCTGTGACGTCCCTTAAAAACACGGGCCGTGCGGCTGAAATCGGCCTTGCAGAAGTGCATCAGGCGCTCTGCGTCAACGGCCTGCGCGACAAGGTAATCTTGCGTTGCTCCGGCGCGCATCAGACGGCAACCGACGTGGTTAAATCCTGTCTTCTGGGCGGTGACAGCTTCGAGTTCGGCACGACCGCTCTGATGATGCTCAAATGCGTTATGGCGAAAAACTGTAACGTCAAATGCCCTGCCGGTTTGACGACGAACTCGGAAGTGTTCGATGGTGATCCGCGCGCGCTTGGCCAGTATCTGATGAATATTGCCCATGAATGCCGCGAAATTCTTGCCAATCTTGGCTTCAAGAGCATGCGCGAAGCGCGTGGTCGGTCCGACTATCTGCACCTGATCAAGCATCCAAGCGCGATTGGTCAGATGGATCTTCGCAAGATGCTGCAGGAAGTCAAAGAAGTTCATATCAAGGAACCGGTTTATCTGGAGGCGCATTTCGAGATTGACGACATGCTCTTGAAGGAATTCAAGAACAAAGCCGTTCAGCGTCACCACCGGAAAGCCCACCTTATTGTCGAGAAGAAGCTGGACAACCGCAACAAGACGGTTGGCGGACAGCTGGCGATCGATATTGAGCGTATGCTGCAGCATGAGATTTCCGAAAAGCATGTGAAATCGATGCCGATGGTTTATACCGATGATCGCGGCCGCAACATGCTCAAGCCGGAAACGCTGGAGATCCATACGCACGGGTCGGCAGGTCAGTCTTATGCTGCCTTCTGTAACTCAGGCATGGTGTTCCACCATATTGGTACCTGCAACGATGGTGTCGGCAAGGGTGCATCCGGCGGCAATATCGCCATCCATACTCCGGGTGGTGGATCGGAAGAAAACTATCTGATCGGCAACTTCGCGCTCTTTGGCGCTTCCGGAGGATCGTTGTTTGTTGAAGGCGGCGCAGGCGACCGGTTCGGCGTTCGTAACTCCGGGGCAACGGCTGTTGTCGAAGGGGTTGGCGATTTTTGCGGTGAATATATGACCAATGGCGCCATCATGAACCTTGGCGGTTTTGGCAAAGGCTTCTGCAACGGCATGTCCGGTGGTGTCGCCTATCAGTATGATCCATATGATCAGCTGCCATCTCTTTACAGCCATGACTCGGTCAAGCTGCATCGTCTTGACGGCGACAGTGACCGCGCCAAGCTGCACCAGATCGCAGTGAAGCGCCTGCTTCGCCATCATGTCAAGTTTACCGGGTCGGAAAAAGCCAAGTTCCTGCTCGAGAATTTCGACAGCGAAATGGCCAACTTCAAGTTTGCCACGCCACTGGCGCTTGAAACCTACCAGAATTACGAAGCCATTCTGAAGGCCAAGCCGCGCAAGGAACTGACCGAAGAACTCGCAAATGCGCTGGTCTCCTACCAGATCCGCAAGTTCAAGCTGGCCTATCGTGATGGCACGGTGATTGCCAACGGCATCATTCCGCAGCAGGGTGAAACCGACACCAAGCTGATGTATGAGCTGATCAACAACTTCACCGTCATCAACATGGCGCAACAGATTGTCAAAGGTCGGTATCGGGGTGAGGAAATCAGTGCGGAAACGCTTAATAGTGGCGTTCGCAAACTGATCCTTACGGAAGACTTCTCCCTGATGACAAAACTGTCCGGCATCGCGCGGAAGGCTCTGGAAGATTATTCCGATCTGGAACTGGCCGTGCTGGTTTCTGACAAGCGCATGCAGGACTATAAAACGGCACTGTCCAACCGAAATGTCCGCCTGATGGATTCCATTGGAACCTACGGCTGGATCCTGCTTCAGGATCGGTTGAACCGCAATGCCATGGGCGAGTTGCCGGATTTCGAAAGCTTGTTTGCTGCGACTTCCAGCCAGGAACTGGTCAAGCAGGTGCCTTGAGCACCTGCTTTCCAAGACGTCCTTTCGATATCAATTTCAATTGACGGATCAATGAGAGATGACCATACCTTTCCTTCCTGATGACTCCCCATTCTCTGAAGACCAGAAATCCTGGTTGGCCGGCTTCTATGCGGGACTGCACACCCAGATGCTTGTCGGCAAGAAGTCCTCTACGTCTGAATCCCAGTCAACGATCACCGCCCACATCCTTTTCGGCACCCAGACGGGGAACTCGGAAGGTTTGGCTGAAGACTTTGCGGCCACGCTCAAGGCCGAAGGCGTCAACGCTGTTGTGGCTTCTCTTGATGATGTGGAAGTGCCCGCGCTGGTCGAGATGAATTATGTCTTCCTGATCACCTCCACCTATGGTGAAGGGGAAATGCCCGACAATGCGCAACTCTTCTGGGATGCCCTCAAGGCAGCGGATGCCCCTCGCCTCGAACATATGCATTTCTCGGTTCTGGCGTTGGGCGATACTGCTTATGACGGCTTCTGCGAAGCCGGCAAGCAGTTTGATCTGCGCTTTGAACAACTGGGCGCCAAACGCCTCGCTGGCCGGGTTGATTGCGATGTCGACTTTGAAGAAAGCGCCGATGGCTGGATGGCTGCTGCGCGTGAAGAACTCGCAAAGCATAAACCGGAAGATGCCGGAGGCCCGATCCCACACAGCGCCGCGGCGGCTGCCAAGCCTGCCAAGTCCAAATGGACGCGCAAGAACCCGTTTGAGGCTCCGGTCGCTGTCAATCATCTGCTTTCCGGCGAAGGCTCGGCCAAGGAAATCCGCCACTATGAGTTTGATCTTTCCAACGATGGGCCAAACTATGTGGCAGGCGATGCGCTAAATATCATCCCGACCAACGACCCTGCCCTCGTCGCCGAATGGCTGGACTATATGGGAGTATCAGGGGACACCGCTGTTTCCGGCAAAGATCAGTCCCTTGAGGAGTTGCTCTTCAGTCAGCTGGAAATTTCAACGCCTTCAAGCGAATTCATCAAGGCGATTGCCGCGCGTACGGATGATGAGCATCTCCAGCATATCGTGGACTTCAGTGACAAGGAGGCCATGGAAGCCTATTTGTGGTCCAAGGATGCGCTGGACATTGCACGCCTGCACCCAAAGGCACGCTTCTCGGTTGATGAGCTGATCAGACTCTTCAAGCCATTGCAGCATCGCGCCTATTCCATTTCGTCCAGTTCCAAGATGTTCGAGGATAGTGTGCATTTGACGATTGCATCCGTGCGCTATGAAAGCCATGGGCGCAAGCATGGCGGCGTTGCCTCCTGCTTCCTAGCTGATCGTGTGGGCAACGAAAAATCAAAGGTTTTTGTTTCACCCAACAAGAGCTTCAGGGTGCCAGAGAGCAATGATGTACCAATGATCATGGTTGGTCCGGGCACCGGCATCGCGCCGTTCCGCGCGTTCCTTCAGGAGCGTCAGGCAATTGGAGCCAAGGGCTATAACTGGCTGTTCTTTGGCGACCAGCATGAAAAGTCCGACTTCATCTATAAAGATGAATTGTCCAAGATGCAGTCCGATGGCATTCTGAACCGCCTCGATCTGGCTTTCTCACGCGATCAGGCTGAGAAGATCTATGTCCAGACCCGCATGAAAGAGCATGCCAAGGACCTGTTCGCAGCGCTTGAAGAAGGCGGCCATTTCTATGTCTGTGGCGATGCAACCCGCATGGCCAAAGACGTGGACCGCGCTTTGCACGAAGTGATCTCCGAGCAAGCAGGGCTTAGCGAAGATGGGGCCATGGACTATGTCAACCTGATGAAAAAGGAAAAGCGCTACGTTCGCGACGTCTATTGATCGCCAGCGATACGCGATAGCCAACAAGAAGCCAGCTTTTAAAGCTGGCTTTTTTATTGCTCCATTTCGCAGGGCTATGAAGAGCTAGTACAGGTGATCAATTTTATTTCCAGCAATTTCGGACTATAATCAAGCTGTTGGGTCATAAGCGGATTGCGGACTATTGGCCATTGATCAGGGGGGACAGGTTGATGAAAAAGGCTCGGTTATTTTCTTCTATCATGATGGCGGTTGGCATCATGGTCATATCACCATTGCTTGACAGCCCTTTCGGGACCAGTAGGGCCGCAGCACAAGGGTATCAAAACATGACCTGCGGTGAGCTTTGGTATGCGCGGAATGCTATTTTCGCTCGTCAGGGCTATTGCTTCAAAACAGCACGAGCACGTCAGGTTTTCGGACCAAGATGCTATGCGCCATGGGGGCGATTAACGGCGGGGCAGCAGAGGCGTGTTGACACTATCATATATTGGGAACGGCGCTATGGCTGCCGGCGGTAGGAACTTCCCATAGGCAAATCAGAACTGACATCAAAACAGCCTGTCAGATAGTCTGGCAGGCTATTCTATTGCTGAGTTTGGACAAGGCGGGTTTCACGCCTCGTTGAGGTTCCGTCCACTTTCTCGCATCATGCGAGCGACTTCATCGAAGGAATCGTCCTTAGGCATATCTTCGAGTTCCAACGAGCATTTTCTGCGCCAATTTGGGTGCTGATCGACGGTTCCGGGCAGGTTCTGGGCTTCCTCTTCAGCCAGAATGTCGTCCAGCTGCACAGCAAGCATCGCCACAGGAGAATGCGCCAAAGAGCCATGGATCGTCGTGAAGAGATGCTCAAAGCTCAAATCACCATGCGTTGTCTCATCAGGATCGAGCTTGGCAAGGGCTGCGACATCCCGTGCGCGGCATTCCAACGCTTGGGTTGATGGATGGTTCCCCCCCCTTATCCGATCCCGCCATTTGATGTCGCATCCAGAGATGAACCCCTTAAGGGTTGGCGTATCGTGGGTGCTGAAGCTGGCAAGGCTGAATTCTCTCAGTTCATTGGGGTGCTTGAAGCGGCCATCGGGCCATTTTTCATATTGCAACACGGAGTAGCCATAAATGCCATGGGCCTGTACCGCATCCCGAAACCCATTTGGCACCAGCCCGAGATCTTCGCCAATCACTGCCGTGTTCGAGGCATCGGCTTCAATGGAGAGTATGGATAGGAAGGTATCCAGAGGCTGGGTCACATAAGCACCGGGGATGCCGCCATCGGGAATCCAGAAGCTCCGGTTCAACCCCAGCACATGGTCGATGCGGAGCACGCCGGCATATTGCATCGCTGAGCGGTATATATTGCGAAGAGACTTGTATTTGTTGGCTGCAAGCTTTTTGGGCGCATAGGCAACAAGGCCCCAATTCTGCCCATCTGGCCCCAACTGATCCGGTGGAGCCCCCAGCGAAATGCCTTGAGCCACGCTGTCATGTTCGCACCAGCTTTCTCCCCCGCCTCGGCGGGCACCAACAGCCAGATCGAGATACAGCCCCAGACCACCATTGCCACTGGCCCGCTTCTGGGTTTGATCCAGCTGGACGCTGGCTATCCACTGAAGCCAGACATGGAAGTCGATCCGGGCAGCATAGCGTTCTCTTGCCTCTTGAATGGCATCTTCATGGCGATCCCTGAATGGCACCGGCCAGCAGTGCCATTCAGGGCCAAAATGGTCTGAAAGGGCTTCATAGAGCGCAAAGCGCTCAAGATAAGCCCCTTTTGCCGCTCTAAAGGCAGCCAAGGCATCTCGACTGGCCTGATCGGCATTTTCAAGAAAAAGCGTGTATAGATCGCGCAAAGCAGCATTGTGGCATATGCGGTGGGATTGATACTCAACCTGCTCACTTGCCCTCAGCTCGGTCCATTGCGTTTCCACCGCCTGCATCAGAGAATGGAGAGCGGGCACATCCGGCATACCAGAGAACTGATCGAGCGCGATATGCTGGGTGTTCAAAAAGCCCCTATGTGTGGGAGAATAGGGGCTCATGGCATATTGATCTGAAAAGCCCAGGGCATGAACGGGGTTTATGCCAACAAAACTGCCCCCCAGAGACTGCACATATTCCGAGAAGCGCGCCAGATCTTCAAAATCGCCAATGCCCGAATTGCGCTGCGACCGGAAACCATAGAGCGGTGCGTTAATACCCCATACGCGGCTCTTGCCCGTCAACTGCTCAACAGACGGTGCCTTGAGAGGAGCCGTTATGATCGTTACGACTTCAACCCGTCCTCCCACTTCGCAAATCAGCTCATGGATGCCCGATGGCAAGGGCGGCAGGGATATGTGAGTGTCAGCAATGCCACGCAACTGGGCATCAGGAATACTATTTCTAACCTCGGATGAAAGCGCTTCATCCAGATCAATATGCCAGCGAGCGCCAAGGCCGAAGTTGCATTGATAGTCAAAGCCGGTACCGGTAATCAATTCGCGGGGGAACCATCGGTCCTGTTCAGCAACGACATAGGCCTCCAAGGCTTCACCAAGCATCGCGTCATTGTCCAGATGCACACCATTGGCACGCAACAGCGCCAGCTGAGTTTCTACTGACGTCTGGATCAAATTCCCGTCAAAATCATTGTAAGCAGTGTGAATTCCGAAATAATCAGCAAGAGCGTTCAGCTTGTCTTGATTCATTTGTTTGCAGTATCCGGTTCTAGTATCAGGGCAACGACGGAGGAACCCGAGATTTCAGTGGAATCCTGCTGTGTTTCCAAACTCGGGTGTTGGTTCTGTTGTGAAGTATCCAAAGCCCTGACCCAATGGAATCCATCTGGACAGGCGGGCAAAACGACGGTGGCAGCCACGTTGCTACGATTGAAAATTATAAATACAACATCATTGTCTTTTTCATAGGGCGGGGCTTCTGCCGAACAGCGCAAGGTGAGGCAGAAACTGGAGAGGCTGGGGTCTCGCCATTTGAGAGAAAAACCGCCAAAATCTGTCCATTCCACATCGCGCAAATCATCTTGTTGGCGTTTGGCGCCATGAAGGAAGCGATCTTGGCGCAAGGCCTTGTGGTTGCGCCTAAAGGCACTCAGATAACGCACGAACTCCATGAGTTCATTGTCGGCATTGGCCCAATCGACCCAGCCGATTTCATTGTCCTGACAATAGGCGTTGTTGTTGCCCTTCTGGCTATTGGCGATCTCATCGCCGGCCAGCAACATCGGACTGCCCTGACTGAGAAACAGCGTGGCCAGAAAATTACGTTGGCGGCGTTTTCTACGCGCAAGGATGACAGGGTCTTTGGTATCGCCTTCAGCGCCGCAATTGTCGCTATAGTTGGCACCATGCCCATCCATATTGCTTTCGCCATTCGCATCATTATGGCGATTGTTGTAGCGCGTAATATCAGCGAGCGTAAATCCATCGTGCGCCGAGATGAAATTGACCGAAGACCATGCGCGGCGCCCTGCCCGATCAAATTTATCCGCAGAGCCGAGCAATCGGGACGCAAGATCCGGCGTTGTCTGCGGATCACCTTTCCAGTATCGGCGTGTGGTATCGCGGTAGCTGTCGTTCCATTCGGAAAATTCGGGCGGAAAGCCACCAAGACGATAGCCGCCGGGGCCAATATCCCATGGTTCGGCAATCAGGCGCACGGTGGAGAGAATGGGATCCTGCCGGATTGCATCTAGAAAACCGCCATAAAGATCAAAACCATAGTCTTCTCGGGCAACCGTCGTTGCCAAATCAAAGCGGAACCCATCAACCCCCATACAAAGAACCCAATAGCGCAGGGAATCCAGAACCATGCGCAGCACATAGGGATGGGAGACATTCACGGTATTGCCGCAGCCGGTATCATTGACATAATAGCGTGGCTGACCGGCAATCAGGCGATAGTAAGTCGCGTTGTCGAGGCCGCGGAAGCAAATTGTAGGACCATTCTGGTCACCTTCGGCGGTGTGGTTGAACACAACGTCGAGATAAACCTGAATACCGGCAGCCTTGAGCTTCTGAACCATTGCACGAAAACCGACAATGCCATCAGGCCCCAGATAGCGGGGTTCGAGGGCGAAGAAGCCAATCGAGTTATAGCCCCAATAATTGACCAGATTCTTGTCGAGCAGAAACTCGTCATCAATGAAATGATGGACCGGCATCAACTCAACAGCGCGCACATTGATCGAGAGCAGATGATCAATCATGGCGTCGCTGGCGAGCCCTTCATAGGTGCCGCGCAGATTTTCAGGCACATCAGGGTGCAGCTTGGTGAGCCCCTTGGCGTGGGCTTCATAAATCAGATCGCGCCCATCCATGACAGGCGCTTCGGTTTGCAGAAAGTCATTCAATGCCGGATCCGAGACAACGGACCTAGGGACACAAGAGGCGCTATCTGCGGCACCAAATGTCAAGTCTCCGCCGCTGGCCCCCTTCTGATACCCAAACAGGGTGGCCGACGGGGTCCATTTCCCAAAAATCTCACGCGTATAAGGGTCTAGCAACAGTTTATTGGAATTGAAACGATGCCCTTGCTCAGGCGCATAGATGCCATGGGCGCGAAAACCATACAGCGTTCCCGGCTTCAAACCGTGTAAATAGCCATGCCAAACAGGGCCCGTTCTTTCAGGCATAGATATCCGGTCGATTTCTTTCTTCCCGTCTTCAGAAAACAGGCAAAGATCAATCTGACTAGCATTTGCAGAAAACACAGCAAAGTTGGTGCCTTCTCCATCATAGAAGGCACCAAGTCTATATGGTGTTCCGTTGGATATCTTGTATTTCATCAATGATCGGTCCTACTGGGCACAGTCATTCACATCAGCGCCTTGTAAAGGTCAGCGTAAAGTTCGGCTGATTGATTCCAGCCAACCTCTTGCGCCATGGCACGACGCATCATTGTTTTCCATTTCTTGGTCTCGGAAAACAGGTCACATGTGCGATGAATGGCCAACTCAAGTGCTTCGACTGTGGTTGGGGCAAACTGGATGCCTGTAGCGCATTTCGATGCTACCGCAGCGGCATTTGCGTCAATAACGGTATCTGCAAGACCGCCAGTATGCGCCACGACAGGGATCGTGCCATAGCGCAATGCATAAAGTTGCGTCAACCCGCAGGGTTCAAACCGAGATGGAACGAGGATCGCATCTGCGCCGCCCTGAATTCTGTGTGCCAGATCTTCGCTATACCCGATTTCAACGGCAACATGCTCCGGCGTATCATTGGATGCTTGAAGACAGGCTTCTTCCAATCTCTTGTCGCCCGCACCGAGCACAATAAGGCGTGCCCCACGCTCGAGAATGGTTGGGATCACCTCCAGCAACAGATCCACGCCTTTCTGGGTTGTCAGGCGGGAAACAATGCCGAAAAGAGGCGCATCTGGATTGCTCGTCAAGCCATATTGCTCTTCCAGCCATTGCCGGTTCGCAGCTTTGCGTTTTAGGCTCTTTTCGCTGTAGGTCTTTAACAGACTGGGATCTTCCTGTGGGTCCCAAACGCCAATGTCGATACCATTCAAAATGCCAACGAGATCGCTCTTTCGGCTTTTCAGAAGACCTTCCAGGCCCATCCCGAATTCTGGTGTCAGCAACTCATGGGCATATGTCGGGCTTACTGTCGTGATCTTGTCAGCAAAGGCCAATCCCCCTTTCAGGAAACCGGCATGCCCCCAATATTCAAACCCATCCGGATTGAACATATCTCCCGACAAGCCCAGCGTTTGCACGACGCTGCCATCAAACAGGCCCTGAAACGCGATATTGTGAATGGTGATCACCGACGGAGGAGCTTGCCGACCGGATTGCTTCATATAAACCGGAACAAGGCCCGCTTGCCAATCATGGGCGTGTACAACATCCGGCTTCCAGCCGCCAATGCCGTCCAGCCCGATCTTGGCACCAATAAGCGAAAGGGCCCCGAAACGAATGGCGTTATCTTCCCAGTCGAAGCCCTCTTCATCGAGATAGATGGTGCCTTTTCTGTCGTATAAATGCGGCGCTTCCAGCAGCAGAAGATTAAGCCCTTTGGCCCGCACGGCGATAACGCGTGCGGGGCCTCCAAACAGGTCTTCCAGTTCCAAGAGAACATCACCATGCTGTATCCAGCCGTTCAAATCAGGATAGGCCGGCAAAAGAATTTTGATCGTGTGATCAAGCTGCTCAAGAGCCTTTGGCACAGAGCCGATCACATCAGCCAGACCGCCGGTTTTCACGAAAGGTGAGCATTCGGAAGCAACAAATAATACGTTCATCTATAGGTCCAATCTATCAATCATGGACTGGGTGATCAGGCAAATTCCGTTGTCGGTGCGGCGGAACCGCTTGGCATCCAGCTCCGGATCTTCACCGACGACAAGCCCTGCCGGGATCTTGACGTCACGATCCACAACAACATCCTTGAGCTGCGCCTTCCGATTGATCTCGGCATATGGCAGAGCAACAACACCGCTCATCTTGGAGAAGGAGTGTGCCTTCACTCCCGTGAAGAGCAGGCAGCGATTGAGGGACGAACCGGAAATGATGCAGCCACCGGAGACCATGGAGGAAACAGCCTGACCGCGACGGCCCTCTTCGTCATGGATGAATTTGGCAGGAGGGGTCAGTTCCTGATGGGTCCAGATTGGCCAATCATTGTCATAGATATCCAACTCGGGAATGAAATCCGTCAGGTCGATATTGGCTTCCCAGAAAGCGTCGATGGTTCCCACGTCGCGCCAATATGGTTTGGTTTCCAATCCGGACCGAATGCAAGAGCGGCTGAAGGGGTGCGCGATCGCCTTACCTCCTTTAACCAGCTTCGGGATAATATCCTTGCCAAAATCATGGTGCGTATCTGGATCGTTGGCTTCCTCACGCAGAATCTCATACAGGAACTTCGCTTCAAACACATAGATGCCCATGGACGCCAAAGCGCGTTCCGGGTCATTCGGCATCGCTGGTGGATTTTCCGGCTTTTCCATGAACTCAAGAATGCGGTCATTCTTGTCAACTTTCATGACACCAAAAGCCTTGGCCTCTTCAAGCGGAACCTCAATAGAGCCGACGGTCACATCTGCCCCCGTCTCCACATGCTGGCGCACCATCAAGGCATAGTCCTGCTTGTAAATATGGTCGCCTGCGAGGATCACGATATATTTGGGGCCGTAGCTCTCCAGAATATCGATATTCTGATAGATGGCATCCGATGTGCCCTGATACCACGCTTCGTCATTCATCCGCTGGGATGCAGGCAGGATGTCGAGAAATTCGTTACGTTCTTCACGCAGGAAGCTCCAGCCTCTTTGCAAGTGGCGGATCAGGCTATGCGCCTTATACTGGGTCGCAATGCCGATCCGGCGAATGCCCGAGTTCACAGCGTTGGAGAGAGCAAAGTCGATAATGCGGCTTTTGCCACCAAAATACATGGCTGGCTTTGACCGTTTATCGGTGAGTTCCTGCAGTCGGCTACCCTTGCCGCCAGCCAGAATAAACGCCATTGATTGATTAGCAAGTTTCGATGTTTCACGATCGAGTTTCATAAATTGCTCTCCCCACTTTCGATTATTGACACGCTTTCAAGTCAGTCTCAGGCTTGCTCCAATTGAAAATAGAGCGTTGAAAGTGGCGGCAGAGTCAGAGCGAGAGAAACATCGCGTCCATGAGATGCGACATTGTCAGTCTCGGCGGCCCCTAGATTGCCACGCCCCCCGCCTGCATAAAGGCTTGAGTCCGTATTCAGTATTTCTACCCATCGACCCGCATTGGGCACCCCAAGGCGGTAGCTTTGACGCTCAACTGGCGTCATATTGCAAACCACAAGAACCGGAGCATCGCCCTCATCGCCACGACGGATCCAGGCGAAGACGGAATTTTCCGCCGAATGGCATTCGATCCACTCAAATCCTTTTGGATTGCAGTCATTTTTATGCAGCGCCGGAACGTCGCGATATACGCGGTTCAGGTCGCGTACGAGCGATTGGACGCCACGCTGGAAATCATACTGCAGCAGATGCCAGTCCAGACTTTCATTATGGTTCCACTCTTCTCCTTGCGCAAATTCGCCGCCCATAAACAGCAGCTTCTTGCCCGGATGCGCCCACATGAAGCCGAAATAAGCCCTGAGGTTGGCAAACTGGTCGGCAGGATAGCCCGGCATGCGGCTGAGCAGAGAGCCTTTGCCATGAACCACTTCGTCATGGCTAAGCGGAAGAATGTAATTTTCGGAATAGGCATAGTGCATACCGAAGGTCATATCATGATGATGATATTTGCGATGCACAGCCTCATGGGACATATAGCGCAATGTATCATTCATCCAGCCCATGTTCCACTTGTAGCCAAAGCCCAAGCCGCCATGGTTTGTCGGGGCGCTGACGCCCGGAAATGCTGTCGACTCCTCAGCAATTGTCATGATGCCGGGGGCTTCGCGATAGGAGGTGATATTGGTGTTACGCAGAAAATCGATGGCTTCGTAATTTTCGCGGCCGCCATCCTTGTTGGGTATCCATTCCCCGTCCTTGCGCGAATAATCCCGATACAGCATCGAGGCAACAGCATCCACACGCAGGCCATCAATATGATGTTCCTTGAACCAGTAAAGCGCGTTGGCAGACAGGAAGTTGGATACTTCGCGGCGCCCATAGTTATAGACCAGCGTGTTCCAGTCCGGATGGAAGCCTTCTCGGCGGTCTTCATGCTCATAAAGAGCCGTTCCGTCAAAACGGGCGAGCCCGTGCGCATCTTCAGGGAAATGTCCGGGCACCCAGTCAATCAGCACGCCAATACCAGCAGCGTGGAAAGCTTCCACCAAGGCACGGAATTCTTCCAGCGTGCCATGCCGAATGGTTGGCGCAAAAAGACCAACCGGCTGATACCCCCATGAACCATCGAAGGGGAATTCGGAAATCGGCATCATTTCAACGTGGGTGAAGCCCATATCCTTGACATAGGGAACCAGTTGCTCGGCCAGTTCCACATAGGACAAAGGCCGGTTGCCCTCGTCTTTTACGCGGCGCCAAGACCCCAGATGCACCTCATAGATGGAAATCGGCTTGTCGATTTTGGTCGCTTGCTCGCGGGTTTGCATCCATTCGTCGTCTTGCCATTCATGGCCATCCAGCTTGCGTATGATCGACGCTGTGCGCGGCGCATGTTCCGAGCCGAAGCCAACGGGATCAGCTTTTAGAGGCAGCAATTGGCCCTGACGGTTGAGCAGTTCATATTTATATGCCTGCCCCTCGCCCACTTGCGGAATGAAGATCTCCCAAACACCGGTCACCCCGCGCGGACGCATGGCGTGGCGTCGTCCGTCCCAATTGTTCCAGTTGCCAACAACAGAAGCGCGTCGGGCGTTGGGAGCCCAAACGGCAAAATGTGTCCCTTCCACTCCTTCGTGGGTGGTCACATGTGCACCGAGAACCTTCCAGAGCGACTGGTGGGTCCCTTCCCCAAGAAGATATTCATCCAGCTCGCCAATGACGGGGCCGAAACGATAGGGATCTTCCTGTATCCAGACATGATCCCCCACGCGGGCACGGATCTTATAGGCAAACCATTCTTTTGTGCCTGCGATCGGTTTGGCGAACAGATCAGGGGCGACATCATCTCGCTCCAGTTCCTCTATCAGTGCGCCAGTTTCGTGGTCGATAATTTCAACTTCGCATGCACCAGGGATAAAGACTCGAACAACAAGCTGATCCTCCCATTCCTGCAGCCCCAAAACCGAAAATGGATTGCTATGGAAACCATTCTGAATGGCCTGAGCGTCTCGTTTTGAAGTATATGTCGTCATCGCCCTGCTCCCCCTTTGTTACTTTTACGCTAGAGCATGTGATCCGCAAATGGAACTGCCAGATGGGTAGTATCCCTTTGTTTTTTTAAACCCAGAATTTCATACAGCCAATTTGTAGCAGCCATTGATATTCATTAAAAAATCGGATTCTCTAATCTTCCTATGTCCGATGGCGAAGGCTCAAATTTCGCCATCGGTTCGCTTCTATTGGTTAGCGCTCATAAAGAGATTTGGCGCCCCAGATATCTTTTGCATAGCCCCGGATTGTGCGATCCGATGAGAACCAGCCCATATTGGCGGTGTTCAAAATCGTCTTACGTGTCCATTCTTTGGTGTCGAGATAGGCCTTATCCACCTTGCGTTGAGTTTCGAAATAGTCATCGAAATCGCAGGTTACGAGGAAATAGTCGCTCTCATACATCATCTGAACAATCGAACCATAACGATGCGGCTCATCTGGCGAGAACACGCCGCTGGCAATCTGGTTCAGCACACGATAGAGACGCGGGCTGGCCTCGATGGCCCGACGCGAATATTCCGGCTGTTTTCGGCGTTCTTCCACTTCTTCGGTTGTCAAACCGAAGAGAAAGAAGTTTTCTGCACCAACATGGTCGCGAATTTCAACATTCGCTCCGTCGAGCGTCCCGATTGTCAGAGCGCCGTTCAGGGCAAATTTCATATTCCCCGTGCCCGAGGCTTCCTTGCCGGCGGTAGAGATCTGTTCAGACAAATCTGCAGCCGGCATCAGGATTTCAGCCATGGACACATTGTAGTTTTCCGGGAATACGATCTGCAAATAGTCCTTCGTGGCAGGATCTGCGTTGATGACACTGGCCACATCATTGATCAGGTGAATGATCTTTTTGGCCACCTCATAGCCCGGAGCGGCCTTGCCCCCAAAGACCTTGATGCGTGGTGTCCAGTCCTTGTTCGGATTTTCCTTGATCTCGTTCCAATAGGCAACAGCTTCGATCAGGTTCATCAGCTGGCGTTTATATTCGTGAATACGCTTGACCTGAATGTCGAGCATCGCGTTGGGATCGATCTGGATGTCCCGGATATCAGACAGCCAGTTGATGAAACGCTTCTTATTTTCAAGCTTGGCCTTATGGAACTCTTCCTGGAAGGCTGCATCGTCAGCGTAGGCTGTCAGGCGCTCAAGCTGCTCCAGATCATCAGGCCATTCGATGCCGATGGTCGAATTGATCAGGTTCCTGAGCGGTTTGTTGCAGTCATAGAGCCAGCGACGTGGCGTAATGCCGTTTGTCTCATTGATGATGCGCTTGGGGTAGACCTTATGCAGATCGCCAAACACGGTTTCCTTGACGAGTTCCGTGTGCAGTGCCGAGACGCCATTGACATGGGTGGCCATAATGAAGGCCAATTCACCCATATTGACGTTGCCATCCTTGATGATCCGGATATCAGAGCCGGTATCTTTAAGGTGCTGATCCTGAATAATTTCAATGATGCGATGATGGCGCGGCAGAATGCGTGCAAACAGATGCTCGGGCCAGCGCTCCAGCGCTTCAGGCAAAAGCGTATGGTTGGTATAGCCAAGGCACTTGCGAGCAATATCGATGGATTCATAAATATCGATGCCATGAATATCGGTGAGCAGACGCACAAGTTCCGGCCCGGCAATCGCCGGGTGGGTATCATTGAGCTGGATCGCAGCTTTCTTGGGCAGATCACGCAGGTCGTCATTTGTAGACCGATAACGCCGGATGAGATCCTGAATCGACGCAGAGGTGAAGAAATATTCCTGCTTCAGACGCAGCTCTTTACCCGTATCTGTCGTATCGTCCGGATACAACACACGCGAAATGGTCCGTGCCAGGGCCTCAGGCGCACTCGCGGCAAGGAAGTCACCGCGGTTGAAACTTTCAAGATCGAATGCGCGGGTTGGTTTGGCAGACCAGAGACGCAAGGTGTTGCACCAGCGCGCCTGCCAGCCAAGAGCCGGAGCGTCATAAGCCTGTGCCTTGACTGTCTCGGCAGGATACCAGACAGCGCGCCCATCCGTTTCGCTCACATGGCCGCCGAATGCGATGATATAGGCAACCTCGGGCCGCTCGAATTCCCAGACGTTACGTTGGGCAAGCCAGCCTTCGGCGGTTTCCACCTGAGCCCCATTTTCAAAATGCTGCTCGAACAGACCATGTTCATAGCGAATGCCATACCCATGAGCTGGAATGCCCAATGTGGCCAGAGAATCGAGGAAGCAAGCTGCCAAGCGCCCCAAGCCGCCGTTGCCGAGCGCAGCATCCGGCTCATTGGCAACGATTGCATCATAATCCTGCCCGAACTCACGCATTGTTTCGCGCGCGACGTCTTCAAAGCCCAGATTGATGGCAACGTCTTCGATCAGGCGGCCAATGAGAAATTCCATAGACAGGTAGTAAACGCGTTTGGCGTTGCTGTCATAGGTTTTCCGCGTGCTATCAAACCATGGATCAACGACGATGTCGCGCAGAGCCAATGACAAGGACATACGCCAATCATAGGGCGTTGCATGCCCCTGATCCTTCCCCAGAGAATATTTGAGATGCCGGAGAACTTCTTGCTTCAGCTTGATTTGGAAAATCTTCGTGTTCATGAGCCCGAACGTCCAGTTGTTATAATAGCCATTGGCGGTACCGGAGGATTGCCTCCAGATGACAGTATGCAGTCATGATAACTTATTGCGCAGTTATGCTTTAAAAATCGCAAACTTGTGCTTTCATACGCGTGTGTTATGTCACAAAATTATACAGATGCCTTGTTTTCCACGGTAGGTACCGTCAAACTTGGAACCACGACAAACAATCGTCGAACGCTTCTGCATAAAAGACAAGCATCGTGGTTGAAACCAGGCAAAAATGGCAATATTTATGCAAATGCCTTCACTTTTTGCGCATCCAATGAGCAGACAGACTAGCAGTTTTCCCCAATCATGGTGTCTCTTTCTGCTATTCTTGCGGGTGTAACACTCCGCAGGAAGCCTTCAAGTCCCCATCTGGGGTACAACGTCCACTTTTATTAGCAAGTTATAACACCCTGACACGGGTGATTCGCCAGCCCCAATGTCAAAAATCTTTTCGGGCACGAAAGAATCCCGTCTCTTCCTCGACTTCCACGATCCATGCCTGCCTTATGTGAGCGCAAAGGCGCTATCCTCGCTTCACGTACTACGCAAAAATGTGTTTCGGATTTTCCCGGAGCGTATATCGGAACTTTCATTCTTTGCACTCCGACCGAACTGCGGCACGCAACGCCCCTTGCCAACAAAAAAGCGCGGCCAGAGCCGCGCTTTCTTTATATTGATCGCTTGATCTTACAGGATCAGGCTGCTTTCACATTGCTCAGCTTTGGCATCAATTCGAGTAGATGCTTGGAATATTCATGCTGAGGATTTTCAAACAGCTGTTCAGTTTCTGCAACTTCAAGCAATTGACCATGACGCATCACGCCGACCTTGTCACACATCTGACGAATGACCGGCAGGTCATGGCTGATGAAGAGCATCGTCAGCCCCAATTCCGCCTGCAAATCTTTCAGCAGGTTGAGGATTTGGGCCTGAATGGACACATCCAATGCAGATGTGGGCTCGTCACAGATCAGGAAGCGTGGACGTGTCGCCAAAGCGCGCGCGATGGAAATACGCTGACGCTGACCGCCCGAGAATTCATGCGGATATTTGAGTGCAGCCTTGTCACCCAAGCCAACATGATCAAGCAAATCTCGCACGATCGTTTCAGTCTCGGCGCGTGAACTGGCCAAACCATGAAAGCGTATCGGTTCGGCGATAATATCCAGCACCTTCTTGCGCGGATTAAGCGAAGAAAACGGATCCTGAAAGATCATCTGCATCTGGCGGCGGAAATAGTCGCGTTTTTTCTCGGTCGTGATCTGGGTCAGATCCGTGCCTGCAAAATAGATGCTGCCTTCTGCGGGCGTGTAAAGACCGGAAATCATCCGGGCGATGGTTGATTTACCGCTCCCACTCTCGCCAACCAGTCCGAAAATTTCGCCGGAATCAATCTCGAAGCTGGCGTCCTTTACTGCATCGAAATATTCCCGCTTGCTCTTGAACACAGAGTTCTTGGTCAAGAAGCGCATATAGAGATTCTCGATATGAAGCAGAGGGCCGGTATAGTGTTCGCCAAAATCGCGCGCCTGCCCAAGCCAATGGTTGGCTATATCGAGGCTTTTTTTGGTGTCTCCAGCAGATTCGATATATTCAACCAGCGGGAAACGATCCAGACGCTTGTCAGGACGTGGCACGGCACTGATCAGGCTTTGGGTGTAAGGATGGTCAGGATCTCCAAGGATCTTGGAGGTTGCCCCCTCTTCCACCAGATTGCCGCGATACATGACGGCGACGCGATCGGTTACATCCGCAATCACACCCATGTCATGGGTAATGATCATCATGCCCACATTCTTCTCAATGCAAAGCTTCTTGATCAGCTCAAGAATCTGGGCCTGAATGGAGACGTCCAGCGCCGTTGTTGGCTCGTCGGCAATGATAACTTCCGGTTCGGCGCAAAGAGCCAGAGCAATAACCACGCGCTGGCGCATGCCACCAGAGAATTGATGCGGATATTGCTTCACGCGATGGTCTGGATCCGGAATGCCAACCTGACCAAGCAAATCAACGGCCCGCTTCTTGGCTTCTTCTTCATTCAGATCGAGATGCAGCAGGATGGTTTCCACCAATTGCCTCTCGATGGTCTGCAACGGATCGAGCGAGGTCAGCGGATCCTGAAAAATCATGCCAATGCGCTTGCCGCGCAGCTTGCGCTTTGCATTCTCGTTCAGATTATCAATCCGCTCGCCCTGAAGATAAACCTCACCTGCCGCCATGCGTCCGGGAGGCTCCAGAAGGCCGATCACAGCATTGCCGATGGTCGACTTGCCGGCACCGGATTCCCCGACGACCCCAAGCACTTCACCGGGATTGACATGCAGGGAGACCTTGTCCACGGCAACCATCGTTCCGCGACGGCTCGGGAATTCGATACGAAGATCTTTTACTTCCAAAAGAGTCATAGTTGATCCACCTCGCCTTATCGCAGTTTCGGATTGAGCGCATCACGCAGCCAATCACCAAGAAGGTTGACGGCAAGGACGAGCAGGATGAGTGCAACACCGGGGAAGATTGTAATCCACCACTCTCCGGAGAAGAGATAGTCGTTACCGATGCGGATCAATGTACCCAGCGATGGTGTGGTTGGCGGAACGCCAACACCCAAAAAGCTCAGTGTCGCTTCGGTAATGATTGCAAGCGCCAGATGGATGGTGCCGATAACGAGAACCGGGCCTGTTACGTTGGGCAGGATATGACGGAACAGGATCGTGCCCGGACGAATACCGATAACACGTGCGGCCTGCACATATTCCTTGCCCTTTTCCACCATGGTTGCGCCGCGAACGGTCCGGGCATATTGCACCCAACCGGAAATACCGATGGCAAAAATCAACACATAGATGGCCAATTCATCATGCAGCTCGCGCGGGAAGATACCACGAGCAACACCATCGACCAGCAAGGCGATCAGAATTGCCGGAAAAGACAGCTGAACATCGGCAATACGCATGATGAGCGTGTCGGTGCGGCCACCAACATAGCCACTCACCAAGCCGAGACCAACGCCCAGAATGACCGAGAATGCAACGGACGCAAAGCCCACCAAAAGCGAGATGCGGGCACCATAAAGAATGGTGGACAGGATATCACGCCCCTGATCGTCTGTGCCGAGCAAGAAGCGCATGTCGCCGTCAAACTCATTCCAGGCAGGGGGCAGGTTAGAATCCATGATGTCAATCGATGCAAGATCGAAAGGATTGTGCGGAGCAATCCATGGAGCGAATGTGGCTGCCAGAATGATGAGAATGGTCACCAAAGCAGACAGGATGACGATAGGCGAATGGGAGAAGCTGTACCAAAGGTCGCCGTCAAAAAACCGTTTCAGGGCTTGTTTCATTGGAAGAATTCCTGATTTACCATTGGACATCTCTCATCGACCGCTCGATACACGCAAGCGTGGATCAACGAGGAAATACAAAACGTCGACGATCAGGTTGATCATCACGAAGAACAAGGCAATCATCACCAGATAGGCAGCCATGATCGGAATATCGACGTCACCGATGGCCTGAATGAACAGGAGCCCCATGCCCGGCCACTGAAACACACTTTCGGTGATGATTGCGAATGCAATGATCGAGCCGATCTGCAGTCCAGTGATCGTGATCACCGGAACAAGCGTATTCTTCAGGGCGTGGCGGTAGTTGACCGAGCGATTGGGCAAGCCACGCGCTTTGGCAAATTTGACAAAATCAGTACGCAGGACTTCGAGCATTTCAGCGCGAACCAGTCGCATGATCAAGGTCATCTGAAAGAGGGCCAGAGTGAATGCAGGCATGATAATGGATTTGAGACCTGACTCGGTAAGCAGCCCGGTGGACCACCATCCAAAATGAATAACATCCCCCCGTCCGAAGGTTGGCAATATGCGCCAAACCACGCCGAACAGCAAAATCATGAGAATGCCGATAAGGAAGGTCGGAAGAGACACGCCGATCAAAGATCCTGTCATGATAATCTTTGATACGATGCTATCTCTATGCAGTGCGGTATAGACCCCCAAGGGGATACCAAGCAGCAGGGACATCAATGCTGAAATGAAGGACAGCTCCAGAGTTGCTGGCATACGCTCTGCAATCAGGTCACTGACCGGTTGCTTGTGGTGATAGGAAAGACCAAAGTCCCCCTGCACCGCCTTGCCGACGAAGCGTCCGAATTGCACCATGAATGGATCATTGAGTCCAAGCTGTTCTCGCAATTGTTCGCGCTCGGCAAATGTCGTGTCCTGACCAACCATATTGCTGATCGGATCGCCGACATAGTTGAAAAGCGCAAAGGCGACGAATGCCACGGTCAGCATAACTAACACACTTTGTAGCAGCCGTTTCACGATGAATGAAATCACGGAATTTGCTCCCTGAGATCTTGTTATTTGCCTGAAGATCATCTCCAAGCAAAACCCGGGCATTAAATGATGCCCGGGAGATGTTGTTGTTATTGTTATTCAGGAAGAACAACGTTGCGGAAATCGAGAACGTTGTCGGCGCGCTGCGGGATAGAGACGCCTTCGCGAACACCCCAGGAGAGAGGCTGCTGGTGCAGAGGCAGATAGCCGACTTCGTCTTTGACGGTCTGGAAAGCTTCGTCAATCATGGCCTGACGTTTTACAGGATCGGTTTCTTTGCCGATTTCGTCCGTCAGTTCATCAACGCGCGCATTGGAATAATGCCCCAGGTTGAACATGCCTTTCTGAGCGTCTTTATCGACAGAATGCAACAGGTTCAGGATGGCATTGTGCGCATCAATAGACCCCGGGGTCCAACCGAGCAGATAGAAGCTGGTGTCAAATCCGCCGGTCGCCAGAATCTTGGCGAAATATTTGGATTTTGGCTGAGCGTTGAGATCAACCTTTACGCCAACTTTTGCCAGCATGGAAGCAACAGCCTGACAGACTTTTTCGTCATTGACATACCGGTCGTTCGGGCAATCCATGCCAACTTCAAAGCCATCAGGATATCCGGCTTCTGCAAGCAGCTTCTTGGAGAGTTTCGGATCATAGCTGTATGGTTTGGCGATATCCGCATTGTAACCGTTGATCTGCGGCGCAATCAGGGTACCGGCTGGCGTGGAAGACCCGCGCATGATTTTTTTCTTGATCGCGTCAAGATTGATCGCATGTGCAAAGGCCGCACGTACCTTCTGATCTTTGAACGGGTTTTTGCCCTTGATGTTGGAATAGAGCAGCTCATCGCGCGCCTGATCCATACCAAGGAAGATCGTGCGAGCTTCCGGACCGGTCAGCGGAGCGACGCCCTCTGCTTCATCAAGCCGTTTCCAGTCCTGAACGGCGACCGGATAAACCAGATCCATTTCGCCGGAGATCAGAGCCGCAACGCGGGTGGAAGCCTGCGTAATTGGAGTAAACTCGACTTCCTGAACGTTGGATTTGATATCTTTCCAGTAGTCATCGAAACGAACCAGTTTGGTTTTTACGTCTGGCTGACGCTCAACAACCATGAACGGACCGGTGCCGTTTTCATTGAGGTTGGCATAGTTGTTGGTGTTGGTATCGCTTGGGCTGGTTGCTTCAAGCGTATCATGTTCTTCACTCCACTCTTTATCCATGATGTAGAGGAAGGTGAGATCCTGCATCAAGACGGCATTCGGCTGAGCGGTGAATGCTTCGATGGTGTAGTCGTCAATCTTGGTCATGGAAGCGATTTGGCCAGCACGACCGCGCAAGTCGGAGCCTTCGGTCTGGGCACGTTTCCAAGAAAAGATCACGTCATCTGCCGTGAAGTCGTTGCCATTGTGGAACTTGACGCCTTTCCGAAGATGGAAAATCCACTTGTTTGGTTCCGGGTTATCCCAAGATGTTGCCAGAGCCGGGATCAGCTTGAGGTTTTCATCATAGGCGGTCAGAGCTTCATAGAAGTTGCCCTGGAAACCAAGGGTAAAAGTCTCATTGAGGCTATAGGGGTCCAAAGAGCCCATGTCGCCCTGAAAGGCATATTTAAAAGTCTGAGCTTGCGAAGGAGCGGCGATCGCCAAAGCCCCGATAGCCGCCGCTACCAATAGTGATTTTCTCATTAATGTCATTTGCTGTTCCCTTTTTGATACAAGATAACGAATTCTGCTCGGTTGATTGCAGTTTGTTACGCGATCACATTTTACACAAGGCCAAATGCCACTTTTGTACAAATGACCTTGCTGTGATTCAGTTGTTTGTCTGGAGCGCGATCAGCTTGGTGACAAAATCCACCGCCTTGTCGACTTCAGAAACTTTTATAAATTCATTGGCTTTATGGGCTTGATTGATTGAGCCCGGTCCGCAGACGATGGTCGAGATACCAGCTTCCTGGAACTGACCACCCTCGGTGCCGTAAGGCACGACGCTCCCGATATTCTGTCCGGTCAAATGACGGCAGATTGCTTCAGCTGCGCCCTCTTGTTCTGGAGACAAAGGCGGTGCCGATGCGATTACTTCGGTGACAATGTCACATCCCGGAGCGACCTTGCGCATTTCTTCGAGCAATTCAGCGCAATAGGCATCAAAGCGTTCTTTGATATCGCTGATTTTATCCCACGGCATATCGCGCACATCCCAATAGAATGAGCATTCGCGGGAAACGATATTTGCTGCGGTGCCGCCTTCGATCATCCCCACATGAACCGTCGTGTAGGGAGGCTCGAAACCACTGTCCGGGAAGCTATGCTCCTTATAATGGTTCAACTGACCTTCAAGGAAGCAAACCAGCTTCGCTGCAGTCATGACAGCACTTACGCCAAGATGGATCTTGGAAGAATGGGCTTCCTGTCCTGTGACTGTCGTTTTGTAGACATTGATTCCCTTATGGGCATTGACCATCTTCATGAGCGTTGGTTCACCCACAATGGCTGCAGCAGGTTTAGGAACCTGTTTGACGATTTCCTCGATCATGGATGGTGCGCCGACGCAGCCAATTTCCTCATCATAGGAAAGCGCAAGAATGATTGGTTTCTTGAGATCAGCCTTGACCATTTCAGGCACGAGCGACAGGTTGATAGCCGAAAAACTCTTCATGTCAGCGACGCCACGCCCATAAAGATAGCCGTCTTTCTCCACCACAGTGAAAGGATCGGTATCCCATGGCTGCCCCTCTACAGGGACGCAGTCCGAATGACCGCTGAGAATGATGCCACCTTCAACATTGGGCCCGATAACCGCAAAAAGGTTGGCTTTGGTCTTGTCGTCATTGAAAACAAGGGTGCTTTCGATATCGAAGCCAGCCAAATAGTCTTTTACAAAATTGACAAGGTCGAGATTTGACTTTGCTGAGTTGGTGTCAAACGACACCAGTTTGGAAATAAACTCGATTGCTTTTTTTTGTGTCACTTCAATTGTCCTGTGGCGCTCGGTATATTGTTATTATTATACATATGGATAGGCAGCAGCAGCATAATGTCAAATCGAATTTTTTTTGTCTTCTATGCGTAGATACTATACCATGTCAATAATTACATGCGCTTTTTACGAAAAATGGTCCCCCCATGCGATTACGACAAATTGAAGCCTTTAGAGCCACAATGAACACCGGCACCATCACCGGCGCAGCAAACATGATGGCGGTAACACAACCCTCCGTTAGTCGTCTGATCGCAGATCTTGAGATCGGCTTGGGATTTCGGTTGTTTGAAAGAAAGGGCAGCCGCCTTCAACCGACCGAAGAAGCCTTGCGCTTTTATCAGGAAGTTGAAAGGACCTTTGCGGGCATTGATCAACTAGAAGCTGTGGCGGAGCGCATCAGGCAAGAACAGATGGGCCTGCTCAACGTCTTTTCAACTCCCGCTCTTGCTACATCCCTGATGCCAAAAGTGCTCAAAAACTTTCACAAATTATATCCAGATACGAAAGTGCGTCTCGAAGTGCGCATGCCTATGGACATCTTTACACAACTTCAATCCGGTGCGGGAGACGTGGCCGTTTCCAATCACGCGGCAGAATTGCCTGGTATCATTCAGGAACCTTTGTATGACGCGGCTTTCGTTTGCGTCTTGCCAAAGGATCACCGGTTGGTGAAGAAGGATGTCATATCCCACGGCGATCTGGATGGCGAAACCATGATCGGGCTTTCCGCCGAAGGTCCACTCAACTGGAACAAGATTTACAAGAATTTTCGGGAAAAGGGCATCGAGAATTACAACTGGATCTCAACTCAGCATGCGGAAGCAGGCTATGCGCTTGTTGCCGAGGGCATGGCGGTTGGCGTGCTGGAGCCTTTTTCCGCGAAACGCTGGGTGGGAAATGGTGTCGTGGTGCGCCCGCTCCGACCCAAGATCTGTTTTTCCTTCTCGATTTGCTTTTCTGCAAACAAGGCCAGATCATCAGTTGCGCAGGATTTCGCCAAGCTGGTTCGTCAACAGCTAGCAGAAGAGCCGCCGCTCTATCAGGACTGATCTGTATGGCGAGAAGGAGCAAGCGAGCGGCCCCTCCCCGCGCAGGCGAGCAAGGGGCAGCTATTCTTTTTCAAATCAAGCTCAAATCACGGGATTTGGTTCAGCCATTCTTCCGTGCTGAATTTTTCGGCCACGAGCTTTTCCGCTGCTGCATATTCTTCAGCTGTAATGTTGCCTTCGGCTCCGCCATTGAGGGACATGAAGGTTTTCTTCATATGGTCGATCACAGCCCGTCTTTCCATGCCGGTCTGGCTCTTGACCGGATCGACGCGTTTCGCAGCACTCGCAGTGCCTTTGTCCGACAGCTTTTCACGCCCGATGCGCAACACCTGCATCATCTTTGAGGCATCCATGTCGTAAGCCATGGTGACATGATGCAGGACCGTGTTGCGCTGATAGCGCTTTTGCGCTGCGCCCCCAATCTTGCCCTTTGAGCTGGTGATGTCGTTGAGCGGTTTGTAAAAGGCGTCAATCCCGACTTCATTGAGCGCTTTGAGAACCCAGTTATCAAGAAACGCGTAGGAATCGGCAAAACTCATATCCGCAACAAGGTCTGTGGGCGCATAAAGGGAATAGGTAATTGCGGTCCCCTTCTCCACAAACATGGCACCACCACCCGTCACGCGGCGAATGACTTCAACGCCATGCTCTTTGGTTGCCTCAAGGTCGACTTCGTTTCTCAAAGACTGAAATTTGCCGATAATGATCGCGGCCCGATCCCATTCCCAAAAGCGGAGCGTTGGGGCGCGACGACCTGAGGCAACTTCTTGAGCCAACACATCATCAAGCGCCAGATGCATGGCCGGCGGAACCGCTCCGGTATCGATGATCTGCCATTCATAGTCGCGCCATGTTTTGCTAACCCCGAGAGCACGGCGTACGGCGATGGCAACGGATTCTGGCGTAAAGCCGATCATGGCGACATCGCTATCGAGTTTGGCCGTGATCGCACTCGCCATCTCATCAACCGATGCGCTCGCTGATACGCCATCAAGAGCCGCGCAGATATCGTCAAGAGCTTCGGCAGGTTCGAGGAAAAAGTCACCGGCAATCTGAACATTGCTCAAAGCACCATCTTTGACCTCAACGTCGGCAACGACCAGTTTCCCCCCATGTACTTTATATTCGCCGTGCATCAATTTTCTCCTGTAAAGCTCTGAATCCCATGCCGATAAAGCGCGAGCAACCTAAGCTGAAATGGGAATCCGGGCAAGAAATTTCAGCCGATGCGCATCAAAACCATTCCGCGCCCTCTGCATAGGAGCTGCCCAGTTTACAGAATTTTGGGTATAGGCGGAATTTTTGGCTGCCCTTCATTGAAATATCACAGCCTTCGCATTAAATGTAGCACGCTACATAAATTATGGAGAGTGCAATGACCGAGTTTGCTGGCGTCGGTTTAATCCTTAAGCAGATAAACGACAAGCTTGGCCAATATATGAATAATGAGCTTCAGCCGTTCGGGCTGACCATGACGCAATCAAAGTTCTTGCGCTTTCTCAATAGCCGCAAAGGCATGGACACGTCCCAAAAGGACATCGAAGACTATTTCGACATTGCCCACTCGACCGTCATTGGCGTTTTAAAACGCCTTGAGCAAAAAGAACTGATTGGCTTTGTCGATGATCCCAAAGACCGACGCAAGAAACTGGTCATCCTCCTGCCTGCCGAACAGGAAATCCACGAACAGGTGAAAAGAGCCAAAAAGCGGATTGACGAACAGATGCTAAAAGGCATGACGCAAGATCAGATTGAAGCGCTAGAGCAGACCCTAAAGCAGCTTCACAACAATATTCTGGATCTGACGCATAACAACAATAAAAACGGATCGTGCGAGATATGAAACCACAAGACCTATCCAAAGAGAATTATCTATTCGAGAGGATGCCTGTCCCCCGGGCCATTCTCATGAACGCATTGCCTACTATTGCCGGCATGGTTGTCATACTTGTATATAATATCGCAGACACCTTCTTTGTCGGGCAGACCAACGACCCATTCCAGGTGGCTGCTGTGTCGCTGGCAACACCCGTCTTCTTGCTATTCATGGCAACGGGCAACCTGATCGGAATTGGTGGTACGTCTGTCATTTCAAGAGCGCTCGGGGAAAAGCGCCCCGAATTTGCCAACAATGTCAGTTCCTTCTGTTTCTATGCAGCATGGCTGGTGGGGATCATCTTCGCGATGGTCTTCCTATTTTTCATGCCCCAGATTTTGCAAGCCATCGGGGTGAGCGGCAACACCATAGAGCCAACGCGTGATTATCTCACTTATGTCGCTCCGAGTGCGCCTTTTGTGATCATGAGCGTTGCTTTTGGCAATATCGTCCGTTCTGCGGGCAAAGCCAAAGAAGCGATGTTCGGCATGATGCTGGGCACGGGCCTTAACATCATTCTCGACCCGATTTTCATTCTCTATTTCGACATGGGGGTTGGTGGCGCTGCCATTGCAACGCTGATTGGCAACATTGCTTCGGCCTACTATTTCTGGCGTCTGGTTTCGGGCGGGAAAACGTCGCTTTCCATAAGCTTTTCCGATTTCCGCATTCGCGGCGTTATTCTGCCGGTCATCTCCATCGGCATTCCGGCCGCACTCAACAATGCTCTGATGAGCACCTCGATCATCATACTCAACAATGTTCTGTCGAGCTATGGCGACATCGCGGTGGCTGCGATGGGGGTTGCGACCAAGGTCACCCTGATTGCGGTGCTACTGCAAATCGGACTTGGCGTCAGCATCCAGCCGTTGCTGGGCTATAGCTTTGGCGCCAAGAACGCTGAACGCTTTCGCTCCATCCTGCAGACAACGATCATTTATGCCTTGGTTATGGGATCTGTTTTGACCCTCCTTAGCTGGCTTGGCTCTGGCTATATCGTAAATGCTTTCATCGAAGATCAGGCGGTCTATGATCAGGGCGTACGCTTTGTCAAAGCCCTGTTGCTGACGGGCCCAATCATCGGCATCATGTTTGTTTATATCAATACCCTGCAGGCCATGGGGGCAGCCAAGGAATCCCTGATCCTGTCAATCAGCCGTCAGGGCTTCATCTTCATTCCGATGATTTTCATTCTGAACCATTTCTTCGGTCTCTCTGGCGTTGTTTATGCGCAGCCTGTTGCGGACGTCATGGCAATTCTGATTTCAATTGCTCTGGTCTATCCGCATCTGGCCAAATATTTGCCCAAAGGGGATGCGACGAGTAAATCCGACGCGGACTATGAAAGTCAGCCGGCGCACTAGCTCCGGTTTAAAGATGAAGCGCAAACAATAAAGCCCCCATGGAGTTTCCTTATCCATGGGGGCTTTGCTTTTTCCTCAGAGGCTTCTTGCCTGATCTAACGCAGGTACAGTCTCAGCCTTTGCTGTTGGCTTTGAGCGCCCGGAAGATGCGATCAATCAGCTCGTTCAGGATTTGCGGTGAGGTCGCATAGTTGAACCGCACAAATTGTTCATATCCCTCACCGAAATTTGCGCCATCGCCACCAACCACGCGGCCGGTATCCCGCAAATAGGAGAAAGCTGAAGACGGCAAATCAAGCTTCGAGAAATCAGCCCATCCCAAATAGGTAGCCTCGGGTTTGATGACCCCAACCTCCGGCATTTCTCGCGTAAAGCGGTCCATGAAGAGGTTCCTGTTTGCCTCAAGCTGGGTTAACGCCTCGGAGAACCATGCATCGCCCTTCTCCCATGCAGCAATGGTCCCCAACATGCCAGTAATCCCAGGACGCCCCAAAAGCATTGGCGGCAGTTTTTGCGAGAAACGGTCCATCAAAGCCTGACTGCCGAAATACATCACAGCACAGCCCAAACCGGGAATATTGAACGTCTTGGAGGCTGATTGCAGAGTTACCGTCTGATCGGCAAGCTCGGGGAACATCTTCAAGAAAGGCGTATGTTTGCGGCCATCAAAGTGAATGTCACAATGTATTTCATCAGAAATGACAATAAGGCCTTTTTCTTCGGCAAGCTTGGCGAGGGGCGCCAACTCTTCTTTGGAGAAGACCCTACCTGTGGGGTTCTGTGGATGGCAAAGCAGGAGGATTTTGACGTCCTTTGTTATCTGCTTTGTCAGCGCCTCCACATCCAGCTCATAGCGACCATCCTCCACTGGCATCACGTTGCAAACGGCATTTCTTCCCGTCTGCTTGATCGCAGCAAGAAACATCGGATAGGCAGGTATCTGGACAGAGACACCTTCCCCTTTTTCACTGAAGGCGAAAATCGTTGCCGCAATTGCCTGCACAAGATTGGTGACCGGCAAGACCGTTTCCGTATCTACGCTCCAATCAAATTTGCTCTTCATGCGCGCTTGAAAGGCTTTCTTCAATTGCGCCTCAGGGCCATTCGGCCCATGGGAAGAATAGCCAAACCGCTGATGATCGACAGCCTCTTGCACAGCTTCGAGAATGACAGGGGCTACTGCAAAATCCATTTCGGCAGGATTGGAAGGTACAATATCTTCATCAAAATCAACCCATTTACCGCTAGCGCGCAATCTCAGGCTTTCTGGGCTCAGGCATTCAAGCATGACAATCCTTTCATAATTTTTAAATCGATAATCCGGATATAGGTATGAGGAAATATGGCGAGAAACAAAGGCGCCAATCAGATCTGTCGCCATAGGAGGGATTAGGGCTTCAACAATTGGCAGAGAGGCTAGCTTATCGTATTCGGTTTTCCGGCGCTCTGTTTGGCAGGTCGATTGTCACAAGTTTTTGACTATCGACTAAAATTTCTGCAATTTCTCAAATCTTGCCTGATATTCAGTCAATCACCCCAAAAGCCTCATTCGCATTCAGCGTAAATCCGATTATATTTCTGCCAATTGTTCAAACGTTCCAAAGAAAGAACCAAGAGCAAAGAGTGCCCAAATTATATTCACGACTTAAGAAAACTTCCATGAGAGAGTAATCCCCAATTTCCTCAACTTGACAGAACAGTCATAAAATAGTTCAGTATATGCATACAACATCGTTTTGATGTCTCTCAAAGCAATTAATATTTATATTACTCTCCAGCATTACACAGTCGTTGCCCGCAGTGATTTCACAGTAACCTAATTATAGAGTAATTACATAAGCGCCGTCAAAATAACCAAATATTTTTATTTATATTTGAATTCTGTCATACCAACGACAACACCACTTTCGCATTCCATGCTCTTCAGAGTTATTGCCCCAAAAAGGCAAGCTGCGGAGGAACGATTCCCTTGCCAATAGATATAAATTTGGCGCTCAAGGAAGGGAACGACACTACAGCTTGCCAGTTGGTTTGGTGAGGTTGGAAGCCCCCCACCATAGGAAGATCGATTGATAGAAATTCTGCCAAACTCTGTTTCGAGATAGCAAGACGCATGGATCATTTCGGTCTCATAGAGCCCATTAATGGGACACGACAAGCCCCGCTAAACGGACACATTCTTGGAAAAGACAAATTTCATGCGGTTGCTATAGGTTTCTCCGGGTTTGAGAACCACAGAGGGAAACTCCGGATGGTTTGGTGAATCCGGATAGTGCTGGGTTTCAAGCGCAAACCCCGGATAGGTTTGATAAAGCGCCCCATCTTTCCCCTTCGTTGGCTGATCCTTGAAATGATTGGCCGTATAGAACTGAACACCGGGTTGGTTTGAATAGAGCTCGAAGCCTCGACCGCTGGCTGGATCAACGGCCCTCGCTGTCAGGCGCATTTTCCCATCATAAAGGGCGTGGCACAGATTGTGATCATAGCCACCATCAGGCCATGCGTCAGCGATATTGTCGCCAATGGCATGGAGCGTATTGAAATCGAAAGGCGTTCCTTTGACCGGTACAATCTCGCCTGTCGGTATTTTCTCTGGCGTTACGAGAGTGTAGCGATCAGCAAGGATGCAAAGCCGTTGGTCTTCAACGCTGCCGCTGGAATGACCTGCCAAATTCCAATAGCCATGATAGATAATATTGATGATGGTGGTCTTGTCGGTCGTGGCTTCCATGGTCAGATCAAGAGCGCCCATGTAATCCACCCGATAGGTCGCCGTTACCTCGACAGTGCCAGGGTAGTTCTGATCCCCATCAGGGCTATGCATGCGGAAGGTGACGGAATTATTGTCATGGTTTGGTTCAGCTTGCCAGATGCGCTTGCCATAGCCGGGCAAGCCCCCATGCAAATGGTGCGGACCACTGTTGGTGGGGAGTTGGATCTCTTCGCCTTCCAGCGTGAACTTACCCTGATTGATCCGGTTTGAGAAACGACCGCAAATTGCACCGGCATTGCCCGGATTGTCGATATAGCTTGCCGGATCATCATAGCCGAGCACGATATCTTCCACCTTGCCATTGCGATCAGGCCGCAAGACGCGCCTCAGAATAGCGCCATACGTCATGACTTCGATGGTGGTTTCACCGCCAGTGATGCGATAGGCGACGACCTCCTCGCCATCGATTGAGCCAATCACGTCCTGCTCAATTGCTGCATTTGCCAAAATAGTTCCTCCTCGCCCCGATACCGCCCCCTTCAGATGATCTTTCGTTTCTTCTGATGTGAAACGAAGGCTCTGACCGCCATAGACCGGATTTTCCAGCACGGCCATACGCTTTGGCGGGATGAAAATTGATGTGCAGATTGCCTCACAAGCTGGCTTGAGGCTGGCTGTTCCTCTGGAGGCCAGCAGAATGCGCTGGTCTCCAGACGTTTTGAGTTCCAAGAGGAACGATCTGTCTTCAGATCACCGATTTGACGGCTTCAGCAACCGCTTTGTCCGTGATGTTGAAGAATTCATACAGGACCGCCGGAGGCGCTGACTCGCCGAACGTATCAAGCCCAACACAAGCGCCTTCCAGCCCGACATATTTGCGCCAGTAGTCGGTGTGAGCCGCCTCAACGGATACGCGCGGAATTCCGGCAGGAAGAACGTCCGCTTTGTATGCGGCATCCTGACGGTCGAACAGATAGGTTGAGGGCATGGAAACAACACGTGCGTTGATGCCTTCCTTGGCCAACAAGGCCTGCCCCTTGAGCGCGATATCCATCTCGCCACCTGTTGCGATGATCACGGCTTGCAGATCGCCTTTTTCTTCGCTGATGACATAGCCGCCCCGTTTGATCGCATCGATCTGAGCATCATTACGCGCAAAGGCGGGGCAAATCTGCCGGCTAAGAGACATCAAGGTCGGTGTTTCTTCATGCGCCAGTGCACATTCCCAGGCAACCGCAGCTTCAGTTGCATCACATGGACGCCAGACATCAAGGTTCGGGATCATACGCAAGGAGCCCAGATGTTCGATTGGCTGATGGGTCGGGCCATCTTCGCCAACTGCGATAGAATCATGAGACAGTGCGTAGATAACGCGCTGTTTCATGAGAGCCCCCATGCGAATGGCGTTTCTCTGATAGTCCGAGAAGGTGACATAACCACCGCCAAACGGTATCAATCCGCCATGTAAGGCGAGGCCATTCATGATTGCCCCCATGCCGAATTCGCGAATCCCGGCAAAGAGGAAATTGCCACCGCCTTCAGCAGAAATGGCTTCGCAATCGTCCCAGATGGACAGGCATGAGCAGGCAAGGTCGGCAGAAGCGCCGATCAGTTCCGGCAGTTCCTTGGCGATCATGGTGATTGCCTTATGACTGGCCATGCGAACCGGCATTTCTTCCTGCGCTTTGGCTGTATCTGCAATATAGGCCTTTAGCTTGTCTGAAAAATCGACAGGCATTTCTCCGGCCATGCGACGCTTGTAGCTTGCGGCTTCTGCGGGGAACGCTTTTTCATAGGCTGCAAAAGCATCGTTCCAGTCAGCCTCAGCAGCGGCGCCTGCATCCACGGCGCTCATTTCCTCGTAGACTTCCTGAGGAATTTCGAATGCAGGGTAGGTCCAGCCCATCAGTTTGCGTGCATTGGCGATTTCTTCGTCGCCCAGCAGGTTGCCGTGGCACGCTGCGGTTCCGCCTACGGTCGGTGCCCCCTTGCCGATAGTGGTTTTGCAGCAAATCAGGGTCGGTTGATTGCCTTGTTTTTTTGCTTTGGCAACAGCTGCTTCAACCGCTTCGATATCATGGCCATCAATGTCACGTATAACATGCCAGCCATAGGCTTCGAAACGCTTGGGTGTATCATCGGTAAACCAGCCTTTCACCTCGCCATCGATGGAAATGCCGTTGTCGTCATAAAGCGCGATCAGCTTGCCCAGGCCAAGGGTGCCCGCAAGAGAGCAGGCCTCATGGGAAATGCCTTCCATCATGCAGCCATCGCCGAGGAACACATAGGTGTTATGGTCGACGATGGTGTGGCCTGGGCGGTTATATTCTGCGGCCAGAACCTTTTCGGCAATGGCCATGCCAACAGCGTTGGCCACGCCCTGCCCGAGCGGACCTGTGGTGGTTTCAACGCCCGGGGTCACACCACATTCCGGATGGCCCGGAGTTTTGCTATGCAGCTGACGGAAATCCTTTATATCGTCCATGGAGACGTCATAGCCGGTGAAATGCAGCAGGCTATAGAGCAGCATGGAACCATGACCGTTGCTAAGCACGAAGCGGTCGCGGTTGTCCCATTTGGGATTTTTCGGATTGTGTTTGAGATGACCTTTCCAAAGGGCCACCCCCATTTCGGCCATGCCCATAGGCATGCCGGGGTGACCTGATTTGGCGTTCTGAACTGCATCAGCCGAGAGGAACCTGATTGCGTTTGCGAGAATGTTTGGGGCTTTGTCTGCCATTTTAAAACCTCGAGAAAGACTTACTTGTAGGCCGTTACGAAAATTTCGATCAGGGTGTCGCCACCAAGATCCGGGGAACAAAGTGTTGCGCGTGCGGGAAGATGCTCTGCTTCAAACCATTCACCCCAGACTTCACTCATCTCCGCTTTCAGATCGAGGCTAGCGAGATAGATGTTTGCGAACAGAACCTTGTTCTTGTCCGACCCTGCTTCATGCAGATAGGCTTCCATCTTTTCGAGGGTTTCGAGGGTTTGCCCTTTGATATCCTTGCTGGTATCATCGCAAGCGGTACCGCCGACAAAGACAAATCCATCTTTCTCAACGACACGATGCAACACAGGGGTAGGAAGATATCGGTTTACCATGGTGTGTTTCCTTTCCTTGTTTGTGGGGGAATTGTCGCAATGCTTGTGGAAGGGCGCGGCAATTCCCTTGATCCTTTTTGGCGCTATTTCTTCTGTTTCTTGAACTCCTGCCCGATCAAAGCCGTCATATGTTCGAGAGACGCCATCGCCACGACACCATCGTGGATTTGCGGTGCGGCTGATGCCTCGCCCTTGAAGGCGGCGGCAGCATCGGCAATCAAAGCGGAATAGCCTTTGTGATCTTCGTTGGCGGCAGCGGTGAAGTTTGGCTCCCAACAGAGCGTGTCAACGCCCGGCTCGAGGGTGGCCTCACGATCATCCGCCTTGAATGGTGGATGGCGAAAATATTTCACATGAATAATGTTCTGGATTTCAAGCCGCTTGTGATCGCCCATGATGGTCATGCTTTCGGTCGGCGTCCCGCGCGATTGCATCGTGCCCATGGCAACAGAGCCGATCGACCCATTTTCGCATTCGAAGCCAAGATGAACGAGAATATGTCCCGGCTCCGAAACATTCACGCGCACGGAAAGATCTGCAAAGGGGGAGCCTGCCAACCACGGCAGCAAATCCATATAATGCACGCAGTGATGCAGATAGAAGCTTGAATAGTCGGCCTTCCCGGCGAAATAAGCGGGCTCATTCATATAGTAACCCGTAAGCCCCATGATCGGTCCGAATGCTTCGGATTTGAGAATGTTCCGCGCAATCCGGTTGCCGGTTGCATAGCGTTTCTGGAAGCCGATAATAACCGGCTTTTGGGCTTTGTCGGCGGCATCAGCGATCGCTTGCGTGCTTGCAAGATCCTTTGCCGGAGGCTTTTCAATAAAAACGGGTAACCCTTTGGCGAGCGCCGCAAGCGCAGCGGCTTGATGCACCTCAGGTCCTACGGCCATACCGATACCATCCAGCCCCTTGTGATTGATCAATTCACGGAAATCGCCATAGGCCGCATCTGCCCCAAAGTGCCATGCGGCTTTGGCCGCTGCCTTTTCGTTCACATCGCAAACCGCAGCGATATGCACGTCGTTTTTTGCCAATTGCGGCATCAGCATTTGAGACGCGTGGCGACCACAGCCGATCCATCCGATATTAAGCGTCATCTTTGAAACTCCGCCATGCGAGCGCATGCGCGCACCAAATCAATTGAGGCAATCAATTTCTGGCTTTCGTCTTCGTGAGGCGGACGCCATTGGGCGATCGGCAGACCTATGCGGTCATCATTGCGCCGGAAGGGCTCAAGCGTTATGGGCCCTTGATAGTTGATGTCATAGAGGGCCTTCATGATCTCTGGCCAGTTCATGTTCCCAGTGCCGGGAAAGCCTCGGTGATTTTCATTTCCTTGAAAATAAACCAATTTATCACCAGCCATCCGTATCGCATCCGGAATGGACCGCTCTTCGATGTTGGCGTGAAAGGTATCAAACAACAGCCCGAGCGAAGGATGATCAACGGCATTGATTACACGCATGGCCTGAGAGACGGTCGAAATCACGTCCGTTTCATAACGATTGAGCGGTTCGAGAGCGAGCAGGCAATCAGCGCCGTTGGCCAGGAGGGATAATTTGGACAAGGCCTCAATCACCCGCTGCTCTCTAGCTTTCATTTCCTCTTCAGCGACGGGCGCGGGTGCCCGTCCTGCAAATACCATGGGAGCGCCATATAATGGACCGCCAACCGAAATGGCGCCGACTGCATGCGCCAAATCGATGCAATATTTCAGATAGTCTGAGCCCGCTTCGCAAATTGTGGGGTCTTCATCCGAAATCGAGCGTGCCAGAGACACTCTTGCTGCCAGAGCAATCGAAAGGCCAGCATCATCAAGCGCCTTTCTTATGTCGCTAGCGTCCAGACCTTCCTCAGGCTCAGGGACCAGCAGTTCCACCAGATCGAAGCCGAGCTCTTTCATCCGGGCAAACAGCCCCAGATGGTCACGCCTGAAGGGGCGGGCAAATTGCATCGAGATGATTCCGATTGGATTGTCCATTGTCTTGTCTCCATGGGGCACAAGGCCCCTACCCCTTCACCGCACCTTGGGTCATGCCGCTGATCAGGCGTTTCTGAACGATCAGGAACAGGACGGTTGCAGGCAGAGCTCCAACGATGCCGCCGGAGGTCAATAGACCCCATTGCACTTCATATTCACCAATGAGCGTCTGGATGGCGACCGTGATCGGACGCACATTCGAGCCGCCAAGAGACAGCGCGTAAAGATACTCGTTCCATGCGGTGATGAAGATATAGATGCCCGTAGCCACGATACCCGGCATGCAGAGCGGCAGAACCACCCGGCGCAAGGCCCCCAGCCGAGAACACCCATCGGTCATGGCGGCTTCATCAAGGGACTTGGGAATGCCATTGATGTAGCTGGTCATCATCCAGACCGAGAACGGAATGGCAACGGTCGAGTTCGCAATAATCAACGCCAGATGGGTGTCCAGCAGTCCAAGTACGCGCATCAGAACAAAAAGCGGCAGGATCAACAGCACGATCGGAAACATATTGATGATCAGGAACTGCGTCAGAAGATATTTCTTGCCAAAGAACCGGAAGCGCGAAAAGGAGTAAGCCGCTGTTACACTAAGGGTAAGTCCGACCACCACCGTACCCGCGGCAACGATGAAGGACGTGATCATATTGTCCAGAAAACCGACTGTTTCAAACAGGCGGATATAATTCTCAAATGTCGCCCCGATGAGGCTTGGCCCTTGAGTGAAAAGCTTGTCCTCTTGGGTCAGGGACGTCAACATCATCCAGAGATATGGGCCCAAAGTGAAGAGCAGGATAACAACCATGGGCAGTTCGACTGTCAGAAAGCGACGGAGTTTGCTTTTGCGGCTAACCATTATTTCGTGTCCTTTCCAACCTTGCGCAGATACACCACAACAACGCCCAGAAGCATGATCGTGAAGAGCACCGCGAGCGAAGAGCCATACCCGAAATCGAGGTTGGTGCGCGCTTTGACAAAGGCGTAAAGCGGCAGGGTATAGGTGGAATAGCCCGGGCCACCACCGGTCATGACGTAGATGACATCGATGGAGTTTGCGACCCAGATGGTTCTGAGCAACACCGCCGTAACAAGGACACCAGAAATGCCGGGAAGCGTGATGTGCCAGAACTGGCGCCATGTGCTGGCTCCATCAATCGAGGCAGCTTCATAGTAGCTTCTTGGAATGGACTGCAAACCGGCCAGGATCATCACGGCGAAGAACGGGAAACCCTGCCAGGTCAGCGTCAGGATGATGGCATAGAGGGCCGTGGCGGGATCGGCGAGCCAAGGCACTGAATCCTGAATGATGTGCATGCGGAGCAGAAAGTCATTGAGGATGCCGTAGTTGGAATCATAGATCCAGACCCACATCAGGCCGATGACGACGGATGGCAACGCCCAGGGGATAATGATGAGCGCACGCGCCAGCGGGCGCCATGGGAATTCCTGATTGAGCAGAAGCGCGGTTGCGAGCCCGAGAAGAAGTTGGCTCGGGATGGTCAAGCCAATCCAGATCACAGTGTGCTTGAGCGAGATCCAGAAAACCTCATCATTGAACGCAGTGAAGAAATTCTTCAGACCAACGAAACTGATGGCGTTTGGTTTCCACAATATATAGTCATGCAGGCTCATCCAGGCCGCTTGCAGCATTGGGAAGAAAACAATTGCCAACGTCACGATCACGGCGGGCGACAAAAGCGCGTAAGGCAGTACGCGTCTGGCGAGTGCCGCGCGGCTCGATGGCCACTCAGATGCAGTCATAGTCATAGTCTTTTCACCGGGTAGCGGGCCGGTGTCCTATGTGCCGCCATCCTGACATCTCCATCCATGAGCAGATGTCCGACAGCGCAGAACCGGAGTCATTGGGGGATAGTTCGGTCGAAATGAATTCGACCGAACCCATTGCATCTGTTCAATAATCAGCGATTGAACAGCGCTTCGATTTTCTCGTTCATTTCTTTTGCAGTGATTTCGCCTGTCAGCGCACGCTGCATATTGACCGGCCATTCGGTGTTCACGAAATCGGACGTTTCAGGCCGGTTCGGGAGCATGTGAGCAAATGGCAAGGATGCGATGGTCGCATCAACAAAACGCTTCGGATGCAAGGTCCAGTTTGCAGAGTCCGACTTGGTCACAGGCAGCTGGCCGGTGGACTCGTTAAACTGCTTATTGTTGCCTTCGGTGGAAAGAAAAGAAATCCATTTCCAGGCAGCATCCTTGTTTGAAGCGGAAGAGAAAACAGCCGTGGATTCATCCCCGAAAGAGGTCCAGCGACCGCCACCACATTCAGGCACTGTGGTTGCAGACACCTTGTCACCCAAAGCGGCGACCATGTCATTTGCCGAGCCGATATGGTGAATGGTCATTGCGGTTGTGCCAGCCTTGAATGCGCCGGTCACTTCCTTGAAACCATCATTGGGGGCAGAGGGTGGGAAAACCTTGTCTTTCTGGAACAGGTCCACAACGAACTGCGTACCGGCAATCGCTGCGTCGTTGGTCAAGCCTCCCTTGTCAAAGCTCACGCCTTTGCGGGAGAGAACCATGCTACCCCAGTGGTCATGACCGCCCTTGCCACCACGGAATCCGAAGCCATAAACATCGGTGCGGCCGTCACCATTGGTGTCGCGGGTCAGCTTGATCGCTGCGTTGCGGAAGTCATCGCAGGTTTTTGGTGGTTCAAGCCCCAATTCCTCGAACATGTCTGCGCGATAGTAAAGATACAGCACAACATATTGAACCGGCAGATAATATTGTTTGCCGTCTGGGCCTTTGGTCAAATCGAAGAGATTTTGCTGAATATCGCTCGCTCCATCCCATGCGGCGATACGGTCATCAAGCGGCTCCAACGCACCCATTTCAACCAGACGAGGCTGGGCGTGCATTTTCACCATGGCGGCGTCTGGTGCGCTACCGGCTATGATAGAAGTATACAGGTTGTCGTAATAACTATTCCAGGGAATATTCTCTGCATCAATTTTGATGCCGGGATTCTTTGCCTCGAATCTCGAAACGAGGTCCTCCATGGGGTTGTCAGCATTATCAAAATGATACCAGAATTTCACAGTATCTTCTGCGTTTGCAGCCGAGCCGCAAACGAACATTGCCGCAGCGAGCGCTGCGACTGACAGTGATTTCTTCATCTTCTCCTCCGCTTTATACCGTGCATTCACGGCAAAGTGGTTTCCTCAACACCCGCAGTATGACGAGAGAAGCCTCCCGCTCCTCCCGAGGCCGCTCGGGCTTCGGCCAACTCCTTCCCCGATCTTTCGATCTTCCTTCAAGAACAGCCCCTCTCCTGACTTGTTCCTGAATGATAAAGCCACCCTCCTTCCCTTCAGGCGGCTTGTTGGTCAATCACTCCTTTTCTTCCGTGATATCTGGCCCAAATTCCTCAATCGTCGTAACGTGATGGGCCATTGCTGCTGTTGCGCCTTTGGCGTCTCCGGCTGTCAAAGCATCAAGGATCGCCTCATGCCGGACAGCCGTTTCATAAAGATCGCGCTGACTGCCGGAATTTAAAATCTTGAAACGGTGGTTATGAATGAGGCAGCGTTGCAAAACAGGGCGGATACTCGGCAAATCTGCGGCATCAAACAGATTGAGGTGAAAGGCCCGGTCATGAAGGGTCACCTGATAGACATCGTCTTGCAGTGCCGCGCTTTTCATCGCTTCGATATTGTCGACAAGCTCTTTTTTAAGAAGCGCACCAAAGCGCCGCAGAACACGCACCATGCTGCGGGATTCTATATCGCGGCGGATCCGGATGAGCTCATGCGCATCATCGGCGCGTGCGTCAGCCACAAATGTACCGCGATGAGACCGGCGCTCTACCAGCCCGTCATTGCTTAGAGCAATAAGCGCTTCACGCACGGTACTCTGGCTGCAGGCGAAACGCTCGGCAATTTCCATTTCCACGATCGTCGCCATTGGAGGCAATGCCCCCAGCATGATCTCCCGTTGCAAATCTTCATAGACGGTGCGACTTCGTTTCACACTGCGCTTTGGAGCGGTCTCCGCTCCACCTGCCTGCTTATTAAGATTTCCGTTCGCCATTTTGTACCCAGAGCTTGCATCTCACTTTCATTATCGATAATATAGCGATAATAAATCGATATGACAAGCCAGCTTTTTAAGGACCCTATCGATTGCCCCCCTCATCGGCACACATGCCGACTATGGAGCCAACTTACACGTGGAATAGCCGGAGTTTGCGAACCCCGGCAGGTCATCTGGGAGGAACTGATGGCGAGTATTAAGCTTGAGCGTCTCATAAAGAACTATGGGACGTTTCGCGCGATCAAGGGTATTGATCTCGATATTGCGGATGGTGCTTTTGTGACCTTTGTCGGGCCTTCCGGCTGCGGCAAATCGACTTTGTTGCGGATGGTTGCCGGGTTGGAGGAAATCTCGGGTGGGACACTTAAAATAGACGATGAAGTGGTCAACGATTTGGAACCGCGCGACCGTGACATTGCCATGGTTTTTCAGGATTACGCGCTTTATCCGCATATGTCAGTGGCGGAAAATATCGGGTTCGGCCTCAAAATGCGAGGCATAGATGCCAACGAAATCAACGAGAAAGTCAAAGAAGCTGCTGACATTCTGCAAATCTCGGCGCTTTTGGAGCGCAAACCGGGGCAGCTGTCTGGCGGTCAGCGCCAACGCGTCGCCATGGGGCGCGCCATTGTCCGCCGCCCCAAAGTGTATCTGTTTGACGAGCCCCTCTCCAACCTCGATGCGAAATTGCGCGTGGATATGCGCACCCAGATCAAGCGCCTGCATAATCTGCTGGAGACCACAACCATCTACGTGACGCACGATCAGGTTGAAGCCATGACGCTGGCCGACCACATCGTTATCCTCAAGGATGGCATGATCATGCAGCAGGGGAATCCGGTCAGTGTTTATGAGCGTCCGATCAGCCGTTTCGTCGGGGAATTTATCGGGTCTCCCAAAATGAATATCCTGTCGGCAACAGTTTCTCGCGATGGAGATAAAGTCAATTTCACCAACGACGATTTTACCTTGAGTGTATCCAGTTGTGAAAAGGCTGATGGCCAAATGATTGAAGTGGGCATCCGTCCAGAACATCTCATACCCTGCGACAAAGAAGATGCACTGATTTCGGCACGCGTCGATGTTCTTGAGCCTCTCGGCTCGGACACGCATGCCATTTGCCTGGTGGGAAAACAGGAATTAACGGCACGCCTCGACCCCAGTCTTCAACTCACGCCCGGAGACACGCTCTATCTAGGAGCCGAACCGGAAAAAATCCACTTCTTCGATCCCGAATCCGGTGACCGACTGGAGATCGATGTGCCACAACAGGTTGCTGCCTGATCGGCCCATAGCGCAACAAACGGTCTTTTCGACTTTTCCGTCCTCAACAGCAGCTTGAGAAGCACTTAGACCAACTTGAGGTGACTTGTTTCGGCAAGTCACTTTTTTCTTTTTTGGGCGCAGGCCTATCTTACTGAATTCAGGTTATTTTCACCTTGCAGATCGTCTTTTCAAAAGAAACGATATATTTTCAGTTGGCACCATCCCTTGCCTTTATGACACGTCAGCGTGGATCGGCCCTTTTTTAAAATCGCAAAAACAGCCGTTTTGTTTCTGCGATTGACATCAATCAACAAAGTGAGAGAAAATAGCGCGCCTTTCCAAAGCGGATTATTTTGATCGCAATTCACCTTTCTATTTCAAATCATTGAAAAATGGTTTTCGTCCAGTTTGGGTGGAGATATCGTTTCACTCAAACAGGCGCGGCAGGGCATAAGTATGAGCAAAGAACACAAAAGCTACGTTTGAATACTGGAGTTCAATTAGTGTCCCGAAGAACCTCGCTTGTTTTGATTGGTCTTGTCGTCATCGCACTTTACGCAGTTCCCTATCTCGCCATCGGTCATATTGCAGCGTGGTATGGCAGCTTCCTGTTCTGGATTTGCGCAGCTGTGGTCATCATTTTCCTCAACCTTGCAGCAACTGCAGGCTTTAAGGGAGGTGAGCAATGAGCCCTTCACTTATCTGGATCGGCATCGCCATCTATATCCTTATCGCCTGTATCGTCGCCTATCTGTCCCGCAGGAGCAACGCACCTGATATGGCAGATTATTTTGTTGGCGGGCGCAGTTTTGGTGGCGTGATTTCGGCCCTGAGCTATTCAGCAACCACCTATTCGGCCTTTATGATGGTTGGCCTCGCAGGTCTTACCTATAAAGGTGGCGTTGGGGCGCTCGGCTTTGAAATCGTCTATTTTGCGGGCGTTTCTCTCGTTGCCATATTTGGCCCCCGCTTTTGGCTTGTTGGAAAGAAATACGGTTTTGTGACACCGTCAGAAATGCTCGGCGCGCGATATGGCTCACGCTGGGTGGCCATCGTGGTGGCATTGGCGAGTTGTTTGTTCCTTGTGCCCTACTCCGCCGTTCAGCTGGCTGGCATCGGCTATCTGCTTTCGGGTATGAGTGATGGCGCCATTTCCTTTCCGGTCGGGCTTGTCATCGCAACCTTGCTTGCGATCATCCTGTCATATATCGCTGGTATACGATCGGTCATGTGGACCGACAGCCTTCAGGCACTTCTGATGATCTCCGCTTCTGTCCTTGTTACCATCGTGGTGATCGATCAGTTGGGCGGATTCTTTGGCATGTTTGCGAGCATTGCCGAAACGAAACCGGAAATGCTGCAGGTCCCCGGATCAGGTCTCTTCAGTTTCAAGACCATGCTGGGGCTGACCATCCCGTGGTTCTTCTTTTCCATTTCCAATCCGCAAGTCAGCCAGCGCCTGTTCATGCCCAAATCGCTCGGCGCACTACGCCGCATGCTTCTTCTCTTTCTCTGTTTCGGCCTCATTTACACGATTGTAGCAGTCCTTTGGGGCTTTGCTGCGTTTGAAGCCTTTCCGGATCTGGAGAATGCCGATCTCGCCAGTGCGGCACTGCTTGGCGCAGACTTCCTGCCCCCGGCTCTCTCAATCATCGTGATGATTGGCATCCTCGCAGCCGCCATCTCAACCATAGACTCCATCCTGTTGACCCTTTCATCCATGTTGGCCCGCGACGTATATGGCGGCTTCAGTAATGGTGCCTCTGATGCTGCTCAGCTAAAAATCGGACGCATCGTGATACCGGTGATATCGTTGATCGCGCTCTCCTTTGCCTCTCTCAAGCTAAGCCTTATCTCCATTTTGTCAGTTGCAGCCTCATCCGGCCTTGTTGTTATGGTGCCCGCCATCGTTGGCGCTTTCTTCTGGAAGAGAGGGACAGCAGCAGGAGCACTGAGCAGCATCCTCTTGGGAGGTCTGTTCGTGATCGTCATGTATATGACGGGCAACAATCTGTTTGGTCTCAATGCTGGCATACTCGGGTTGCCAGTCGCGACTGTCATTTTCGTATTGGTCAGCCTAGTTACCACCCGCAAGGGCGACTTAACCGATGTTTTCGTGGATGAAACCAGCGAGCAACTTATTCATCTTACGAAATAGATCCGAAAACAGGCCCTGCAGAAATCTCCCGTACTTTGTTCCCGTCTCTGACGAGAAACAAAGCGTTGATCCCTTTCGCACGGGCCACATGCAATCCGGCTTCCGCGCCCATCACCATGAGCGCGGTTGCCCAAGCATCCGCTGTCATACAGCTGTCTGCAACAACGCTGACTGATGCAACGTCATTCTGTAGAGGACCACCGCTTCGCGGATCCATTGTATGGCTAAAGGTTCGGTCGCCGACTTTCACCCAGTGGCGATAATCTCCACTGGTGGCTATGGCAGCATCGCGCAAGAGCACCATTCCAAGCGCTTCACGTAAGCTGTGATCGGGCTTTTCCAGCGCCACCGACCAAGGCATATCGCTTCCTTTTGAACCTACGGCCCGCATTTCACCATCAATGCCGACCAGGCCGCTCTTGATGCCATAAACCTTGAGCGTATCGGCCATAACATCAACACCATAGCCTTTGGCAATACCACAAAGATCGAGCGTCACCTCTTTTTTCTTTCGCACCGCATTCCGCGCAGGATCAAGCTCCAGTCGCTCATAGGTTGGCACTCGTCTTTGGCCAAGTTGCGCACGGATTGCCTCAGCATCTGGTTCGCGAGATGAGGCACCAAAGCCCCATGCGTCAACCATATCGCCTACGGCAGGATCGAACAGGCCACTTGAGGCCCGATTGATCGCGATGGCTTCCTTCAGAACCCTGAAGAGATCTTCGGGCACTTCGATCCAGTATCCCACCTTGGCTCTGTTCAGTCGCATGAGATCTGCGTCCGCTTTCCACGTAGACATTTGCCTGTCCACACGATCCACCGCTTCAAACAAGGCCTGCTCAAGCCCTTCGGGCGGTTGAGCGTCATCGCTCATGATGATGGCGCTGTAGCGCGTGCCCATGGTCTTGCCGTTAAAGACATGGCGATATTGCCCTTCCGGCATCGAAATATCCTCCGGTCGATCAAAAGACATCTTCAACATACCGCCCTTCCTTTCTGAGATCTGAGAGGTCTACACCGTTGGACTTGAGAATGTCAGTGAGGGTCGCCTCAATACCCTTAGCCATGCCTCGCCCCCCACAAACCATGATCTGAGCCCCATCACGAACCAGCATTGCGAGTTCTGCAGCATCCTGACGCAAGCGGTCCTGCACATAGAGACGCTGATGGGTCCGTGAAAATGCAGCTTTCACTGAGTGCAAAAAACCGACCTTGTGCCATGCGCCCAATTCCTTGCGATAGAGGAAATCCGATTGAGGATGACGTGCCCCGAAATAGAGCCGCATCGGGCGTTTGCGGCGATTGTTTCGGATGAAACCGACAAGCGGAGCAATCCCTGCCCCGGCTCCGATAAGGATAACCGGCGTTTTGGAAGCCTCGAGGCGAAATCCGGGATTGGCCTGAAATGCAGCTTCGATCTGGTCCCCGGGCTTGAGGCCATGGAGCTGGCCTGAGCAAAGCCCACCGGGAACATTGCGCACACAAATCTCGACAAAGCCGTTCTTACGTCCCGACGCGAGTGAATAGTACCTTGGCACACAATCACCGTCCGGAGTGATGCTAAGGAGGTCTCCGGGCTCAAAAGCTGGTAACTTTTTCCTCAGCAGGCGGGACACCCACGAATTCCCACCATTTGCGACCTCAAAACGAAACACAGAGGTCGGCGCCTGAACCTCCCGTCCATAATCACTGCGCGAAACAAGTCTCAAGGTATGGCGTTTTACGTCAACTTGAACCGGCTCCAGCTCCAAATTGGTTCCGAGATAATGAGCCAAAGCCTCACCCCAACGTGCAAATTCTTGCACTGACTGACGGTTCACGGTCGCCATCGGCATGAACTGCCGCCAACCGTTCAGCACAAAGCGGTTGCTGACCTCAGAGGCAAACTGACAGAATTGAGAAAACTGTTTGTCACCAAAGCCAAGAATAGCAACCGGCAAGGCCTTATCTCCTTCATAGGCATCAAGTTTGTCGAGGAAACAGTTGGCAGAGGCTGGCGCTTGCCCATCTCCATAGGTGGAAGTCAAAATGTAGAGGTGCTGCGCCTTTGGATAGTCCTTGGCCATGTCATTCATCTTGGCGGTGTGAACGCGCCTGTCGGCCTTGGTCAAACCATCATGCAGACTGCGTGCAAAGCTCCAGGTGCTATTGCTTTCACTCCCCACAAGGATAATCGTATCTGCATCATTGGGTTTGGCATTGTTGGCGATCTTGAGCTTGCTCTGCTTTTTCTTCCACCAGATAAAGGCACCCGTCACGCCCATGACAGGCACACCAAGCGAGGCAAACCCAAGCAACAGAGCCAGAGGAGCAAGCCCGTCGCCGGTATGCAGCATATAGATGAATTCATAAATCTGCTTGGCGCTGCTGTTGGGCGAATAAGTCAATAATGCACCGGTTGCCTGATCCACATACCCGGAGCCTTTGGCTGTCGTCAGCGTAAACGCGTCGCTGGCGTCTCCATCATAGGGGAAAGTCAGCTCACGCAATTGGGTTACCGGCACATCACGCAATCCTTCAAGGGAAACGATCGGCGCAGGTGTTCCGCCATTGACCTTGGGAAAGGCCATCTGCGAACCGGAGCCATCGGGAGCAAAACCAAATGTTGCTGCCGTCATATAGAGACCGGTTACGGCACTAAGGCTCAGGCCAATAATGGCCAGCCGTGCCACTTCGAGATGCAGCCGCTGAGACATACTGCCGCGGATGGGACCAAAAAGCAGCTTCCAGCCCCCCATGCGACGCTTAAGCATGATCAGGCCCGTACCACAGATAAACAGCATGACTGCGGCCCCCAGCCCCGCAGTCATGCGCCCGCCATCCCCCAGAAACAGGGACCGATGCAAATCAGTCAGCCAGATGCGGGTTTGTGATGGCTTATAGGACCCAAGGCTTGCACCAGACGCCGGATCGACCAACTCTGAACCGGACTTTCCGTTTTCATAATAGTAGGCGACAATCTGCCCGGACGCGTGGCGAACGATCTGGGAGGTTCCCGGATGGTCCTGTTTTACCGTGTCCGCCAATTCAGCGACGGACAATGTTGTTGCGGCACGAGTGGTTTGGCTGGCCTCTTCCAATATGGGGAAAATGGAAAGGGCCGCCCCGCTGATGGCAATGACCAGCACAAGGGGCATAAGGAAAAGGCCGGTAACTTTATGAATAAATGAATTCATGGCAGGGTATCTCTTTTGCAGGCATGGTGATCAATCTGGATATGAAACAGGCCTACATATCGAAGCTGAAGGTTTGAATGAAGCGGCGGCCAGCAGTTGCCTTGCCGGTGTTGCTGCTTTTGAGAGGCACAACAACCTCTGACGGTGCATCGCCCATATGTTCGACGGCTGTGTCTATATGCAGTTCATAGCCAGCATCAAACAGGGCATCGGCCAGATCCAGCGTCACATTCAATGTGCGACCGCTGCCAACGCTCGCCCCCGTGATGCCATCAACTTCAGCGGGATTGCCGCCTGTTGCGCGAGACCAATCACGTAAGTCCCGGTAATATTTGGATCGGCCACCCGACATCCACAAAGACCCCTGATAGGCACCAGAAGAGTCGGTGACATACATCACCATATAGGCCTCCGGTCCACCATAGTTGCTCATGGTGGCCGAGAGGGTAACGGGCTTGGCCTGAGCTGCGGCAGGCAAAATAAATGCACTGGCGAGCGCTGCGGAAGCGAGATATTTATTCATGACTGGTTTCCTTATTTTCTAGTGAGCAGCCCGCCCGATTTTTTGTCTATGGGCGGTTGCGGCTTGGTTGGCTCCAGGTGCGAGAAGCTTGATGGCGGATCTAGTTCATCGTGACTTTTGGAGACGAACCCTTGCTAATGAGCTTGTTGTGGTTGATAGGGCCAGTTGGATTTTGTGGAGCTGCCTGCCCACGGCTTGCTTGATGATCGTCGTCGTCATCATCATCCCAACCGATAGGCACCTTCCAGCCAAACAGATTCAAATGGCGGCCCCCATCATGATCCCTGTCCCGATATCCATGCTCACGTTCCCGGCTCGAATAGCCATGTCCATCATGATCACCATAACCATCGGCATATGTCGCGCCGGCTGCGAGGGTAAGGCCACTGATTATCAAGGCGCCTGCAATAAGTTTTTTCATCGGTCTGATCTCCGGTTCGTTGATTTGATAGCAGCACTATTGCCGACCAGACTGAAGGAGACCTGACCGATAATTTCTTTTTGCTTCAGCTTCCTGTAAGGTTGCATAGCGACACTGCTGAAGGCGCTAGAAGCCATATGGTGCGGAATATTCAAGAGAAGGCGTGAAAGATATGCGGGTCTTGTTGGTCGAGGATGACACGGTGTTGGGATCCGCAGTGCGCGATCAGATCGCAGCCGAAGGACATAGCGTGGACTGGGTGCAGAGGCTGGATGCCGCAAGTGACTATATTCACGCGGCGCCCTATGAACTGATCCTTCTGGATCTCATGCTCCCCGACGGTCTCGGCATTCCATTTTTGAAAAAATTGCGCGGCTCTGGCGATGTCACGCCAGTGATCATTCTAACTGCACTGGATCAGATCTCTGACAGGATTGACGGATTGAATGCCGGTGCCGATGATTATCTGGTCAAACCCTTTGACCTTCAGGAATTGACCGCCCGCCTGAAAGCCGTAGCCAGACGCTACAGTGGCAACCCAAATCCGATCGTCAGGCTTGGTACGCTGGAAGTTGATATCGCCGCTCGCTCCATCATGCGTGATGGCAAACAGGTAACCCTTACCGCTCGTGAATGGGCGCTGTTTGGCGCTTTTCTGCAGCATCCGGGCAACCTGCTCTCCAAGGGCCAACTGGAAGAAACGCTCTATGCGTTTGATGCCGAGATCGAAAGCAATACCATTGAGGTTCACATCAGTCGCATGCGCAAAAAGCTCGGCTCTGGCGTTATAGAAACCGTGCGCGGCATGGGCTACCGGCTGGAGCAGCCATGAAATTGAAGTCCTTCGTAAAAAACAGTCTGCAATTGCGGCTTTCTCTCGGTCTGGCCCTTGGGGTTGGCCTCTTATGGACGGCAGCGATGAGCGTTAGCGGCGTGATTGTCAAGCATGAGCTGGATGGTGCCTTCGATCAAGCGCTTGCAGAAGCCGTCGAGCGTCTGCTGCCGCCTGTCATTCATGACATTGTTGAAGGGCGAGACAAGCGCGATGAAATGAACGACCTTACCATTGATGGCTTGCGACTGGGGCGCATTGGCAAATCGTGGCGCGAAGCGAATGGCCTGACCCGCGGAGACATAAAACGGAGTCACCATAAAAGCAAAGATGCTGAGGATCATGACGACGAAGAAGACGATGATGAGAATAGAGCTGAACGAGAGCATGGCGAAAAACCTGTCTTTACAGCACCAGAAAGCCAGTATCTAACCTATATCGTAAGAGACGCTCAGGGCCGAATTCTGCTTCAGTCCAAAAATGCCGACGCAGACATCTTTCCGCCGATAGAGAAGTTGGGTTTCATGACACTTGATGACTATCGCATTTTCACCGGCTCAACGCTGGATGGCAATGTGATTATCTCTGTCGCAGACCCCATGGCTAGGCGTCAACGGGCTGCCCATGATACCCTTGAGGCTCTCGCCATGCCGCTCTTTGTTCTGGTTCCTCTCAGTATGCTGGGGGGCTGGCTATTGGTGCGTATTTCAATGCGGTCCATACGCGGTTTTCGAACGGAAATAGAGGCCCGCGGCTCTGGTGACCTGTCTTCCATCAATGCGGAAAATCTACCATCAGAAATCGAGCCGGTCGCGGATTCGGTCAACAATCTGCTTGACCGCATGCGGCGCACACTGGAAGCAGAGCGCAGTTTTACGGCCAACAGCGCGCACGAATTACGAACGCCGGTTGCTGCAGCTCTGGCACAGACGCAAAGACTGATTTCGGAATCAGAAGAGGCCCCCATAAAACAGCGTGCACGTCAGATAGAAACGGCACTCAAGGCCCTCTCAAGGCTCACAGAAAAGCTGATGCAGCTGGCCCGCGCAGAGGGAGGCGCGATGCTTTCAGAACAGCCTCGAGATATTCTGCCCATCATCAATCTGGTTCTGGATGAATTCCGGGACGAAAGCGACAGATTGCAGGTTGCTATGCCTGCCCAAGCAGTGCCTCTGCTGATTGACGCCAATGTGTTCGCCATTTTGCTGCGCAATCTTATAGAGAATGCTCTCAAGCATGCTCCGCCCCATAGTGCAGTAGAGGTGGAGTTGCATCAGGATGGCAAACTTGTCGTGCGCAATGACTGCGACGCGATTCCATCCGAAACACTCTCCCGCCTCCTCCGCCCATTCGAGCGCGGCGCAACGAGAGCCAAGGGCAGCGGCGTGGGGTTGGCCATCGTCGCAGCGATCGTCAAGGGCAGCGGCGCAACGCTAACCCTCAATTCCCCACTTGCAGGTAAGACAAGAGGCTTTGAAGCCATCGTATCTTTCACAACCGGCCAACAGAAGCAGGATCACCCTATACGCTCCTGATTTGCCCGCTCAAAGCGCACAGCAAAGCTCGCAATCTGGCGAAAGGAGAAAAGCGGATTTTCTCCTTTCCTGCGAATTCTCATCTGCGCAAATGATCAACGAAATTCCAGCAAAGCTAGATTTTTGAAGCGTTTGGCATAAAATGCTCGCCCAACTCACTTTGAAATTTATAATGCCACATCGTCTTTACTCATAAGCCCAGGATCTGTAAATGCTATCGCCGCTCCAACTGGATATTGCCCTGTCCAAACAGATTATCAAGGTCACCCGATCGCGGTATTTTCATAATCTCTGGTTGCCGATTCAGATTTCCCGCAGAGACCCACAACCCCATTTTCCCTTGCATAATCACGACTTTGACGAAGTGGCCTATATCATGCGAGGGCATGGAATTGCCTTCATGGGTGAGCGCTTCCAGCTGTTGCTGCCCGGCAATGTTACCTATCTGCGCGCAGAGGATATCCATGCCTATCCCATGGTTGACTCGCTGCGGTTGCTCAACATTTTCTTTTTGCATGATCGGCTAATTGAGAATTTTCCGAAGCTGAACAGCCTTATTCAGGATTTTCACGCCCTTCAGTCGTCCAACAGCCAGTTATTTACCGACTATCGGGCATATGCGCGCCTTAAAAGCTTGGCAGATCTTTTGGATATCGAGACCTTTTGTTCCGATGATTATTCCGAATTTACAGCCATGGCTCATCTGGTTGAGTTCTTCGTGCTGGTATTACGCCAATATCAAAGGCAGGAAGAATTTACGCTTACGGATCCAGAGCAATTGGCCCGCAACAAAATCCTGAAAACCTTTGCAGATCCAGCATTGGCGCGTGCTAAAGGCCGAAAAGACCTGGAAAAGGTTGTTCAGTGCCATGCTCTCTCATGGAGAAGCTTTGAACGCATTCTGCCTGAGATGGCAGGCTTGACCCCCCATGATCTCGCCATTTGCAACCGGTTCATTGCTTTTCTCAATCTTCTCATGGAACAACCCGAGCAGCCGCTTGAAGAAGTCGGCATAGAGGCAGGATTTTTAGACTATCGGTCCATGTCGAGAAACTGTCGCCGGTTTCTCAATTTGTCGCCCAAACAGGTTCAGGGCAAGATCTTGCAATTTGTTTCGCACCCTCCTTCGATATCCGATCTGCAGCTTGAGCATCCAGAAGGGCATGTCGGAAGCTAAAGCCGGATATGCTATAAGGGAGTGCCTACAGGACGAGCGCGAAGTGAAGCGCGTCCGCCTTGTTCTGCGCCTCATGAATTTGATATGGAATTAACAGCCCTCCCTCGTCCGAAAATCTGCCAAAGGCCGAAGCCTCTCTACCTGGCTATTCGAGATTTCCGCTTCCTTCATGGGAACATGAATAGCGACAAGCAAACGTGATTTTCTTGTATAAATTCCACTTTAGAAACTCTTGCAACTCATTTGAGCTGCATCATTCAGTGGCATTACAGATAGTCCACAACCTGCCACCTCAAAATTTTATCGGTAGAATTTTTTAAAGCACGCACCAATGGTGACCTGGCAGCTTTAGGCTGAGATTGAATGCCTGCGATCATGGCATAGGAATCTTGATCCTCACATTTCTTGCTAGAACCACGTCGCTTTTAGAACGACGCCTGCCAATCAAATCGTGCAAATCTTCTGGAACGATCATACACACACGGTAGCTATCGCGTTTCATAGAGGTGCGTTGAGGTAAATTTTTAGAGTGCTGAGCAATTGTCTACCCCGCACAAAGTTTAGACCACTATGGAGCACAGTGGCTTGACCTAAGCGCGCTTTCGGAAAGATCAGTATCTTAAGGAAGGAATGGCGGAGAGGAAGGGATTCGAACCCTCGAGACAGTTACCCGCCTACGCCCTTAGCAGGGGCGCGCCTTCAGCCACTCGGCCACCTCTCCGCGGACCTGTTTAAAGATCATGGGGTGTTGAATCAATGGCTATTTTGTCATGAGAATGACATTTCCACATATGCCTCAAAAAGCGCGCTTATTTTCTGGCGAGAGCGCCGTTTTTCCGCCCTTGAGAATTTTTGTTTGTTTCTTCAATAATTTGAAAATTCCGCCATTGCCCAAACAGCATAACAATATCGGCAAAATTTTATGACGATTTCTGGTGGTTTGGCCTTCAGGCCTTCAGGCCTTCAGGACACTATTGAGATAGTTTTCAAATACCGGATACCCATCACGCTGAAAATCAAAGTCACCAAAAGGCAATAAAGCCATGTTGATCATGCCGATGAGAATATAGAGAAAGCCCATTGCAGCGTGATCCGGGTTGACGCTGTCTTTCAGTTTCCCCGCTTCATCAAGTGTTTTGAAAGCGCTGCAAAGCACCCGTTCATAGAGCTTGTATTTATCGGACAGGAATTCTACCAGCGCCTTGTCCTTATCAGAAATTTCCATATTGTGCATAACGATAAATACGGCGCGCCCAACGATGCTGTCGTCTTCGAAGAGCTCAAGCAAGTTATTGATTTGTTGACGGAACGCAACAACCGGATCGTCCTTTGGCAGATTCTTCAAAACATGCTCGATAGGTTCGAAGAATGGCATAGCCTGTTCTTCCCAAATCGCCCGAATGACATCTGACTTACTTGAAAAATGACCATAGAAGGCGCCGCGTGTAACGCCTGCACGTTCGGCAATTTCATTGAGCGTGGTTGCCGTAAACCCCTGGCTCCTGAACAGATCAGCTGCTGCTTCTATCAGAGCCAGATAGGTTTTTTCTTTGTCAGCCTTTGTTTTTCTTGCCACTTTTTCCGCCAGACATTGGAATTTGGTCGTGCTCCCTCCCCGTCGGGGAGATAGTTGGTATGTCTCAATATTTCTACTTTACATTTATACATACACGTATGTATGTTTATCGCGATCAAGCGCACTTTATCAATGCGCAATAAGTTGCCATTCACACTTTCTCGGTTCGGCCCATGTCAAAACACTTCATGCTGATTGGCCTGATGGCTCTTTTGCTATCCGGATGTAACGAATCTTTCTTCAATTCTGCAGGCGCCAATGAAACCAGCGCTGAAGATCCTTCTGCGCGTCCGGCCAAGATAGCAACGGCGCAGCGCGTTGCCCTTAGCCTGCCAAAGGCATTTCCTGGCGTGACCAAAGCCTCTCGCAAAGCCATCCTCTCCTTTCGGGTCGATGGTCAGATAGAGGACTTCCCTGTACGTGCGGGGCAAAGCCTGAAGGAAGGCGATCTGATCGCCAGTCTCGATGATGAGCCTTACCGGACAGTGGTTGATGCGCGGCAAGCTGCCTTTGATCTGGCCAAGATCAATCTGGAGCGAACCCAGACGCTTTTCGAACAGAAACATGTGGCCAAATCTACGCTGGATTCAGCTCAGACAAACTTCACAGCAGCCCAATCTGCTCTCAAGGCAGCAAAGGATGATGTGAAATACACCAAGCTCAAAGCCCCCTTCGAAGGCGTCGTTGCCAAGACTTATGTCGAGCGTTATCAGACCGTGGCGGCAGGAACGCAGATCGCACAGTTTTTGGGTACGCAGAATATCGATGTTGAGTTCAATGTTCCGGAAAAACTGTTTTTGCGCTTCAACCCTCGCAAGTTGGCAGTGAAGCCAACCATGCAGATCGAGTTTGATGACCTTCCCGGCAAAAGCTTTGCTGCGACCTACAAGGAAATCGATACGATTCCGGACGCTGTGACACGCTCCTACAATGTAACGGTGACCATGCCCCGCCCCGACGATTTGACGGTGTTCCCTGGCATGAGCGTAACGGCAAGCCTCAATCTGGCGACCTTGCTATCCAATAGCGATGATGGCGGTGTTCTGGTGCCGCTTGAGTCGGTCTTTGATGAGAATGGCAAGCGCTGGATCTGGAAGCTCGACGCTCAGAATGAAGCTCACAAAACCGAAGTCAAAGTCTATGGCATTCAGGATGGCCAGTTGCGCATTTCCGAAGGCCTGAAAGACGGAGACCGCGTCATAGCCCTCGGCGTTTCTTATGTCACCGAAGGCATGAAAGTCAGAACATTCAAGAAAGAAGGCGGATTGTAAGATCCCGCACTTTTCAATGCGAGCGGCTTTGAAAACCCATCCGCTCGGTCTGACGCATATTGGATGCAAGGCACAAGGGGAAGCCCCTTCCTATCGAGCGAATTGTTTGCAGGACGAGAGTAATGAAACTCACAGACTACGCCATTGAAAATAAGGTTGTTAGCTGGATGATGACCATCCTGCTGCTCGCTGGTGGCGTTTACGCCTACATGAATATGGGGCGTCTTGAAGACCCCGAGTTCACGATCAAGGAAGCGGTCATTGCTACGGCCTATCCAGGCGCATCTTCTTACGAGGTAGAAGACGAAATAACGTTGCCGATTGAAACGGCCCTGCAGCAATTGCCTTATGTTGATCACATCACATCCATTTCTTCGGCGGGACTCAGCCAGGTAACTGTCCAGATGAAGGACAAGTATCGCGGCGCGGCGCTTAAGCAGATCTGGGATGAGATGCGGCGCAAGATCAACGACATGAGCGCCGATTTGCCGACTGGTTCCTACCCGCCTATGATCAATGATGATTTCGGCGATGTCTACGGCATCTATATGGCCGTGACTGGCGACGGCTACAGCCATCAGGAACTCAGCGACTATGTTGATCTTTTGCGCCGAGAGCTTGTCTTGGTGGACGGCGTGGGCAAGGTGGCCATCGGAGGGACACTGCAGAAACAGATTATTCTGGAGATCAGCCGTTCCAAGCTCGCCGCGCATAACCTTTCCGTTTCTTCGCTGCAGGCCTTGTTGCAGAGCCAGAATGTGGTAACGAACGCTGGCAGCATAAAAGTCGGCAGCGAATATATTCGCATTAGCTCGACCGGCGATTACAGCACCGTAGATCAGGTGAAGGATATTCTGCTTGGGCAGGCCGGAGACGATGTCGTCTATCTTTCCGACATTGCCGATGTAAAGGTCGACTATGCCGACCCGCCGACCCATGTGTATCGCTTCAATGGCAAACCGGCCATGACAATCGGCATTTCCTTTGCCGAAGGTGTGAATGTGACCGATGTGGGCGAAAATGTCTCCCAACGTCTCAGTCAGCTAGAAAGTGCCCGCCCCTTGGGGGTCGAGCTTCATATGATCTATAATCAGCCTCATCAAGTGATGACATCGATTGATGATTTTCTCGTCAATCTGGGCATGTCGATTGTCATTGTCATCGTTGTCCTGCTTGTGACGATGGGGTTGCGCTCTGGCATTCTCATGAGCGGCATCCTGCTGCTGACGATCTGCGGGACATTGATGGTCATGGAGTTGATCGGCATGCCGTTGCACAGGGTGTCGCTGGGGTCCATGATCTTGGCTCTGGGCATGCTCGTTGACAATGCCATTGTCATTACTGACGGGATATTGGTCGGGCTCAAACAGGGTCTGAGCAAGGTCAAGGCTGCCCATCGCATCGTTACACAAACCGTGTGGCCTCTGTTTGGTGCAACGGCCATTTCGATTGTAGCCTTTGCTCCGATTGGCCTTTCTCCCGATAACACAGGTGAATATGCAGGGTCGCTTTTCTGGGTGCTGATGATTTCGCTCACCATCTCCTGGATATTGGCTATGACGCTCACGCCGTTCCTGGCGTCGGTCATGTTTTCCGAAGCCAAGATACGGGAAGAAGGCGACGATACAGAAGAGATTGATCCCTATCAGGGCTTCGTCTACCAGATCTACAAATCCTTCTTGCTTCTATCCCTGCGCTGGCGTTGGGGTACAATGCTTGTGATGGTCGGTTGTATGGCTGCTGCGATCTATGGCTTCGGCTTTGTCGGGCACTCATTCTTCCCGACATCCAAATTGCCCATGCTCACAGTCGACTATTGGCTACCGCAAGGATCAGACATTCGTGCCACGATCAAGGATATGGATCGGCTAGAGACGATCTTGCAAAAGAATGACAAGATCAAGCAGGTTACAACCACCATTGGTGCCGGCGCCGAACGTTTCATGCTGACATACCGGGCAGAAAGAACCTATGCTAACTATGGCCAGTTCATCATAGAAGTGAAGGATTTCGAGCAGCTTCCGGGACTGCGCCACTGGGTCGACGAGACACTGAGGGAAAATGCCCCTTATGCCTTCATCAAAACGGGGCGCTTCGAATTGGGCATGGCGGCCGGCTCTAAAATCGAGGCGCGCATATCGGGCTCAGACCCAGCCGTGTTGCGACAGTTGGCAGACAAAGTCATCAGCATTTATCGGACTGACCCGGATGCCGTGAATATCCGGCAGGATTGGCAAGAGCGCACGAAGGTTTTGCGGCCGCAATTCGCCGAAGCAGAAGCGCGCCGTCTGGGCATCACCAAGGCTGACATTGACCGGGCTATTCTGATGAATGTTCACGGGCTGCCCATTGCACAGGTCCGCAATGGATCGGACACGCTTCCTGTTATTTTGCGCCTGCCGCAAAACGAGCGCAATAGCGTTGATCAGCTTGGCGACATTCAGGTTTACAGCTCCGTGCTGAAGAAATATGTCAGCATCGATCAGGTGGTCAAATCAATCGATCTGGACTGGGAAGACCCGCTTGTCATGCGCCGCAATCGCAAGCGTACCATTCAGGTCTGGGCCGATGCAGATCCCGATTCAAACACTTCCAGTCTTGATTTGTTCAGCCGCTTGCGAGGCAAAGTTGAAGCCATTGAGATGCCACAGGGATATGAGCTGACTTGGGGTGGCGAATATGAAAACCAGTCCAAGGCAACCAGTGCTGTATTTGCCAATGTCCCGCTTGGTGTATTGGTGATGTTTGCCATTACGGTGATGCTGTTCAATTCATTCAAGCAGACGCTTGTGGTTTGGCTTACCGTGCCGCTCGCCATCATCGGGGTGACCGCCGGTCTCCTGATCTTCAATCTTCCCTTCAGCTTTACGGCCCTCATCGGGTTTCTGTCCCTTTCGGGTATGTTACTCAAGAATGGAATTGTGCTGATTGAAGAGATCAAGCGATTGAATGAAGAAGATGAAGTCAGCATCCATGATGCCATAACCCGCGCCGCTGTTTCGCGTCTGCGGCCTGTAACCATGGCGGCTCTTACCACCGTTCTTGGCCTCATTCCGCTGGTTACCGATATCTTCTTCAACTCGCTTGCCGTAACGATCATGTTTGGTTTGGCAACGGCGACCGTATTGACCTTGATTGTCGTCCCCGTGCTCTTTGCCATCTTCTACGGCATCAAGTTCAAGCGCGGCGACACCATCTAGGGTTCAGACAGCTACGCTTTCTGATCAATCAAGCGTTCCAAGGGCGGTTTCTTCCGCCCTTGGAATGTCTTTGCACCCACTCGCCCCCCCCATATTGCCGAACTCTGATCTAAGCAGCTCCCAATCCGGGTAAACTCACCCCTATTTCGACATGCCTTCGCTATGGCACGGTGCTGTCTACGGACCCAATTTCCCAAAACTTCAATGCTCGCCACCCAAGCCATGCAAATTTGCATAAGCTGGTGAAGCAACTATCCCGGTGCATTTTCGTTGCACTATAGGGTAGTGAGGAGCCATCCTTGCCAAGCACCATGATGTGATACAGTGTGAGGATAGATAAACCGGATGGGTTTATGCGGCTTCAGAGTGATATGAAAAGGACTGTTGAGCCCTTAACAGCATAAAGCTGGACCAACTGAACTGAAGGCTGAGGACCAACCCATCTGTCGCATTTTGAGCAGCAAAACAGGCTTTAGGCAGAGACCAAGACATGATTGACAGCGCGACCTCACAGGACCATATACGGCTCAGACACCGGCATCTGGAAAAAATCGCAATGGCAGCACTCAATGTTGGCTGCATGCTCATGGAATCAGGAGCAAAAGCCGAAGTTGTACGCAACGGCATAGAGATGGTGGTCAAGGGATTGAGGGCCGAAACCATTGCTGTACGCATTGGATATGCCTCCATCAGTCTGACGGTTCGCGATGGCGGCGATGTGGGCAACACCATTTCGCGCCTTTTGCAGGTCGGCCCTCACGGCGTTAACTTGCAGCTCAACAATGCAGCCCGTGCCCTCGCCGTTCGCGCATCCCAAGGGTCTCTCACCCCCGAAGCAATCGTTGAAGAGGTCTCCGGCCTCAGGAAAAAGACCCCCAAGCATCACTGGTTGACAGTTGCGCTGGCCACTGGACTTGCCTGCGCCTCATTCGGACAATTGCTCGGAACGGATGCCATGGCCTTCATTCCAATCTGGTTTGCGGGCTTCCTTGGCCAGACTGTCCGGCATTTCATGGTCATGAACAAACAAAATCTCTTTGCCATGGTCGCAATCGTCGCCTTTGTATCCTCGGCAATCGGCGGCCTGCTCTCGCAACTGGTCGGCAGCGTCACGCCTGAAATGGCGATGTTCGCTTCTGTGCTTCTGCTTGTGCCTGGCGTTCCGTCCATGAATGCCCAAACCGATATCATGGAAGGCTCCCCTACGCTGGGCAGTGCGCGCGCCCTCACCGTCTTCATGATTCTCATTTTTCTAACGGTCGGCGTTGCCCTCTCCCGCTATATCCTCATGCGGTTTGGTGCCCATGACCAGTTGCTCAATCATGGTATCCTGCATCATGTTCTTTTTGGCGGTATCGCGGCGGCCGGCTTTGGCATTCTGTTCAACTTCAGCTGGCGCACTGTTGGCTGGACAGCAATCGGCGGCGGCGTAGCCCTTGCCGTACGCACCTTGGGCATGGAGGCGCAATGGGGACTGGCCATGTCCTCCACGATGGCTGCAGCGGCCGTTACGGTCTATGTGCGCCTGCTCTATCTGTTGCCGGTCTTTGTGCCCACAGGCGGCAGCATGCTCGCCATTGCGGGATGCATTCCGATGATTCCAGGCAGTGGCGCGGCCCATGGCCTTGTTGGATTGATGACCTTTGCCAGCCAGCATGGCAATTATGATGTGGCCCTGCTTGGCAGTTCTGTTGCATCGATGCTGAGCGTGGTCTTCACGATCGGAGGCATTGCCGCAGCGATCACATTGATCAACGAGATCATCAAGCGCCCAAGCTTCCCAACCCTTTAAAACAAGAGGATGGTGCGGCCTCTTTTAGAGGGCCTGCCCCATTTGCTCAGCAGAGATCAAATGCCGTGAAGCGCTAGCAAGCGCGGTGCCTCTTTCTATATCCGGCGCTGTGCATTTGCTTTGGAATGGAAACTCATTCTTGCCTCAAGGAACAGGCACCCGAGGCGACCACAAAAAAAGGCCCGCAGAAGCGGGCCTTTTCGAATAGCAAACCGAAACGCTGTATTAGCGTTTGGAGAACTGGAAGGAACGGCGAGCTTTTGCACGACCGTATTTCTTACGTTCAACAACACGGGAGTCACGGGTAAGGAAGCCACCCTTTTTCAGCACGCCGCGCAGCTCTGGTTCGTAGTAGGTCAGAGCTTTGGAGATGCCGTGACGGATAGCGCCAGCCTGACCGGACAGTCCACCACCGGAAACGGTGCAAACGATGTCATACTGACCATCGCGGTCAGCAGCAACGATTGGCTGTTTCAGAACCATCTGCAGAACCGGACGACCAAAATAGACGTTGAAGTCTTTTTTGTTCACGGTGATTTTGCCAGAGCCTGGTTTAACCCAAACACGAGCAACTGCATCTTTACGTTTACCGGTAGCATAGGCACGGCCATGAGCATCGAGCTTCTGGACATGAACCGGAGCAGTTTCTTCAGCTTCTACGCCAACAGCGGAGCCGAGGTCTTCAAGAGACTGTACTGTATCGCTCATTTATGGACCCTCACATTCTTGGCGCTCAGTGCTTTAACATCCAGCACTTCTGGAGACTGGGCTTCATGGGGATGTTTTGCCCCTGCATAGACGCGCAGGTTTGACAACTGTACGCGAGACAGCGGGCCACCTGGCAGCATGCGCTGAACGGCTTTCTGAAGAACACGCTCAGGGAATTTCCCCTCGATGATCTGACGAGCCGTGCGCTCTTTGATGCCACCCGGATGACCGGTGTGCCAGTAGTATTTTTTGTTTTCGTATTTACGACCGGTCAGCTTGACCTTCTCGGCGTTGATTACGATAACATTGTCGCCGCAGTCCATGTGCGGGGTGAAGGTAGCTTTGTGCTTACCGCGCAGACGCATTGCGATCAGCGCTGCAAGGCGACCAAGCACCAGATCTTCCGCATCGATCAGAATCCATTTCTTTTCGATGTTGGAAGGATTTGCAGAAAAAGTTTTCATTGCACTTCCGTATTTCGGTGTCATGTGACAACGTGAAACGGCGACCATTCTCAGGCCGCCGCAATGTCTGGCGCTCCTTTTATAGGAACCCATGCTTTTGTCAAGCCAATTTGTTTGAAATAGTCAAGCGAAAACAGCACCTTAATTTTGCGGTATTTAATTACCACAAAAAACGACACATTTTCAGGTCAATTTTCAGCTTCAGGGTATGATTACTGCTTTCAATAGGCAGGCCAAGCAAAACCGCCCAACAAAGCCAATTGCGGGCGGTTTACGGATCACAGCTTATCAAGCGACCGACTTCAAGCCAAGAAATGCCTTTTTGCGCTATAGGGCGCAAGCATAATCATGCAGGCCGGTATCTTCATGATGATAGTCTGGCCGCGGTGTCTTGGCAGCGCCATTGATGGTTCCAACGAATTTTGCGTCGGCGACTTTCATGCGCTTCCAGCCAAGATCGCCAGACCGGGATCCCCCAGCTGTCTGATAGACATACATCAGTTCATTGCCGCGCAAGGTTTTGCCAACAGCATGCACTTCAACATCTCTGTCATAGCCATGATAGTTGATCTTGAGGACATCGTGATTCTTGAGGGCTTCGCATGCATATTTGCTTTCCATAACGTACCTCCTCGCTGACCATTGCGTTACCCCTTCATTATCCCGAACTCAGGAAATCCTGTAAATTCTCAAATAGTTCGTTATTTAATTCGCTATTGAACTTGCCCGTTAGCTCTACCTGTCTTGTCATCTTTTACGGCCAAAAGCGTTGGGAATGTGCAAGATCCGGTATCTCCCTACATCCATTGGTTTTATTCAAAAGCCTCATCAAGGCCTCTAGCTTGACTTGCCATTCCAATAACAGGCATGGTCGCTAGATCCTTACGAAATCCAGTGAGTCTATGGAGGCCAGAATGACCACAGGTGTCACCCATCAGGAACATACGCTATTGACCGAACAGGTTGGCCCTGTGCGACGCCTGATCATGAACCGCCCCAAGAGCCGCAACGCACTTTCTGAAGAGATGATCAACGCCTTGAGCACGGCGATTGACCAAGCCGAAGCAGACCAGGAAACACGCGTAATCGTCCTTGCTGCCAACGGGACCGTATTCTCGGCCGGGCACGATCTTAAGGAACTGAATTCCCATCGTAACGATGCAGACAAGGGCGAAGCATTTTTCAATCGCATTTTCACAGCATGCTCTGAGCTGATGCAGAAAATCCAGACAATTTCTAAAATTGTCATTGCGGAAATTCAGGGCACCGCGACGGCGGCAGGCTGCCAGCTGGTTGCCAGTTGTGATCTTGCGATTGCAGTCAATGAAGCTGACTTCGGCACGCCCGGTGTGAATATCGGGCTATTCTGCACCGGACCGGGAGTCGCCCTCACCCGCTCGGTTCCGCGCAAACAGGCGCTGGAACTTCTTGTGACCGGAGAGATGATTGACGCACATACTGCCAAAGCCTATGGCATCGTCAATCGGGTTGTGCCGAAGGATTATCTGCGTATTGTCGTTGACAAATATGCAATTGAGATCGCGGGCAAATCGGCCCAGGCGCTGACATTCGGCAAACAAGCCATCTATCGGCAGGACGAAATGCCTCTGGCCGATGCTTACGCTTTGGCGACGGACGTCATGAAGAACAATCTGCTTGCAGATGACGCTATTGAGGGCGTCAATGCCTTCATTGAAAAACGGAAACCCGACTGGCCCAGCCTCAAATAGGAAATATCCATGGACCATAGCGACTATAGCGCAGACTATCTCAAAGATATTCTTTCTTCGGTCAAACGCATTGCTCTTGTTGGCGCAAGCGACAAGCCGGAACGAGCCAGCCATCGGGTGATGGGCTTTCTTCTTGAGCATGGCTATGAGGTTATTCCGGTCAATCCGGGCAAGGAAGGCAAGGCTATATTGGGGCAAAAGGTGGTGGCTCGCCTCGCCGATATCGAAGGCCCGGTGGACATGGTGGATATTTTCCGCAATTCCGAAGCCGCTGGCGGGGTAACAGATGAAGCCATTGCCATCGGCGCAAAAGTGGTCTGGATGCAGCTCAATGTGTCCCATGCCGAGGCTGCCAAGCGAGCAGAAAAAGCAGGGCTCAAAGTGGTCATGGACCGCTGCCCCAAGATCGAATATCCAAGTGTTATGTTCGACTAACTTACTTGGCAAAGACCGCAAAAGACTCTGGCGGCGGAGAGCTCTGCCGCTTTTCCTGCGCCTTCGCACATCATCCTGTCATCTGAGCGCTTAAAATCACATCCCTGAATTAGCCAATTAAATCAGGCATATAAAATCCCTAATTGGTTCCTTTTCATATTTCGCTTTTCCCCTCATCGTTAGAAACCGCGTTCAACAATCACGCAAAATTTAAAACGATATTTTCCACTTTCAAATGGCGCGTCGGGTTGCTCTGGTCTAGAGTCGCCCCACCCTTCACTGATGAAGATATATTGACATTTTACTGGCAAAGCACGTCGCGAGATAAGCCCGCACGCTCTGCACTAATTTATGAAGAGGACGATTATGAGCGAAGAAACAGCCCACGGCTTTTCCACTCTGGCCATCCACGCTGGCTCTCAAGCCGACCCGACGACAGGCGCACGGACAACCCCGATCTATCAGACGACGTCTTATCAGTTCCGTGATACCGAACATGCTGCCAATCTGTTCGCGCTCAAGGAATTCGGCAATATCTACACGCGGCTGACCAACCCGACGACAGCTGTTCTTGATGAACGCATTGCTGCGCTGGAAGGCGGCTCTGCCGGTGTTTCCGTTGCGTCTGGCCATGCAGCGCAGTTCGTAACCTTCCATTCCTTGATGGGACCGGGCGACAATATCGTAGCAGCCAACAAACTCTATGGCGGCACCTTCAACCAGTTCAACCACACTTTCAAAAGCTTTGACTGGCATGTCAAATGGTCTGATGCGCTTGATCCTGAAGCTGCGCGCAGCCTGATTGACGAGAAGACCAAGGCCATCTATATCGAGAGCCTGGCAAACCCGGGCGGTGTCATCTGCGATATCGAGGGCTTTGCCAAGGTTGCCAAGGATGCCGGCATTCCGCTGATTGTCGACAACACGATGGCCACACCTTATTTGTGCCGTCCTATTGAACATGGCGCCAACATCGTTCTGCATTCCATGACAAAGTTCATCGGCGGCCATGGCAACTCCATGGGCGGTGTGATCGTGGATGGCGGCAACTTCGACTGGTCCCAGTCTGACAAGTTCCCGATGGTCAACACACCACGTGCCGAATATAACGGCGTCAATTTCACTGAGACATTCGGTCCGATGGCCTTTGCAATCACCTGCCGCACTCTTGGCTTGCGCGATCTTGGCCCGTCCCTTTCGCCATTCAACGCTTTCCAGATCCTGACAGGCGTTGAAACTCTGCCTCTGCGTATGGATCGCCACTGCGAAAACGCTCTGGCCGTCGCCAAATGGCTCGAGAGCAATGAAAAGGTAAGCTGGGTTTCCTATGCTGGCCTTGAATCAAGCCCTCACAAGGCAGCGCAAGAAAAATATCTGCCAAAGGGCGCCGGATCAGTCTTCACCTTCGGTCTCAAGGGCGGCTATGACGCAGGCGTGAAATTCATCACCAGCCTCAAGCTGCTCAGCCATGTTGCCAATATCGGCGACACACGCTCGCTGGCGATCCACCCAGCTTCCACGACCCACAGCCAGCTGACGGATGAGCAGAAAACCGCAGCGGGTGCCGCTCCAGATACTGTACGCCTGTCTATCGGCATTGAAGATGTCAAAGACATTATCGCCGACCTTGAGCAGGCAATGGCCTGATTCTTTAGCGAAATTGCATGAAAAGGCCGGGAACATTCCCGGCCTTTTTTATATCTGCCATGCTCTGACCACACCCAACCGTTTATGCTCATTGTTTGCCCCCTTGTCAGCACACGAGGGTGTGCATAGGTTTGATGATTGAAGAGCATCCGTTGCAAGGTCAGACGCATGAATTTTGATGAACACTATAATCTCGCCATTGCCGAACTCAAACGCACGACCATTGTGGAAGGAAACTATGCCCCACCGCTGCATCGTTTTCTGCGTGGCCGAGGCGTCAAGCTCAAGCCGCCACACTATAACACGATCGGCATGAATATCCTGATCACCGGCATCCCCTTTGCTGTGCTATGGGGCGCGATCATGTGGTTCATTCTCTGGCAAAGCCAGAAGCTAACCCCCTTCATGGCTATCGGCGCAGCGCTTGTTGCAGGCGCCATTTTCGGGATTTTCATGTCGCTCTATTATCGCTGGTCTTTCAACAGGAATGATCTGACCAAATGGGAAAAGCTGGAACCTGAAGCAGAACAAACGCACGGCCAGACTGAAGAAGATGGCTCAATTTCCAAGCCTTCAACCAAGGTAAGTTCCTGAAAAAGCGGAACCAAATCACTTCGCCAAATTTGTTTCAAGTCCAACGATCTGCTTTGTCAGTATTTTCTGGCATTGTCGTAGAGGTCTCGCATCATGAGTGTCGCTGCGGCCAGGACGAGCATGGCACCTGCCTGATGCAACAGAGCCAGAGAGAAAGGCACAGCAAACAGCAAGGTGGCGATGCCGATCGCAACCTGAAAGCCTATCAGGCCAACCAGTAGGTTGGCCGGAAACGCCATATCACCCTTGAATGGATCACGCCGGATGCGGAACCAAAGCAAGAAGCAGATGGCTACGACCAGATAAGCCATCATGCGGTGGTTAAATTGAATGGTCGCATGATCCTCGAATATGGAATGCCAGACGGAGCTGCCATCATAGATCCGCTCGGGGATGATCCCGCCATCCATCAAGGGCCATGTGTTGAAGATGAGGCCGGCATGGGTTCCGGCCACAAGGGCACCAAGGAAGATCTGCACAAAGATGCAAAGGGTCAGCAATCCCATCAACCAGACATGTCGATCCGCGCTAACGCATTCACGCATCTTCTGACCGGTTCGATAGCCACGGGCAACCCAAAGCAGCGCAAAGAATATGATCGAGGCCAGTATCAAGTGGGTAGCAAGGCGATATTGGCTGACATCAACACGCCCCACCAATCCGGATGCGACCATCCACCAGCCGACAGCTCCTTGCAGCCCCCCAAGGCCTAGCAGCACCAACAATCGCGGCTTTAATGATGAGGTCACACGACCAGAAAGCCAGAAATAGAGCATTGGAACAAAGAAGGCGACACCAATGAACCGCCCTAGCTGCCTATGCCCCCATTCCCACCAGAATATGGTTTTGAATTCTTCCAGCGTCATCCCCTTGTTGACCCGCTCATATTCAGGGATTTGCTGGTATTTGACAAATTCTTCCTGCCATTCCTCGACGGATAGCGGAGGAATCGCGCCATGGATAGGCTTCCACTCCGTGATTGAAAGCCCTGAATCTGTCAGTCGGGTAATGCCGCCCACGACCACCATCAGGAAAACGAGAAAAGCAATGGAATAAAGCCAAAAGCGCACCATAGGACGAGATCTGTTGGCTTTGTCTTCGCCCTTTTCGACATAATAGATCGCGCTTTCCAAAGCAGCTTCATTCCTCGCCATTCTAAGCCCCTATCCGTTTCAAAGCCCCAACCTCTTTACGCAAGCATCCCTGCTTGCGCACGTCGGGTCAAGGCGACTGAGGGCTAAAATGTTCGAAAACCGCGCATATCTGCCAAGATAGGGCCAGATCTAATTCCTTTGTCGGATCAAGGAGATGCCTTTTTTGCTTTTCACAGCCCAATTGCTAAGCTATTAGGACCGGGAACCGCAGACCACTGGAGCCGTTATGAGCCAACGCACACGCAAATTCTTCGGCATGATCATGCTCGTTTCATGGGTCGTCATTTATGCAGCAGTGGGCATGACGATCGGCGCGGCGGTCGTTGCCAACGCAAGCCCGCTGGCGCAGATCCTTTTCTTCCTGATTACCGGCCTTATATGGATCGTGCCCGCCGGGCTGATCATTCGCTGGATGGAAAAACAGGCCTAATCATTGGTCGCCTTGCCTTATTCAGCGGCTTGCAGCAAAGAAGCCTGCTCTTCATCAACCTTGTCTGAAGTGTCGCCAAACTCCAGATCTGTCACGATCAAGCTGTCTGCGAATCCGAGATGTCCAACCGCTTCATGCAATTGAGCAACCTCGGCATCTGCGATTTCAGGCACAATGACGAAGGCGATTGCATCAGGAACAGAAGCAAACCCGCGCAGGATGCTCACATCTTCGCATGAGGTTCCCAAATCAAGCATTACGATATCGTAGGCGGCTTCCAGGGCTATCAGCAATGCGTGAAACTCAGCGGAGAGCAAATCACTGCGGTTAAGCTGTCGGCTACCTGCACTGATAAATTTAACCTTACCGTTCCATTCTTCGTCGATGAAGTCTGAAAAGCTGCCATTGCCATCCAACAGGTCGGCGATACCATAAGGTGCCTGCCCGTCGCTATCCGACTTGCCAAGGCTATCGGATATCAAATTGACATAAGCAACCGAGCGTTCTCTTACAAAACGATTGGCCAGAGCATGCCCCCTCGCCCCCCAGGCTTTGTCTTGGGCCATCAGCACAATGCGCGCATGGGTAACATCGCTAAGCTGCTCAGCAACCAGGTCAAAGAAGACGTCCGCACGGCTATTGCTTTTCTGCTCCAAGGGCAATGCGGCATGACTATTGGCCGCTTGTCGGGTCGGAACCATCTGAATGTCAGCACTCGGCATTGCGGGCAGCTCAACCGGACGAGGAAATTTCAGGCGCACTTCTTGTGGCAATGTCGGTTCATTCGTTTGCCGAGTGCTTCTCTCTGTCGCCTTACTCTTCATGCGCAAGAGGCCAGCATGCCAGATCAACCCCAGCAGAAACACCATGCCAAAGCTCATAAAGGCCCATAGATAAGAAGCCTTTGAAATGGGCGTGTAGGCAGCTGTGGCCCTTACAAGCAAGCGCGCGGCTGGTGGCAGCAAATCAAGCGTCGACAGGGTTCTGAGCTCGGCTTGCCTCACGCGAAGCCGCTCAACCATCTGCGCACGGCCTTTTTCTTGCGCCTCGATCAAGCCGGGTTTCTCAGCACTCTCTAGGGCCCCTTTTTTCAACGAAATACTCCGAACCGCACCAGGCAGAGCTTGGTCAGCGCCTGCATCGCCACCTCGTTTCAATTGAGATGAAAGGGACTGGATCTGACCATTCAATTTGTCGATTGAAACATTCAGATCCTTGCGGCGCGTTTGTGAGAGCAAATCGATATAGGCCTCGGCAAGGCTATTGGCTATCTTGGCAGCCGCATCGGCTTTTGGCGCTTTCATCGAGATCGTGATGACGCGCCTCGGGGCCAAGCGCTCGATGCTGAGAGATTGTTGCACACGGTCAATCACAGCCTCTCTGGTGGTAACCGAAAGAGAGCCAAGGCGGATCATGGTTCCAATCGTCTGCAAGGCTCCATTAGATGCGAAGCTTTTATCTTGTGTCAGGTGCAACTGATCAACAATGTTCGACAGGACCTTCGGGCTTTTCAGATCTTCAATAAGCTTGTCAGCCAATTCTGTTTGGCTTTCAACGCTCTGATCCAACGAGGCAGTCCCTGCGACTGACGGGAGATACTGCTCCTGTGGGGCCAACAGAAGAATGCGCGCTTCGGATTGGTAATCATCTGCCTGATAGCTCTTGCAAGCAAATGAAGACGCGCCAACGATCAGCGACAAGAGCGCCAACCGTACGATCTTTCGTGGAAATATATTCAAGGCTGCGAGTGAATGATGCGTCTGTTTGCCTTCGCCTTTTTCGCTCATGCGGTTCTCAATCTTTGCTGCCATGCCACTCCCCTTGTGCTTAGGCTATTGAGCGCAAAGTATGGTAACCACTTTATTAACAAGAGAGCATTTACTCGCCCCAGCAGTGCAAAATGAAACAGAACCGATAAATAAAGGACAGATCCTTGCAAAATTTACTCAACATTAACCACGATATAGCTTGAGTATTAGTGAGTTAATCTAGCGAGTCGATCCATGTTTCGTTTTTTGATCATTATGGTTTTAGCCTTCGCGGTCAGCAGCTGTTCCAGCTATCGCCCTGCGGGAGATGCATTTCATAAGTCCCTCGTTGCGCCTTATGAGCTGGATGCTGGAGATCGCGTGCGTGTCACGGTTTTCAATCAGGATGATCTAAACAAGGATTATCTCGTTGATCAGGCTGGCTACGTTTCCATTCCGCTGATCGGCAATGTGCCTGCACGCGGCAAGCAAACCAGCGAGTTGGCCAAGGACATCGCACAGAAGCTGAGCAACGGCTATGTGCGCAATCCCGATGTTTCTGTCGAAATTGCACAATACAGGCCCTTTTTCATAATGGGAGAAGTGAATTCGGCCGGCCAGTATTCTTATGTAAGCGGAATGACGGTGCAGACCGCCATTGCCATCGCAGGCGGATTTACGCCGCGCGCCCAGCAGCGCTATGTTGATATAACACGCCAATTGAACGGCAAGATCCTAACGGGACATGTTCGCCTTACCTCTCCGGTTCGTCCGGGAGACACCATTTATATTCGCGAACGACTATTCTGAAAAAATCTTGAGTTCAAAGCTTGATTACATCGCATTGCTGCGCATAAGACTTCATTAACCAACATATCCAATGCCAACCAACTTTGCGTTTTGTGATCAAGCAATTAAAACTTAATCAGACTTTGTTTGCTATATCTCTGGTTGGGACAATAATTTTTTGAATGTGGGTGATCCAGAATGCAGCCTCTTGATCCGATTGATCCGAGGACAGCCTTCACTTCGCGCGCCGTATTAGATGCCAATGAGCCAACTGTCGATAAGAACAAGGATGCTCATATTACGGATCTGGCGAGAGAAGTGGCTGCCGAGTTTTCCGAAACCACCTATGCACCGGGTATCGTGCGGGGGTTATTTCAGCTATTTGATTTTGTCGTGTTGGCTCTTTTGGGGTTTATATCCGCCAAAATGATGGGTGGAGCCTTAATCGCAGGCATGCACCTCCCTCTTCTACTTTCCATAGCAGGCGCAGCTCTGTTCGGCTTGTTTCTCCTTTCTGTCGATGGATATTCGATCCTCGACATGAACCATCTTGCGCCACAAATCGGCCGGACAATCGGCGCGTGGACTATGGTAATTGGCCTGTTTCTGCTTGTCTTTTACCTTTCCCAAACGCCAATCAGTGCCAATCGTAGCTGGCTGGGCATTTGGTTCCTCTCTGGAATCCTTACGGTTTCTATCATTCGTGCAATAGAATCTTTTCTGGTACGCATTTGGCAGCAGAATGGCCGACTTGAACGTCGTGCCGTGATTGTTGGTGGGGGCGACCCGGCCGCGCAAATCATCACATCTCTTGAGGCTCAGGAAAATAACGATATTCGTATCTGCGGTATCTTCGATGATCGTGATGATGAACGCTCACCACCAGTCGTCGCGGGCTACCCAAAGCTGGGCACAGTGGACGACCTTGTCGAATTCTCTCGCCTTTGCAAGATCGACATGCTGATCGTGACCATCCCGGTATCTGCCGAGAAACGCGTTTTGCAGATGCTACACAAATTATGGATTCTGCCGCTCGATATCCATCTCAGCGCCCATATGAACAAGATGCAGTTTCGCAGACGCACTTATTCCTATGTGGGCAATCTGCCTACTGTTCCGGTTTTTGCAAAGCCCATCGCCAACTGGGGTGGCCTGCTGAAAAGAGTGGTCGATATTACGGTTGCCAGCCTGTCCGTTGTCGCTCTTTCCCCTCTTCTGATCGGAACAGCGATTGCCATCAAGCTTAATAGCAAGGGCCCGGTTATTTTCCGGCAGAAGCGCCTCGGCTTTAACAATGAAGAAGTCGTGATCTACAAGTTCCGCTCACTTTATCATTCCCAAAGCGATCAGACCGCGCAAAAATCTGTAACCAAGAATGACAGCCGTGTCACCAAGGTTGGGCGCTTCATACGCAAAACATCCATTGATGAACTCCCTCAATTGTTCAACGTCATTTTGGGCTCTTTGTCGTTGGTGGGGCCGCGTCCGCATGTTCCGCGGCAGCAAACCAACGAGCGCTTGTTTGAGGAAGTTGCCGATGGCTACATGGCCAGACACAAGGTTAAACCCGGAATCACCGGCTGGGCCCAGATCCATGGCTGGCGTGGCGAAATTGACGATGATGACAAGCTGAAACAGCGTGTTCAGCACGATATCTACTATATCGAGAACTGGTCTCTTGCACTCGACCTTTACATTCTGATTGTCACACCGTTCAAACTGTTCAGTCAGGATGGCGCCTATTAGAGAGTCGAAGGATTTCACAGCCATAACCACGACCGGCTAAGGCGATAATCTGTCGACAATTCAGAACCTTATCAACACGCCATACATCCATTTGATGTATGGCGTGCATTCTTTTCCAGAAAGCTTGAGGATAATGTGCATCTGGCGATCTCAAACATTGCAAGATGATGACATAGCCATTATAAAGCCTCTTGTCGGAGCGTAGCGCAGCCTGGTAGCGCACTTCGCTGGGGGTGAAGGGGTCGTAGGTTCGAATCCTATCGCTCCGACCAATTTTCCTTCCCCGCAGTAGTCCCCAAAAGCAAAATCATCAAACTCGATATATTGATGTATGTCGCGCAAGCACTTGCGTTGTTCGCACTCGCGAGAGCCTTTGCCCATAAGGCTTCGCCTTGGCATGTGCATGTCATAAAGATGCAACACGACCTTTATAGAAATTCCCCTAGTAGACATCCAAAAGATCCCCCCCCTTGTGTCGATCATGACGACGCAGCATGGGGAGCGCGATTTCGTGTCGCGCACGAAGATTATTGAATGAAATACACCAGAACGTCGTGACCACTGACCGTGCATGACGTATTTGATGGCCCTGTCGGATGGTGGGGCCATCTTTTTTGTATCGGCTGCCTCTCGGCTCGATTCGCTAAAATTTTAGGGGATCCAGTAGCAAGACGTTAAAAGCTGACCAATATAATCACTTTATGATTTCAGCTTTGTCCATATCAACAGCCGGCATGATTGCCGCATCCGACCGCCTTGAGGATATCGCATCAGGGATAGCCAATCCTGTTGCTGATAATGCGGCTCAACCGGCGACCTCTACGAGTCGGCAAATCAGGCCAGAGGAGTCCATCGCTCCGGTCTCTGCTGCGCCGGATCTGGACCCGTCTCGCCTTATCGAACTGATAGAAACGGAAGCTGCTTTCAACGCCAGTGCTTTGGCCACAAAGACCGTTGCCAGCGCTTCGCAAGAGCTGATGGACGCTTTAAGCTAATTTTCCCGAAAATAGATCAACGTTACCAGAACGGTCAGTCTGCCAAAGCCTGATCGAGAATGCGCTTGCATTCGAGCAGTTCGAAAAGGGTCGACTGCAGACGTCTTATTTCATCGCGGGATAAGGACTGATGCGTCATCGTAGCCAAATCCTGTTCAGAAGCCTCTGTTCTCCCCCCAATAAAGCGCGAGAAAAAGCCGGATTTCTGCTCTTCTTGCAACGCGTGTAAACGCGCTTCCTCGATAGACAAGCTCGCACTTCTTCCTCCTTGAAGAAATTGCGGGTCGCCTGACCGAAGATCCGGGGGCAATGGCTGATTGTCTTCGGAGAGATTTTGATCATGCCTCATGGCGTGTGACGGCTGCGACGCCGCCTGCCCCTGAATTCCGTTGGGTGCTGCGTTGCCGCCATAGGCAGGGTCTTGAGGAGCGCTTGCTCCACCATTGCCTTGTGCATGTTTGATTGCTTGGGGAGCGACAGGCTGAGGAGCATCAGTCATCGTGGGATGCGCTGCCGTGTGGCCCTGACCGGTAACATCAAAATTCACATCGCCCACGTGAGCGCGTGGCGCTGCCTCAGGGGCTGGAACTGGCGATGGCGCAGGGGCAGACTGAGCAAAGGGTTGGCCCACTTGCTGAGGGGGCATCTGATGGTCGGTTGGAGCAGCATATGCATTCTGATGAGAAGGCTGGGCCTTAGGGGCTTGAACCGGCGTGGGTGCAAGATTTTGTGTCGGAATGCGGGTTTCAGTATGGGGCTGTTGATACACGTCCTGAACCGGTCGAGCACTATTCCGCTCCACCGAAGCAGATGCTCTGGTGGCTTCCTGAGAAGGTGAAGCAGGTGCGCTGGGCTCTTGTGACGGAGTACCATTCTGCTGTGTATCTTCTTCAGCAGATTCGTTGACGGTATCAATGACATGGCGCACCCCCTGCTCTTTGAGGATTTTTTGCACGCCCTTGATGGTATAGCCCTCATCATAAAGCAGATGGCGAATACCACGAAGCAGGTCAATGTCATCAGGGCGGTAGTATCTACGTCCACCACCGCGTTTCATGGGTTTTATCTGGGAAAAACGCGTTTCCCAAAAGCGCAAGACATGCTGAGGCAAGTCGAGGTCTTGCGCAACCTCGCTAATTGTTCTGAAAGCATCAGCACTCTTTCGCAAGACACCCACCTGTCAAAAAACTTCGCCTCGGCCTGAGGAAATGGGCAAACCCTACCCTGCCCGAATGCATTCAAGCATCGAGCCTTTTCCGTCAGCACAGTGCCGAGACGACTTTACCCGCTATAGAATTGCTCCCAGAAGAGACGATCCGTCAAGATGCCTCGGGAGCCAGAGAGTCGTTGATTTTCTTTTTCAGAACGTTGGATGGCTTGAAGACCATAACGCGCCTAGGAGAAATCGGGACTTCCTGTCCGGTCTTTGGATTACGCCCAATGCGCTCGTTCTTGTCTCTTACGAAGAAGGTTCCGAAAGAAGAAAGCTTGACCTGTTGTCCTTCGACAAGACAATTGCTCATTTCATCCAGCACCATCTCGACAAGCTCAGCAGATTCCGTGCGCGACAATCCTACCTTTTGATAGACTGCTTCGCACAAATCAGCGCGCGTTACCGTTTTGCCCCCCATGTCGCAAACCTCTCTCTGAAAAGATCAATATGACTCATATCGTTAAAGTAGGGTATTTCCGTAAGTGACTTCCGTCAACTGCAAGACAGCGCATTAATCTGCTCATATTTCGAGCAAATCGAGCCAACCTTGCAGAATCATAAGTCAAAGCCCCTTTGAAGCAACTGAATATCAAAGCTATCTACAAAAAACCGCCCCTAACATAGTCTAGTTATTGTAAAATTCGCTAATAAGACGTTGTCCCTTAGTAAAACAAGGACAGAAAGTAAAAAGACAGAAACCAGTCACCCGCGAAAAGCGAGAGACGGAATTATCAACCCAAAGGCTGATAATTCCACGCAAGAAATGATGGCATCTATAGAAGTTACCAGCGCAGGAGCGCAGAGCCCCAGGTAAAGCCTCCGCCCATTGCTTCGAGCAAGACGATATCGCCTTTCTTGATCCGTCCATCTTTAGATGCGGCATCAAGCGCAAGAGGAATCGAGGCCGCTGATGTATTGCCATGCAGATTGACTGTCATCACCACCTTTTCAGGTGCGATATTCATTTTTCTGGCGCTGGCATCAATGATACGTTTGTTTGCCTGATGAGGCACAAACCAGTCCAGATCATCAGCAGACAGTCCGGTCGCCTCAAAAGCATCCGTGATGACGTCTGTGATCATGCCAACAGCATGCTTGAAGACTTCCTTGCCTTCCATGCGCAAATGACCCGCTGTCTGGGTGGTCGACGGGCCACCATCGACATAAAGCTTTTCCTTGTGACGTCCGTCAGAGCGTAGATGGGTAGTCAGAATGCCGCGATCGGAGATTTCGCCTTCCCCCTCTTCGGCCTTCAGGATGACAGCGCCAGCACCGTCACCAAACAGCACGCAGGTCGTGCGATCCTCAAAATCCAGAATGCGGGAGAAAGTCTCGGCACCAATCACCAGAGCCGTTTTGGCCTTGCCACAGCGCAGATACATGTCGGCAGTGGAGAGCGCAAAAACAAAGCCCGAACACACAGCCTGCAGATCGAAGGCAGCGCCATGATGAATATCCAGCATATTCTGGATAGAGACCGATGTCGCCGGGAAGGTGTTGTCTGGGGTGGCAGTCGCACAAATGATCAGGTCGATTTCCTGAGCGTCAATACCAGCGCTCTTGATCGCTTCGACAGCGGCCTTATACCCCAATTCGGAGGTAAATTCGCCATCTTCAGCGATATGACGCTGCTCAATGCCTGTCCTTTGCCGAATCCATTCGTCAGACGTATCAACGAACTTGGTCAGATCTTCATTTGTTACGATTTTCTTGGGCAGATAGGATCCGGATCCTACAATAACAGACCTTGTGACGCTCACTTATGCGTTCTCCTCGTCAGGCACTACTCGGTTTTTGTGATAAACAGACAGATCCTGTTCGATTTTTTCGGTCAAACCATTTTTGACCATGTCATAGCCAAGGCTGATAGCGGACGCGAACCCTTCGCCATCCGTCCCACCGTGGCTTTTGATGACAATGCCATTGAGCCCGAGAAAAACGCCCCCGTTGACCTTGCGCGGATCCATTTTCTCACGCAAGCGCCGAAAAGCGGAGCGAGCAAAAAGATAGCCGATCTTGGCCATCAGGGTACGGCTCATGGCTGAATGCAAATATTCAGCCAGCTGTTTGGCAGTGCCTTCGGCAGTTTTCAGGGCAATATTGCCAGCGAACCCTTCGGTCACGACCACATCCACAGCGCCGGTCCCGAGGTGGTTGCCTTCAACAAACCCCTTATATTTGAATTGCGGAAATTCGAAGTCACGCAACATGCGACCGGCTTCCTTGACTTCATCAAGGCCTTTGACATCTTCTTCGCCGATATTGAGCAGACCGATAGTCGGTTGCTCTATACCAAAAAGGGCACGAGCCATGGCCCCACCCAACAGGGCAAAGTCCACCAGTTGCTGTGCATCAGCGCCTATTGTGGCGCCGACATCAAGCACGACGCTTTCGCCGCGCAATGTCGGCCAGATAGCCGCAATCGCCGGACGCTCGATATCCGCCATCGTGCGCAGACAGAATTTGGACATCGCCATCAGCGCCCCAGTGTTGCCCGCAGAAATGCAAACTTGTGACTGTTTGTCACGCGCAGCCTCGATAGACCGCCACATGCTTGATTTTCCACGGCCTCGGCGCAAGGCTTGGCTGGGGCGTTCATCCATCTGAATGACCACCTCGCAATGGTGCAACGTGCTGGCTTGCTTCACGCGCGGATACTCATCCAGCAGGCTTTCCATGATTTCCTGATCACCATATAGATGATAGCGCACGTCTGGATGGCGCACCAATGCAAGGTCTGCACCTTCAAGGATGACAGCGGGGCCATTGTCCCCGCCCATGACATCCAGCGAAATGTTAATGACTTCAGACATTCCAGATATCTCTATCCCGCCTTCTTCTCAATCCGGACAGTTTGCTTCCGCCCGGATTTGTTGCTGCCCCACAAGGGCTGCAAGGTTTGGCTCGACTATTATTGTTGATGGGACAATATCCAAATTCTGCCAAGAAACAACCGCCTTATTTGGAAATCGCCCCCATCAACCCTGCTCTACTCGTCTTTTGGCTTAGGTTCTTTAAGAACAGCCAGGGCTGCGAAAGGGTTTTCAGATCCATCAAAAGCGGCTTTGTCCTCTATATGCCCGGAAAATTCGGCACCGGGCGCTCGGGGATAGTCGTCCAGACTCAGCGCAAAAAACTCCTCGGCATATTGGCCGACATCAATTTCTTCGCCTTCAAATTCCTCTGGCGGATCTTCTCCTTCAGGATCGATCACCATTTCACTCATCGTAGCATTTTCGATTGCGCGTTTGGCAAATTCTGAACCTTTTGGAACAAGCGTGATTCTGAAGGGCTCATCAATCTGTTCCACGACGGGCGCGAGCGTTACGACACAGGACTGCGCAACCTCGCCCCTCACATAACCATCAATCTGTACGCCACGCTTTTTCCAAGGAGAAACCTTTGCTTCGATGGAAAAGGCGTTCACAGCCAGAACGTCGAGACGTTCGCACAATTCCTTCAGGGCTTCCTCGTCGGCAGATCCCTTGACCATTTCGCCAAGGCTTTTCAACCGAGCGACATTTATCGGCAGAGAAATCACGGGTGCGCGGGGAGCAACTACGGGCTCGGAGGATTTTTTCGACATATCGGCGTTTACTTCTATAAGGTCGAGCGCAATGAAATACGTTCGATTGAATGTGCTTGGAGCCGTCGCTTAACATCATGAACCAGGATGTCCAGATATACGAAATGCTCCGTCCAGGTCCGGCACGAAACCGCTTGCAAACCGGACTATTCAGTCAGCTTGAAAAGGCCCGACTTCGGGAAAATGCAGCTCACCTTTACTGAAATCTTCTACGGTCTGCAATTTTAATTTTTCTTCACATAAAAGGATATAGCGCGCCAATCCGGCAGCTTCTGGGCAAACTGTGTTTTCTTCACCGTATATGTTGCGTGAAAGCGCAATTGCAAGAGCCTCTCCGCCTTGCTCTCGCGCCTGATCATACGCTTCGACATGGCCATAGAAGGACTGAGCCATCTTCTTGATCTTCTTTGGCACTGATAGATCGCCCACGCCCTGCTCCCTCAGAGAATCATCCATATCCTGAAAGAAACGGCCGAAAACAGCCTGGGAAAGCTCCCTGTCCTTTGCCGTTTCGCTCTTCATGCGATAGAAAAATACATAGGCGTGCAAGACGATCATCTCAAAGCGGCCCGTGACAGAATCTTCGACGGCATAACTGAGATAGAATTCAGGCTGCCTCGCCGCCGCCACGATTTGCCTATAAAGCTCATCGGCGATTTCTTCTCTCTTTTGGGCTTTGCTTTTGAACAGGTTGAAGATCATCAGGTCATTTCCATTGGCGGTTTTGCGATCGGCGAGATGAAGCATTCTATCAGCGCAAGCAAGTTATCCTTGCAAATCGACTGATAGACTGTTTGCACAATGCTTTAAATCACTCTTGAGCATTTCACAATGATTGCATTTTTTGTGTAAACGAGATACCGACTAAAGGAAATATGGTTGAAAAGTCAGAGATACTTTCGTGTGGTTTGAAATGTATCCCTGTCTGGTTCTGTTGGTGCCGCGCGGGCGATTAGGCCCGCAGCAGTGTGTGGACCAGTAATTACGAGGAGTAGCACCTTCAATGCGCAATGATCGCCCAGTTTCATATGGCCGCAATACTCATCTGGTTAAGACCCTGCTTTCGCCGGCAAGAGCTGCAGGAATGGCTGCTTGCCTCTCTACGCTCCTGCTGTCGGGTTGCTTTACTGAAACAACCTCTATTCACGGCTTTGTGCCCTCTGAATATACGCTTGACCAGATAGTAGAGGGAGCCAGCCGTGAGCAGGTTCTGTTGACTCTGGGCACACCATCCACCACTGCGGATTTCGGCGGCGAGGTATTCTACTATATCTCCCAGACGCGCAAACAGCCGGTCGCCTTCATGCGCTCCCGGCCAGTTGATCAAACCGTGGTTGCCGTTTATTTCGACGATGAACAGCGCGTTGCCCGCACGGCCCGCTATGGCCTCAAAGATGGCAAATTGTTTGACTTCTCCCGCCAGGTTACGCCGACAGGTGGCAAGGACACCCAGTTCCTCAGCCGTCTTGTTGAAGGCATCGGCGCAGGCTTTGGCGAATAACACAGCTGAGTTTTTCGCGAGCATCATTGCAAAAGGTCTGACTTTGAAAGGTCAGGCCTTTTCTTTTGCCCTCTTGGCGTTTGCTCTTTTGGGAAGGAACTTTAAAAATGCTCGTAGGAGACACCCTTGGAGAGAGGCAATTCTCGCCCGCTCCCATCAAGCAAGCATACGCCCTTGCCCTTGGCTACGCGCCCAATTCTGCTGATCGGGACATCAAGCGCGGCAGCAGCCTTTAGAATGTCGGCGCGATCTTGTGGCCGCGCGCAGAATAAAAGCTCATAATCGTCGCCGCCTGTCAGAGCAACATCTCTGGAAACGGCAGTATCATCCAACATGGCTTGTGCAGACGCGGAGAGTGGCACAGCGGTGTCATCCAGATGCAGCGCGCAGTTGGCCGCAGAAGCCATCTTGGCCGCATCTCCCATCAAACCATCTGAAATATCCATGGAAGCTGTTGCAAACTGTCGTATCAGGGAACGGCATTGTAGACGCGGTAGGGGCAAAAGGAAGCGATCGATAAGGACATCCCCGTCCTTAGCACCAAAATCTGGATAATCCGCTGGCTCACGACGCAGCAACAGCCCCAATGCGCTATCCCCGATGGTGCCAGTGACATAGACATCGTCATCCGGACTGGCATTGCGGCGCAGGATCGTTAGATCTTTGGGCACCTTGCCAAAGGCGGTGATGGAAAGCGTCAGCCGTTCCGGGCTTTTCACCGTATCACCACCAATCAGAGGGAAGTTGAAGACCTGCTGATCCTCAGAGAGCCCCGCGCAAAAGCACTTGAGCCAGCTTTCAGTCCAATCCAGGGGCAATCCGAGCCCCAGCAAATAGCCTACCGGCTCCGCCCCTTTGGAGGCGAGATCGGACAGATTGACCCTCAACGCCTTTTTGGCAATCAGTTCAGGGGCATCGTCGGCAAAGAAATGCACATCGGCAACCAGCATGTCCTTTGTGAGAACGAGCTGATGGTCAGATTCAAGATTCAGAAAAGCAGCATCGTCACTCAGGCCGAAAGACATATCCGGGTGACACAAAGGCGCAAGATACTGCTTGATCAGCGCGCTTTCGCCAAGGCGCGGCTGTTCTTTGGCATCAGCCATTGAACACTCCCGGAATGCTTACTGGGTTTTTGCCTTGACTTCATCCTTGCGGATATTGCGCGCCAAAGCATCGAGCACGCCGTTGACCATGCGCGGCTCGTCGCCTTCAAAGAAGGCCTTTGCTACATCGATATACTCAGACAAGATCACGGGCGCAGGCACATCCTTGCGGAACATGATCTCATAAAGACCACAGCGTAAAATGGCACGCATGGTCTGATCGATACGCGCCAAGGGCCAACCCTTTTGCAGGGCGTTATTGACGAGCGGGTCGAGCGTTCTCTGCTCGCGCACAACACCGCTCACGATATCTCTGAAATAGGCATAATCTGCAGGTAGATAGAGCTCTTCGTCCACTTCTTTACCGAGACGATAGAGCTCAAACTCCTGCAAAACTTCGGTCAAAGGTGTCCCACCCACATCCATCTGGTAGAGGGCCTGAACAGCCCCCAGCCTGGCAGAGCCGCGCTTGTTTGCGGTACGGACAGATTTTTCCTGTTCACTCATTCTTCTATTCCGAATTTCTCGCGTAGCTCAATCATGGTCAATGCGGCGCGAGCGGCCGCTCCGCCTTTATCTTTTTCTTCGACACGTGCGCGCGCCCAAGCCTGCTGACTATTTTCGACGGTCTGGATTCCGTTGCCGACTGCAACACAGCCCTCAACCGCCAAATTCATGATGGCGCGAGCACTTTCGTTGGCAACGATGTCATAGTGGGTCGTTTCACCACGGATCACGACCCCCAGAACGACATAGCCGTCATAGTCGGAGAAGCCATCCTCAACGGCTGCCATAGCCATCGACAATGCAGCAGGAATTTCCAGCACGCCGGGAACTGCAACACGCTCGTAGGTCGCGCCAACTTCCTCGAGTGCTTCAACAGCACCGCGAACGAGTTCATCGGCAAGATCTTCGTAAAACCGGGCCTCGATGATTAGAATATTGGGAATTTCCTTAGTCATGATTTCCATCCGAAGTCTTGAGACATGGGTCGGCGTAAGCCGAAGGGTTGCTTGTCAAACCATGTCCACTCGCTGTTGTCCAGCACTTTGTGTAAAATTCACTGGTGAACATCGGACCACATGTCTGATGCGTCAAGCCTATATCGTATGGACCTTGATTTTTTTTCGAAAATTGCCGAAAGAGCAAAATAGAGAATGCGGTTTTCCCTGACTTGAAGCTATTACAGTGCAGGTCCCAGCACCATGGGCGACCCGTCACTGAATCGCTCGAACCGAAAACGGGAGATGTCATGGGCAGGCTTGTTGCCAAGCACCAGATCCTTGACAATCATGGCAGCCCCCGGCCCGAAGCCGAATCCATGGCCACTGAAGCCTGTAGCGATCACAAGACCGGGTAGCCTGTCGACACTATCAATCAAGGGCACGACATCAGGCAACGCGTCCACCATGCCCGCCCAGGCATCGATGATTTGCGGCGTCCCGACCCCGGGAAACCGGTTTACAAAGGCCCGAACGGCCTTTTGGACATATTTCGTGTTGGGTTCAGGCTCAAGCACGCGGCATCTTTCAAAGGGCGTCTGTTGATCTTCTGACCATGATCGTTTGGTGGACCATGCATCAGGAAAGCCCTTGGGTGCCCATAGATTGAGGGATGTATGGCCCCAACTTTCATTTAGGAGCGGAACAAATTTGAAAAAGCTCGTAAAGGCATTCGGGCCAATGAAGAAGTCATTGCCATCGCAAACAGCCAAAGTGTAACCACCATCCTTGCGGCGACGCAGGGCGAAATCTTCATCAGCACTGTTGTGATCGGTGAAATTCGGCATCGGAGCCGTTTGCATGGCAGTAAGGCAAACCGATAGCTGCGGGATTTTAACACCGTGATTGCCCGCAAACAGGCGAGACCATGCTCCGGCGGCCAAAACAACATGGTCGCATTTGATAAGGCCCTGCTCGGTGAAGAGTCCCGTCACCCGCCCGGCTTCAATCTCAAGAGAACGCGCCGCGCAATTCTCGACAATTGCGCCCCCTTCCTGATGGGCCAGCCTTGCAATGGCCGGAATGGCCTCCCAAGGCTCTGCACGGGCATCATCCAGCGTGGAAGTGCCACCCACCCATTGGTTGTTGGATACACCACCAAAGAGGTTTGAAATCTCTTTGCTGCCAAGCCGCACCGAATTGACGCCATATTTCTCGGCGATTGCCATCCAGTCTTCCAGCCCCTTCAATTCATCCTGACTGGAAGCGAGATAGTTGATCGGAGTCGTGACAAAACCGGTGGCGCCATTCACCTCGGCATCAGCCTCTTTCCAGAGCCGCAGTGCCTCCATTGCGATTGGTACTTCGGCCTCATCGCGTTCGTGCTGACGAATCCAGCCCCAGTTGCGGGAGGATTGCTCTCCTGAAATGCGCCCCTTTTCCAAAACGCAGACTTTCTTGCCAGCGCGCGCCAGATAGAGCGCCGCAAAGATACCCACAACGCCTGCCCCGATAATGGCAACATCGACAGCTTCAGGCAGCGGATCGGAAAAGAGAATTGGTGTGGTGATGCTGATTTTCTCGACCATGTTTTTCCCTTATGTGGCGAGAAAGGAGCCTTGGCAGGCTCCTTAATAAGACTCAGCAATCTAATATCAGAATTCTAGGAAGGGGTATATTCATTCAATCGTGCGACATAACGAGCCATCATATCCACTTCGAGATTGATCTTGTCGCCAACCTTCTTTTCTTTCCATGCGGTGTTGGAAAGCGTATGCGGAATAAGGAAGATCGTGAAATCATCGCCGCTCACATCGTTGACAGTAAGCGATGTTCCATCAAGGCAGACAGAGCCCTTTGGCGGGATGAAACGCGCCAGTTGCCCGGGCGCCCTGAGCTTGAAGAAAACGCTGTCAGGATGATCTTCCCTTTCAACGACTTCAGCTACACCATCTACATGCCCAAGCACCAAATGGCCGCCCAGTTCGTCTCCCATTTTGAGGGATCTTTCCAGATTGATCGAAGAGCCTTCGGTCCAGTGGGACGCATTGGTCAGATCAAGAGTTTCACGAGCGGATTCTACCGAGAAGTAATTGCGGTTTTTGTCCAGAGTACCAGCCTCGACGACTGTGTGGCATACGCCGTTGCAGGCGATCGACGCACCCAGCGCGATTGTTTCAGGATCAAAATTCGTCGCGATCCTCACCCGCTGCCCTGCAGGAATCGCCTCCTGCTTGAGCACTTCGCCAACGTCCGTGATAATGCCGGTAAACATAGCTGCTAATCTCCGTATAAAGCTTCCAAACTTTCAGGACGGACAAATCTCTTGAGCCTGTCCGTGCCCATTTTGCAATTCTCTTCCAGAATGAATCCACCGGCTGCCAATGCTGCTTCCGGCTGCCCACCAAGCGCCAACAAGCCTTTGGCTCCGATTTTGCCCGCCCCTTGATAGAGGAAAAACGCATCAACCAGCCCAGACTGTAACAGCTCGGAGCCCAGCTTGGCGCCGCATTCTGCAAAAACGGCATTGATGCCGCGCTCGGCCAACGATTCAAGGGCTGCCTTAAGGTCTATATGTCCGGATGCTGTCGCGTTAAGACACAAGAGCGTGCAGCCATATTCCTGAAGCTTGAGCGCTTTATCTGCTGGCATTTGCTCGGACGTCACGATCCAGACAGGAATGTCGCGAGCCGTTTGAACGAGATTGGACGCAACAGGAATCCTCCCCTTGCTATCGAGCACGACGCGTGTGGGGGAGCGCCGCTCCAGACCGGGCAACCGCACAGTTAAAGCGGGGTCATCAATCAGAACGGTATCACAGCCAACCAAAATTGCATCGGCCTGCAGGCGCAAAGCATAGGTGCGAGATTTGGCCAGAGCGCCCGTGACAGGGTAATTGCCTACTCCCTCAAGGCCAATCATACCATCAGAAGAAAAGGCCATCTTGACCTGCAGCCAGGGCCTTTTGCGAACGGTCCGGGAGAGGAAGCCGGCAAGCTCTTGACGAGCCCGCTTCCCCATGAGGCCCACATCCACAGAGACGCCCGCATTGCGGAGTTTTTCAAAACCGCGACCAGCGACACGGTGATCAGGATCTGGATGCGCGCACACAACCCGCGTTATGCCAGCCTCAACCAAGGCATCGGCACAAGGGCTGGATTGTCCGGTGTGCGAACAGGGCTCAAGCGTCACATAGGCTGTTGCTTCGCGTGCTCTTGTGCCAGCTTCAGCCAAAGCCACCCGCTCTGCATGAGGTCGCCCCCCCTCCTGCGTCCAGCCTCGCCCGACAATCTCCATGCGCCCAGCATTGTTACGAGCGATAACACAGCCTACAGCCGGATTCTCGGCTGTGGCTCCGGCGCCTCTACGCCCAAGGCGCAAGGCCAAATCCATGAGTTGTTCATCGGAGAAACTGCGCGAGAAATCGTTCATTCAAGGCCGATCGAGTTGAAATGGAGCAAACACATCGAAACGCATCCCCCACCAGCCCGTTATTCTGAAAGACCATCCTCTTCCGGACGAGCGGAGGACATTTCGGTCAGCATATCAGAAAAGTCTTTTGCTTCACGGAAATTCTTATAGACAGAAGCGAAGCGGATATAGGCGATTTCGTCCAGCCCCTTGAGGCCTTCCATCACCAGATTACCGATATGCTCGGCAGGCACTTCAGCATCGCCTGCGCTTTCCAGTTGCCGCACGATGCCCGAGACCATTCGCTCGACTTTTTCTTCATCAACGGGGCGCTTACGCAGGGAAACCTGAACGGAGCGCATGAGCTTGTCACGATCAAAGGGCACTTTGCGCCCAGTGCGTTTAACAACCGACAGCTCGCGGAGCTGGATACGCTCAAAGGTCGTAAAGCGCCCGCCGCAGCCTGCGCAAAAGCGTCGGCGGCGGATCGCCGTATTGTCTTCTGTAGGACGAGAATCCTTGACCTGGGTATCTTCATAACCGCAATAGGGACATTTCATATCTCGACCTCACAATTCAGTTATGGGATCACGGCGGGCAGCCGATGACTTTCCAGACTGCCCGGCCAATATGATCAAAGGTCAGGGTAGATCGGGAAGCGATCGGTCAGAGCGATGACCTTTTCCTTCACGGCCGATTCTACGGCGCTATTGCCTTCTTCCCCATTTGCAACGAGACCGTCAAGCACTTCGATAATCAATTTACCGATTTCCTTGAACTCTTCGGTGCCGAAGCCACGGGATGTACCAGCAGGCGTCCCCAGACGGATACCGGAGGTAATTGCCGGTTTTTCCGGGTCAAACGGCACGCCATTTTTGTTGCAGGTGATATAGGCACGGCCAAGAGCGGCTTCAACAACCTTACCGGTCAGACCTTTCGGACGCAGATCAACGAGCAGTAGGTGGTTATCCGTACCACCAGCAGCCAGCTCGACACCACCTTCATAAAGGGTATCAGCCAAAGCCTGCGCATTGTCCTTGACAGCCTTGGCATAGACCTTGAAATCATCGGTCAGTGCTTCACCGAAAGCCACGGCCTTGGCCGCAATCACATGCATCAAAGGACCACCCTGCAAACCAGGGAAGACGGCTGAATTGACCTTCTTGGCGATATCGGCATCGTTGGTCAGGATAAGACCACCGCGCGGACCGCGCAGGGTTTTATGCGTCGTAGAGGTCACGATATGGGCATGCGGGAATGGGTTTTCATGCAAGCCAGCGGCGACCAGACCTGCAAAGTGGGCCATATCCACCATGAGGTAAGCGCCAACGGAATCAGCGATTTCGCGGAATTTCTTGAAATCAAATTCGCGACTATAGGCAGACCCACCTGCGATGATCAGTTTAGGCTGATGCTCTTTTGCCAGCTCTTCGATCTGGTCAAAGTCAATGCGGCCATCCTGCTTGCGCACGCCATACTGGATGGAATTGAACCATTTGCCAGACTGGTTCGGCTTGGCACCATGGGTCAGGTGTCCACCGGCATCAAGGCTCATTCCGAGGATGGTATCACCCGGCTTGATGAGCGACATGAACGCTGCCTGGTTGGCCTGAGACCCGGAATTCGGCTGAACGTTGGCGAACTCACAACCAAACAGTTTGGTTACGCGCTCGATCGCGAGATTTTCGGCCACGTCAACATGCTGGCAACCGCCATAGTAACGACGGCCAGAATAACCTTCCGCATATTTGTTGGTCATGACGGAGCCCTGCGCCTGCAGGACTGCTTTGGAGACGATATTCTCAGAAGCGATCAATTCAATCTCGTGTTTTTGACGACCAAGCTCGCTGTCAATTGCAGCGGCAACTGCCGGATCGGACTTTTCGAGATCGCGGGTGAAGAATTCTGGGAAAATCGCTCCCGAATTGGCACCTTCGTTTGCTGACATGGAACAATACCCCTTCGCGTTTGTTGGGCGATCATGGATCAGAACTGGAGGCAATTGGCTATCACAAATGCCCCTTAGAGTCTGCCTTTAATATCTGCCTGAAGGCCACAACATTGTGCGCATTTCGGCAACACTATGTACACCAAATTGCGCCACCATAGTTTTCGTGCCGTCGATTTAGCACACTAGACACCCAAACCCAAGATGGATTTGCAGCTCTTACATGTAGTTCTTGAAAGGATTGTGTGCGCAAGAGGCAGAACGCCCCTCACCCTTTGCCCAATTGCTCAAGCCTGCGCTTCAACTTTCGGATCGCGAGATTTTGCAAATCCTGTTTGGAAACGCTGGCCGGTCCGAAAACACTGACCTCAACGCCCGTAGTCGCATCGACAGCGACGGCCTTCAACTGCTGACCTATCGCCGTAAATTCGATATAGATTTCACCGGGTTTGGGCTGGCTCATGCGTGATTATCCCTGAACAGGTTTGCTAACCGGCCCCATGGCACTAAGGCCATCGCGGTCATAAATATCTTCGCGGAAATGAACCATGCCTTCGCTGGTTGCCCAAGCGGTGATGTAGGTCATGTAAATCGGCACTTTACCGCGGACTTTCACGTCTTCGCGCTCACCAGAGCGGATCACCTCGTCAATGGCAAACCGATCCCAACCCGGCGTATCTTCAAGTACCCAGACAACAAATTCACGCACATTCTGAACGCGCACACAGCCCGAAGAATGAAACCGGTAGCTATTGCCAAACAGGGTTTTTGACGGTGTATCGTGCAGATAAACCGCATATTTGTTGTGGAAGTTAATCTTGATGGACCCCATCGAGTTTTTGGCACCCGGCTCCTGACGGAACTGATAATTCAGTGCATCATCGGTTGTCCAATCCACCTGCGAGGCATCAAGCTCGACATTGTTTTTCAGATCTCTGATATGGATCTTGTTGTCCCGCAAATAGTTGGGGTCCTTGAGCATTTTCGGGATAAGATCCTTGCGGATAATACTTGCAGGGACATGCCAATAGGGGTTGAAGTTGATTTCGTGAATCGTGCTTTTCAGAACCGGAGTCTGTCGGTCGATCTTACCCACGACAGCCGTGTGGCGCGAATGCACCAAGCCATCTTCAACGGTCTCGATTTCAGCGGCCGGAATATTGACCATGACATAGCGTTTGCCAAGGAACCCCGACATGGAGCGCACGCGCACAAGGTTGGTTTCCAGCTGGCGCAAACGCACCTGCACCGGCACATTCATGGCGGCAAAGGTATCCTTGCCGATTACGCCATCAGGATGAATACCATGTCGCGACTGGAAGCGGCGCACGGCCGCATCGACATAAGAATCGAATACATCATTCACGCCGATATTCTGCATCAGGTCGCCAGACATATTCAGGCGCTCGCGCAGAATGACCACTGCAGGTGATTTGTGACCAAGGCGCATCACCTGGTCATCAGGCACAATCGGCCAACCACCGCGCTGAACGATGCCATAATAGATCTGCATCGCATTTTCGATATTGGAAACGGTTGATGGCGAAAGGGTTGGCTCTGCGGTGCGCACTGCGGCGACTGTCTGGCCCGGAGTATCAAAGCGATCCCCCCACTCGACCGGGCTCTGATTGAGCACCTCGTCGATCGGGTTGACAGCTTGAGCAAAAGCCGGGGTTGAAAGAGCGGTCGCAAAAGCGGCCATCATTTGAGACCCAGAAGTCAGAAATGTACGGCGATTGATCTTTTGCTTGGTCACGATTTCACTATATCCCGGTTTTGAATTTTTCATGGTCACTTTCGCCAATATTTTCGCAGAATCCAACTGTGCCAACAGGTTGTATCACATATCCAATTATATAGATGCCCAAATAGATAAGGCTGCTCAGAATCACCTTTAGCAGGAATATTTTCCCAATTGCGAACAGTCTAGAGCTCTGTCTCGCATGTTTGAAGACCCTAAAGACTCATGCTGGGCACTTTTTACGGCATTCTTAATGAATACTTGTTGGCAACAAGAAAGCACTTGGCAATAGAATGTGGCAAATTCTGGATAGAATGGTCAGGTTTTTGAAAACTGTTGCAGGAATATCAGACAGAACAAACAAAAATCCCCGCAAGAACAAAGCTTGCGGGGGAAACTGATACTGGTCAGATTATGAACATCATTGAAACGAGCAGGGTTTGTCGCTTTCGCCCGTTTTGGCCAACGTTTCAGAAGGAACAGTGCACACAAGGCTCACTGCAAACGCCCTTTTCTGCCGCTTCTTCGGGGCGGCATGACAAGGCATGCCGTTAAAGACGATATAGGATCTGGTCGGTCCAGAAGCGCTCAAGACGCTGCAGGGATTTGTTCAGAAGAGCAAAATCTTCCGTTGCGATCCCGCCAACCTGCTCGATTGTTGCTATGTGACGCTCATAGAGTTCGCTCACAATATGCCTTACTTCCAGACCCTTTTCAGAAAGGGAAATCCGCACGGAGCGACGGTCAACGCGAGAGCGTTCGTGATTAACATATCCCATATCAACCAGTTTTTTCAGGTTGTAGGAGACGTTTGATCCCTGATAGTAGCCGCGAGAACGCAGCTCACCAGCAGTCACTTCAGAATCACCGATATTGAACAAAAGCAAAGCTTGCACGCTATTAACATCGGTTCTGCCGCGACGTTCGAATTCATCCTTGATAACATCCAGGAGTCTGCGGTGCAGGCGTTCTACGAGCCTGAGTGCGTCCATGTAGAGTGGTTTGAGCTCTACGTCGCCCTCAGCTTCACTGACTGTTTCCACTGCGCGTTGTGACGTAATCATGTGTCTGAGCCTCGTTTTGTTTTGACTTGAGCGACGGTTTGTCCGCCTTTGAACTCACACTAGCCCTCGCTAAATAAAATCTGCTTAAGCAACAGCCTTAACAAAGCCCTAATCGCGCTAATTCTACATAATTTGCTTCGAGTTCTGCATCCGTGGTAAATAACCGGTTATTATTTTAATTAAACACTGAGAAAACTGCCTAGATTTACTTCCAAACTCATCCACACCCCATTCCTAAACATACAAATATGGTGATTTATCGATTTCACTCGACGAATTCACTAACAAAACCTTTCCCGACAGCTTCGTTGCTTATTCAGAATTGGGACACAAAGCCTGCGTTTCCCATCAGAACCGTTTTGAAAAGGAGAGACTGAAGCGACAAAAATGAAGGGTTTCAGCTTTCCTGCTGTTTTGTAGAGCGATAGACAAGCCAGCCACAACAAATCGCTAGTGCGATCAAGCCTATCGTGTGCACGATGGTGAGCAGACCGGAATCAAAGGTGAATTCATCTATCAGCATAATCGCCAGGGCTTGCGGCACAGCACTCAGCACCCACATGACCACGCCCCAGAATGCCAGTTGCCACACGCCAACGGAAGCAATGAGGAACGAACAGGCCAAGAAAACCCGACCGACGGGTGCAAGCCAAACGCCGCGCTGCAATCCGCTCTCGCCAAATACACCCAGAATATCAACCCAATAGAACAAGCCGGTTAGCATCAAGACGATGCTGCCTATGCGTGCCATCACGATCAGCCAGTAAGGCAAATTTTCACCCCAGTATTTCGGGGAAGCATCAGTCAGTCTGAGAGTCATGACAGGGTCTATTCAGTTCAGTCTTTGCGCAAGAGGACGCATAATCGCGCCCTCATATGATTGGGTCAGCCCTTGAAGCCTTATATAGTATGGGCTCCGGATGGCAAGGCAAGCATATGCCCTTATGAGGCATTGAACAATTCGCGATCCGGATCAAGGGGAAGAAAATATGCCTGCAGTTTATCCTCTGAAACCTCATCAAAAGAAGCCGGCTGCCATTTCGGAGCTCCATCCTTGTCGACAAGTGTGGCCCGAACGCCCTCATAATAATCATTGTCTTTGAGAATACGTTCAAGAACCCGATATTCCATCGCCATGCAGTCTTCAAACGACAACGTCGCACCGCGACGCATTTGTTCGAAAGCAATATGCACTGACATTGGCGACCGGGACAGCATCAATTCGAGCGTCTCTTTGGCAAAGGAATGCGGATTGGCCTTGAGCCGTGCAATGATTTCGGAAACAGAGCCGCCAGCGAACGCATCTTCAATAACACACAGCTTTTCTTCCTCAAGCCCTTGCCCTTGTGCTGCTCCGGCATATTTGGCCAACACAGCTTCCGGCTCGTCCCCTTCAGAAATCTCTTTGACTATCGCATCAAAATTATCCGGCTCGACGGCATGCATTACCAGCCCGAACTTCAGGCAGTCCCCCTGCCCCAGCCGTGCGCCCGTCATACCGCAATAGAGCCCCACATTGCGCGGCACCCTGGGCAGAAAATATGCCCCGCCCGCATCAGGAAAGAATCCGATCCCGGTTTCGGGCATGGCAAACAAGGTCTTGCTCCCTGCCGCGATGTAACGACCATGGAAGGACAGCCCTACGCCACCGCCCATGACGATGCCCTCCACCAGTGAGATATAGGGCTTGGAATAACGGAAGATCGCGCAATTCATCAGATATTCAACCCGGAAGAAATCATATGGCGGATTGGTCCGGTTGTCATAGACAAAGCGGATATCGGCTCCGGCAGAAAAGGCCCGCTCACTGGCCGATGTGAGGATAACGGCCTTGATAGTATCATCCATTTCCCACCGTTTGAGTTGGTGGGAGAGATTGTTGATCATGTCGACGGTCAGCGCATTAAGGGCTTTTGTCCTGTTGAGCGTTACAAGCCCCACGCAGCCGCGTTTTTCAAATAATATGTCGCTCATGATCCTGTCCTGCTCGATTTTCTGTTCTGAATGATTGCTCGATCCGAAATGGTGATATCAGACGCCCAATCCGATTTTTCCTGTCTTTTCAATAGACCGTCCCAGTGATGCGATCAAGCAAGACGACTGCGTGGCCTCTATGATCCGCCTCATGCACCCATGGTTTCAACAGGCTTGCTATCATTACCAATTGGTCAGTTTTGTTCTGCCCGGAATGTGATTAGCATTAGAAACGACTTTCCCAAGATTGCCCTCAGTTTGCCGCGCCTTGATTGAAAGGGAGCGCAAAGGGCTGACCAAATTTCAAGGACCTATATTGTTATGACACGCTCTTCCAAACCCACCATGGACGCTTCTCTTTCTTCCATGATTGATGTCGGCAGCATCACCGGAGGGCGCCGCATGCGCCGGAATCGTCGTAGCGATTGGTCTCGCCGCCTGATCCGCGAAAACGCCCTCACGGTCAACGATCTTATCTGGCCGATATTCGTGATGGATGGTGAGAATGAAACCCAGCCGATCGGCGCCATGCCCGGCGTTGACCGCTTGAGCGTTGACAATGCAGTGCGGACTGCCGAAAAGGCCGCCAAGCTGGGCATTCCCGTTATGGCCCTTTTTCCCTATACCAATCCGGACCTGCGTGATGACGAAGGCAGCGAAGCGCTCAACGAAGATAACCTTATCTGCCGCGCGTTAAGAGCCATCAAAAAGGAAGTGCCTGAAGTTGGCCTGATGACGGATGTGGCGCTCGATCCATACACCAGCCACGGCCATGACGGTTTGCTGCGCGATGGGATCATCGTCAATGACGAAACCGTGGAACAATTGACGAGGCAGGCCCTTGTGCAGGCCGACGCCGGCTCGGACATCATCGGCCCATCGGACATGATGGACGGGCGCATCGGTGCCATCCGCGCCATGCTGGATCATCAGGGCTTTCAGAACACCCAGATCATGGCCTACACCGCCAAATATGCCTCGGCATTCTACGGCCCCTTCCGTGAAGCTGTTGGTGCCAATTCGACCCTTAAAGGTGACAAACAGACCTACCAGATGGATCCGTCCAACACGGACGAAGCCCTGTTGGAAGCCCAACTGGATATCAATGAAGGAGCCGACATGCTGATGGTCAAACCCGGCATGCCTTATCTGGATATTCTGCGTCGTCTGAAAGATGAATTCGCCATGCCGACCTTCGCCTACCAAGTCTCAGGCGAATATGCGATGCTCTGTGCAGCCGGTCAGAATGGCTGGCTTGATCAGGAGCGCGTCATGTGGGAAAGCCTTTTGGCTTTCAAACGTGCGGGCGCAGACGGCATCCTGACCTATTTCGCGCCAAAGATCGCCGAAGCCCTCAAAGGGTAAGAACCGGCCTTTCATTCTTTCATCAGACCAGCCTCAAAGGTCGGTCTGATCGAGAAGCTTATACATATAAGTCGTTGAATCCAGCCGGTCACAATCGGCCGCGCGGGCAAAGTTGGGGATGCGTCCGGCGATCTTGTAATCAAGAAGAATATAGAGCGGCTCAGCCTGATCCCCGGAGCGAGTGTCAAGCGTTATGAGGCTTTTGCCCAGAGCCTTCGCCTCTTCTTCCAGATTCTCCATCAAGGTCGTGGCGATGCCTCTTTTGCGATAATCAGGATGGACAAGCAGCTTGGAGACTTCGCATCGATGGGCCTGATTGGGAGGCAGTCCCGTTTGTAGCTGGACGGTTCCCACAAGTCTGTTATCGGCACGCGCAACCAAAAGAGTGGTTTCGCCTTTCTCAACCTTGGGAAAAACCTCCTCAAGCCAGAAACGACGGGCGTCTTCTTTGCTGAAGGGATGAATGAAGCTGACACTGGCCCCTTTTTTAACGCATCCATGCAGAATGGCCGACAAATCTTCAAGGGTTTCACTCAGCTTTTCAGCCGCTAGCGTTTCATAAACAATTTCCGACACGCAGCCATTCCTTCTTCATTCGCCTATTTCATCGCATCTTCAACGGAAAACAAATTGGCTCTTCGAGCCTTGTCTGTTCGCTCCCGCGCTTTTGTTTGAACCTATCGCACAGAAAATGGTCACAACAGCTCTTTATCCCTTCATCAACGGAAAAGGCTCAGATCGATTTTTCCAATCAAACTACCACCTTCGCTTTAGGTGGCTCAAAATCAATTGAATGCGAGGCGATGTTAAGGCATTGTCTTTGAACCTTTTCCTACCAACGCGAGCTTCTGTGATGTCTGATCGTTCTTCTACTCTCAACCGCCCCACTCTCTCGGACATCATGCAGGCTGCGGATAAGATCAAAGACGCCGTCCTGCGGACCCCGACCCTGCCAGCCAAACAGCTTTCCGATATTCTGGGCGCGGAAATCTACGTCAAATATGACAATATGCAGGTGACCAATGCTTTCAAGGAACGCGGTGCGCTGAACAAGCTGCTTTCTCTGAGCGAGGAAGAGCGCAAGCACGGTGTTATAGCCATGTCTGCGGGCAACCATGCGCAAGCGGTCGCGCTGCATGCCACGCGATTAGGGATTCCCTCGCTTATTGTCATGCCGGAATTCACTCCCTTCGTGAAGGTCGCCGCCACCAAAGGGTTTGGCGCGGAGGTCGTATTGGAGGGAGAATCCGTTGCCGAAGCGGGTGACGCTGCCATGCGGCTTGCCAAGAACCGTGGTCTTACTTTCGTTCATCCCTATGACGATTATCAAATCATCGCCGGACAAGGCACCATCGCCCTGGAAATGCTGGCCGACGTGCCTGAGCTCGATACGCTGATCGTTCCCATCGGGGGTGGTGGCATGATTTCGGGAATCGCCATTGCCGCAAAGGCCATCAAGCCTGACATCGAAGTGATTGGGGTTGAGAGCGAACTCTACCCAACCATGTATAATGAGCTCAAGCATAAGGATCTGTTCTGCGGCGGCCAGTCTTTGGCCGAAGGCATTGCCGTAAAGAAAGCAGGCAAGCTGACAGCGGAAATCGCCTCAGAGCTTCTTGATGACATCATACTTGTGACAGAACGCGACATCGAACGCGCCATCAATGCCTATGCGACCTATCTCAAGACGATGGCCGAAGGCGCAGGGGCCGTGCCATTGGCCGCCGTCATCGCCACACCGAGCCGCTTCAAGGACAAGAAGGTTGGCCTTGTTCTGGGCGGAGGCAATATCGACCCGCGCCTGCTCTCATCGATTATCGTGCGACAGCTGGGACGAAAGCAACAGATTGTCGGGCTTCGGATCACCATTCCGGACCGTCCGGGTATCCTTGCCGAGCTTTCCAAAATCATTGGCGACCTTGGCGGCAACATTCTGGAAGTTGATCATCACCGCACCTTCCTCAATGTCCCTGTAAAAGGCGCCTCAATCGATATCACGATAGAAACTCGCGATGCGGCCCATGCCAATGAAATCATAATGGCCATCGAATCTGCAGGTCATAGTGTTGAACATCTTAACAAACCAGATCTTTCTGATTAGACGCACCTTGGTCAAGGGGAGTATGTTCACAGTAAGTTGTAGAAACATTTCTTGTGATATTGCATATTTCCGGCAAATTAGACTTTTATCGTTAACCAATTTCAAGTGTGTGACCACTGATAATCTTCTCATGTGTTTTTTAAACTAGAAGAACCTTGAGAACGATGTCGCAGCATACCCAACAAAACGACTTTAGAGAGCTGGAACAGATCTTCTCCTTTATTGCTGAAGGAACCGCATTGAATGGCATTCAAGCGGTTTCTGCAAAAACGGAAAAAGAGATCCCTTCAGTGGCCAAAAAAATCCATTCTTGCCTTGCCCGGCAAGAGGATTTGTCACGCATATTCCAAACGGTAATGAACGGACAGACAACAGACACATTGGGACAGCCTTCGTTCCTATCCAAGACGCTCAAGGCATCAAGTCCTTCTGACATTTTGAGCAATAGCAAAGAGAATGGCGCTTTATTCAAACAGTCCGGCGCGAGTGCGAATGGCATCATGGCCCTATATGCCAGATCGCTCCTGGAGCTGGTGCCCTCCATTGCGAAATCCCATAGAGGCGGCAGCAAGGCTTTGGTTGGCGAGCTACAAAATGCCATAGCCCTTATCTTCTCGGACATGATCGGCACCTTGAATGCTTACAGCGGTGGCGCACAGGGACTGGCCATTCAGGATGACAGCAGCTGCCAACATGACAATTTGCGCGCACTCTCCAACGCTGCGGTAGAAATCAATGAAATTTGCGCTGACATGGCCATCCTGACGCGCAACACCCACACAGCAACAAGCAACGTGCAGGCGATTTCGGCAGCGGTATCCGAGCTGGCAGGTTCCATCGGCCAGATCTCCGAAACATCGGATCTGACAGCGGACGGTGCTCGACAGACCCATGAAACCGTCACCCAAGGTCTCGCCACGATGCAGGCTGTCTCCTCAGCCATCACAAATATTGCAACCGCGTCAGGCCAGACAGAAACAAGCCTTACCGAACTCGTTCAAGCATCCGAGCAAATCAGTTCGTTCCTGACCGTCATCGACAAGATCGCCAATCAGACCAATCTTTTGGCCCTCAACGCAACGATAGAGGCTGCGCGAGCAGGAGAAGCCGGCAAAGGCTTTGCGGTGGTGGCCAACGAAGTGAAGGCGCTTGCCGGACAGACGACCAAGGCGACAGAAGACATTACCAACCGCATTAACGCCCTCAGCGAAGGCATGCGCACCATTCAAACAGCGGTTTCCACGTCTCGTGAGGCCATCGGAGATGGGGAAAGCGCTATTGACGGCGCAAATCAGTTGATGGAGCAGATCGGCTCGCAAGTTGGCGAAGTGAACCGGAACATGCAGGAAGTCTCCCAGATCATCCAGCAGCAGACCGTCGCCACTCAGGAGATTTCAGAATCCGTATCAGGCGTGGCAGAACTCAATGCCGAGAATGAAAAAATGCTCATCGGTATGTCGGACACGCTCCAGAATAGCAACGACCATTTTGCCGAGAATGCCAGCAACCTGTTTCAGGATGGCGATCCCCTTTCCCTCTGTGAAATGGCCAAGATCGATCATGTGCTCTTTACCAAGCGCATCGTGAACATTCTCACCGGCCGTGAAAATGCCAAAACCGCCGAACTGGTAGATCATCACGAGTGTCGCTTGGGCCAATGGTATGACGGTATCAATGATCCTGAAATCCGTCGTCTCTCAGCCTTCAGCGATCTGGAGGCACCGCATAAAAGAGTTCATGATCTGGCAATCCAGATCGTCAAATGCTGCGCTGAAGACAACAAAGACGAGGGCTTCTCCCATTTGCGAGATCTGGAGAAAGCCAGCGCAGATGTTGTTAACAGCATCTCAAAGCTTGTAAAAACGCTGGAACAAAAAAGCTCTGTGCGCGCAGCATCCTGACGCGAAAAGGGACATCCAAATAGAACGAGCATATCAAGGCATCAGGTATGCTCGCTTTTCAATGAACAACACAGCGATATTTATCGCCCTTCAAATATACAAACGGTGCCAGCAAATATTCACGCATCCATTTGGCAAAGGTCTGCCATTTCGCTCAATTTTCTATTGAACCGTCAGTGCGCGTTCATTTTCAAGACAAGTTTTCGATTTTATTTTCTCGCTGTTTGCCGAATTTTCCTTGAAAAGCGGGAGCAAAATACTCATTTTTCTCGTATCAATTTGGTGTCTCGCCTCAAGCGGACCAACATACAGGACCAGAAAGGATCCTCTTTTCGATGAACAATGCCAATGTGGCTTATGATCCAAACGCGGAACGCAGGAACGCATTTGACCCGGAGATTCATCCGGCCTTATTTGATGGCATTCTTTCCCGCCGCATTCTGGCCTTTCTCATCGATGCTTTTCTGATCATGATTTTGATGATTGCAGCTTCGATGGTGATCGCCGTCGTGGGAATCATCACCTTCGGGCTTGGATGGCTGCTTTATGCAGCATTGCTTCCGATTGTCGCCCTACCTTATATCGGCTTGACGCTCGGGGGCTATAAGGCCGCCACGCCCGGCATGCGGGTCATGGGGCTGGAAATGCGCCTGTGGTATGGTGCCAAGCCTTATGCGCTGCTGGCGATCATGCATAGCCTGCTATTCTGGTTTGGCAATACGATTCTAACACCCTTGATCATTATTGTAGGGCTCTTTAGCCGCCGCAAACAACTGCTGCATGATATGATTCTGGGCACCTTGATTATGGATCGCGATGCCCTCAGGGATCTCGAATCTTTACGGTAAGTGCCGGTTTTAAAAATATCTTTTATCTTGAATGCCCGCTCTATGCGGGCATTTGGCTTTTGGCGCATTCTTTTGGGTTCGACAGTGAGTATTGTGTCTAATTCCACACGAATATCAGCAGATTGCCTTTGCAAATAGTTCAATAATCTGATTTTCTTATGCCCTGAAGGCCGCTTTGGGTCCTTTCAAATTTATAATTTTTCTGGTCGTGCGTTTTCTTTGGAGACACCGTCTGCGCTCATTGTTGTCAGGCTGGTAAGGACTATCTTACTTATGAACCTAACTGCTGAAGTGCAAATGTGGCTCACGTTTGCCGTTATTCTTTTCTCGATTGTTTCCTACAGTCTTGAATATGTTGCGATTGAAATTACGGCTTTAGGCTCTCTGCTGCTATTGATGCTGGTGTTTTTGGGCTTGCCTGCCACCAGCGAAGCCGCTGACCTGGTTTCACTCGACGCGCTTCTGGCTGGATTTGCCAACCCGGCGCTCATAGCGGTGTTGGCTCTTTTGATCATCGGTCAAGGGCTGTTCCAGACAGATGCCTTGGACAAACCGGCCCAGCTGATAACCAAGCTCGCCAAGAGACACCGGTATATGGCCTTTGTTGGTGTTTATATCTCTGCGGCTTTCATCAGCGCGTTTATCAATAACACGCCGGTGGTTGTCATGTTCATTCCCATCATGAGCGTTGTGGCGGGCAATCTCCGCCTTTCATCGTCCAAGGTGCTCATGCCCTTGTCCTTCATTTCGATTCTGGGCGGCATGACTACGCTTATCGGTTCTTCCACCAACCTGCTTGTCGCAGAAGCGGCGCGCAAGGCGGGCGTGCTAGATCTCAAATTCTTCGACTTCACCGAAATCGGCCTCATGGTCGCCAGCATCGGCGCGATCTATGCGCTTCTTGTCATGCCGCGCATCCTGCAGAATCGCAAGAGCATGGCGGATCAGCTAAGCCAGACCACCGGCAAACAATTCATTGCCCAGATCCCCCTGAGCGAAGGGGATGCGCTTGTTGGCAAGAAGGCTGTTGCGGGCATGTTCCCCGATCTCAAGGACATGACCGTCCGGCTTGTGCAGCGGGGCGAGACCCCGCATTTGCCCCCTTTTGATAATGTTACGCTTCAACCGGGCGATACGGTTGTCGTCGCAGCAACCCGCCAGGCCCTGACGACGGCCCTTAAGGGCGGGCACAAAATGGCCAAGGTTGCTGAGAACAAGCGCCTTAAGGAAATCTCCCCCAAGACAGATGTGACGCTTGCCGAGGTTATCGTGCCGCCTGCCTCGCGCATGTCCGGCCAAACCATCGCACAGGCCTCCTTCCGTTCCAAAACCAACTGTATCGTTCTGGGCGTTCAGAGACGGTCCCGTATGCCCCGCATGGCAATGAGCGACATCCGCCTTGAAGCTGGTGATGTTTTGCTTGTCGGCGGTGCACGCGACGATGTGGAAGCCTTGCGGTTGAACAAGGATCTTTTGCTCATTGAGCTTTCCAGCACGGATGTGCCGCGGCGGCGATACGCCCCCCGTGCGATTCTCATTTTTCTTGCCACAGCCTTTGCAACGGCTTCAGGGCTGCTCCCCATTGCCACGGCAGCGCTTGCTGGTGCCTTTTGCATGATCGTCTTTAAATGCCTCAACCTGAGGCAGGCCGTCCGCTCGCTAGACAGCAGGATCTATATGCTGGTGGGGGCATCCCTTGCCGGCGCTGTGGCCCTTCAGAATACGGGAGGAGCGAAATTCATCGCTAGTGCGGTCGTCAATGCCATGCAAGGGCAAGAAGCCTGGGTGTTGCTCTCAGGGCTGTTTTTGCTGGTCGCTGTGTTGACCAACATTCTCTCCAACAATGCAACGGCGGTATTGTTTGCCCCCATTGCCATTTCCATCGCCAACCAGACCGGCCTTCCGGTCGAACCCTTTATTGTTTGCGTCATTCTGGCGGCAAACTGTTCCTTTGCCACACCGATCGGCTATCAGACCAACCTGCTTGTCATGGGCCCGGGACACTATCGATTTGCTGACTTCCTGTTTGCTGGCATCCCGCTAATGATCATCATCTGGCTGAGCTTTACCTTCATTGCACCGTGGTACTATGGGCTATGATGCTTTAGGTGAATCCTTTATAGACCTCAGTTGCACTTTTCTTGTCGTGGCAAATCTGTTTTGATGGATTCTCAGAAGGAACCATCGCGACAAATGACAAGACACGCCCTCGAGAATCCGCAATTTTATCTGACCTCACCTCAAGACTGTCCCTATCTTGACGATAGGCAGGAGAGAAAGGTTTTTACCTATCTTGTGGGCGCGGAAGCCAAAAACCTCAACGATCTCCTCTCTGTGGGCGGCTTTCGCAGAAGCCAGACAATTGCCTACCGTCCAGCTTGTGCAGAGTGCCACGCCTGCAAATCCGTGCGCGTTGTTGTGCCGCAATTTGATTTTTCCAAGAATCAACGAAGGATCATGAAGCGCAACAGCGATCTTGTGCGCATCGTAAAGCCTGCGCTGGCGACATCCGAGCAATACGCCCTGTTCCACCGCTATTTGCGCTCACGGCATAATGATGGCGGCATGGTGGCTATGAGCGAGGCCGATTATATTGCCATGGTCGAAGAAACCCATATAGAGACGATCATCGTCGAATATAGACGGCGCGTCGAAGGCCATGCGATCACCGGCAGCGCTCATGGAGAGCTTATCGCCGTAGCCCTGACCGATATCCTTGGCGATGCAACCTCAATGGTCTATAGCTTCTTTGCTCCGGACATGGACCGCCGAAGCCTTGGTACTTACATCATTCTTGATCACATCCGGCAGGCCATAGAAAATGGCCTCACCTATGTCTATCTGGGCTACTGGGTCGAAGAATCTGCCAAGATGGCCTACAAGACCCGCTTCAAGCCGCTGGAAGTTTTAGGTGCGGAAGGGTGGTCTTGCCTTGAATAATTCTCATTTTTGATGTTGTTCACCATTCATCACAACAATCCTTATCCGGAATGGTGAAACACTCCAATCAATCATGAGGGGCGAATGCCAAGGCGTATCAGACTATTTCTTGATATCTGCATTTTCACAGGACTAATCGCAGGGGCTATCATCTCTGTGTTTGCTCTTTTGGGATCAATCGTCCCGATTCTGGATGTCATCAATCATTTTCAGCTTGTCATCATGGCCCTTGGCCTCTTAGCTTTGGCGATGAGTTTCGTCTGGCCGAGCACCCTTAAGGCTCTTCAGCGGTTTGGGCGTATGCTCGTCCTGTTTATTCTTTGCTGTTCCGCACTCATTTTGGGGCCGGAATATTTGCACCGGCAATCATTCTTCAATGCAGATGCCGCCCAGTCCGGCAGCAGCGCCCGGTCCCCGCTGAAGTTGATGAGTTTCAACATCTATATGGGCACGCATGACAAGAAAGCGCTGGCAAATACCATCATTTCGGCCAATCCGGACGTTGCCGCTTTGCAGGAATATGCGCCCAAGCGCTTTCGCAACCAACCAGATCTCAAGCGAGCCTATCCTTTTCAGGCCCGCTGCCAATCATGGCGTATCTGCACACTCGCCATCTATTCCAAGCACAAGCTGACCGACATCAAATCCTATGACATCGGAACCAAAAACCAGAGAAATCCGTTGCATGGCAAAGTGTTGGCCGCAACAGTTCATCCTGCGAATGCACGTCCGTTCCGCCTTTATAGCGTTCATCTGGCCTGGCCGTTGCCTCTTGCTGAAAAGCAGGGCCAATTGGCAAAGTTGACGCGCATAATTGACGATGAGAAAACAAAATGGCCGCTGCAGGTGGTCGCCGGAGATTTCAATTCAACGGGCTGGGCCTTCCGGGTGGATGCGTTTGCCGAGAAAGCGGGCCTTGAGCGCCGTGATCATTTTGTCCCGACATTCCCCTCTCCGAATTCGCGTATCAAGCATGTGCGCATTCCGGCCTTTTTGAGCCTCGATCACATACTGACCAGCTCTTCGATTGGCGCTGCTCCTGTAGAGCGCTTCTCGGCCCCCATCGGAGATCATTGGCCCATCATGACCACACTCTATGTGCCACACTAGAAACGAGACATAGAAAAACACCGGAGCCAAGCCCCGGTGTTTTTGTCAAATTCCGAATTTATTGCTGCGCGGGAAGCCATTTGGCGGCAAGCGCCCTGCCTGCCCTCTCTCGCCAAGCCATTCGGCAAGATCGTCCAATGAGCGGTGATAGCTGCGGCCGGAGCTGTCTTTCCAAGTCAGCCCCTCTTCACCGGAGAAAGTTATCACGTCTGAAATCCCGCCATCCTTATAGCGCTGCAACATGACACCGCGCCCGCGATTCATTTCCGGCAGCTGCTCCGATGGGAAGATCAACAATTTACGGTTCTCGCCGATAACGGCAATTCGGTCACCTTGAGCCACCTTGCACAGCTTGGCTTCCACTGGTGCGGATACGTTGAGCACCTGTTTGCCCTTGCGCGTGTTGGCAATGAGGCTTTCTTCTTTGGTGATGAAGCCACGCCCATCGGTTGCCGTTACAAGGAGCTTGCGGTCAGGCACATGCACAAACATGTCCACCACATCCACTCCGGGCTCCATGTCGATCATCACACGGATAGGCTCGCCATGACCACGCCCACCGGGTAGCTTGTCGGCTTGCATGGTGAAGAACCGGCCGTTTGTGCCCATAAGCAACAGCTTATCAGTGGTTTCGGCCTGCACTGCGAATTTGAGCTTGTCACCATCCTTGAAGTTGAGGCTGCTGAGATCGTTGATATGGCCCTTCAAGGCCCTGATCCAGCCCTTCTCGGAGAGAACCAGCGTAACCGGCTCGCGCTCAACCATGGCCAGATTGATATCTTCGATATCGCGCTCACTGGCTTCGCCAAACTGTGAACGGCGACGGCCCAACTCGGTATCTGGACCAAAGATCTTGTAGATTTCGCGAATTTCCTTGGCGATGCGCTTCCATTGCAGCTCTTCAGAGCCCAGCATTTCGATCAGCTGGGCGCGTTCCTTACTGAGATTGTCATGCTCGGTGCGGATCTCCATTTCCTCAAGCTTGCGCAAAGATCGCAGACGCATATTGAGAATGGCTTCAGCCTGAATTTCCGACAGGCTAAAGGACCTCATCAACTGGGCCTTGGGCTCATCCTCATAACGGATAATGCGGATCACCTCATCGAGATTGAGATAGGCGATCAGATAGCCATCAAGCACTTCGAGCCGATGCTCGATTTTGCCAAGGCGATAACGCGACCGACGCTGGAGCACATCCCGACGATGGTCAAGCCATTGGCGCAATACTTCGCGCAAACCAAGCACCCGAGGCACGTTATGCTCATTGAGCACATTCATGTTGAGCGAGATACGGCTTTCAAGATCGGTCAGCTTGAACAGCGCTTCCATCATCAGATCCGGATCAACCGTCCGGTTTTTCGGCTCTAACACGACGCGAATGTCTTCAGCCGATTCATCGCGCACATCAACCAAAAGAGGCAATTTGCGGTTCTGGATGAGATCGGCAATCCGTTCGATCAGACGCGACTTCTGAACCTGATAGGGTATCTCGGTAACAACGATCTGCCACGCACCACGGTTCAGTTGCTCTATCTGCCACTTGGCGCGCACCCGGAAGCCGCCGCGCCCTGTTTGGTAGGCTTCAAGGATATGCTCCTTGGGTTCGACGATGATACCTCCGGTTGGGAAATCCGGCCCGGGCATCAAGTCGAGCAACTTTTCGTCCGTACAATTGGGATATTTGATCAGATGAAGCGAGGCTTCGCATAGTTCGGACACATTGTGCGGCGGGATAGACGTCGCCATGCCCACAGCAATGCCGTTGGACCCGTTTGCCAGCAGATTGGGAAAGTTCGCCGGCATCACAACGGGCTCTTTGTCCTCGTTGTCGTAGGTCTCGCGGAAGTCAACAGCATCCTCATCGAGCCCTTGCATCATGAGGCGCGCAACCTCGGTCATGCGGGCTTCGGTGTAACGCATTGCTGCGGCGCTGTCGCCGTCGATATTGCCGAAGTTGCCCTGTCCATCAACCATGGGGTAGCGCGAGGCAAAGTCCTGCGCCAGACGCACCATGGCATCATACACCGCGGTATCACCATGCGGGTGATATTTACCGATTACATCACCAACAACACGGGCGGATTTCTTGAAGCCGCCAGAGGGGTCCATCTTGAGCTGCCGCATGGCATAGAGGATGCGACGATGCACCGGCTTGAGGCCATCGCGAACATCGGGCAGCGCGCGCTGCGTGATCGTTGACAAGGCGTAAGCAAGATACCGCTCTTCCAGCGCTTCGCGCAGGTTGATGCTCTCAAACTCGCCAGACTTTACAATTTCGTTTCCCATGCAGGTTGGTTATAGAAAAAGGGCGATTCGTGCAATTGTTTGCATCGCGAATCGCCCAGTTTCCTGAGGAATGCGGCTGCAAACAGGGTTTTGACGGTTATCGATACAGCTTACGCCTGTAAGACGGGCTCTTTCCGTTTTGAAGACACGCGCCCCGCGCTTATTGCTCAGCAACGCCAAGCTGTTTGAAGTCCGCAGTCATATGTTGAGAAATGCCGGTTCTTCCTTGGAAAATGTAACTGCTTTTTCAGGATGCCAGAATACGGCTCAGTCTTCCAGACTCAGGTCCTTGCGCACAACATCAATGAAATTCTTACGCAGCTCTGGGGCTTGGAGCTCCAGCGGTCGGTAAACATGACGCTCCAGAAAAAAGGACGTAAGAGCAAAGCCCTGAGACAATTCCCCATAGGACACGCGGTTTGATGAAGCCTCACCGCGCAAAAAAGCTGGCAGGGGTAGCATGCGATCATGATAGGGTTTGCCCGCTTCCGCACAAACCGCCCGGCCCGATTTGGGCGAAACATAAACGAGATCGTCTGTACGCCCTGTTGCAGCGCAGCGCTCAAGATCGAGGCCAAAACCGAGTTCGGTCAATAGCGCCAACTCATAGCGCACCATGAGCTCTCCGGCGACATCACCTTCCTCGAATTCATCCACGATGACATTGAGTGCCTGAAACAGATAGGGATGGGCAACCCGCTCTGGCAGAAGGCGGGTCAGCTCTGCGATAAACTGGATGCCATAGGTCCCCAGCGGCAGGGCCATTAATCTGGCGGCACGGGAGGTCAGGAGTTCTGTTGTTATTTGCCCGAGATGATTTTCCAACCTGGCGCGCCAGACCACCGAAAGGCTGTTGCCCGGCTGGAGCACGGGCTGTTGACGCCGTGAACTGCCGCCTTTGACAAGCCCCATCACGCGCCCGTGGTTGCGGGTCATCACCTCCAGCAAAACGGAGGTCTCGCCGTGCTTTTTCGTGCCCAGAATTATCGCTTCGTCTGTCCATTCCATGGTGCAAAGATGCTTCTGTTTGACGAAAAAGGGAAGAACCAATTGCGGTTCTTCCCTTTTCATTCATGCGCTTTGTGTGCCGTCGGGCCTAGAGTGGAAAATCGATGCCCATTTCGCGATAGCGCTCAGGATCATCAACCCAGCGCTCACGCACTTTAACAAACAGGAACAGATGCACCTTGGTTTCCAGAAGCTCCATCAATTCCTTGCGGGCCGCAGTGGAAATTGCCTTGATGGTAGCGCCGCCCTTGCCCAGAACGATCATTTTCTGGTTATCACGCTCCACATAGACCACCTGTTCGATCCTGACAGAACCGTCTTTCTTCTGCTCCCATTTTTCGGTCTCAACCGTTGAGGCATAGGGCAGCTCCTGGTGGAGGCGCAAGAACACCTTTTCTCGGGTGATTTCGGCTGCCAGCTGACGCATGGGCAGATCGGAGATCATGTCTGCGGGATAAAGCCACGGCCCTTGCGGCATATGATCGGCGAAATAGTCCATGAGATCATCCGTGCGATCCCCGTTCAGCGCCGACACCATGAAGGTCTCGTCAAACGCAATGCGCTCATTGAGCTGCTGTGCCAGAGCCAGCAGGCTATCGCGCTTCACCAGATCGATCTTGTTCAGGATGAGAACCTTGGGCAGCTTGATATCCTTGAGGCGATCCAGAATATTTTCAATCTGATCCGTTACCCCTTTGCGCGCATCCACGATCATGCCGATGACGTCGGCATCTTTCGCACCACCCCATGCGGTGTTGACCATGGCGGTTTCCAACCGGCGCTTTGGCGCAAAGATTCCCGGCGTGTCAACAAAGATGACCTGCCTTTCGTCCTTAAGGGCGATGCCGCGAATGAGCGAGCGCGTTGTCTGAACCTTATGCGTGACGATGGAAACCTTGGAGCCGACCAGTTCGTTGACTAGGGTCGACTTACCCGCATTGGGTGCGCCAATCAGCGCTACATAACCGCATTTGGTTTCTGTTTCCGGCATGTCACCGGGCATTTGAGAGGATGTATCTGACATAAACGTCCTTATGTTTTAGGGGCTCTATTTCAAACCCTTATGAGGTGATCGAAGGGGACGTCACTTGACGTCCGCACTCCACTGTCCTTCTCTGACGAGCATCGTCCGGGCAGCATCCTGCTCGGCTATGCGTTTTGACGGGCCTTTGCCCTGTGCTGGCTTAAGGGTTGCAACCTCGACATTGAGCGTGAATTCCGGCTCATGGTCAGGGCCGGTGCGTTCCACCAGCCGATAGGTCGGCGGCGGCAACTTGTTGCCCTGAACCCATTCCTGCAGCGTTGTTTTGGCGTCACGAAGCGGGCCGGACCAATCCAGCATGCGTCGCTCCCAGTAATGCATCACGATATCGCGCGCTTTCTCGAAACCGCCATCTAGATAGATGGCCCCGATGATTGCTTCGCATACATCGCCAAGGATCGCTTCCTTTTTGCGACCACCTGCTTGCGCTTCTCCCTCGCCGAGGCGGATATAGGGGCCAAGACCAATTTCTCTGGCAACGTCGGCGCAGGTTTCATTGCGCACAAGGCCATTGAACCGTCGGGCCAGCTCCCCTTCATCTGCCTTGGGAAAGGCTTTCAGCAACATATCGGCTATTGTGACAGCCAAAACGCGATCACCAAGGAATTCATGTCGTTGATAAGTTTGATCAACCTGTAAACGCGGTGATGCAACAGTGCTGGAATGGCTTAATGCGCGCTCCAGCTGTGCTCTGTCCTTGAATTTATAGCCGAGATGCTCTTCCAGTTTCGCCACATCTCTTTTCTTCATGTAAACCTAACCTGTTTCCTTCCTTTTTTCACGGCACTTATCGTTGCTGCTGTGCCTTATATAGAGAATGCCACACAGAGCGTTTCTGCGCGGCATCATTCTCAAAATATGGGCATTCTTTCTTGCGTATCAAGACTGATCTGTCTGTGCCAATCAGCCCTTTTTCGCAAGGCGTTCGTCACATTTATACAGACAATCAGGAGCGAAGCAACCGCAGGGCCAACTCCGCTCCCATGCCGAATATGCATGCAACGTCGTTTCTAGTCGTTGGTATCGGGTTTCAAACTCGTGAACCAGCGCTCCCAGCGCGCAGCGCTTGGCCAACTCCAGATCTCCCAAGGAGCCTTGCCATCACCAATGGAGAAGAAGATCACCTGCGCCTTACCAACCAGATTTTCAAAAGGCACATAGCCCACATTGCTCAAGACACGACTGTCCGAGGAATTGTCCCGGTTATCACCCATCATGAAATAGTGGCCTGCTGGCACCTCATAAACCGGCGTATTGTCGAGATAATTGTTATCCGTCAAATTCAGCGTGGTGTAGCTGACACCATTTGGCAGGGTCTCCCGGAACCGCTCAACCCTTGTTTTGTGCCCCTGCTCGTCTGTATCAATGAAATCTTCGATCCGTTTATGCGGAATCGCATTGCCGTTGATATAGAGCTGACCGCCGATCATCTGGATCTTGTCTCCGGGCAAGCCGATGACGCGCTTGATATAGTCAATCGAGGGATCACGCGGCAATTTGAAGACAACGATGTCTCCTCGCGTAGGCTCGCTGGCAAGGATGCGCCCGGAGAAAAGAGGCAAACCGAACGGCAGCGAATAGCGAGAGTAGCCATAGCTATATTTGGAAACGAACAGATAGTCGCCGATCAGAAGTGTCGACTTCATGGAACCGGAGGGTATCGAGAAGGGCTGAAACAGAAGCGTTCGCACCACGAGCGCTAGAAGCAGTGCCTGAATAATGACCTTAATGGTTTCCCCAAGGCCACCCTCATTTTCTTTCATGCTATCGTCTGACACACTTAATCTCTTTTCAAATTATGACCGGCGCTTCTTTGCGACAAGACAGGCCGAAGAGCCAAGGCGGGTCACATCCATTCAAATTGGTTCATATTTGGTAATAGCGATACCTTACCGCCGATACAATCAAGAAAACACAATGGCGGAAAAGTCTGGCATTCCTGTGTACATATGACAGTATAGGTAAACAACAAGGCTGTTCTCAGGGTCTTTGTACCCTGATTGTGGCGCTATTGTGCTGAAGGCCAGTTTTCCGGGGTTGCTGAAATTATGACATATGCCTGTGCGATCGGATATTCATCGGTGATCGTCAAATCGATTTGAGGCACGAATCCGTCAGGGATCATCGACTGCATACGCTCACGCGCCCCATTGGTCAAAACCATGGTCGGTTTGCCCGATGAGAGATTGCTCACGCCCATATCCCGCCAAAAGACGCCATGAGACAGCCCTGTTCCCAGAGCCTTGGAACAGGCCTCCTTGGCGGCAAACCGTTTGGCATAGGAAGCAGCGCGCTGGGCTTTGCGTTCCGAACGGGCGATTTCCTTTTCGGTAAAGACGCGCTGAATAAAACGTTCGCCAAACCGATCGAGTGATTTTTCAATGCGCCTGATATCAATCAGATCATTCCCGGTGCCGATAATCATGGCCTTGCTTCTGCCTTTCTCTTCTGGCGCCCGCCCCGGTGAGGCCTTGGTTCACTCAAGTGGCAACCTAACACATAGCGCCTATTTCGTCAGTTGACGCGCCATGCCTTGGATACGGTTTTCTTGCTGCGGATCTGCTCGATAATCCGATTGAGATGATTGAGATTCCAAACCGACAAATCGATGGTCATCTCGTGGAAGTCATTCATCTGATGCTCCATCTTGATATTCTCGATGTTGCCGTCATTTTCCGCAATCACGTTGGCGATGGATGCAAGGCTACCCGGCTCATTGAGGATGGACACCTCGATCCGTGCCGGGAAGCGCTCGGTATTTTCCTCATCAATATCCCAGCGCACATCAAGCCAGCGCTCCGGCGTGTCTTCAAACTGACTGAGAGCCGGAGAATGAATGGGATAGATGGTCACCCCTTTGCCTGGTGTATGGATGCCGACGATCCTGTCGCCGGGCACTGCACCACCTTCGGGAGCGAAGGTGACGGGGATATCGGCAGAAAGCCCGCGGATCGGGATAGACCGCTGCCCGGGCTGGTGGGGATGTTTGCCATTTTTCTTGCGACCAGAGCCGGGAATGCGGAACTTCATGGCCGAGGCATGAGGCAGGCCAAACCACCCTTCCCCGCGCTCTCCCTCGCTCTGGGCAGCGCGCTGGTCCTGATAATCCGGGAAGACGGCCTCAATCACCATACGCGACTGAAGCTCGCCACGCCCGACAGCCGCCAACGCATCATCCAGAGATTGAAAGCCAAGCCGGGACAAGGCGACCTTGATCTGCTCGGCTGAATATTCCTGATCGGCCCGTTTGAATGCATTCTGCAAAATCTGTTCGCCAAGGCCCGCATATTGCTTGCGCACAGCAGCGCGGGTGGCCTTTCGAATGGCAGCCCGTGCCTTGCCGGTAGCTGCGATATTTTCCCATGCTGGCGGCGGCGTCTGCGCCTTGGAGCAAATGATTTCAACTTCGTCGCCATTGTTCAGTTCTGTGACCAGCGGCATGACGGCGCCATTGATCTTGCAGCCGATGCAGGTATCCCCGATATCGGTATGCACTGCATAGGCAAAATCGATGGGAACAGCACCCCGTGGCAGCGCAATGACGCGCCCTTTGGGGGTGAAACAGAAGACCTGATCCTGAAACAACTCAAGCTTGGTATGCTCGAGAAATTCTTCCGCCGAATTGCCCGACGAGAGAAGCTCGACCGTCTGGCGCAGCCATGAATAGGCATTGCTGTCCTTGGCCAGACGCCCCAGAGAGCGTCCGCCTTTGGTCTTGCCGGTCACGTCTTTATAGAGAGCATGAGCCGCAACACCATATTCGGCAAACTGATGCATTTGATGGGTTCGGATCTGCAGCTCGACGCGCTGGCGCCCCGGCCCGATCACTGTGGTATGGATAGACTGATAATCGTTGGGCTTGGGGGTTGAAACATAGTCCTTGAATCGTCCGGGAACGCACGGCCAGATAGTATGCACAATGCCAAGCGTTCGGTAGCAAGCCTCGACATCTTCCACCAGCACGCGGAAGGCATAGATATCGGACAATTGCTCAAATCCGATATTCTGGCGCTGCATCTTGCGGAAAATGGAATAGGCCTTCTTTTCACGTCCGCGAACGGAAGCCTTCAACCCCTTTTCCAGAAAGGTCTTTTCCAGCTCGCCCTCAATCTCGGAAATGATTGTCTTGTTGCGTTGGCGCACCTCTTCGAGCCGCTCATTGATGGCTTCATAGGCTTCGGGATTGACATATTTGAAGGAAAGACCTTCCAACTCCTCGCGAATATCCTGCATGCCCATGCGCTCGGCAAGAGGTGCGTAGATATCGATGGTTTCCTGTGCAATGCGATGGCGCTTGTGTTCCGGCACATAATGCAAGGTGCGCATATTGTGCAGACGGTCAGCCAGTTTGACGATCAGAACACGCACATCATCGGAGATGGCAAGCAGAAGCTTCCGGATATTTTCGGCTTGCTTGGTGCGTCGAGATACGAGATCAAGCTGGCTGATCTTGGTCAGCCCTTCCACAAGCTTTCCAATCTCCTCGCCGAACATGGAATCCAGTTCGGTGCGCGTTGCGTCCGTGTCTTCCAGCGTGTCATGCAACAAGCCGACTGCGATGGTTCCGTCATCCAGCCGCAAATCCGTCAAAATGCCAGCAACCTCAAGCGGGTGCACGAAATATGGATCACCGGAAGCGCGCTTCTGTTTGCCATGCTTGCGCATGGAATAGACATAAGCCTTGTTCAAAAGGGCTTCGTCAGCATTGGGATTGTAGCTTACAACTCTTTCGACGAGTTCGTACTGACGCATCATGGCGAAGAAGAGACCTCAATTGTTAAGTGCCCGAATCCATTCGAGCCCATGCAGTTTGTCGCCAAACCAGAAACCGGGACGCTAAAGCTAGAAACTGAAGACTGAGTTCGACTGGCAGGACTATCCCAGAAAGAGCGAAACCGACTCTAGAACATGCCGGACAGTCAGAATTGCAGAACAAAGTAAAAAAGCCAATAAAAAAGGCGGACTTATGTCGCCCGCCTTTTAAAACTCAAGTCCGAAGCCCTTGTGCGCTCAGTCGTCGTTACGATCAGGCGGTACGAGGCTTTCCAATCCGCGCAGCAGCTCTTCTTCTGACATCTGATCGAAGACCACTTCATTTTTGGTTTCAGATGCAACGCCTTCATACTCGGTGGTTGCAGCTTCGTCGGCGGTTATCAGCTGGACTTCTTCAGTCTCAGGCTCATCAACCTCGACATATTTCTGAAGCGAATGGATCAGATCTTCTTTCAAGTCCCCTGGGGAGACAGTTTCATCAGCAATTTCCCGCAGGGCAACAACCGGATTTTTGTCATTGTCGCGATCAACCGTAATCGAAGAGCCACTAGAAATCATGCGCGCACGATGACCGGAAAGCAGCACGAGCTCGAAACGATTCTCAACCTTATCAACGCAGTCCTCAACAGTGACGCGTGCCATAGACGATCTCCTTTATGGGGGATTTTCCCCCTAGATAAAGCGATTTTTTTTATTTGACAAGGGCGAACCTTCGCAAATCTGCGCAGGAACCCGGTTTCAAACGCTTTTGTCAAAATTTTGGATACCATATACATGATTATCATCTTGTGATTTCGTTTATAATCTGTTTTTCTTGGTGGTTATTGAATATAAATTTGTATAGAATAAGAATCGATTTGATTTCGCGAGATTGCAATTCATTGTCTCGAATAATTTTAAGATTCAATAACGCATTTATAAATCTTGCATTCACTAACAAGGCTTTGAGTAGACGTGTTTATATATAACGCTCATCCTGAAATTGAATCCAACGAAAAACCAGCATAAAGGGTGCCTCCGTGTTTGATCCTAGAGAAAAAGTTGCGCTATTTATCGACGGGGCTAATCTGTACGCAACGACCAAGACTCTTGGCTTCGATATTGACTACAAAAGGCTTCTGAGAGAATTTCGCGGCAAAGGATATCTTCTACGTACCTACTACTACACAGCCTTGGCCGAAGATCAGGAATATTCCTCTATTCGTCCTTTGATCGACTGGCTTGATTATAACGGCTATCATGTTGTTACCAAGCCAACCAAAGAATTCACAGATTCTGCTGGCCGCCGGAAAATCAAAGGCAACATGGATATCGAGCTTACCATCGATGCAATGGAGCTTGTGGACCATGTCGATCACTTCGTGATTTTCTCTGGCGATGGCGATTTCCGCAAGCTTGTAGAAGCCTTGCAGCGCAAAGGTCGCAAGGTCAGCGTTGTTTCGACCATGTCGACGCAACCGCCGATGATCGCAGATGAACTTCGCCGACAGGCCGATCATTTCATTGATCTGGCCCATATCGCAGACCGCATCGGTCGCGATGCAGGTGACCGCCCGCAGCGGATGCCTGTACAGAATGACTATGAAGATGGAGATTATGACGATTGATCGTCAATCCTACCTGAATATAGAAAAGCCCCGTTTTCATGCGGGGCTTTTTTTGTGCGTCCATGCGTCTGTTCGTTGGAAGCTATCCTGAAGGGCTTGGCAGATGCCTTATAGACATCTGCCTGCTCAACACTCAAAGGCCAGAGCGCTCCAGCATGGAAAGCCAGTTCTTATAGGCGATCTTGGCAATAAGCGCGTCACCAAAGCCACGAGCCTGCATCCGCTCGATGAGAGCCGGGTTTCCTGCAGCCGAACCAATACGGCTGGGCACGGTGGTTCCGTCAAAATCAGACCCCAAGCCAACGCCCTCTTCCCCGAGCTTTTCAACCAAATAGGCCAGGTGATCGACCATAATGTCGAGATCCATGTCCAGCTGCGACTTATCGCCATCCGAACGCAGGAAGCCAATCGAATAGTTCAGCCCGACCAATCCCTTGCTTTCAGCAATGGCAGCCAGCTGCTTATCCGTCAGGTTGCGGCGGGACTTGCAAAGGGCGTGAACGTTGGAATGGGTTGCCAACAGCGGTTTGTCAGACACTGCATGCACATCCCAGAACCCCTTTTCGTTGAGGTGAGACAGATCCACAAGGATGTTGAGGGCATTGCAGCGTTTGACCAGTTCCTTACCAAGATCTGTCAATCCAGGCCCGGAATCCGGGCTACCGGGGAAGTCAAACGGCACGCCATGACCAAAGATATTGCTGCGACTCCAAACCGGGCCGATAGACCGCAAGCCAGCCTCATGCAGAATGGACAAGGCGTTGAAATCCGCGTCGATTGCTTCTGCCCCTTCGATATGGAGCATGATGGCAAGCGCATTGTCCTCCATCGCCTTGCGAATGTCCCGACTTGAAAGACAAATGCGAATTCTATCGCCGGATTCCCGCACCAGAAGCATCGCACGCGCCATCATGGCGTCTGTCAAATCAAAGGCGTAGGGCTGTTCAATCGGCTTGACCATTGACTGGAAATCCGGCTTGCTGCCAATTTCCTGTAGCGGGGGCACAAACATGGCAAACAGCCCACCGGCAAAGCCACCTTCCTGTGCTTTCGGGAAATCGATGTGCAGACGCTCATCCCCTTCCATGAAGGACAGGGGGGAGCCTTCACGCGCAGCCATTTCCAGCTTTAGCAAAGTGTCATTGTGGCCATCAAAAATCGGTAGGGAAGCATTGACCATTTAAAATCTCTTTTTTCTTTTTGTTTCATAGGGCCATTAAAGGCATGGTTTCAATCGCTTAACCGACCGTCGTCCAACAGGCTTCAGGCCCGCGATTGATGAAAGAACTGCACCATCCATTGCGCGACACGATCCGCATCAACCGGATCATTCACATGAGACAAGGCGACATCTGCGTCTTGCTCTGTCATGCCAGTGCCGCGTCTCTTGTGCAGCAAGGTTTCCACGATGCCGCTGGATAGCTCGGGATGAAGTTGCAAGGAAAGCCCTGCCTTGCCATAGGCAATCATTCCATTGGGGCAGAACTCATTGCCCGCGATGAGACATCCGCTTTCTGGCAAAACTGTGACTTGATCCTGATGGCTGGCCTGAAGCGATATGGTTTCTGCATCCTCGCCCATCCAGGCAGGACGATCCTTGGCGTCCAGAGCGATTTTATAGGTGTGGACAGCCGCTCCCCATTTGCCCGAAGGGGCTTTCTCGACAACGCCTCCCATGGCCGTCGCCATGATCTGGTGGCCAAAGCAAATGCCGATGGTGGGTTGACCGCTTGATATCGCCTCTCTGATAAAGGCTTCAAGGCTCAGCATCCAGGGGAGCTTCTCATAGGCACTGTGCAGCGATCCGGTAACGATCCAGCCGTCACATTCCTTTGCATCAGCGGGAAATTTGCCTTCGTAGACATCATAGCTGGCAAAAGTCAGGCTCGGATCCTGCTTGCTCAGCAGCGCTTTGAACATATCGTCGAATGTGCCGAACCGACTGACAAGATCATCAGGCACCGGACCAGCAACAAGCAGACCAATTTTCATGATTTTATAGCTCCAGACAGACAAACATCCCAGATGGCGCGGAAAACACTATCCCAGAACCTGTCGCAGAAGCGCCACAGCAACAGCCCCGATAACAACCATTGTTATGGTAGACACGCGTAGCCCCACAACAACAGCAATGGCAAAAGCAATCCATTCACTTGGCCCGCCATCGACAACAGCGGGTGCGACCAATGTGGTCAACACGGCAGCAGGCACAGCATCGAGACCAGCCTGAACACGTGGGTGGATGTGATCAAACCGCGTAAGAATGAGATGGCCGCCGATGCGCGTCAGATAGGTCACAATTGCGCCGCCGATGATAATCCAGAAAGTGGCAGACATCACCGCGTCCCCTCTCTTTTATCACCGGTTTTTTCATCCGTGGCAGGAGCAAAAAGGGCTGCGGTCAAAATACCGACGGCCGCGCCGATGGACACATGCCATGGGGACCCGACAGTCTTGGCGGCGATGACGGATGCGGCGGCGCTGACAAACACGATCGGATACCAGAAGGGTCTTTTTCTGAAGCCCATCAGCAATGCCATGAAATAGATCGGCAATATGAAGTCTATGCCCCAAGTGTGCGAATCTTCGAGGAAATTACCGAATATGGTGCCAAGCCAGGTCATGCCGACCCAACCTATATAGACCACGAAAACCAGCCCCATATACCATGAGAACTGGATGTCTTCCCCCTGCTCTGCTCGTCTTTCCGTTTCGGCATAGGCAGGATCAACCAGAAAGAAAAATCCGAACATCTGGCGCAACCAGGACCATTTGGCCACATGGCGACCAAGCGAAGCGGAATAGAGAATATGGCGGAAATTGACTGCGAAAATGGAGAGAATGACGATCCAGGCCGGTATATGCTGCCCAAACAGATTGAGACCGACCAACTGACTGGCGCCAGCAAAGATGGTCGCGCTCATCAAGACAGCGTCAAAAGCCGACATGCCATTTTCAATGGCAAGGGCTCCGAACAGTGCACCAAAAGGGCCCGCCGTGATCACCACGGGAATGCCGCGCCGCATTCCTTCACGAAACAGGCGGTCGGGCGTCATACTGTCATCAGGTAATCTTTTTCCGGTCATAGTCTTTCTATAGGGCATCGCTTGCCCGCAGTCTTATCAATTGTTTTACAAAAGCCATAACGGGAACTGATTAGTTGCATGTTTTGCTGATCACCTGACCAGCGGCTCCGCTGTTAGCCGAGTTTGCCTTCAATGACATAGCGCAAGATTTGCACGACCTGCTGTGGTGTCTCTGTTACGGCCAGAGCCGCCGCGTCCACTTCCTTCAAGGCATGCTGATGATCTGCGCCATGCATCACGATCATCGGCTTGCCAAGTGCCGCGGCGTAGCCGGCATCAAAGGCCGCGTTCCATTGCTTGTATTTTTCACCAAACCGCACGATGACGATATCGGCAGCCTCGAGCAGCGTGCGGGTTCGGATGGCATTGAGCTTGGCGCCTTTATGATCATGCCAGAACTTACTCTCTTCCTTGCCCAGAATCGCAACGCCGCAATCATCCGATGCGGCATGGTCCGTGACAGGACCAGAGACGTGCACAGGCAGCCCCAGCGCATTTGCGCCCTCCTCGATCTGGTCTCGCCAATCGGTATGAATTTCACCAGACAGATATATCGTCCAAGTCATGACAATGCCTCCCACGCAAATTTGAAAAATAAAATCCTGTCAGTGCTCATAAAGACAATGGCTGTGATCGGCAAGGCTCTCGATAACGGAGCATTTTGCAACGCAGGTGCCATCGCAATGCGACATGCGTTCAAGCTCGGCCTCCAGTCGCTGCAATTGACTGATCCGGTTGCGAACATCAGACAAATGTCGGATCAGAATCTCATCGGCCCCAAGACATGGGCAAGAGGTATCCTCTTTCAGTGCCAACAAAGACTTGATGTCATCCAGATGAAAGCCGAGATCGCGGGCATGCTTGATGAATGTCAGGCGCTTGAGATCATCCATTTCATAGCGTCGCTGGTTGCCTTCGCTGCGATCAGCCGGGGCAACAAGACCGATCTTTTCATAATAACGTATGGTGGGGACCTTCACACCGCTTGTTTTGGATAGATCGCCAATCGAAAGCATTTCAACAATTCCTTCTTGTCTTACGGTTTTAGGCCTTGAAGCTATAGTGACTAGAGCTATTATATTGGTGCTCATCGCACGCTTTCAATAGGAAAAGGAGCCTATGATGAGCCAAGTATATTCAGGCACAAACGATCTTGACGACTGCGGCTGCAGCGCTTCGGACGCACACCAGCCATCGAAGGCGACTTCAAGCGAGAGCTGCTGTGGCAACGCCACCTGTGACAGTCACGCCGACACGCCCTCCCATGAAGCCCATAGCCATTCACATGACCATAGCCACGCACATGCAAGTGTGGAATCCTGTGGGGACACCTGCGGCTGCCATGGCAATCCGGTATTTGATGGCGTCGACAAACGCTACAAGGCGGTGCTTTGGGCGGTCATTGCCTTGAATGGTGCCATGTTCGTGGTTGAAATCATTGCCGGACGTATGGCTGGCTCACAAGCTTTGCAGGCGGATGCTCTGGATTTTCTTGGCGACTTTCTGACCTATGGCATCAGCCTTGCCGTTATCGGCATGAGTTTGCGTGTGCGCTCCACGGCTGCTCTGGTAAAAGGTTTCAGCCTTCTGGCGATGGGCCTCTGGATTTTCGGTTCGACCCTTTATCAGGTCCTCTTTCTGGATGTGCCTCGTGCTGAAATCATGGGGGTCATCGGCTTCATGGCGCTGGCAGCCAATGTCAGCTCGGTGCTGCTGCTCATGCGTTATAAGGATGGCGATGCCAACGTGCGGTCCGTATGGCTTTGTTCGCGCAACGATGCCATTGGCAATGTCGCCGTGATGGGGGCAAGTGTCTTGGTCTTTTATACGAATTCCGCATTGCCTGATATTGTTGTCGCGCTTGTCATGGCCGGGCTGTTCTTGCGGTCTGCGCAATTGATCATCACCCAATCAGTGCAGGAATTCCGACAGAGTCATACAATATCTGTTTGAATCAGCGGAAAACCTGCCGAAATTGTGTGATTTTTCAAGCAAATGAATGGATTTGTTACCCTCCAGTATGTAGATAATCATGCGAAAGAAAGTCAAAGAAGCATTTATCGAAGCTGGGAGGATTGGAAAGATGCGCAACCTTCAGACCATGGCCATGTTGCTTGCCCTGTCGTTGATGCCTTCATACGCTCAGGCAGACGCTCTATCGGATCAGTTTGAAGAAGCAAAGAGCCTTCTGACGTCCGGGCAAGCAGCCCCAGCCTTTGAAGCACTCGACAAGGTCATCGACAGGTTTTGGCAGCGCTCACCCATGTTTGTTCGCAAAGCGCTGTTTGTCGAAGAGATCAATGGATATGGCAATTTCAAAGTCAAAAACCCTGTCTTCAAGCCCGATGAAGCACAGATGATCTATGTGGAGCCTGTGGCCTTTTCTTATGGCAAAACGAAAGACGGCGGCAGCATTGCCAGCTGGAGCGTTGATTACTCACTGGTTGGCCCAAAGGGTACGACGCTCTTCGAGAAAGAGGATTTCGTCGATCTTGGCGTTCCGCTCAATCGCCACAATCGCGAAATTCACTTGAAGATGACGATCAATCTTAGCGGATTGAAGCCAGGTGACTATGTGTCCCATTATCTGCTCAAGGATAAGAATTCCGACAAGACAGCGGATTTTTCCCTACCTTTCAAGGTTGAAGAATAAGGGCCAAACAAGCCTCACAGCGAGGCGAAGCGTTGCCACACGAACCGCAACAGCGGGATATTTCTAGCGGATCGAGGGGCGGATGCTTGCCGTTTCGATCTCGGCCGGCAGATTTGTAAAGGCAATTTCTGCGCCCCTTTCGCTCATTTCATGGTGAATGAGGCCAAACATGATTTTACTGCCTGCTGCTGTCAGCCCCACAGCGAGGCCGATCACGAGACAATATATCCCGGTTTGCAGAAGAACGCGCTGAAGGTTGATTGTCCCACCATAGCTTAGGGCACTCTTGGCTGTCTGCTGCAGCCCAATGGTGAGTCGACGCAATCCGTATGCCCCCAGAGCAAGCGCCCCGTCCAGCGCTCTGCCCGACCACTCGCTAAACTGCAGTTTCCCTACAATTTGGCCCTTTCTTTCCAGAAGGTCCTTCGTCACCATGATGTTCCCCGCATCGTCTGGTTCGCGTTTCAATAATTTCGCGTATACAATTCAAGTCTTGCGAGAAAGAGTGGCAAAGAAGCCTATCTCAAAAATAAACGTCCCTTTGAATGAAGAAATATTGGCCAAAATCTATAAGTTAGGGTTTTTTATTCGTTAAATTTTCTCATCAATTCTTATGGAATAGTTTAACCCTACTGCAATCCGACCATTCGACACTGTATCCATGGTTAACAGTCTATTTTCCTTACGCTTGCGTTCATCAATTTTTCTATTGCCTATGGTTCTACGAAAGTTGACAAAACTGCGTGCGACACAATTGCAAAATGCTCTGCAGCGTGGCACATTTGGTCGAACTTGTATGGACTTTTGAAATGACATTTTTCTCCCCCTCCCCTGAAAGCCATAAGGCTTCCCCTTCCACCAATCTCACCTTTCGCCCGATACACCCTGAAGATGCTGACGCTATTCTGAGAATCTATCAGGAGGGCATCGATACGGGGAACGCAACATTCACCGCGAAAGCACCGGATTGGTCCGGCTGGGACAGCGGACATTTGCAAAGCTGCCGCATTGCTGCGCTTTTGTCCGGTCAGATCGTGGGCTGGGCAGCGTTGTCGGCCTATTCAAGCCGCGATGTTTATCGCGGAGTTGCCGAACTCAGCATTTATATCTCCCCAATGGCCAAAGGCCAGAAGGTTGGATCCAGACTGCTTGGCAAACTCATTGACGCGTCCGAGCAGGAAGGCTTCTGGACGCTACAAGCAGGCATCTTTGCTGACAATGCCGCCAGCATTCACCTGCATGAGAAATTCGGGTTTCGGCGTGTTGGTATCCGGGAAAGGATCGCACGGTCGTCCAACGGTCCTCAGAAAGGCTGCTGGAGAGATGTTGCCCTTTATGAAAGGCGCAGCAGCATCACAGGGCAATAAGACCCCTAGTGATCATCCTTGGGCAGGCTCATGACGGCCGCGCCCATGGCGACACTGCAGATGGTGATCAACAGGCCAAAGAAAAGCAACGCAATGGGGACGAGCGGATTTTCACTATTGAAAATCAAGTCCTGCAATCCTGCGGCATTTGTGGCGATCAGCCCGAACACGATCATCACCGTAACCACAAGGCCGATGAGCCAGTTAATTGCAAGCAACCGGATAAGGGGATTCTGAATGATCCCCTTGAAGCCCTTTTCCTGACGCCTTGATGATGGCACGAGATCGGTAATCGGCATGCATGTCCTGTTCTGCTTTTCAGCATCCTGATAGAAACGGGGTGCCCTCGCCTTGCGCACCATAGGCGCAAGAGGCGCAAGCTTCTATATTCACCCCCCTGCAATTATAGTCACTTTCCCCGATCTGTAAATCATTCCTTGCGGCAATATCAGGTTAAATCTGACCAGACCTTGCCGTTGGTACATATATACTCGTTCGATATATGCTCTAGACACATATATCGTTTCGTTATATAGACTTTAGATATATGCCAGCATGCTACCCTTTTAAGCTGGCATCACTTTCAATGTCTGGATCACTTTATGAACGTTCGCAGTATCTGCCTTGCCATTCTCTTCTGCTCGGATCACACCGGATATGACATCCGCAAAATCTCGACGGAAGGGAATTTCAGCTTTTTCATCGATGCCTCCTACGGATCGATCTATCCGGCTCTCAATAAAATGGAAGTCGAAGGGCTGGTAACGGGCAGGCATGTTTCAGAAGAAGGCAAACCCGCGCGCAAGATCTATTCGATCACAGAAGCCGGTCGTGATGTCTTTTTTCAGGAACTTTTGCAACCACACAGGCCAGATATTTTTAAGTCCGAGTTCCTACTTATATCGATCTTTGCTCGATTGGTGGGGCCGGACGCCATACAGGCTGCGATTGAACGGCAACTTACCCATTTGCATGAAGAACTTAAGCTAATCACTTCATGTAATGATTCTGAGTTGGAAAATCGGCCAAAAGACGGGAAATGTGCGCTTACAGAAGAAGACAAACAGGCCTCCGACTGGGCACGGAGCTACGGCCTCTATTGTGTTCAGGCCAGCATTGACTATCTCCATATGCATGGTAACGCTCTGGTTGAAATTGCAAGATCCGGCCAGTCAGCGCAATCAGAAGATGAATTGGCAACAATCAACGCATAAGTAATTCAGGTGTCGCGGCGCGCTTTATCTGTCTGCGATAAATAATTGGTATTTGTATAGCTGCTCAGCAAGCAGGAGCTACTATAGCGAGGGACTATTTCATGGCGTTGCGACTCAAAGGCTCTTATGGCCTGGCGCTGCTGTGTACGGCAGGTATTGTCGGCTGGATGGCAACCGGCAAAGCCGTCTTTAGTGGACAGGAAACAGGGGACTCCACCCCTCCTCCAGCTGTTCGTAATCAGGCACAGGAAGCTGAAGCCTTTCGTGTTGCCGTTCAACATTTCAGTGCAAAGCCAAGACAGTCCAATCTGACCATTCGCGGCAGGACAGAAGCGGATACCAAAGTGACTGTACGTGCGGAAACCTCCGCTATTGTCCGTTCTGTCGAGGTTGAAAAGGGCCAGTGGGTTCACAAGGACGATCTCCTGTGCGAGCTAGATGTAGGCTCACGCGAAGCCAAACTTGCCAAGGCCAAGGCCGCTCTGGAACAGGCTGAATTCGATCTCTCGGCCAAGGAACAGTTGGCAACCAAGGGATTTGCCTCCAAGACCCAACTGGCGGCTTTGCGCGCTTCGCTCGATGCAGCGCTTGCCGGCATGAAGGAAGCACGGCTGGAGTTAGATAGAATTCGCATTCTGGCGCCCATTGATGGATTGGTGCAGAGCGATCTGGCTGAAGTGGGCGACCAGCTCAGCATCGGCGGGGCATGTGCCGTGTTGATGGATCCCGATCCCATGCTTGTTATCGGTCAGGTGTCCGAGCGAGACATTGCGGCGGTAGAGGTCGGCAACAAGGCCGCTGTAACACTCGTTACCGGAGAGCAAACCGAAGGAACTGTGCGTTTTGTGAGTTCGGCATCCGATGTGGAAACCCGCACATTTCTTGTCGAAATTGAAATCCCCAATCCGGACCGCAGCTTGCGCGATGGCGTGACCGCTGTGGCCAATCTCAAGCTGCCGCCAATCACGGCCCATCTGATGAGCCCGGCCTATCTGACCCTGTCTGATGAAGGCATCGTGGGTGCCATGCAGGTTATTGACAACAAAGCGCAATTCACCCCGGTTCATATCATTTCCAACGATGAATCCGGAATCTGGGTCACGGGTCTGCCCGAGCAAGTGGACCTGATTACAATTGGCCAGGAATATGTCAAATCCGGCCAACCGGTGATCGCTGTCTCTGCTGACAAACAGGCTACCGCAGCCACTTCAGGGGAGTAGCAGAGATGCATAGCGCTCTTGAAACCATTCTGCGCGCCAGACGGGTCGTAATGACCCTGATGGTTGTGCTGCTGCTTGGCGGCATCGTCAGCTATATCAATGTGCCCAAGGAAGCCAACCCGGATATTGATATCCCGATTTTCTACATCTCGGTTTCGCAGCAAGGCATCTCGCCGGAAGACTCCGTGAGGCTTCTCGTCAAGCCGCTGGAGAACAAGCTGCAAAGCCTTGATGGCCTGAAGGAAATGAGCAGCTTTGCCTCTGAAGGACATGGCGGGGTTCTGCTTGAATTTTCCGTCGATTTCGACAAGGAATCCGCTCTGGCCGATGTGCGCGACAAGGTCGATCAGGCCAAGGCGGAAATGCCTTCCGATGCGGACGAACCGACCATTTCGGAAATGAACATGTCGCAGCAGCCAACGCTGTATGTGACCTTGTCTGGCGCTGTCCCTGAAAGGACACTCTATCAGCATGCCCGCCAGCTCAAAGACGAGATCGAAGGCATCTCTTCTGTTCTGGAGGCCAATCTGTCGGGCAACCGCGATGAGTTGCTCGAAGTGGAAATCGACCAGCTACGGCTGGAATCCTACAATGTCACGCAGGCCGAACTGATCAATGCGGTAACGCTCAATAACCAGCTTGTGCCAGCCGGATTTCTTGACAATGGCAAGGGACGGTTCAACCTCAAGGTTCCCGGTCTTATCGAAGACGCTCAAGATGTCTATTCCATTCCCATCAAACAGAATGGCGAGGGCGTTGTAACGCTTGGCGATATCGCCACCATCAAACGCACCTTCAAAGATCCGACAACCATCACGCGGGTGAATGGCAAGACTGCGATTACAGTCGAAATTTCAAAACGCTTGGGCACAAATATCATCGAGAATAATGATGCTGTGCGCAAGGTCGTCCATGATGTCACCAGCGACTGGAACCCGGCCATCAAAGTCGGCTTCCTGCTCGATCAAGCCGAACCGGTCAATGATACGCTGGGGTCTTTGGAATCTTCCATCATGACAGCCATCGCGCTTGTCATGATGCTGGTGCTGGCAGCATTGGGGTTCCGGTCTGCCCTGATGATCGGGATCGCAATCCCGACCTCTTTCATGATGGGTTTTCTGATCTTGTCTCTGCTCGACATGACGCTCAACACCATGGTGATGTATGGTCTCGTGCTCACTGTGGGTATGCTCGTTGATGGTGCCATCGTGATCGTAGAATATGCGGACCGCAAGGTGGCAGAGGGCATGTCCCGTCAGGAGGCCTATATCAGGGCCGCCAGGCTTATGTTCTGGCCGATTGCGGCCTCTACGGGCACCACACTCGCCGCTTTTCTGCCAATGCTTCTATGGCCGGGCATCATTGGCGAATTTATGAGCTATCTGCCCATCATGGTGATCATCGTTCTGTCTTCTGCACTGCTGACAGCGATGGTGTTCCTGCCGGTTATCGGTGGCTTCATCGGCAAGACATCCGCCTCACAGGAAGAGATTGAAAATGCCAAGCATCTTTCTGGCGGGCATCACTTCAACCCCAAGGAAGTAACCGGTCTGACCGGTGTTTATGCCCGCTTCCTGCACCTGCTGGTGCGGAGCCCGCTGGGCAATATAGCCGCGATCCTTGGTGTGATAGCCGTAATGGTCTCCATCATCAGCCCCTTCCTCTTCTTTGGAAAGGAATTCAAGGCTGAGCTGTTCGTCAATGAAGAACCCCGCTATGCCATGGTCTATGTTTCGGCGCGCGGCAACATGTCGGCGCTGGAAAGCCGGGCCATTGTCAAGAATGTCGAAGATGAGATTTTGCAAGTCAAGGGTATCAAGGATGTGGTGGCCACTTCGTCGCCTTCCGGCTCGAGCGGTGGTGGCAATAGCCTCAGCTCGGACAGCAGCCGCCCCTCTGATGCCATCGGCTCCCTTGCCATCGAGCTCTCGGACTATTGCTGCCGCAGACCGGCTGAGGAGATCTTTACCGAGATCCGCGACAAGACCGCAAAATATCCGGGCATTCTGGTGTCTGTGGCCAAAACCGAGGAAGGACCGCCGACCGGTAAGGATATCAATCTACTGATCACCTCGAACAACTACGATCAGGTCAGCAAGATAACCGGAATTGTGCGCGATCATGTCGATGGTGTCTCCAATCTGGTTGATATCGAAGATGGACGTCCCCTGCCCGGTATCGAATGGGAGCTGAATATCGACCGCGAGCAAGCCGGTCGTTACAATGCCTCCATAGCGACGGTCGGCTCAATGGTTCAATTGCTCACCAACGGTGTGATGATCGGCAAATATCGCCCGGACGATTCCGAGGATGAAGTGGACATCCGCGTCCGTCTTCCCAAGGACCAGCGCAATCTGGATCATCTGGACGAGTTAAAGCTACCAACCAGCAACGGGTTGGTTCCGATCAGCAACTTCGTCAAGGTGGAAGCCCGGCATAAAGTGTCTTCCATCTCGCGCAAGGATGGCTTCTACGCCATGAGCGTCAAGGCGACCGTCGACAAGAGCGATGGAACAACCGTAGATGCCAAGGTGCGAGAGATCGACAACTGGATTAAGGCGCAGGACTGGCCCAAGGGCGTGACCTTCAAATTCCGTGGTGCGGATGAAGACCAGAAGGAGTCGGGACAGTTTCTGGCCAAGGCGGCCGTTGCGGCACTGTTCATCATGGCGATGATCCTCATCACCCAGTTCAACAGTTTCTATCAGACCGTCTTGACGCTGATGACCGTTGTTTTCTCGATCTTCGGTGTCCTTTTGGGGATCGTCGTGACGGGGCAGACATTTTCGATCATCATGACAGGCACGGGCGTCATGGCTCTGGCAGGGATCGTGGTGAACAACGCAATTGTTCTCATCGACACCTATAACCGCTTCCGTTCCGAGAAGGTGGAGGTCGTGGAGGCCGTGATCAAGACGGCGGCGCAGCGCATCCGTCCCATTCTGTTGACAACCATTACGACGATTGCGGGTCTTATTCCCATGGCAACAGGGATCAATCTGGACTTTTTCAATCGCGTGATTGCTGTGGGCTCCATCACGGCAGCCTGGTGGATACAGCTCTCGACCGCGGTCATTGCCGGGCTCGGCTTCTCGACCATCCTGACGCTGATCCTGATACCGGTTCTGCTCGCCTTCCCAACGGTTACTCTGAAGCCGACGATAAGGCGCCTCGGTCGGCTATTCCGCTTGAAGCGCAGGACTTCACAAAGGACACAGGCCGCAGAATAGCAAGGCCAAGGCCAACGCATCAATATACAGAAACAGACGCAACCCATCGGCTGACCCGCCGGTGGGTTTTCTTTTAAAATATGTTTTAGATATATCTTGACTATAACTCTAAGAAGGCATATTTAAGATATATCTTAGTTATATCAAAATGGAGAATAAGATGATTATTGAAGAATTTTCTCCCTCAGGTCGCAGACAGGGACGGCGCAGAAATTGCGACGCCAGAGACCATTTTGGCCGCGATTTTTCGGATCAATCCCAGATGCACGGTCGTCAAGGTCGCCATGGACGCGGCGGCGCCGATATCTTTTCCGAGGGGCGGTTTGCATCTGATCAGGCATCCGGTCGTGGAGGCTTCATGGGAGGCCGTGGTGGGGGTTGGGGCGGTCGCCCCGGTGGACGCGGAGCAGGCTTTGGCAATGACGGAAGCGGGCGGCGCAAAGGGCGCTTTCTGAACCATGGCGACATTCGCCTGTTGGCGCTTGCTCTCATAGAACAGGAACCACGTCACGGCTACGACATCATCAAGGAAGTGGAAGCGCTCACCAACGGCTTCTATGCCCCAAGCCCTGGGGTCATTTACCCTACCCTCACCTATCTTGAGGAAGCGGGATATTGCGCTGTCGAGAGTGATGGGAACAAAAAGCGCTATGCCATCACCGAGGACGGTTCGGCCTATCTGCAAGAAAACCGGACGGAGGCAACCCGCATCATCGACCATCTCAAGGCTTTGGGCGAACGGGCCAAGCAAGAAGATGCAAGCCACGAGGCAGCCAATTCATCCCTTCCGCTTAGTGTGGAAACCGCACTTTTGAACCTGCGGGAAGCGGCAGCACAAAGACTGAAGGAAGACCCTTCGGTCTCGATGAAAATCGTGCAAAAGCTTCTCACTGTTGCAGAAGAGCTATAAATCGCACACATAAAAAAGCCGCTCCACTCTGCTGGAGCGGCCAGAAACAAAAGAGCCCTTCCCGCGTCAAGCTCGCGAAAAGGGCTCTTTTCATTCATATGGAAGGCGTGTTTCCTCCGCTTTCAAACCCGTCTGGTCCGATATCAATCGTTGTCTTCGCTCTCTTCGTCATCCATATCGTTGGCATCTGCAACCATGCCGTCCGTAATCGGATTGCCTCCTGGCATCTGCCTATCGTGGCGATACCAAGAGCGACGCGCAAAGGGAATAGATACCAGATAGATCAGAACGAGAATTGTCATCGTCATCCATGGATAGGAAAAGAGGATGGCAACAAACGCGACTACGCCCAGAATGAGCGGCAATACATTGGCTCTGGGGATACGCAGCCCAACGGTCTTGCCGGAATAGCTTGGCACGGTGGAGACAACGAGCATAGCGATGAAAAGCGTATAGACCAGCACGATCGGCGCTGCGAGGTCAGAGTGTGGCAAGCCGGATAGCTCCAAATAAATGGGAGCCAGAACACAAAGAGCCCCGGCAGGTGCCGGCACTCCAACAAAGAAATTCTTCTTCCAAGCGGGCTGGTTGTGATCGCCCAGCGCCACATTGAAGCGCGCCAGCCTCAACACCATGGCAATGGCAAACAACAGCGACCCGATCCAGCCAATCGACTTAAAGGCATGAAGGATCCAAACATGCAGGATCAAGGCGGGAGCAACACCGAAATTGACGAAATCGGTCAGTGAATCCAGCTCAGCACCAAAACGGGACTGCCCCTTGAGCAAGCGCGCCACTCGCCCGTCTATGCCATCAAGAAAGGCCGCCGCAGCAATGGACACAAGAGCTGTTTCAAAGCGTCCGTCAATGGCCATGCGAATGCCCGTAAGACCAGCGCACAGGGCCATAAGGGTAACCAAATTGGGAGCGATCAAGCGAAAAGGAACGGCCTTGAAGCCTTGCCGCGGCTGATTTTCATCCGGGTCAAAAGCTTGAAAAGGATTGTTGATGCCGTGATCTTGATCGTCTGCCATTATGATCTCGCGTTATGCCTCTTGTTGAGCGCTATGCCTTTTTCAATTCAGCCTGACACTGATATTCTTACTGCTCTCTGTGGGCGCCGACAGTCTCCTGAGCGCCTTCCATGTTGGCGAGGATGGATTCGCCTGCGATCATGGTTTGCCCTTCTACGACGGTTGGTACAATGTGTGATGGCAAATAGACATCCACGCGGCTACCAAACCGGATCAGGCCGAACCGCTCACCAGTGGGTAGATCTTCGCCTTCTTCCGCCCAGCAGACGATGCGACGCGCCACGAGCCCGGCAATCTGCGTCACCCCAACCGGACCATACTCCGTATCAAGAATCAAGCTGTTGCGCTCATTGTCTTCGCTGGCCTTGTCGAGTTCTGCATTGAGAAACTTACCCGGCTTGTAGGCCACTTTCAAAACCTTGCCCTTGATGGGCGCACGGTTCACATGAACGTTGAACACATTCATGAAAACGGACACGCGCATCATCGGCTCATTGCTAAGCCCGAGTTCCTTTGGTGGTGTCGCAAGGCCGACGCCGGAGACGATGCCATCAGCAGGCGAGATAACAAGCCCCTTTTTCAGTGGCGTCACACGCGCAGGATCTCGGAAAAAGTAGCAGCACCAAAGCGTCAGGAACAGGCCGATCCAGAACAAGGCGGAAATGAACCATCCCAGAATGATCGTTACCACAGCGAAGATTGCAATAAATTTGTGCCCTTCGGGGTGAATGGGAACCACGCTCTTGCGGATGGAATCGATGATCGTCACAGGGTTCTACCTTTCTTTCCGGCATATGCCGCACAGCTGGCAAACCTGTGCCAGACCGAAGCAATTGCGCCAAAGGGTGCGTATCGTCAAGGAGCTATCAAAGCCCGATTTGAAGACAGCTTTTAACGCACCTTTCCTGCCACGCCAAGTCACCATACGCTTTCTGCGCAAGTTCCTGACCATAAACCTTGGTTTTCCTGCCAATATCTTTAGATGAGCGCCCGATTTAGGCATTTTTCTCCATATCCACCAGCGGCGCGCCACTCATGGAAACATAGCGATCAATCATGATCTCTTCCTCAGGGCTCAATGTTACGCTGCGTGGATAGATCGGGCGCTGTCGATCCCCAAGCACAGGAATATGCCAGCCTTCTGTTTCTTCGACAAAGCGTTTCACGCCTGCTTCGCCGAACTTGTCAAGAAAGCCTTGCATGACCGCGTCAATGTAAGATTGCAGGATCGGGAATTTCGGGTCGGACGCGTTGGTGAGCGCAGGTTGGCCGACATAGATGTAATAATCGACGAAATCGGTCAAAGGCTGCGCACTCTGCATATCCTCAGACTTGATCCGGACGCGACTATAATGGGCTTCGCGCAAGTCCACCTGCGGCAAATGCTCCTTGCGGTCAAAGACGAGCAGCCCATCACAATAGGCTTCCTCACAAGGCGATACCGACAGTGCCACGGCCCCTTGCAGCCCTAGCGCCTTTCGCTCCGGACTTGCTTCCCAAACGGACCAATGACGCTTATAGCCTTTGAGCCTTACCGCTATTCCAAAGCTCTCTGCGTTTCTTGTTTTGTCATTGACGAGCGATCCATAGCCGAAATAGGCCACCCACTCGTCAGGACTAGCGATAACATCTTCAAATGTCACAATCTTCTTCCAATTCTCCGGATCATACCGATAAGCAGAAGCCTTATGCTTTATGCCTCATTGCGCGAGGCAACGGCTACAGCCTCTGCATCATCGAAATTTTCATGAGTTTTCTTTTCAAAACCGGATCATATTTCACACATCGCCCGGTTTCAACAAACCCCTGCTTTTTGTAAAAAGCCCGAGCGCGCGTGTTTTGGGCAAGGACTTCCAAGGTGAGGAAATCCCGGCCCAGATCGCGCATAGAGCGGCGTGTCGCCTCCATTAAGGCCAGCCCAACGCCTTTGCCCTGCCAAGCGGGTGATACCCAGAGATCCGACAGATAGCCAGAGCGCCCTTCAAAGCCGCAAAATCCAAGGATTGCGCTTTCCTTTTCGGCAACGATGAGCTGCTCCCCTTCCCCCGCGGTGCCAGCTGCAAAAGCGGAGAGATAGAGGCGGAAAGCTTCTTCCAACTCGAGCAATTGAAGGGGCGCAAGAGCCTCAAGGCACCCACCAATTGTGCTGTGCCACGCCTCAAGCCCACACTGGGTGGCGGCGGCCACGTCGCGATGTGTGAGCACTCTGAGAGAAAGCGAAGCCGATGCCACCATTTCATTTTCTTGGCTTGTGTCTTTCGCTTTCTCTTCTTCCATCACATAGCGCACGCGCCGGGTCTATTTGCGCACGCGCCGGGTCGGTTCTTTCATGGTGACCAGCTCTTCTGCCGCAGTGGGATGGACAGCGACCGTGGAATCGAAGTCTGCCTTGGTCGCCCCCATCTTGATGGCAATCCCGAGAAGCTGGGACATCTCGCCAGCGTCAGGTCCGAGGATATGACACCCGACCACCTTGTCACTATCGGCAGCAACAACAATCTTCATGAGCATTTTTTCGTCATTGCCAGCGAGGGTATTCTTCATTGGCCGGAATTTGGCAACATAAACATCCAGATTGCCGTAAGCCTTTTCGGCTTCCGCTTCGGTCATGCCAACAGTGCCGATTTCGGGCTGAGTGAACACGGCGGTTGCGATATTGTCATAATCGGTGATGGTTGGATTGTCATTAAACAGGGTTTCAGCCAGTGCCGCCCCTTCACGAATGGCAACCGGGGTCAGATTGACGCGGTCTGTTACATCGCCCACAGCGAAAATGTGATCTATGTTGGTGCGGTTATAGTCATCGACTTTAACGGCGCCGTTTTTGGTAAGCTCCACGCCGACGGTTTCAAGACCAAGTCCGGTTGTGTAAGGCGAGCGCCCGATGGCGCACAGCACCTGATCAGCCTGAAGTGTCCGTCCGGAGGTGGTTGTTACCGTCAGGCCTTCATCATGGCGTTCAACGGACGCAAGATTATCGTGTGTCAGAATGCGGACGCCGCGATTTTCCATCTCCTCATGCAAGGTCTCACGCACATCATCATCAAAGCCCCTGAGGATCTCCTCGCCACGATAAAGAACGGTCGTTTCAGCACCCAGACCATTGAAGATACCGGCAAATTCAAGCGCGATATAGCCAGCCCCGACGACGACCACGCGTTCTGGCATCTTTTCCAGATTGAACACTTCATTTGAGGTGATGAGATTTTCCACACCGGGCAAGTCCATCGGCATGTTCGGGCGGCCACCGGTTGCCACAAGAATATATTTGGCGGTCACGTGGCGCTCTTCGCCAGCAAGCCAAATACGGTGGGGTGCCTGCACTTCGGCGCGCGACTGGATGACTTCCACGTTATGGCGTTCAAGATTTTTGATATAGAGACCATTGAGGCGCGTGATCTCGGCATCCTTGCGCTCGATGAGCGTCTTCCAATCAAAGGATGTTTCCCCCACGGTCCAGCCAAAACCCGCAGCATCTTCGAATTCATGGGCAAATTTGGAAGCATAGACCATCAGTTTTTTGGGGACGCAGCCGCGAATAACGCAGGTGCCGCCGACCCGATATTCTTCGGCAACGGCAACCTTTGCACCGTAGGTGGCTGCCATTCGAGCTGCGCGAACGCCACCGGATCCAGCCCCAATCACAAATAGATCATAATCAAATTCACTCATATCCATGCCTCATAACAAATTGGCCACCCGGACCGTGTGGTCCCAATCAGGTGGCGGCTTCTCTCAACCCGGTGCAATATATGTATCTGATTTTGAACATAAGCAGGCAAGCCAGGATTGAAAGAGCGAACTTGAAAATAATTCGCATTTCGCCGCATCAATGGCATCTTGAAGCCGCTTAGAGGGCGTCGCTTGCGCCACAGCCAACCTCTTAAAGTCATATAAAAAAGGCGCAAACCCGATGGATTTGCGCCTTTCTGGCCTATGCCAAGTCACTTTCGGCTTCTCCTATTCGGAGAATTTGTAGCCCTTCTTGTTCAGCTCTTGCTTTGCTGTTTTGACGATAACATTCGTCAAGATCGCAGAGAATTCCTGAATACCACGCACGGATTCGCCAAGAATGCGCGGCTGGTAGTTGGCAAATTTCTGACCGGCTGGTGTTTTGAAGAAGGCAAGAACTTCTTTCAGTTCGTCTTCTTTCAGATAGCGCGTCCAAGCCACGGCGACGGAGCGAACCAGCTGGGGCCTTTGATCTTCATATTTTTTGGAAATTTCATCAACAGTTGCAATGATATCTTTTTCAGCAGACGGATTTTCGCGGATCAGCCAGCGTTTGGAATTGAGCACAATTTGCTTCAAAGTGCCTTCAAACGGCGGAATCGTACCTGTCTGTTCAACAACATCAATGGCGGCCTGCATATGAGTATCAACCACCTGTGTTGACTGTTCCGTCGTGCTTTCAGCCTGCGCATTGGCATCCTGAGCGAAAGCCGAAGCAGACATGCCTGCGCAAATTACAGCAGCAGAGAGCATGGTAGCAAGGGCAGTTTTTTTCATGTTTCAGTCCTTTTGCGAAAATCCTATGATTATCAATATCGTGCGCCTTAATTGACGGGTTCTATGATCGATACACCGTCGTCACCGGCGACAACTGCTTTAGAGGCGATACCAACGAACAATCCGGTTTCTACCACGCCAGGAATTGCACGCAATGCCGTGTCCAGACCCTCTACATCAGAAATACGGCCAAATGTTGCATCCATAATGAAATGCTGACCATCGGTCACGAAATTCGAGCCATCGGCAGCCTTGCGCTGGGTGAGAGAACCTTGCATACCGAAATGATCGCAGACATCTTGCAGAGCAATCATGGTCGAGCCAAGCCCGAACGGCATGACTTCGATCGGCAGAGGAAAAGCGCCGAGTGCATCCACAATCTTGGTTTTATCGGCAATCACGATCATGTTTTTGGAAGCCGAAGCAACGATCTTCTCGCGCAGCAGAGCGCCGCCACCGCCTTTGATCAGGCGCATCTGGGGGTCGATTTCATCGGCACCATCAACCGTGAGATCAAGCTGAGGGGTTTCTTCCAGCGTTGTGAGTGGTACGCCGTTTTTCTTGCAGAGTTCAGCGGTACGTTCGGAGGTGGGGACACCGATGACTGTCATCCCGGCCGCGACTTTCTCCCCCAAAAGCTCAACGAAGTGAAGGGCAGTCGAGCCGGTGCCGATACCAAGCTTCATACCATCTTCAACAAATTCCAATGCAGCGGCTGCTGCTTGTCTTTTCAGCTGTTCACTCATGATCTTACTGTCTTATCTCTCAGGTAATCGGGCCCACTGCCATAAATTTCCCAAACAGCGGTTTGGCTCCACCCGGGGTAGCTGGGCACAAGGCCCCGGCTCAATGTCTGTCTTTTACCCTGCCCCGCTCATATCATGCCACCAGCAACACGCCAAGTGCCCCAAAGGAGCTTGCAACTATGCCATGGGAAGGATTTCGGTTTATTCTAGTCCAGCTTGCATTCTTTGACTATTTGATTCGACCCGACAGATCCAATATGTCACTTCAAAATAAGGCGGACTTTTAGAGCCGCCGGTTCCAACCCATTGCACGAAAGATGAAGAATGACTGATCGCCGTTTTTCCTGCGTTTTGTTCGATCTCGATGGCACACTTGTTGACACGGCACCGGACCTGACAGGAGCCCTCAACCATGTTCTTGCCCAGCACGATCTGGCGCCTTTTTCTGTTCAAAAGGTGAGAAATACCGTAGGTTTCGGCGCAAGGATCACCATTGAGCGCAGTTTTGCCCATTATGGAAAGACGCTTTCAGATGATGCGCTGGATTTGGCACATGCGCAATTTTTGGCCCATTACAGCGAAAATATCTGCAAGAATAGTACGCTTTTCCCGGGCGTTGACACCGTGTTGGACGACTTCAAGAACAATGGGATGCTCATGAGTGTCTGCACCAACAAGACCGAGAATCTGTCTTTGGATCTGTTGGAGCAGATTGGTGTTTCCCACTATTTCAGTTCCATTTGCGGGTCAGACACCGTCCCCAACAAAAAACCGCATCCCGATCATATCTTTTCAGCCATCAACCGCGCAGGCGGCATCACGGAAGAATCGATCATGATTGGGGACAGTCTGGCCGATGTCGAAGCTGCGCGGGCAGCCGGCATTCCCGTTATCGTCATGCGCTACGGCTATACCGCAACACCATCAGACGCGCTGGGAGCGGATCTGGTTCTTGATGAATTTTCCCAAATTCCGAAGGCGTTGCGCGAATGGCCCCTTTGAGGGCTGGTTCAGACTTGTTGCCTCTTGGCCTCGACCATGGCGATGATCTGCCCCTTCACATGGTTGATGTGATCTGAGAGCAATCGGCCTGCAAGATAGGTGTCCTTCATATGGGCGGCGTCAATCATGGCCTGATGCTGTTGATGGGCTCGTTCCTGAGCATCCTTTGAAAGCGTCATTTGAAGGCGCACATAACGGTCTGCATTATCGTGCACGCGTTTGAGCAGCTTGAGCGTGGTCGGTTTGTTGGCTGCGCGATAGAGGGCACTGTGAAACTGCCAATTGAGTGTCCCCCACTCCTTAACCGGAGCATGACGCATGGCATCCATTGCCTCTTGTGCCTCGGCAAAATCCTCCTCAGAGATCGCTGCGATGGAATGCTCGAACAACCAGACTTCAAGCATGGTCCTGATTTCGAACAATTCCTCAATCTCGCAAGGTTCCAAGCGTGTCACCTCTGCTCCCTTGTGGGAGACGAGCGTGATCAGCCCTTCGGCTTCAAGAAGCCTTAGCGCCTCACGCACGGGAATGCGACTGACACCCAATTCATGCGCTACAGCCTCCTGCCGGACCTGAGCCCCTTCTTTGATGTCGCCATTAAGTATTCGCTTTCTGAGTTCGTCAGCCACAATGCTGGTTGTGGTTCGTCTTTCTATTCGAGCCATTTGGCTGGTTCCAAATCGAGGTTACGGCGCATTTTCCAAGTTTCACGATTGGCCGTTTTCTGCATAGGTCTCTTGTCAAAACGCTAACACGACACTTTTGATCTGGTCGAGCAAAAATGACATAAAATATCCAATTCAGCCTGCCTGAAATGAAAAACTCCCGATACAAGCAGCTGGCTTGGTTACCAACTGCACAAATATCGGGAGTTTGCTTGAATTTTCAGCATATTACAGTGGGAACCGAAACCAGCTTCCACATGCATGGATATTGGGACGCTCGCTTACTGTGGCGCGATCATTTTTTCAGGGCGGACCCATTTGTCATAGTCAGCTTCTGAAACAAATCCCAGCTTCACGGCTTCCTCTTTCAAAGTCGTGCCATTCTTATGCGCCGTCTTTGCAATCTTGGTGGCATTGTCATACCCAATGTGCGGAGCGAGCGCGGTTACCAGCATCAAAGAGCGTTGCATCAGAGCGCTGATCTGGTCTTCATTCGCGGTGATCCCGACAACACATTTGTCTGTGAAACTCTTGGCTGCATCGGTCAGCAAGCGGATGGACTGAATGGTGTTATAGGCTATGATCGGTTTGAAAACATTCAACTCGAAATGCCCCTGCGAACCAGCCATGGCAACGGCGGCATTGTTGCCCATCACCTGAGTGCAGACCATGGTCATGGCCTCACACTGGGTCGGGTTGACCTTGCCCGGCATGATGGATGATCCGGGTTCATTTTCCGGCAAGGAAATCTCACCCAGCCCAGACCGTGGACCGGATCCAAGCAGACGAATGTCGCTGGCAATCTTGAACAGGCTGGCGGCCAACGTGTTGAGCATGGCATGTGCTTCAACCATCGCATCATGGGTCGCCAAGGCTTCAAATTTGTTTGGCGCGGTAACGAAAGGAAGCCCCGTGAAATTGGCGACTTCTTCAGCGAATTTCTCTGCAAAGCCAATCTTGGCATTCAGCCCTGTTCCTACAGCGGTCCCCCCTTGAGCAAGCGCATACAGTGCTGGCAAGGTGCTGGAAACACGGCGAATGCCATTTTCGACCATCGCCGAATAGCCGGAAAATTCCTGTCCGAGGGTAAGGGGTGTTGCGTCCTGAAGGTGGGTGCGTCCAATCTTGATGATGTCTTTGAACGCATCGGACCTTTCTGCCAGAGCCGCATGGAGTTTTTCCAGCGCTGGAATCAGGCTGTTGCTGATTTCTTCAGCCGTCGCAATATGCATCGCGGTGGGAAATGTATCGTTGGAAGACTGGCTGCGGTTGCAGTGATCATTGGGATGCACAGGCGTTTTCGAGCCCAGCTCGCCGCCCAGGATTTCAATGGCGCGGTTGGAAATCACCTCATTGGCATTCATGTTAGATTGGGTGCCCGAACCGGTTTGCCACACGGACAAGGGGAAGTGATCATTGAGCTTTCCTTCGGCCACCTCTTCGGCCGCGCTGATGATCGCACTGCCGATTTTGGGCTCCATGTTATCGAGCGCCAGATTGGCCCGCGCAGCGGAAAGCTTGATAATCCCCAAAGCACGCACGATTGGTGCGGGCATGGTTTCTTCCCCGATTGGAAAATTGATTAGGGACCGAGCGGTTTGGGCTCCGTAATATTTGTTTGCAGGAACCTCAAGTGGACCAAAAGAATCGGTCTCCACACGCACATTGCTCATGTTTCTCTCCCGTCATGACTATTGGACATGACTATAAAAAGGCTTCAAAAGAAGCTGGTTGGTTTTCTTTCGACTCTTTGTAGTCGGTCCAGTCAAAAGAGTTCAGTCCCACCCTTACATGTGTGGTCGATCTGAGCGACGTCAAGTGTCTGCCCCCAATAGCTGTTCTTGCGCAAAATAATAAAGGCCACCTCATAGGAGATGGCCTTCTAAAAAGTCGCCGCGTATTTAGCTCGCAATCATCAGGTCAGCTGCAGGCTGCCCTTGGCCCCCATCAGCATCGGGATCACCTCTTCTGCCGAAATCACAAGCATGCGCTCGTCGATTTCATCCTCGGATACGCCGTTGTGAACCATGCAGGCCTTGCAAACCAGAATTTGACCGCCCTGTTTGAGAAATGCTTCCTGCAGCGGCTGTGCAGGCTGGAATGGGGCGCCGATATCGATCCCTTCAAGTGCACCCTTCTTGGCAAGATGTACGGCATCCACCATCAACATGATGGTCGCGCTGTGGCCCTGATCGAGCGCTTGCACGCCCATTGTGTATGCAACGGTGATTTTATTAGGGTCATCTGCATTGCTGAAAAGCGTGCTTACATAGTCTGTTTGCTTGGCCATTGTCTTTCCTTATCGATAAAACGGGAATGTTAAAAACTAAGAGAGATACTCAAGGGATCCACCAGAGCAGAATTCTGGTATATTATTTATTTCTTTTATTCGAATATTTCAAGATAGCAAATTAGCATAAGCCTGTAGCCATCGCGTGTGGATAAATAAGGCCCAAATTTGGCGCAAGATTTGCCATAAGAAGGACTTGAAATTCAGCCAGAAGCCTTGCACTCATTATTTTGCGGAATTTCCTTTGCATCAGGGTGATACCGATCAAAGACAACTCACCCGATTGATGCAATCAGATCTCCATATTTTGGAAGCGGGTAGGCCACCCGTTATCGGAACTGCAAACAAGGACCGAAAATGAGCACTAAAGCATATAAGCTCTTTCCTATGGGAAAGGATGAAACCTCTTATCGCAAATTGACTTCCGATTATGTGTCGGTTGAATCTTTCAAGGGCAAGGACGTCCTTGTCGTGGAAGAAGAAGGCATCCGCCTTTTGTGCGAACAGGCATTCATCGACATCGCTCACCTTCTGCGCCCGGATCATCTGGCTCAGCTGCGGAAGATTCTGGAAGATGATGAAGCAACCCAGAACGACAAGTTCGTTGCCCTTGACCTGCTCAAGAACGCGAATATTTCGTCCGCAGGCATTTTGCCAATGTGTCAGGACACCGGCACCGGCATCGTGGTCGGCAAGAAAGGTAAGAATGTCTGGGTGGAAGGCGACGAAGAAGGCGCTCTCAGCCAAGGTGTTTTTGACGCCTATGACAAGAAGAACCTGCGATACAGCCAGCTTGCTCCGCTGACCATGTTTGAAGAAAAGAACACGGCCAACAACCTGCCAGCGCAGATCGACATTTTCTCTGAAGGCGAAGATGCCTACAAGTTCCTGTTCATGGCAAAAGGTGGCGGCTCCGCCAACAAGACCTTCCTTTATCAGGGCACCCCTTCCCTTTTGACCAAAGACCGTCTGCTTGCCTTCCTTGAAGAAAAGATCAAGACCCTTGGCACAGCGGCTTGCCCGCCATACCATCTGGCCATCACCGTTGGCGGCCTGTCTGCAGAGCTGAACCTGAAGACCACAAAGCTTGCATCAGCGCACTATTATGACGAGCTTCCGACCGAAGGGTCCGAAATGGCCAATGCCTTCCGCGATCTGGAAATGGAAGAAGAAATCCTGAAGCTGGCACGCGGCACCGGCATCGGCGCACAGTTCGGCGGCAAGTATTTTTGCCATGACGTTCGTGTCATTCGTCTGCCTCGTCATGGTGCATCCCTACCGATTTCCATCGGCGTTTCCTGCTCGGCTGACCGCCAGTGCAAAGGCAAGATCACCAAAGACGGTATCTTCATCGAAGAGCTGGAAACCAATCCGGCACAATATCTACCAGAAGTGGACGAGGAAGCGCTGGGCGGCGAAGTCGTCAAACTCGACCTCAACCAGCCAATGGCTGAACAGCTCGCTGTTCTGACCAAATATCCGGTCAAAACCCGCCTCAGCCTGACCGGCCCGCTCATCGTTGCCCGCGATCTGGCACATGCCAAGATCCGTGCGCGCCTTGAGGCTGGCGAGCCGATGCCTGAATATCTGAAGAACCATCCGGTTTATTATGCTGGCCCGGCCAAGACCCCGGCCAACTATGCTTCAGGTTCGTTTGGTCCGACCACGGCTGGCCGCATGGACAGCTTTGTGGATCAGTTCCAGTCCTTCGGCGGCTCCATGATCATGCTGGCAAAAGGCAACCGCTCCAAAGCGGTGACCAACGCCTGCGAAAAACATGGCGGCTTCTATCTTGGTTCCATTGGCGGCCCGGCTGCACGCTTGGCCAAGGATTGCATCAAGAAAGTTGAATGCGTTGAATATCCTGAACTTGGCATGGAAGCTGTCTGGCGCATCGAAGTGGAAGACTTCCCGGCCTTTATCGTTGTTGATGACAAAGGCAATGACTTCTTCGCAGAACTCAATCTAGGATAAGTCTTACAGTTACCCACACTGTAGCTCTTCCAATTCAATCGGGTCCGGCCTATCATGGTCGGACCCGTTTCTTTCTCATTTCCCCTTGCCCCGTTCTGAAAGGAGTTTCGCCATGCGCACGAGAACCATTCTGTGCCCGCTCATTGAGAATGAAGGAGCATATCTGCTCTGCAAGATGCCGTCCCATCGTGGCGTTTTTCCCGGTCAATGGGCCCTTTCGGGCGGCGGCCTGGAAGATGGCGAAACAATCGAAGAAGGCCTTCGTCGCGAGATTCGCGAAGAACTGGGCACGAATTTGGAGATAGACCGCGTAACGCCTTGGACATTTCGCGATGATACGCGCATCAAAACCTATCCGGATGGCTCGACGGAAGAGATCTATATGATCTATCTGATTTTTGACTGCCATGCGGCCAACCGGGATGTTGCTTTCAACGAAGAGTTTGAAGCCATCGCCTGGGTGGCCCCTGAAGAGTTATCAAGTTATGACTTGAACGCAGCAACCAAAGTCACGTTGAAGGCCAAAGGGCTCATCTAGACTTGCATCATCAGATGAACCATTCACCGGAGCTTTTTCTCGACGAATCATCCCAACCTCCACCCCTGGTAGGTTCTTTCCATTTTCTCTCCGCTTGATGGTGTAAATAGAAATGACTATCCGATGACACTATAGGATTTACCGATAACGCCCCGCGCTACTGTTGCAAAAGCACAACATGAAGGGCGTGCTGTAAGAGAATAAACATAATTGTGATGACAACAAATTCAAAAAGTCTTGCGTGGTCACTTCATATTTAGAAAATAGCCGTAACGCTCTATTGGCTACAATTTCGTTTGGCTTCGCTCAGCCGGGGCAGTTTGATTGGCTGTTGAAGCGAAGCTTGGCAATTTTTAAATTCGGGACAAAATAATGAGAAAACTGATCACTCTTGGTGCTAGTCTTCTGCTCGGCCTCGCTGTCGCAGTTACGAATGCTAACGCTTCGAAATTCTTCGACATGGAATCCCAGACTTGGAAAGACGTCAGTGGGTATGCGCATGGTGGAAAGTCTCCTATCAAGCGCAAAACTGTCAAATATTCAGGCCCATTTGCCAAATCGCCTGAAGGAACCATTGTCATCAACACCAAAGAGCGTCGTCTCTACTATATCATGGGCAACGGCAAAGCCATGAAATATGGTATTGGTGTTGGTCGTCCGGGCTTCCAGTGGACGGGAACCCATCGTGTGACCCGCAAGGCCGAGTGGCCGGGCTGGACCCCTCCCCCTGCAATGCGCAAGCGTGTTCCGAACCTACCATCTCACATGAAAGGCGGACCGAACAATCCTCTTGGTGCGCGCGCCATGTATATCGGCTCCACGATTTATCGTATTCACGGCTCCAACGAACCTTGGAGCATCGGGCAGGCTGTTTCTTCTGGCTGCATCCGCCTTGCCAACGAAGATGTGATTGACCTTTATGAGCGCGTCAAAGTCGGCGCCAAGGTGCATGTCATTCAGGCAAACCAGAAGTAAGGGCAAAACCCCTTCACGGCATAAAATTTCAAAGCCGGTCCCTTTCGGGATCGGCTTTTTGTTTGCGGACTAACACTCGCCAGAACAATCCAGAAAGCGGGGGCTGCGCGGGGCTCTAGTTGCGATCGAGCCCTTCTGCCTTGAGCCTCTCCAGATACTCGGCCCAAATGTCATCCATGGCTTCCCCTGAATTCTTGAAATAATCCCAGGTGAAATAGCCAGAATCATGCAAATCGGTAAAAAACAACCGGACCGCATAGTTGCCAACCGGTTCGACTTTCATGATCTCTACATCGCGTTTGCCGCCAATGGTCTTTTTCTGGGATGGATGATGCCCTTGCACTTCGGCGCTGGGCGAAGTCACCCGCAGGAATTCAGCCGAAAACTCATAAGTGCTGCCATCATCAAAAGCCACAATCAGGCCTTTCTTGTCCTTCTTCAAGCGTATTTCCGTTGGCCAGGCCTTTGTCATACTGACGATCCTCTTTTCGCTTTCCACATGATCCGTTTAGCAGTTTTTCCCATCTCACCAATCCGGCTCTTTACCCCAAAACACCAATATTGGGCAAGATCGACGCAATCTCGCTTCACATGCAGATGAAGCGGTTCGAGAAGGCAGGCAATTGATGGTTTCTGCGATTGACATTTAAGGGTGGGTTGTATCAACATCCGATTTCTCAAATCATGATGAGACAAGTCATATTTAATTGCAAGGAATGGCCAATGCGCTTTAATGACACGCAAGAACAAACAGGCGCCCCGTTGATCGATCCATTCGGCCGCACGATCGATTATCTGCGCCTTTCCGTGACCGATCGCTGCGATTTCCGATGCGTCTATTGTATGGCCGAGAATATGCATTTTCTGCCCAAGGCTGAAATTCTCACCTTGGAAGAATTGGACCGGCTGAGCACCGCTTTCATTGAACATGGCGTCAAGCGATTGCGGCTTACCGGCGGCGAGCCTCTTGTGCGCAAGGGCATCATGACGCTGGTCTCTTCCTTGTCGCGCCATCTGGAAACCGGCGCGCTTGAAGAATTGACTGTAACCACCAATGGCTCTCAGCTTTCCCGTTTTGCCAAAGATCTGGCGGCGGCCGGCGTTCGCAGGCTGAATGTTTCCATTGATAGTCTCAAGGAAGAGCGGTTTCGCGCCATTACCCGCTGGGGTCGATTCCAGCAGGTTATGGATGGCATAGACGCCGCACTCGCCGAAGGAATCAAGATCAAGCTCAATGTTGTCGCCCTTAAAGGGGTCAATGAGGATGAGTTTGACGATATGATCCGCTTTTGCCATGAGCGCGGCATGGATCTGACCTTTATTGAAACCATGCCGATGGGAGAAATCGATCAGGATAGAACCGATCAATATCTGCCGCTTTCCAAGGTCAAGCAGGATCTCGCGCAGAACTGGACCCTTACGCCCACGCCTTACAAAACCGGCGGTCCAGCCAGCTATATGAATATCAAAGAGACCGGAGGCCGCATTGGCTTCATTACGCCACTTAGCCACAATTTCTGTGAGAGCTGCAATCGTGTAAGGGTCACCTGCACGGGCACCCTCTTCATGTGCCTTGGTCAGGAAGATGCTGCGGATTTGCGAGCCCCATTGCGGGCTTCCGAAAGCAACGATGGCCTTATGCAAGCAATTTATCATGCCATTGAAAGAAAGCCAAAAGGCCACGATTTTGCTATTGACAGGCTTACCAATCGTCCCTCTATTGGCAGGCATATGTCTGTAACCGGCGGCTAGAAGCTCAAACAGGCTCTCTTACAGCAATTCAATCAGCCGGTTTTCATCTCGAAAGTCTTTCAAATGGCAATTGGTCAGAAAAATGGCGCTGTAAGCAGCGCCAAAGGGGCGCCCCAACGTGATGATAGAGGAAATCTTTATGGCATCCTCGTCATGCAGGTTTCGGTCTTTTGCTTTGGCACCAATGACACCTTCAACAAGCTCGTAGGCGACAGTTTGATGACTGGGCAGATGCTCTTTTTCAGGGGCATCTTCGCGACCATTATAGTGTTGATCTTTTGTGCCTTCTTGCGTCAATTGCGCTATATGCACCAATGCGCTGATCCGATTTTGCTGCTGCGTGGTGTTTGCGAGACTTTTTCGGCTATGGGGTGCCTTGTCGCGCTCAAATATATGCCGCTGGCCAACGTATATGCCGTTTTGCAGGCCATTCCTCTGGCCACCACAGCTGCGGCCGCCTTATTCCTTGGGGAAACTGTCGGCATTCGCCGCTGGCTGGCTGTTTTGGTCGGTTTCATTGGCGTGCTGGCGATCGTGCGCCCTGGGCTTGAGAGCTTCAATGTCTTTTCGCTCTTTGCCGTTGGCGCGGTGCTGTTCGCCGCAACCCGCGATCTCATTACCCGCCAGATCAAACCGCATATTTCGCTTTGGGTCGTTACCTTCACAACGATGGTTGTTTCCACCATTGGTGGCGGCATACTGGCTCTCATCCAGTATTATTTCGCAAGCGATACAGGCTGGATTCCGCCAAACTCAGAGAATCTTCTATATCTGGCTTTGGCAGCAGCTTTTCTCACATTCGGCCAATATTATGTTTCCATCGCCATGCAGAATGGGGAGGTTTCTGTTGTTTCCTCTTTCCGTTATGTTTCCATGCCGATTGCCCTGATTTATGGCTATCTTATCTGGGGCGATATCCCTGACATGCTCACATGGTTCGGCATCATTCTCATTCTGGGCTCTGGTATTTATACCATCCATCGCGAGCGGAAAGTCGCCCTCATGCGGCGGGATAAAGAAAATGGCGAGGTGAAGGATCACCTCATCGCAGCTCGCGCCGAATTCGAATAGAGCATTATGGCGGGCACATGCTCCATTTTTGCTTCATGCAGCCATACAGCAGGGTCTGCATAAAGCCGCGCATTGTCTCGCTGATCGGAACAATGCGCGGATGCGCTATTCAATAATGATGGCAGGGGCTGGTTTGGAGGCTCCGGCGATCCCCTTCATCATGTCATTGGCAATGGAAAGATAAGTCGCGGTATGATCGCTTTCCGGCTCGGAGACAATCACCGGATCGCCAGCATCCGAGCGCTCGCGAATATCCATATGCAATGGAATTTCACCAAGGAACGGAACGCCGATCTCCTCCGCGGTCGCACGAGCGCCACCATGGCCGAAAATATCATGACGCGAACCACAGGTCGGGCAAGCAAAGTAGCTCATATTCTCCACGATACCGAGAATGGGAATATTGACCTTCTGGAACATGGCAATCCCCTTGCGGGCATCAATCAGGGCCAAATCCTGCGGCGTGGAAACAATCACGGAACCGCTGAGAGGCACTTGCTGGGCCATGGTCAATTGTATGTCGCCAGTTCCCGGAGGCATATCAACAACGAGCACATCCAGCTCCCCTTCCATATCCCAGTTCACGTCGCGGATCATCTGGGTAAGCGCCGAAACGGCCATGGGCCCGCGCCACACCATGGGGGTATCCGGATCCACAAGAAGCCCGATAGACATTGCCATCAGGCCATAGGCCTTGATCGGATACATCCGTCGTGAATTGGGCACAGCCGTTGGCTTGTCTGTGATCTTGAGAAGGCGCGGGATCGACGGGCCATAAATATCGGCATCCAGAATCCCTACCTTCAGGCCGTTGGCCTGTAGCGCCAGAGCAAGATTGACGGCTGTGGTGGACTTGCCGACACCACCCTTTGCCGACGAAATCGCGATGATCTGTTTAACGCCAGCAATATCAATCTTGCCGCCCCCTTTTGGCGGCTGTTTGGCTGTCGGGCGTTTGGGTGCAGCCGACGCGCCGCCCTGCCCTGAGCCCTGAGCCCGCTCGGCGGTCAACACCACCATGGCTTTCTTGACACCATCCAGCGCCGCGACAGCGGCCTCGGCGCGCTCACGCAGCAGCTCAAAACTTTCTGCCCGCTCAGCTGGCACCGAAATGGAGAACATCACGGCCCCGTCCTTGATGATGATATCAGACACCATGCCCGCCGATACGATGTCCTGTGCATCCGGAGCCGGTTTCAATTGCTTCAGTATTTCAAGGATTTTTTCTTCGGTCACGGATTGATCACTCTTGTTTTTCCAAAACACAACACATTATCTCGTCTGGTTTGAAATTATCAGTTCCCCATTGCTGGAACGGTTTGAGCCATCCGTCAAGGGCTATGGCTGTCACCTCAGCGAATAAGTCGCCTGAAAAGCTCATATTTTCATGAAAGCGGATATGTACCCAGCATTTAGGCCCACAGTTCGCTGGATATGAGAATTTGACTTCTCTTTGAGACCAAAAGTCTTGTAAACTTCAAGCAGCTATTCGACTTGTAGCGCCATATGAAATGATTGAAGAAAATGAGCACAAAAGACCATTCCGCTGTCGCCGTCATTCTCGCTGGAGGCCAATCCCGACGCATGAAAGGCGCAAACAAGGCCCTTTTGCCACTGGCTGGCGTTCCCCTTATCCAGCACGCAGTTGATCGTCTCACCGATCAGGTGGACAAGATTCTCATCAGTGCCCCCGGTGCTAGCTCCGAATTCCCCGCAGGATATCCGGTAATCGCCGACCCAATCGAGGGGTTTGTCGGACCGCTGGCCGGCATTCTTGGCGCTATGCGATGGTCACAAGCGGAAGGCTCTGAGGATTATGTGTTGAGCGTTGCTGTTGATACGCCCTTTTTCCCCCACGATCTGCTCGCTAGGTTTCTTGCTCGCCTGCCCGAGGAAAAAAACTGCCCTGTTATAGCGCGCTCGAAAAAGGGCCTTCACCCCACATTCGGGCTCTGGCCAGTCTCTTTAGCCGATGAGCTGGAAGCTTTTCTATTGAATGGAAATAGGAAAATGAGATCATGGGCAGAACAGCAACAATGCGTCTATTGTGACTTTGCGCCAATGCAACTTGGCCCGCAGACACTAGACCCCTTCTTCAATATCAATCATTCCGACGATTTGCATCTCGCCGAAAAAATGTGTAGCGCATTGCTTTAATCCGCATTTTTTCGGACACCACTTGACTTATTCTATGTAAGGACACAGCCCTGATGGACACACATGGTCACAAAATATTCGGCGTAACCGGCTGGAAAAACTCCGGCAAAACCACTCTCGCCGTCGCCCTCATCAAAAATCTCTCTGAACGGGGCTACAAGATTTCCTCTGTTAAGCACGCTCACCACAAATGCGACATCGACAAGGAAGGAACTGACAGTTTCCGTCACCGTGAGGCTGGATCGGGTGAAGTCGCCCTCGTGGCCGCAGGCACCCGCTGGGCAATTATGCATGAATGCAAGGATGAACAGGAGCCGCTTCTTAGCGATGTTCTGGCACGCTTGGAACCTTGTGATCTGGTGCTGATCGAAGGTTACAAAACAGAGCCCTTTCCCAAGCTTGAAGTGAGACGGACCGAATCTGCCAAAACGGACCCGATTGCTCCTGCCGATCATCACATCACCGCGGTTGCCAGCGATGAGCCCGAGATTCTTGGAGCCCCTGAGAATTTACCGCTCTTTTCCCTGGATGACATTGATGGCATTGCTGATTTTATTATCAACATGATGGACCTATAGCGCTGTCACCAAAACGACATTTTGCGTCAGTACCGGCAATTCGACAACATAATCCGCTATCCATTGGCATTTCGCCGAAATTCAATTCTGGATATCGGCGAAATTAGAATTTTTCCGTTGTCCTTGCCGGTCGATTGGTTGAAGACTATCGCCAAGCGAGACGGGCATTCCATGGCCTCAAGAAGTGAACGGGGCGCCTTGGAGCACTTCTGGCCATGCCGTTCTATCTTCTCGCCATTCTTTTGACTTCGAAATGGGACACTCAACATGAAACTCACTACTAAGCTCGCAATCACCGCTGCGGCAGCAATGATGGCGTGTGGCGCGGCCTCTGCGGCTGAAAAGGTTCGCATCGGCATTGATGGAGCCTATCCTCCGTTCAATCAGCTTTCTGCTGCTGGCGAATTGACCGGCTTTGACGTTGATATCTCCAACGCCATTTGCGCAGAGATGAAGGCTGACTGCGAATTTGTCATTCAGGACTGGGATGGCATGATCCCCGCTCTCATCTCGGGCAAAATCGACGCGGTTGTCGCGTCCATGTCCATTACGCCGGACCGCCTGAAAAAGGTCGACTTTTCCAAGAAATATTACAACACCCCTCCGGGAATCGCCGTGTTGAAAGACAGTGATCTTGAAGGCAAGGACGTCAGTGAATTGGCAGGCCTTACCATTGGGGCGCAGGTTTCCACGACCCATGCGGACTATGCCGAACAGAAGATTCCGGATATCGATCTGAAACTCTACCCGACCCCTGATGAGTATAAGATGGAACTGCAATCCGGCCGCGTTGATGCGGTCATCGACGATAGCGTGGTTCTTTCTGACTGGGTTAAATCTGAAGATGGCGCCTGCTGCAAAATTCTCATGCAGCTGACGCCGGATCCCAAAATCAACGGCCAAGGCGCTGGCATTGCCGTAAAAAAAGGCAACACCGAACTTGCCGACAAATTCACGGCAGCCATTGCCGCGATCCGGAAAAACGGAAAATACAAAGAAATCAACGACAAGTACTTTGATTTTGACGTTTATGGCGGCGATTGATCTAGTTTCCTATTTGCCGGAAGCAAATGCTTCCGGCAAATTGCCGCTCATGCCCTACAGTCTATCAAATTGTCGACCATAGTGACGCCTATTCTTCTCTTTCCTACTGCATAATTGCCCATTTTTTATACTGATACGCAACTCCAGCTTTACATACGGCGATACAGGACCATTTTTGTTGGAAGTCTATCTTCGTATCTACGACAGATCATTTGGCACAACGACACGGAAACGCATTTTTATTCCAGAAACGTCTAATATTTGGGCAAAATCCGACTATCAATCCCTTTTCAATGGATTGCCTGTTGTCAAATCCAGCAAAATAATGGGAATATGCACTCCAAGCGGCAAGTCACCGCCTAATCCAGAGAAGCCTATATAGTGGCTCGATATTGTATGGCCCGCCGTGAATGTCGGCGGTCTTGTCTTTATACAATATGCAAAAGGGAAAATATTATGCGTCTATTGAACAAAATTGCTATTGCAGCGACCGCATTCATGATGGTTGCTGGTGGCGCACAGGCTGCAGACAAAATCCTCATCGGCACAGAAGGTGCGTATCCTCCATTCAACGAACTGACAGCTGATGGCAAGCTGATTGGCTTTGATATCGACATTGCAAACGCGCTTTGCGATGAAATGAAAGCTGAATGCGAATTCGTCGTACAAGATTGGGATGGCATGATCCCTGCCCTGATCGCCGGTAAATTCGATGCGGTGATCGCATCCATGTCCATCACGGAAGATCGCCTGAAGAAGGTCGATTTCTCCGCGAAATACTACAACACCCCGGGTGCGCTGGCTGTGCCCAAAGATTCCAAGCTGGCTGCAATCGACCCATCCGATCTGCCTGCCGCTGTAGAAGAGCTCAAAGGTCTGGTGATCGGTGCGCAGTCTTCCACGACGCACTCCAACTTTGCTGAACAGAAACTGCCGGACACCGAATTGAAGCTGTATCCGACCTCTGATGAATATAAGCTCGATTTGGAAGCTGGCCGCCTTGATGGCGTAACCGACGATGTCGTCGTGCTGGACGAATGGGTAAAATCCAAAGACGGCGCTTGCTGCAAAATCCTCGGCACCTTCCCTGCCATTCCGGAAATCTATGGTCAGGGTGCTGGCATTGCCGTGCGCAAGGGTGAAACCGATCTTGCAGACAAGTTTTCCGCAGCCATCAAGGCCATCCGCGCCAATGGCAAATACAAGGAAATCAACAACAAATATTTCGATTTCGACGTTTATGGCGGCGAATAATCGATACGATTAAAACAAGGCCCGGCAGCAACCCTGCCGGGCTCTTCATATAAGCTGGCAACAAATTATGGATTATCTGACACTCCTATCCTTCGGAGCCACTGGTTGGGGCGATGAGATTGCGCATGGCGTTCTCTTTACCGTGTCCCTTGGTGTATGCACTTTGCCTGTGGGCCTGTTCATGGGCTTTTTTCTCGCATTGGGCATCAATTCCAGAGAACCAAGCATTCAGAGAGCCGCAAAGCTCTTTACGATTATCTTCCGTGGCCTTCCTGAGCTTCTTACTCTGTTTATCGTCTATTATGGCGGTCAGATTCTCTTAAACCTGCTTTTCCAGAAGGTGCTGGGCACCAGCATCGAGGTCAATTCCTTCATCGCCGGAATGATTGCGTTGGCCTTTGTTTTCTCTTCCTACGCCAGCGAAGTTTTCCTTTCCGCTTTCAAAGGCATCCCACAGGGCCAGTATGAAGGCGCTTTTGCTCTGGGCCTTCCGTGGTTCAAGACCATGCGCCTTGTTATTGTGCCGCAACTCATCAAGCTGGCTTTGCCCGGCCTTTCCAATCTCTGGCTGATCCTGCTCAAGGATACCTCACTGGTTTCTGTTATCGGCCTGACCGACACCATGCATGCCACCGGACTTGCAGCGCGCAACACCAAGGAAGCCTTCTTCTTCTTTGCGCTTGCATGCATCATCTATCTGGTATTGACCTTCATCTCCTCCATGGCACTGGAAGCCATTGAAAAACGCGGCCGCCGCGGGGAGCTGAACTGATGACGTCACAAACAAGCTATGTAGCACAGTCCATTCTGGAGGCGCGTGCGCGGCCTGATAACATCAAGGACAAGCTTTTCAGCGGCAGCAAGATCACAGGCTATGTCTTGCTCGGCATCTGGGTCGTATTTTTCATTGGCATTATATGGTTTCTGTATGACAGCTATGATGCTGATTACATGGCGCGCTACACTCCCAAATATCTTGAAGGTTTCCTGACGACCCTCGAGCTTGTTGCTCTGTCAGTTGTCTTTGGCGGGTTGTTGTCGCTGCCGGTGGCCTTCGGACGCATGTCAAAGGTGAAGATGTTCAACCGCATCGCTTTTGGCTATATTTATTTCTTCCGAGGCACCCCGCTTCTGGCGCAGTTGTTCCTGCTCTATTATGGCTTTGGCCAATTCCGCCATTTCTGGCAGGATATGCATCTGTGGTGGCTCTTCCGCGATAGCTGGTCCATCGCACTTTTGTCTTTCACGCTCAACACCGCAGCCTATCAGGCCGAAATTTTGCGTGGCGCAATCATGAACGTGCCCAAAGGTCAGATCGAAGGTGCAAAGAGCCTTGGGTTGCCCAAGTTCGTAACCTTTTTCAAGATTGTGCTGCCTCAGGCCTTGATCGTTGCGCTGCGGCCTTATGGCAATGAGTTCATCCTGATGATCAAAGGCTCCGCTGTGGTATCCATCATTTCGGTTTATGACCTGATGGGCGAAACCCGCCGCGCCTTTTCCCAGACATATGACTTTCAGGCCTATATTTATGCCGCGATCTTCTACCTCCTTTGCGTCGAGATTATTCGCCGGCTTTGGGACGTCATCGAAATGCGGCTAACGCGCCATCTGCGGCGCGACAACGAGTGACAAACACGCATTCACCCAAGGCCCGCTCCTTTCAGCGGGCCTTTTCCTTTTTGGGCAAATTAACTCAGTTTGCACCTGCACACCCCGATTATGGCTCTTTGGACCCTGCTACCTTGTGCGCTTTGCCTCGCAGTTTGGCGAAACAGTCATTTTATCAGTGACAAAGCCGCCCCGTCTTGCTAGTCAAAATCCCAAAGACTTTACCCATTATCGATGTAAATAGAGAAGACTATGCCAGACCTTCTGCTTGAGCTTTTTTCCGAAGAAATCCCGGCCCGTATGCAGCGCCGGGCTGCTGAAGATTTGAAAAAACTAATCACCGGGGGTCTGGTGGATGCCGGTTTGACCTATGAGGGTGCCCGCGAATTCGCAACCCCTCGCCGCCTTGCTCTTTCCATCACGGGCCTTACCGCTTCGTCTCCTGATATTTCGGAAGAACGAAAGGGGCCTCGCGTCGGAGCACCGGAGAAAGCCCTTCAGGGGTTCATTCGTGGTGCGGGCCTTCAGTCAATCGAAGAGGCGACGATTCAGTCCGACCCGAAAAAGGGCGACTTCTATGTGGCCATCATCAACAAGCCGGGCCGCAAAGCGGAAGATATTATCGCCGAGCTTGTTCCTGATGTCGTGCGCAAATTCCCTTGGCCGAAAAGCCAGAAATGGGGCAAGGCTGGCGATGGCGCTTTACGCTGGGTGCGCCCGCTGCATTCCATCCTTTGCACGCTTTCGGTTGAAGGCGAAGGCTCTGAAGTGGTTCACTTCACCATTGAAGGCATTGAAAGCTCTGACAAGACACAGGGCCACCGCTTTCACGGCAAGGAAGACTTCTCGGTCAAGCGCTTTGATGATTATGTCGCTGGCCTTAAAGACCGCAAGGTCATTTTGGATCTGGACGAGCGCAAGCAAATCATCCTCAACGATGCCAAAACACTTGCCTTTGCTCAAGGGTTGGAGCTGGTTGAAGATATGGGCCTGCTCGAAGAAGTCGGCGGCTTGGTTGAATGGCCGGTTGTGCTTATGGGTGAGTTCGAGGAAACATTCCTCGATATGCCGGATGAGGTTATCCAAACATCAATCCGCGAGCATCAGAAATGCTTCGTTCTCAAGGAAGCAAAAACCGGCAAGCTAGCCAACAAGTTTGTTCTGGTCTCCAACCTGATTGCTCCAGACAATGGCAAAACCATTGTCGCGGGGAACCAGAAAGTGGTACGCGCGCGCCTGTCAGATGCCAAATTCTTCTGGGAAACGGATCTGAAAACAGGCCTTGAAACACGCCTCTACAAGCTAGACTCGATGGTGTTCCATGAAAAACTGGGCACCCAGAGCGAGCGCGTTGAACGTCTCATCGCTTTGTCTGAAGCATTGGCGCCAACCGTCGGGGCCGACAAGGCATTGGCCGCGCGGGCTGCCAAGCTGGCCAAAGCCGATCTTGTCACCGACATGGTGTTTGAATTCACCGAGCTTCAGGGCCTGATGGGCCGCTATTATGCGCTGGCGCTTGATGAAGATCCCAAGGTCGCAGCGGCCATCGAGATGCATTACAAGCCGCAAGGACCAAGCGATGATGTACCAAGCGAACCGGTTTCCATCGCCGTTGCGCTGGCTGACAAGCTGGATCTGCTGACAGGTTTCTGGGCGATCGACGAAAAGCCAACCGGTTCTAAAGATCCGTTTGCTCTGCGCCGTGCGGCTCTGGGTGTCATCCGCATTCTGGTGGATAATGACATTCGCCTGCCGCTGAAAAACATCTTCGCCAAGGCTCGTCCGGGCTTTGAACAGGGTGATGACCTGCTCTCCTTCTTTGCTGATCGCCTCAGTGTCTATCTCAAGGACAAAGGTGCCCGCCATGATCTGCTTGACGCGGTGTTCGCTCTTGGTGGACAGGACGATATCGTCATGATTGCAAAACGGGTGGAAGCGCTGGGCTTGTTCCTTGCCAGCGATGATGGTGCCAACCTGCTGGTTGGCTATCGCCGCGCGGCCAATATTTTGCGGGCCGAAGAGAAGAAATCCGGCACCAGTTTTGAAGGTGTCATTGAGGGTGCGCATTTGCATGAGACTGAAGAAGTTGCCCTCGCCTCGGCTATTGAAAAGGCGCGGGTTGCTGCTGAGGAAGCTGTCGGGACAGAAGATTTCGCTGGCGCCATGTCAGCCCTTGCTACGCTGCGCGCTCCTGTTGATGCCTTCTTTGAGAAAGTGCTCGTCAATGACGAACGCGCTGAAGTGCGTGAGAATCGCCTCAAGATGCTGACACAGATTCGCGCAACGACACGCACGGTCGCTGATTTCTCAAAAATCGCTGGCTAACAAACCAATTTTGAACGGGGCGGCTTATCAGGCCGCCCTTTTTCTTTTTTATGACAAGCATGTTCCGCTCTAACGAATTGAGGGTTTCTATATGGCCAAAGTAACTTTTCTCGGTCTCGGCGTCATGGGCTATCCAATGGCCGCTCACCTTATGCATAAGGGTGGTCATGAAGTCACTGTCTATAACAGAACGGCTGCAAAGGCTGAAAAATGGGTTGCCGAGCATGGCGGCTCCATGGCTGCGACGCCAGCTGCGGCTGCTCAAGATGCCGATTTTGTTTTCTGCTGCGTTGGCAATGATGATGATTTGCGCGAGGTAACCATCGGCGAGGACGGGGCCCTGTCCACAATGAAGGAAGGCGCTATCTTTGTTGACAATACAACAGCCAGCGCCAAGGTGGCTCGCGAGCTTTATGAAGTTGCCAAAGCGCAGGATGTCGGCTTTATTGATGCGCCCGTATCTGGCGGACAGGCAGGCGCCGAGAATGGTGTACTCACCGTCATGTGCGGGGGTGATCAGGATATTTTCGAGAAGGCCAAGCCGGTTATCGAATCCTTTGCCAAAATGGTTGGCCTGATGGGGCCTTCCGGAGCGGGACAGCTCACCAAGATGGTCAACCAGATCTGCATTGCCGGGCTTGTGCAGGCTCTTTCCGAAGGAGTTCACTTCGCCAAGGAAGCCGGGCTTGATGTAGAAGCTGTGGTGGATGTCATCTCGAAAGGCGCTGCAGGCTCATGGCAAATGGAAAACCGCGCCGCAACCATGGCCAAGAGCGAATTCGACTTCGGGTTCGCCGTCGACTGGATGCGCAAGGATCTTGCCATTGTTCTGGACGAAGCCCGCACCAACGGCGCACATCTTCCGGTAACGGCTGCGGTTGATCAATTCTATGGTCAGGTGCAAAGCCTTGGTGGCAGCCGCTGGGACACCTCTTCCCTCATCGCTCTTCTCGACCGCAAATAAATGCAGAAAGCTTGAAAGGCGGCATCATGCCGCCTGGCTGCATTTAAATGACATAGAAAAGCCCGCGCTGCTCGAAAGGCGCAGGCTTTTCTATATAACTAACCATACCGAAGAGAAGCGGCTCCTTTAGCGCGCTTCCTTATCGGGCAAATAGTTGAGCGGCAGAGCGGTCGTGTATTTGATTTGCTCCATGGCAAATGTGGTCGAGATATCGCCCACTTCGATGCGCGCAATCAGCTTTTTATAAAATGCGTCATAAGCATCAATATCGGGCACGACGACCCGCAGCAGATAATCCACCTGACCAGCCATGCGATAAAATTCAACAACTTCCGGAAAATCTCTGATTACGTCCGCAAAGCGTTTCAGCCAATCGGAAGAATGCTCATTGGTGGTCACGGCAACAAAAGCGGTCACTCTCGTGTTGACCTTTTCAGGGTCCAGAAGAACGACCCGGCCGGTGATCACGCCTTCTTCTTCCATTTTCTGAATGCGGCGCCAACATGGCGTCGTGGACAGGCCCACCCGACGTCCGATTTCTGCGACAGGCATAGTGGCGTCTTCCTGCAAGATTTGCAGAATGCGTCGATCCAAACGATCCAGCATGGCTTTCTCCGATCCATTAAGGGAGCGATATCTACCCGACCTCAAGTCAGAGTCTATGGCGTAGAGAAAACACTCCTGGACAAAGATTTTCTCCAAATCGCCCCATTCATAAAATGATATCGAAAGAAAATTCTCAAATCAATGTCAATATGTGAGAAATGCCCCTCATCCTTTTGTAGAGCCACAGATTTGCAGAAAATTTTTCTGTTTCTACACATTCAATATCTTGCGGACTTCCTCTTTTAGAAAGGGCAGGATGTCTTTTTCAAACCACGGGTTTTTCTTGAGCCATGCGGTATTCCTCCATGAAGGATGCGGCAACGGCAGAATGCGGGGCGTTCCTGTTTCGCTCCAGACTGCCTTGGCCTGCTCTACTGTTTGGGTTAGCGTTCTGGCGCGCCTCTTGCCCAGATGATAGCGCTGCGCATATTGCCCGATCACAAGGATCACCTCCAATTGAGGCATGGCGGAAAAAATCTCGTCGTGCCAGGTCTTTACGCATTCCTTGCGCGGTGGCAAATCTCCGCCCTTTGCATCATAGCCGGGAAAGCAGAAGCCCATTGGAACAATAGCGATCTTGCTTTGATCGTAAAAACAATCGCGATCAATCCCCATCCAGTCACGCAATCGATCTCCGGAAGGATCATTAAAAGGAATACCGGTCTTGTGCACCTTCATCCCTGGCGCCTGCCCGGCGATACAGATGCGCGCGGTTGACGACAGGCGAATGACAGGTCTTGGTTCATGGGGCAAAGCAGAGCCATCGGGCGCATCACGACACAAACGGCACCCCTTTATCGCGTCGGACAACTCAATGAGCTTCCTCGTTTGCTGCACGGCTCGCCTCCCAGACCCTTGGCGTTGTTCTAAGGAACATTTGTTTGTTCCAACTATCAACTATATTCAACATGCTTACTTTGTGCACCAATAACGTTCACCCACATCTTTTCACCAATTCATTTTGCATTAACCAACTTCTTCAGGCGGATTTTAATACAAATGAGAAATGATGTTTTCTGGACTATTTTAATAAAAATGAAAAAGGGCGTCACGCATGGCCGGTGTTTACAACACTGATCGGTCAAAGAAGAACTCCCAGCAGGCCAACAGTGCCCGTGCTGAGAAGAGGCGTGCCGTTTTGCGTACGGTCCACGATGTGCGCGAACAACTCAACAACAAGAACGGATATCGCCCCAGCTTTCGCCATGAGCTGATGCTGATGTATGCGGAGAATCGCATTTCTGCCGCATATGCGATGCCGGTGCTTTTCCTGATATCTGCAGCGATATCCACTCTCTGGACCACGCCGATCAACGCTCTGTTATGGGTCGTTGCCGCTGCTCTGGTTCATCTTTTTGGCACGCTTTATGTCAAAAATTTCAAGAAGCACTCCAATAGCGATATCAAGCTCGATGAATGGCAACGCCGGTTTCTCTTCATGGAAGCTTTGGGCGGAATTGTCTGGGCTGCCATCCTTCTGCTGCCAACAACCAAGGATGTCGGGTATCTGGAGGAATATCAGTTTGCGGTGATGCTGGTTGTTATTGCTGTGACGACGATGCTCAGTTTTCCTGTTCCGTCTGCTGTGTGGGCCGGTTCCTTGCCGATTGCGCTGGTGATCAATCACTCGATCCTGATGCACTCACAGAAAACGGATCCGACGCTTTCCTTGATGTCCATCGGGGCAATTGTATTCTTCATCCTGCTTTCCAAGCGGCTTTACAGCTCCACTCTGGCGATGCTCAATTTCAGGCTCGAGAAAGATTTCCTCATTACCGAGCTGGAACAAGCCAAGGCAATCTCGGACGAGTCGCGCCGTCAGGCCGAAGAAGCAAACACGGCAAAAAGCCGTTTTCTGGCAACGATGAGTCATGAGCTGCGCACGCCGCTCAACGCCATTCTCGGCTTTTCTGAAATGATGAAAGGCGAGGTTTTCGGTCCACTTCCCAATGACAAATACCGCGAATATTCAAGCGATATTCACGCCTCTGGTTCACATCTTCTGAACCTGATCAACGAGATTCTTGATCTGTCTCGCATCGAGGCCGGGCGCTATCGCCTGAATGAAGAAGCGGTGACATTGTCATATATTGCAGAAGACTGCGAAAATCTCCTGCGTATCCGCGCCAAGGCCAAAGATATCACCATAACGCTGGATGCAGACCAAACGCTCCCCAAGCTCTGGGCCGATGAACGCGCCGTTCGTCAGATCATTCTGAACCTGTTGACCAATGCCGTAAAATTTACCCCCAACGGTGGCAATATCACCCTGACGGTCAAGGGCCTTGAAGATGGTGGCCAGATGGTTTCCGTCAAGGATACAGGCATAGGCATTCCCGAGCATGAGATCGAAACCGTCTTGAGTGCCTTTGGTCAGGGCGCAGCGGCCATTCAAAGCGCAGAAGAAGGCTCGGGATTGGGGCTATCCATCGTTCAGGCGCTTGTCAGCATGCATGATGGCAAGTTTGATCTGCAATCCGAGCTGCGCAAGGGCACCACCGTTACGGCCAAATTCCCGCCGAGCCGCGTCATGGATGTGATCCAGCCTTCCAAAAACCGCATTCGCCTTAAGCGAGCTGGATAATCGCCCCTCACCCAGCTACGCGCTCGCAAGGATCGATACCCCAAGCAGGATCGTGCAGGACCAAATCAAGCGATCTTTCAGGTTCCCCTCGCCCAGAACCAGACTTCCCAATAAGACCGATAAGACAACGCTAACCTCCCTTATTGGCGCGATGTAAATGACGGGCGTGAATGTCATCGCGACAAGCGCGAGGATATAGGCCATGGGGTTGAAAATAGCGATGACGAACAGGCCGACTTTGTGGTCCTGCCAGATCTTTTTCACTTCTCGCGAGCGCTTTGCTGCGACGGGTGCCAGAAGAATGGACCGCCCGAGACTTGAGCAATAGTCTAGCAGCAGCGGCGGCAATGCGAGCACGGAAACGGCATAGGCATCCCAGACCGTATAGCTGCCGATCAAGACGCCTGCTCCGACACCAAAAAGCAAAGACGTCGCTTGCGCCATAGATTTGATCTTCAGCCCGCCAGCCAACATCAACACACCGAAGATGATGACCAGCGCGCCCAATGCTCCCTGTATGGTTGCCTGCTCGCCGAGAATGACAACAGCAAAGATCGTTGACAGCATGGGGCCTGTGGCGCGGGCCGTGGGATAGACGACAGAGAGATCTCCCGTTCGATATCCTTTTTGCAGCAAAAGAAAATAGCCGAGATGCAAAATGCAGCTGCCGATAATGAAACTGCTATTGAGTGCATTGAAGGCTGGCATTTGCAGAAAGAAATAGACCGCCAACGGGCTATAGATAACCACCGTTACTGCAGAGAAAGTCCAAACCAGTTCCGGTCCGGCATTGATGCGTTTAACGAAGAAATTCCAGGTGGCATGGCAAAATGCCGCGGCCAGAACAAGCATGAAACCAAAAAGAGACATGAGAAAAACCTTTTAAGACTAAAACGGGCGCACGCCAAGCGTGCCCTTTCCATCCCCCCTAGCCTTTTGATCTTTCAGGTGTCTGCCCACTTGGGCTCATAGCAGCGCTCGGACCAGACCTGCCAAAGGCAGCGGAACCCTAGCTGAACATGGATAGGCTAAAAAGGAGGCTAGCAGTCCCTCCCGTTTTTGTAAATCTGGCGACGTGGCTTTTGACGTACCTGTGGCTAGACACAACAAAGCCGGCACGCGGTCGGCTTTGGATTGGTTTGATAATAACCCTGCGGTTTATGCTTAAAGGCCGATATCAGCGAAGGTTGCCATGCCGTTATGAGCCTGACAGGCTGCCTTGACGACGCCTGCTGCCATCGCAGCGCCGGTGCCCTCACCAAGACGCATACCCAGATCAAGCAAAGCTGTTTTGCCCATGGCATCCAGAGCGCGGCGATGAGCGCCTTCTGCGGAGCAATGGGAGAAGATGCAGTGGTCCAGAGTGCGTGGGTCCAGCTTGTACAGCACGGCCACAGCCGCGGTGGTGTTGAACCCATCAACAATCACGGGAACATTGTTGATACGCGCAGCCAGAACGGCACCAGCCATTGCCGCAAACTCGCGACCGCCAAGTCGGGCGAGCACTTCAAGTGGCTTGTCGAGGTGATCTTTATGTGTTTCCAGCGCCTTGTTGACCAGATCAACCTTCAGCTGAATGCCTTTGTCATCCACGCCCGACCCACGGCCACACCAATCTTCAGCAGAAGCACCAAACAGAGCTGTAAACAGAGCCGCCGAAATGGTCGTGTTGCCGATTCCCATTTCACCAAGGCACAACAGGTCTGTGCCACCGGCAATCGCTTCCATGCCATAAGCCATGGTCGCAACGCAGTCTTTCTCGGACATGGCAGGCTCAACAGTGATATCGCCGGTTGGATGTTCGATTGCCAGATCAAATACCTTGAGACCAAGATCATAGGCCGTGCAAAGCTGGTTGATCGCTGCACCGCCTTGGCTGAAGTTATCAACCATCAGCTGGTTCAGTTCATTTGGAAAGGCAGAGACGCCGTGCTTCGCAATGCCATGCTGGCAAGCAAACACACCAACGAGCGGGCGCAGAATCTGGGGCTTTTCACGGTTCTGCCAGATAGCAACCCATTCGGCCAATTCTTCAAGTTTGCCAAGAGATCCTGCAGGCTTTGTCAAAGACGCTTCTCTTTCGCGAACCTTGGCACGCAGCTCTTCATCTGGTTCAGGCATCTTGTCCAATAATGCCAAGATGTCATCAAAAGGGAGAGCGGAGGAAGTAGGAATCATTTTATTCTACCTTTTAGATTGTTTGAACACCGGTCGCGATGGTGAAGCGCGACGGGCAAATAGCTGTGCATCCGAAGCCCGAGCCTTTTAAGGCCCACAAGTCACAGTCTTATCTTGTGTTTAGCATAGTTGCGTGAAAAGCTCTTGCCTCTGCTTGCCGAATTTGCTCATTTCGGATCATTGTTGCCACGAGATATACTGAGCAGTCTTTCACTGAGCAATACGCAATTGTCACGAACGATCCTAAGGGAGGATCAAATGCCAGAAATGTCCACGCCAAATGGAAAACCGTCTGCTCTCAAGAGCATTACCCGATATCTACAGGGGTGGTGGCAGGACATTCTGGATTGTTTTGCCTTTTTTACCCGCTTGCCGGTTCCCTCTTTTATGGGAAAAGCAAGCGAAGGGCTACCCAAGATGCACCGAACGGCGCGGGCGATGCCGCTCATTGGCCTTTTTTTGGCAATCTTCGCGCTGATACCGGCCACGATTTTTGACGCCTTGGCGTGGACAGCGCCTCTGCCTTCCTTTCTACTCGCCTGCATGACCATTCTGACCATGTCCATCGTCACCGGCGGATTGCATGAAGACGGACTGGCCGATGTTGCGGATGGCTTCTGGGGCGGCCATACCATTGTGCGTAAGCTGGAAATCATGAAGGACAGCCGGCTGGGCAGCTATGGTGCGACCGCCCTGTGCATGTCGCTTCTGATGCGCATTAGCATCGTCTATTATCTGTTCGAGAATTATGGTGTCACCCGTGGTGGCCTTGCCTATCTTGCTGCGGGCGTTGTTTCCCGCGTGCCACTGATGCATGTTTGGCACACGCTGCCGGCTGCACGCATCACTGGGCTTTCCGCCGGTCTTGGCGCTCCTTCAACGCGCTCCTATGCCATATCAATTGCCATGGGCGCATTGGCCACGGCTCTTTTGATTGTACCCAATTTCGGCTTGGCTTCAGGTATCTCTGCCTTTGTCATGATCGTTCTGGCGAGCTTGCTCATGGTCAAGCTTGCAAATCACCATATCAAGGGTCAGACAGGGGATGTGTTGGGCGCTTCGCAACAAGTGGGTGAGATTTTCTTCGGCATCGGTCTCCTTCTTTTTGCATCCATCGGATAAGTGAGCCACTGCCTGCTTTTGCTCTTCCCCATGGATTTGACATGATCCAATCCCTATATGGCAGGGAAGAGAACGCTATCCGGGGAGATATTTCATGTTTTATGCGCTGATGGGTATTGTCGTTTCGGCCGTTGCCATCCTGATGTATAACCATCAGTCGGGCGAGCTTTTCGGCTATCCGATCGAGGCGATTGGCAGCGTGACCCTGCTTTCAACGATGCTGCTGTTTCTGGTATCCAGGCGCGGCTCCCGACGCTCGGCATCCCCGTTAAAATCCCTCAAATATTTATTCATGTGGGGCGCACTCGGTATCTTGCTGGTGCTTGGCTATAGTTTCAAGGACGATGCCCGCATGCTGGTCAGCCGAGTAACAGGGGAGCTTGTCCCAGGCTCTGCGATGGTTTCCAGCGATGGCAGCGTTTCCTTCCGTCGCTCCTCAGGTGGTCATTTTCAGGTCAATGCCGACATCAATGGCGTGTCGCTATCAATGCTCGTAGACAGCGGCGCGAGCGCTGTTGTGTTGACGAAAAGTGACGCCGAAGCGATTGGCGTCGATACCGCCAGCCTCAATTACATTGCGCCCGTCAGCACGGCGAACGGTCGCGCTTTCACGGCCCCTATTGTTCTGGATAGCATTTCTGTGGGAGGCCTTCAGGCAAACAATGTCCGCGCCATGGTAGCGCAGGATGGAGCTTTGCAAGAAGGCTTGCTCGGCATGAGCTATCTGGACCGCCTTGGCAGCTGGTCCGTCAGTGGTGATCGCCTCACAATGTCCCGATGATGACAGTCATCTCGTTTCTCCACTCAATGCAGGGCCTTGAGTGCCTCACGCACAAGCTCTGATGTTGCGCCGGACTTGACCGATTCCACGGTCAAAATCTGGCGCCAGCGTTTGGCGCCGGGGCGGCTTTGGAAAAGGCCGATCATGTGCCGAGTGACCTGACTGGCGCGCCCACCCCGCGCGATATGCGCATCAATATAGGGGATCATGCCTTCAGCTGCTGCGAATGGGTCGACGGGCTCCCCTTCCCCGAACAGATCACAATCCACCCGCGCCAACAACGCCGGGCTTTGATAGGCCGCGCGGCCAAGCATCACACCGTCAACATTCATCAAATGCGTCGCACAATCTTCGAGCGTCTTGACGCCACCGTTGATCGCAATATGCACATCCGGCAGCCGTTGTTTGAGGCGATAGACGCGATCATAGTTCAGCGGAGGGATGTCTCTGTTCTCTTTAGGGCTAAGCCCCTGCAACCAGGCTTTGCGTGCATGCACAGTCAATCCATCGCAACCTGCGGCAAGCACCTTGTCAACCAATATGTCGAGCGCTTCCTCTTCATTCTGGTCGTCAATCCCGATGCGGCATTTTACCGTGATGGGAACATCGGTGGCCTTCTTCATGGCTTCAACGCAGCGGGCAACAAGATCCGGCTCGGCCATCAGGCAGGCACCGAACATGCCAGACTGCACACGATCAGACGGGCATCCCACATTGAGGTTGATTTCATCATATCCAAAGTCAGCGCAAATGCGCGTCGCTTCAGCCAATTGCTCAGGGTCCGAGCCCCCAAGCTGCTGCGCCACAGGATGCTCAGCCTCATCAAATCCGATCAAATGTGCTCTGTCCCCATGAATGACAGCGGGCGCCGTCACCATTTCGGTATATAACAAAGCCTTCTTGGAAAGCAGTCGATGGAAATAACGGCAATGACGATCCGTCCACTCCATCATGGGCGCAACCGAAAACACCTTAGTCATTGATTTATATTGTTCTTCTAAATTCTTCAATGACTTACGATGCCTTTCATGTTGTACTATTCACCGCCATTCCGGCCCATTATTGACTATTTATTCCCATGTTGTACCAAACGGGGGAATGTTGTACCGATGGGAACCATATCCGAGCGCAAGCGCAAAACGGGTCCTCAGCCTACCTTGCGCAGATCGTCATAAAGCGTGATGGCAATATTGTCCACCGCGAGAATAAAACATTCGACCGCAAGCGAATAGCTGAAAATGGATCGAAAAGCGCGAAGCTGACTTAACCAAACCCGATGGTCTTCAACAGGTACCGGGCAAGACCCTCGCGGATGCAATCGACAAATATGTAAAGACCAGCCACAAGCAGATTGGCCGAACCAAAACGCAAATCTTGAATACCATCAAAAATGAGTATGATATCGCCTTGATGCATTGCGCTGACATTGATAGTCAGGTGCTTGTCGCTTTTGTCGAAAAGCTAAACACACGCGTTTCACCCCAGACAGCGCAGAACTACATGTCTCATCTGGGGGCTATCTTCTCTATCGCCAAACCGGCGTGGGAGTTGCCGCTCGATAAGCAAGCCCATATTGATGCGATGGCCGTCCTATCCTGAGAGAACTTGATTTGCTTATTGAGCACTTCAAGCACAAAGCAAAATTCCGCAAGCAGAGCATTCCCATGCAGGACATCATTCCTTTTGCTCTCTTTTCGACGAGGCGACAGGAGGAAATCTGTACAATCTTGTGGGACGATCTGGACAAGGAAGGCAAACGCATTCTTGTGCGCAACATGAAAAAACCTGGCGAGAAAATCGGCAAAAATGTCTGGTGCGATTTGCCTGATCCGTGCCTAGACATTATCGAAGCGCAGCCGAAGAAAGCGCCTCAGATCTTTCCTTATAATCATCGCTCCATCAGCGCAGCTTTTACCCGCGCCTGCCATTTCCTTGAAATCGAAGATTTACGCTTTCACGACCTCCGCCACGAAGGAACGAGCCGCCTATTTGAGATGGGTTATAACATCCCCCATGCAGCCGCAGTAACCGGACACCGGTCATGGTCAAGTTTGAAGCGTTATACGCATATCCGACAGACGGGGGATAAGTATGACGGGTGGACTGGCTGTCACTAGTTGGTGCGGCCGAGACGCGCCGCCAAAGAAACTAAATTGGCTGAATTAAGCCATTTACATACATTCAGATCACCCAAAGTTACACAATTTGTTACACAAAATGTTTTACAATTGGTGCGACTTGAAAATACCTACATATCGTGTCCTGAGGGTCGAACTATTAAGTTCAATCGACTTTCACCTTAAACGTACGAGCTGCCGGTTCGAAATAGAATACAGTATCCCTCATTCTGCCGCCATTACAGACCACCACTCATGGCAAGTTTGAAGAGTTATACGCATATCAGGTAGACGGGGATAAGCATAAAGGATGAAAAGATAGTCTGGTAATTTATAGTTTTCACTTTAACTTTGTTAGTCAGTTCAAGTCTGGGGTCCCAGGACAAGTTTTCCCGACAAAATTAATCGAATGATTCATCGATCAAAGCGAGGCATTTAGAACAGACTGCGGGCATTTTCCGTTAGTACTCAACACATCAAAAGTTTTAGCAAACAAACTTCAGCAGATAATATACTGGGCCAGGACTCTTTATTCATTCAATAGTCACTCAAAGTCGTTATGCTCTACATACGGAGTTCGCTTGTCGGCAATAAGGGCTAACCAGCTAAGAAATTGGCGGTGTCTCAAGTGAACAGGTCATTTCTTAAGGAAAACGATTTTGATATCTCTTCTTTGATTTTAATGCAAAGAATCTCATCCAATTGACGTTAAGCAACTTGCTTGTAAATGTTCATTGAAATAAAAATACAACTCTTGATACACTCACATCAGGATTTTAACTGTGCAAACTCTTACCAAAAATGACATTTCGCCAGATGACCTGTACCGTCTTTTTGAAGTCGCCTTTGACAGCATTAGCGCATTTAAACACGATGCATTATCTCCAGTGTCAGCAGCGAAATATGCTGTTGAAGTGCTTGAGGAAATTTCATTTGATCCCCAAAACGATCTTTTTCAACCAGCTATTTCTTTATTGAACACATCCACAAAACACCTTCATCGAAGCATTCAAACCCTAAACATGTACGCTCCATATTCGTTTCTAGATGGCAAATCAGTCTCTGCCAGATTTTCTCAATTTGCCGCAAATCCACACGAGCTGTTTCACGAAATATCAAGAGAATTCCCGCAACTAGACATAACCATCCAAAGTCATGCAAAAAATATTTTTTTGATTTACCCACACTGTGCATTGTATTGCATATTTCTCGAACTACTGACAAATTGCCATAAGCACGGATCGAAAAAAGTAGAATTTAGTTGGCGCCTAACCGAAGACTTTCTTATTTGCACTATATCCGACGATGGCCCAGGGCTACCTAATCTACCCAACAGTTATGATGTTGAGATGAGCGATTTGTCACGACAATTTGCGAAAATTGGCAGAGACAGAAGATTATCGGGTCAAAGAGAGCCCCAAGGTTTGCGCCTACTTAGTAGGCTAGCCTATAAATCACAGGGTGTATTAAAGTTTAAAAACAGCAGCCTTGGCGGCAACCAAACTGAGATATCACTTAAACCATTGGGCATCTGGGCAAGTTCAGAATATAAGCTCCTACAAGAAAACTCAAGGCTTCAATCATCATGAGAATAAATAGTGTATTAGTTCTCGACGACGAACAAACAAGTCTTGAATTAATAGAAATGATATTAAAATCCAGTTTGGAAGTAGATACTGTAGTATTAACGAAATTTCCATCAGAAGCCGTCAAACTTGCCAACATTCATTTTTTTGACCTTGTCCTCATTGACGTAACACTTCAATACAAAGGGTCTCCTTTCGGCGGGCTAGAAGTTTATTCTGAGCTAGCCCCTCGCTACGGCAAATCTTCGCTTCTTGCCTATTCAAGCTACGTTACCGACGATTTACTCAAAAAATATGATTTTCCTTTCAATTTTTGTGAAAAGCTCCCCAACGCGGGGTCATTTCGTGATGTACTAAAATCATCTCTCCAATCTCTACGAGAAAGGCAGAGTTGTTTTGTAGCAATGCCGTTTTCCGATGAATATAACGGCCTCTTCAAAAGTATTAAGTCGGCCATACAATCTCAGGGGTATCGCTGCATAAGAGTCGACGAGGAACATTTCACTCAGTCTATAGTAGACAAAATACTTGATGAAATAATAAAATGTAAACTAGTTGTCTTCGTCGCATCTGGAAACAATCCAAACGTTTTTTTCGAATTAGGCTATTCTGTTGCGTTAAGAAAAGAAGTAGTATCGATAACAAATTCACACTCAAACCTGCCATTCGATATCAGAGATAGGAATGCAATTTCATACAACACAGATCTTAAATATTTGCAAGAATCAATAAGAAACAGAATATATGCATTAACAATCGTTCGTTAATAAACGTACATTGCGAAGTGTCAAAAAGAAAATTATTTATCCGCCTTCTCATCCAGCTTATCCTCAATCCGCTTGAGGCTGTCAAAGATCCGATCCGTGGTGCGCCCATAGCCTTTCATGCGCTCCTCCAAGACCATGATCTTGGCCCGCGTCATGAAGTGGGATCCGGACACTGCAGCGACTAGCCCAGCGATGTAAAAAAGATCTTTGATTTCTGCACTCAATGCCATCGCCCTAGCCCCCGCACCGTTGCCGGATCAAATCGTTATTGATCCGCAAGTCTTTCAAGAATTGTTCGGCCCCGATCGGAGCATCAGACCGAAGGCGACCGCCCGCCGTCAGCCATTTTTTGAATTCGGCTTTTAGCGCTGGCGTCACCTGGACAACGCGCGCTTGGCAGAGCGTATCAAGGCTGATCGTCCTGGACGGACAGCCAGCCAGGAACGGACTAAAGGCCATCAATGACAGCGCCAAGATCTTTTTCCACATTGATCCTATCCTTGATCGTTTACGCCTGTTTATTGATGGTGAGTTGCCTTTCAAGAGCGGCCTTTTGCGCTTTGAGCCTACCATTCTCCTGCAAGGTCCGGCTGGCGGTATAGTCGGCATAGAGGGAGCGCACCAGCTCACCCAGAAAGCCAAGCAACGCGCCTATGATCCATTCCCACATGGCGCCAGCCCTCCCACATTATGCGCTTGGCTGCGCGGCCAGATCCAAATCAAGCATGAAGCGCTCACCGAATTTGGCCCTGATCAGGTCGGCAAGCTTGTCCGGTGTCAGCTTGAAGTATTTCACCGCGTCAGGGCTCATTTTGACAACGTAATTGGCAACGAGCGCCACGGCTTCATTGTCAATTTCTATTCCGGCCTTGCCATCCAGCTTTTTGAGAAGCGTTTCAAGGGCGCTGCCGATGCCGCGCTCAATAGCCCCGTGCAGGCTTTCGCGCTGTTTGGCTTCCATCTGTAGGCCAAACCAGCGTTTCGCCGCCCACGCCGCCGCCCCAACGATCACAGAGGCCAACAGGCTGACAAGGGACTGCACAAAGTCATTTGCAAGGGACGTGAGCGGGGAAAGGTCGATAGTGGCCGCGCTGGCCGGTGCTGCAAACATGCAGGCCGTGGCAAGGCCAAGGGCGATAGCTGGAAAAAATGAAAGTCGGAAAGTCATGATAATTGCTCCATTTGAGAGTTGAAAAATCTTCCCTCAAAGAGTCTCATGGCTTTCCGCCCCGTTGATATCTTTTCACGCTTCGTTGGTTGAAAGCGTTCCATCCGAGTTGACCTGAGGCAAACTTTCAAAGCCGCCCCCACTATATGGGATATCATTTGCAGGCCAGTGATAGGACAAGACGCGATCTGTCGAGAATGGCCGGATGGTCACCGCGTCCCCTTGGTTGCCGCCGATCACCATCAGATTGCCATGCTGATCACGCCCGACCACAAAGCCAACATGCCCCTTTGTTCCGGTGCGACTGCCCCGCCACAACACCACCACAGCGCCCACACAAGGCCCCTTTAGCTGCAAGCCCCAATGCTGCCAGAGGTAAGAGCGTGCGCCCGCTGATCTGGTCGAGCGGATCCCGCATTCCTCCAGCACCCCGCCAACAAAGCCCGCACACCATGGCGTCTCATCATCGGTAAAAGGCATGCGTATTTTGATCCACCATTCCAGAATTTTCGGGTTGTGCCGGTTGCCCTTATATTCGCGCAAGCCCAGGTAGGAGCGCGCCACCTGAAGCCATTTTGGTTCATCCAGCCCCGCAATGGCCTTTTCTCGTTTGGTCCGGCCTGCAGTCACCTGATCGACGCGCCCGTCAAACAAAGCCGCCTTGGTGAGCGGCCCCACATAGGAGCGGGCACGATAGCCAATCGAGCGTTTAAAATCGATAATCGCCCGGTTGGTCAGTCGCCCGCGCCCTCCGTCAATAGCCCCTTTGTAAAAGCCCTTTGCCTTTAGTGCTTTCTGGATGGCCTTGATTTCCTTTTTGGTCATGAAATTACCCTCGGTTGAGTTCAATCAATCCGAGGGTAAGGGCTGGCTTGGCTTGGTTGATATGTAGGTGAATGGCGAAAGCTATGTCAGCAAGTCTATGGCTTTTTCCTTCGCGGTTTCATCAATCGCAAGGGAGCGGATATCGCCTGAAATCGCCTCAACCGGTCTTTGTTCAAGCCCACCCTCTTCGGTTTCGTCAAACAAGGCTATCGCGGCCCTGAAGATTTGACCGTCAAGGATCGCTTTGAAATGAAGCCCTTTGTCGGTTTTGGTAATGTCCATGAAAATCTACTCCGCCATATAGGTTGCTGTCATATAAAGCGTAACGTTGCCCGTCAGGTTCGCCGCCGTGACATAGGTGTCACCACCCGAGGCATCAGCCGACATCAGCCGGATCCTGCTCGTATCCTGCATAAAGCCGTTCAATGTGGTGCCGGGTATCGTCAAGCCGCTCCAGAAACCGGCTAAGGCCGTTGCCCTGTTGGGAACACCGGTGAATGATTTTCGAAGAAACGGGAGCCCACCAATAGCCAACTGACCAGCAAGGGAACTGACATCACTGGTCACCAAATGAATCCCCAAGTAAACAAGCGCCCCGATTTTGGTATAGACGCCATAATCAGATGACAGAGTGGCAACGCCGCCACTCAAGCCAATCAGCGTGGGCGTCCAGATCCCCTCTTCGTAAGAGTTCAACTCATTGGCTGCGCTATCCGCACCAAGGCGCAAATGATTGGGCAGATACACCGCGCCGCTGTCTTTTTTGACAACAAGACCATTATACCAGCTAGACCCGTCACTGACCTTGATGGAAAAATCATCATTGCCCGCGCAGCCCATTTCCGCGCGGCCAGACCAATTGGTCTGAAACAACAGGCTATTTGTGTCACTCGCCGCCGCCTTGTTGACCTTGATCTGATGCCCGTTTCCGGCATGGTTGAAAAGGCTTGCGCTGGAGGAAAGAGCAAGCCGGTTGGTTGCGTCCGCCGAGGCGTTCACGCCGATCTTGTCAAAAGACCCATCAGCCAGAGCTGTGCCAAGACTTGTTGAGATGAAATCAGACCAGCCCGCCCCGTCATAGCAAAGCAGTTTGCTTTCATCTTCCAGCCATGAGAGCCAGCCAGCCAAAGGCACAAATTCAATCCATGCCCCGTCTTGATAGGCTGCGATGCTGCCATCCCATCCGGTCCAGGCCCCGCTTGCCCCATCGGCCACGATATAGCGCGCACCATCAGCAGGTGCATCGGGTGGCGCTGAAAGATCCCGATCCAATACGGAAAGCTGCACAAGCGCATCCAGCATGCGCAAGGCTTCATTGTGGGTGATATGCTTCTGATTCTGGTTGCTCGCAATGTAAGGCAATTGCAAAAGCGCTGTAGACGTCATGAAAAGACCCTCGGTTGAAATCTATCAATCCAAGGGTAAAGGCTGGTTCTGGATGGTTGAGAAGTGGGAGGCAGCCCCAATATCCAAACCTGTCTCAGAGGTTTAGCGAATGGTGAAAAAAATATATTCCCTAAGCGACTATATCCACTATATCGACTTCTTTTTGCCAACAATACTTGCGTCCTCGCAAAATTTCAGGTCTTTGTTGTATTGTGGTTACAACTAGGAGTGATACTATGGATTTCGATAGCGCGATACAAAAAATCAAGCTTGGGCGTGCAATTTGTTTCCTTGGCGCAGGCTTTTCGCGGGGAGCCATTGATGCTTCTGGTAGACCAATCTTTGGCGAACGAGAGCTTAGAGAGGAACTATTCAGGATTTCTGGCGAGGCTTTTGATGAATACACTCCTTTAGCTGATATAGCTAATTATTGTCAGAAAAAAAACGAGAAAACGTCACAAGCCCTAAGTCAAACTGTCTTAGAGCGGTTCACGTTGGTGCAACCGACTGAGTACCAGAAGGAAATCCTCTCACAACCTTGGAGGAGTACCTTCACCACCAACTACGATGACATCCCAGAACAAGTTTGGCACGGAGAACACATTCAAATCTTTTCTCCCATCGATCCAGAAAAAACACTCCTAAGCGGACGTCGCCTATTTTATATGCACGGTAGGGGCCGCGACATAAGGCAACGAGATATTGATCCTTGCTTAATTCTCTCTTCAAGCGAGTACGCGAAATCTAATAAATCTCACCAAAAGTTACGCGACTATTTTACAAATGAAATGGCAACAAGCGAAGCAATTGTTTTCATCGGTTATTCGGCACACGATCTAGATTCTACAAGAAGTCTTGCCTCTATTGGCGGGCATGTGAAAGAGAGGACAATCTTCATTGAAGCCCCCGATATTCGGCCAATAGATAGGATCCGCATAGAAGAATACGGCACCATTGCGCCGATAGGAACACAAGGTTTTGCTAAAGCACTTCGTGAAACACATGTTCCGGAAGTACTTTCTATCCGTCCTCGCTTAGTCCGCGAAATCACCCTTGACGAAAGCGCTCGAACTTCCCCAAAAGAGGCAAGTGATAAAGATATTCACCAACAATTACTCACCGGAATCTTCAACTCTAATACATACATATCTCAAATTCAGAATGAAAAAGACGCGAATAAAACCAGCCCATCTTGCGTAATAAGACACGAGAAATTGGAAAGAACATTCCAATTACTTAAGTCAGGAAATATGCGTATAGTTGTTACCGCCGACATAGGGAATGGAAAGTCATTTTTTCTTAGACAAGTCGAGCAAAGAGGACTTGATGAGGGCTATCGCGTATTCAGGATCGATGGCGCAGGTACAGAATACTCAACAGAACTTCAAAGCTTATTTCAAAAAAAAGAAAAGAAATTGTTTATTGTAGATGATTCAGTTAGGTATAGATATCAAATTGAGTTAATAGGAAAAAGAATAAATGGTGATTGCGGACTTATAATTAGCAATTCTATTGGAATTGATAAGATCGGCATATATGACCTAAGAGAAGTAGTTAACGGACAAGTCTTCGAAGTTAGTCTCGACAAAATGACCACTCAGGAAGTAAATGCTTGGGCTGCTTATCTAGATCGTTGGGGCCTTTGGGGAGTGTCCCTTGGAGGCAGCAATGATACAGAAAAAAGAGACTACATTATTCGGGAATGTGGTGCAGAAGTCAGGTCTGTTATTGTAGGAACCTACAAAAATGCTAAAATCGCAAATAGAATTTCAAATATTGTCGACTTTTTCTTAGTAAATTCAAAAGATAAAAACAACCTTTACGCTTTCATCGGAGCGATTATAACCTCGCTCGTTGATAAGCATGTTGCTTGGAAAAACGTAGTAGACTGGCTCGGTGTAAATGAAAAGAAGTTCATAAAGGAACTGCAAGAAAGCAGAGTCAATGAGATTTTAATTCAAGAAAATGAAGGATTCGTTTTACCTTCAAAACAGTTGGCTAGGTTTTTTCTAGAAACAGATGTCCTGGACACAATAGAAGCCAACGACATTGCAGATATCTACGTTAGCATTGTACTTGGTACAGCCCGACAATTGACTGACCCTCGTCATGCGGCGATTGCTCGTCAAAATCTAAAAGAGCTTATGCGTTTCCGTATTTTAATACTGCTATTCGGGGAAAGCAACGGGGGTTTGCAGGTAATTGCATCTATATATAATAAGTTATCATCTGATCGATATATTCAAAAAATTGACCAATTTTGGCTACAGTTCGCAATGGCAAGAATGGCAGATGAGGACCTCGAACTTGCTGAAACATATCTAAATAATGCAATGGGTATCGCCAAAGGGCATGGGCAAGGTTGGGAGACAAAGCAAATTGAAGATCAGTTAGATAGACTTTGGCTCCGCAAAGCTATTGTTAGCGTTAGTCCAAACAACGATGAATTGATGAAAGCGATAAAACATTTAGAAGAGGGTATACGGAAATCTGATGGAGATATCATTTATCCACTTCGATCAGCTAAATTAATAGATGAGTTGCTTGAAAAGCATATTGATGAAATCGATCTCGATACCTGTCAAAAACTGGGGTCTTTAGTAAAGACGATGAGAGACGCAATAGGAAAAACAGGAAGGTTACCAGGGTCAGAAAGAGGAGAATCAGAAGTCTTAAGGAAACATATTCGAAATATCGGGCTAATTTTACAAGGAGCTTAAGTCAATATTTGCTCAAAATGACGAAACGTATTCGGCATTTCACTCCAAAGTATCACGGAAATATATGCAGGTGTAGACGTTGTAAAAGTAGCAAGTCATTTGTCAACACATAACAACCTTAAGCATATCCCCGCGCCCGATTGTTTGACTGACTTGATAGATTGCCACCTCATAGCCAGCCGTTGCACTGCCTAAATCGGCCTGTCTTTGTGTGGCGCTGTAGCTCGCTTCAGGCGTGTTTGTCTCGATGGTGCGCACAACATCGCCGCCGCTTATGATATCGACTTCGTAGGCTTCCAGAGCTTCGCCCAGCGGTACTTGATAGAGCGCCCAGCTATCGCCATCCAGTCGCGTGCGCCTGATCCATGTGATGGAATGGTTGCCCGCTTCATCGCTTGCCCATCTGGCATGGACTGGCGCATAGGGCTTGAGCGCCCGCCCACTAAAGGCGTGTTGCTCGGTCGTGAAGAGATCCGAGCCAACCGTTTCGCCTTCCGGTCCATAGCGCCAATAGTAGCTAATGCCGATATCAGAGAGCCCCATATCTGCTTGCGCTATGCCCTGATCAAGATAGACCAGAGCCGCCCCGGCCGCGACGGTTTCCAGCATGGCGCTTTCAGTGCCGAGCTGCCCGCGCAAAAGGTTTGTCAGGCGATAGCGTTTCGAGCCGATCAGCTCCACAGTTTGTGCCTGAATGATTTCCCAAACGCCCGCGCTTGTTTCAATGGCAAAGGCATTGCTGCCCGCGAATAGGTCTTCCTCAGAGACAGAGAGAAGCGCCCCGCTGTAAATCTCGATATCAAGCGCATTGGCTTTGTCAAACACATAAAGCGGCCCTTCGCCCAACGGGTTGAGCGTTTCGCCAATGATCGCCGAATGAGAAAATTCAATATTGCTTTGCCAACTGCTTTCATTGGTCGAGCGCAACACCAGCCCCGCCCCCGGCCATCGCTTGGCTGAAAGCGCCACATAACCCGCATTCGGGTCATTATCCGGCTGGAGCAAGGGCAAGTCCATGAAACGGGCAATCATGCGCGCTAGGCCTGTATCGGCTTTGCTGAACCGCAAGGAATAGCGCGCACCGGAAACCGACAAGCCGGCATCAATAAAGCCGCTTGCTTCACAGGCTCTCCCTTCCCCGTCCTTTACATCGGTCAAGCGCATTTCCCGCGCGCCCTTTTGCGTTGTCACTTCCAGAACGTCGCCCGGTTCCAAGGCCAGCAGGGAAGGCATAAGCACAAATTGTCCGCTTTCCCGTGCTGCCCAGACATCTTGCAAAAGATACTCAGCCACGCCCCGCGCCCTATCCTCATCCATGACAATAGCGAGCTGACTTTCTGACACATTCGTTGCATCTGCAAAATTGTTCCAGGCGGTCACCGTGCCCGAATTATAGGCCCTGTTTGCATTGAGATAGGTAATGCGCACACCGCGAGCCAGTTCGCTTTCTTGCGCCCGCGTGAGCGTGACCAGCTCGCCGCCGCGCTCGCCGTTCGTATCCTGCAAGCGCTCTTGATCGACATCAGCGCGAAGCGGAATGGATGATGAATATTTGGAGGAAAAGCTTCGGTCCGACGGCAATGAAATCACGTCATCGTCGAGGTAAGTGCTGTTGTGACGAACAATAAGGTGCATGGCTCATCCTTGACATCGTGCCGTGTGGGGCACGGACGGAGAGCCAGTTCAAATTGCTAGGCCACGAACTGTGAGCTCTCACATCTAGTCAGCCAGAACAAAGCAAGTTGTTGTGGCAAAGAGTGAGAAAAGATCGGCACATCGCCATTTTTCAGCCGATACCAGATCTGCCTTATTGCCATTCATTCCATTTATGCTGCAGTCTCGTACCAGTAGGCTGATCAACAACTGGGTGAGAAATGAGAAAAATCGTTCAATTGGATATTGTCACAGCTTTGGAGCGCCATGAAGCCATTGATCGCGTGCGGCAGGCGATCAGCTCGTCTGGAGGCTGGATCATAGATGAGATCTTTTTTTCCAACAAAGCCTCGACCACGCGCTTCGAAATTGACGCAAGCAAGATGCCTTCCCTCCTTGAGGCCTTGCAGGAGAGGCAGTTGAAAGCAACCCCTGTCACGCCGCTGCCGGACAAGACCGACTCCGAACTCTCCGGGACGATTGCCATGACATTCTCACATAACGAGCCAGATTTGAAACAGACCATCCCGGCAGTTGGGTGATGAGAAAAGTAACTCCCGTCTGAAGCCCAGAGCGACAAATGCCGTGGATGGCCTGAATGACAGGTGTCTTGGAACTCAATAAACGAATGGGATAAATTTTGCGGTTTTCGCGGCGTATGCCTCGAAATCCTTTCCATAGCGCTCTGCAAGATAGGCATCCAGCGCAGGAATATGAAACCAGACAAAACTTGCGGTGATAAAGATCGGAATCGGCCATGCAAAAAGGGATGCTGCGAGGATCGCCCAGCCGGAAAACAGGATGCTGTCGCCGAAATAGTTGATGTGCATGGAATAAGCGAAGAGACCTTTGGTGTAGCATTTGCCTTTGGATGTGGGTTTCTTTTTCCAATGCCAGCGCTGGAGTTCGGATCCGCTATTCAGGACCGAGCCGATGAGGACCATGGCAGCGCCGATCCCGTCCAGCCAGCCAAACGGCGTTGCTGTGCCGGAGAGCACCCCTGCACCGAGCAGGAGAAAGCCGATTTCAAACACAGCCATAAACACAGTCAGCCCGAGAACCTCGGACATCTGCACCCGGCGCTTGAGCAAGACAAACAGCGTCAGAATGTGACGCAGAAAATAGAGTAGCGCACATCCTGCCAGCACTTTCGCCCTCAGAGGATCTGCCCAGTCAAAGCTGCCAAAAGCCAACCAGATACAAATACTCACCACACCGGCATGAAGAGCGAAAAAGGCAAGCTTCGGCCCGAAACTCTGGTCGTGATGGCGATCAATGCCTCCGGATTCTGCCATGGGAAAGCTCCTTAATAGGGTTTGAAGACCATAAAACTGAGAGCAGCCAAAGACATGAGCAGCGCTGCGCTGCCGATGGGGGCTGCTTTTCGGAAAACACGCTGATATTGGGCCGGAAGAGTTGGCTCACCTGTGCGTTCCGTTGACGTGGCAATCTCAAAAAGCCTGTGTTCGAGACGGGCTCCGAAAATATAGGCTACAATCAGAAACACGCTCAACACAATGGAGAGCAAAAGCCATAGTGCATCAAAATCGTATCCGGCCAGCCACATCAGCCCGCCTCCCGTCAGCGGCAGAGCCAGCAAAGACGGCCCCATGAAATATCTGTTAACGGCAAGGACGATGCTCAACATTGCTTCTGCCCTCGCGGGAGAAGCTTTGCGGGCCATATTATGGATCAACCCGTTGATAACAGTTGCTCCCACCATCAGGATCGCGGCGAAAAGATGGACCAGTTTCAGGAAAAGGAATAGATCAGGCATTTTATAGACCACTTGGACTTTTTAAACCAAATAGACAGGAGGAGCGCTTCGTGTCAATGTTTTTTAGAACAAACGGACGAAAAAGATGCCAAAGATAATCGACCACGACGCCCACAAGGATGATATCGCACAGCGTGCAGCCTCATATTTTTCAGAGCATGGCTACTCTGGAGTGGGAATGCGCGGTGTTGCGCAGTATTTGGGCATGTCAAAGAGCGCGCTCTATCACTATTTTCCGAATAAAGAGGCGCTGTTTCTGGCCTGTACCAAACAGGTAATGCGCCAGTTTCCTGAGCCGAACGGTAAGAGCACGCTCGGAGAGGCTGCCCAGCTTCAAGAGCTGGTTGATTCAATGAAGGAAGATTTTGGTTCGGAGATGGCCCTGCTTTTTGACTATCTACGGGGCAAAACGCCCGATGAGATTGCAGAAGACCTCGCGATGCAAGAAGCGATGTCGTATTTTCTAGACGCGGTTACGCGCATCGTGGGGAAAGAGCGGGCACCTGAAACGCTGACGCAGATCGTGGGAACACTGTTTCTGCACTATTTTTCTGGAGGAACCTGGAAAGCCAATATTTGAGGGTTGCGCAACAAATCACAGCAAAGCCTGCCCAACGGTCACCGGGTCACAGAAAATATTAAATTGCGCCCCCCACCCAAAGCCTCGCGAAACGAGAACAGAAGAACGGCATCAAGCGGTCATTCCCCATAAAGAGCGGCCATATCTCTTGCGATAATGGCCATTGCCTCTCTTAATTCGATCGGTTCCAAAACCTCTATTTCGGCGCCAAGGCGCAAAAATTCGTGAACAGCCTGCTCAGGGCGACCGCACGGTAAGCGAACGATTCGACACCCGTCGGCATCGGGGGCGGATATATCCATATGCTCACGCACATAGCTGGGGCTAATGCCTTTCAGGATGCGTAGACCACGCTCGGAGAGGCGCAGTTTGGCTTGATGCGGATACAAGTCCCTTTCCAATCGCTTCTCGTTCTCCTGCCAATAGACTGCCAGATCGAAATTGCGCGGGCGGGTGAAGGGTTCCGACGTTGTCTCCATTTTCAATATACGGCTAACCCGGTAGGTTTTGACGATGCTGTCCGTCATCGCGGCCATATACCATGCGCCGTTTTTCAAGATCAGGCCGACAGGGCAGACTATACGGTCCGTTTCGGCATGCCAACTGCGATAGGTCATCCGAATAACCGTGCTGCGCCAAACGGCTTCGGCGATCTCGCGGATATACAAAGGCTCTTCGGTTTCTTGATGCCAAGCGGATGTATCCAGGTAGAAACGCCGTCGCATTTGTTCGGCCCCTTCGCGCAGGCTTTCCGGCAAGGCCACCATCAGTTTGTTTTGAGCGGCGGCCAGTATCGATCCAAGGCCCAGAATGGACGCCGGGCCTGCCATGCCTGAAAAGGCGAGCGCCTCGGCCTCTTGCGAGGACATGCCATTGAGACGGACGCGATAGCCCTCAAGCAATCGATAGCCACCTTCGGGACCACGTTCGCTATAAACAGGAATACCGGCCGCAGACAGCGCATCTATGTCACGGTAGATTGTTCTGAGCGAGACCTCATTTTCCTCAGCCAGCTTCGTCGCCGTGACATGCCCCGAGGCTTGTAGCGTGGTCAGGATATTCAAGAGACGGCTGGCGCGCATGGAAAATCTCCTTTTCTCCGATTATCTTAAATATACCTGACAGTTTTTGACAGGTATCTGGGTATATTTTCTTCTCGACTTCTAAAGGCCACTCGAACCAAGAGAAAACGAGACCAAGATATGACCAACGAAAGAAATCTGACCCTTTTCCATTGCCCACAGACACGCTCGAGCACCACACGCATCATTCTTGATGAACTCGGTGCGCCCTATGATCTGCATGTGATGAACCTGAAGGCAGGCGAAAACCGGAAGCCAGACTATCTCAAGATTAATCCGCTGGGCAAAGTGCCGACCATCAAGCATGGTGAGACGATCATTACCGAGCAGATCGCCATTGGCATCTATCTGGGGGATCTTTTCGCCGAGGCGGGGCTCGCTCCGGCCATTTCCGACCCGGATCGGGGACCCTATCTGCGCTGGATGCTCTTTTATGCAGCCTGCTTTGAACCAGCTGTGGTCGACAAAGCGCAATCACGGATTCCGGGGCCGGAGGCGATGTCTGTTTATGGCACTTATGAGCAGATGCTTGATACCTTGGAAATGGCCCTGTCACACGGCCCTTATCTCCTTGGTGACCGGTTCAGTATCGCAGACATACAGTGGGCATCCGCCTTTCATTGGACGATGATGTTCGGTCTTCTGCCAGAACGACCCGCCTTTGTAACCTATCGCGACAGCATCATAGCTCGGCCGAGCTTTCAACATGTCTTCAAAGAGGATCAAAGCTTGGCAGAAGCCCATCAAGCGGCGCTGAACGCGAGCGAATAGAAGCATAGCCAAGTCGTTTCCAGTCCCTGATGCCAGCGCGCAAAGGGACTGGCTCTCGGCCTCCGGAGTTTGCGATGCGCACCATATTTGTCTGACGAACATCAGGAAATAGGATACCTCGCCAGCACCTGTGGCGCGTCGACCTTGCGTTCACTTGTGGGAGAGAGAGGGATAGCCTTACACCTATCTCTGGCTGGTCCGCCAGTCGGGGTGAATCCATGGCTTGGCCTCATCACGAGGAAGCATCTTGCCTAGGATGTGGTCGGCTGCCTTTTCGCCGACCATAATGGACGGACCATTGAGGTTTCCATTATTGATGCGCGGAAAGATGGAACTATCCGCAACGCGCAAACCTTCCACGCCAATCACCTTGAGGTCTGGATCAACCACCGCCATCGGATCGTCCTTTGCACCCATCTTGCAAGTTCCGCAAGGATGGAAGGCGCTCTCGACATTGGCGCGAATGAACTCGTTAAGATCCTCTTCGCGTGCCACATCCGAGCCGGGTTGAATTTCCTTGCCGCGATAGGGATCAAAGGCCGCCTGCCCGAAGATCTCGCGGGTCAGCTCGATACAGATGCGGAAGTCGCGCCAATCATCTTCGTGAGACATGTAGTTAAAAAGAATGCGCGGCTCTTCTTTCGGATTGGCCGACTTCAACGTCACTTCACCGCGGGATTTGGAGCGCATCGGACCCACATGTGCCTGGAATCCATGACCTTCCGCAGCCACCTGTCCATCATAACGCACGGCAATTGGCAGGAAGTGATATTGTATGTCGGGATATTTGACCCCGGCGGCAGAACGCAAAAACGCACCGCTTTCAAACTGGTTGGATGCGCCCAGCCCCTTGCGGGTGAAGAGCCATTGCGCACCGACAAGCGCCTTGCCGAAGAGGTTCCAATATTTGAACAGCGTGATCGGCTTGGTGCAAGCCTGCTGGATATAAAGCTCCAGATGATCTTGCAAATTCTTGCCAACACCGGGACGATCGACGATCACGTCGATACCGTGGCTTTTGAGTTCTGCTGCAGGGCCGATCCCCGAAAGCATGAGCAGTTTGGGCGAATTGATAGAAGACGCAGCAACAATCACTTCACTGTTGGCGGTGATGATCTCGGTCTTGCCCTTGCGCAAGACCTCTACCCCTTTGGCGCGACCGTCTTCGATCACTATTTTCTGGGCGAATGCCTTGACCAACTCGCACCGCCCCGTTTTCATGGCCGGTTTTAGATAGGCCTTGACGCAGGACCAGCGGTCACCTTTCCAGATAGTGGCTTCCAGCGGACCAAAGCCTTCCTGCTTCTCGCCATTATAATCAGCGGTCATCTCATATCCCGCTTGCTTACCCGCTTGCTCAAAGGCCTTGATCAGCACATTGTCGCGCGGGCCTCGCGTTACATGCAGAGGACCGCTGTTGCCGCGCCATTCAGGGTCGCCGCCATGGCCGCCTGAGTGCCAGTTTTCCATGCGCTTGAAATAGGGAAGCACATCGGCATAGGACCATCCGGTTGCCCCACTGTCATCCCAGTGATCATAATCGCAGGCATGCCCGCGCACATAGACCATACCGTTGATGGATGATGTGCCACCAATGACCTTGCCGCGTGGCGTTACCAGACTGCGCCCTCCAAGATGAGGCTCCGGTTCGCTGGCAAATCCCCAATCGTAGATCGGCATATTCATGGGATAGGACAAGGCGGCAGGCATCTGGATAAAGGGGCCGAAATCAGTGCCGCCCTGTTCGATGACGATAACGGATTTGCCCGCTTCGGCAAGACGAAATGCCGTGGCAGAGCCCGCAGAACCGGAGCCGATGATTACATAGTCAGCTTGCATCAGAATGGTGCCTCTGTGTCGCCCATACATACATATACGGATTTCATCTGGCTATAATGCTCGATGGCAGCCTTCGAATTCTCTCGACCTACGCCGGACATTTTCATGCCGCCAAAGGGGGCTTCTACCGGTGTAAGGTTGTATGTATTGATATAGCAGGTGCCAGCTTCAAATTGGGCAGCTACGCGGTGGGCGCGGCTGAGATCCTTGGTAAAGACGCCCGCTGCCAAACCGAAGACGGTGTCATTGGCGCGCAGGATGGCTTCTTCTTCGCTCTCAAAGGAGAGAACAGACATGACTGGCCCGAAAATCTCTTCACGCGCGATGGTCATGTCGTCCATTACGTCGGCAAATACGGTCAGTTCCATAAAGAAGCCATCGCCCGGAATGGCGTTGCCACCAGCGATGAGACGCGCGCCTTCTGCGACACCCTTCTTGATGTAGCCCTCCACGATGGAACGCTGTTTTTGAGAAATCATGGGACCGATTGTGGTGGCCTCCTTCATCGGGTCCCCAATGACAGCCCCCTTCATCCGCTCAGTCAGGCGTTCCAGGAAGGCTTCCTTGATGCCGTTTTGCACGAAGACACGGGTCCCATTCGAACAGATCTGACCGGTGGAATAGAAATTGCCATTGATGGCGGCGGACACGGCATTTTCCAGATCGGCATCATCGAAAATGAGTATCGGAGATTTGCCACCCAGTTCCATGGTTGCATGCTTGAGCGTTGAGGCCGCGCTTGCATACACCTTCTGGCCGGTTGGCACAGAACCGGTGAGCGAAACCTTGGCAATACGCGGGTCTTCAACGAGCACTGCGCCAACATCACCATAGCCCTGTATCACATTAAAGAGCCCTGCTGGCGCTCCTGCTTCTTTTAGAATTTCAGCCAGTTTCAATGCGCTTAACGTGGTTTCTTCCGATGGCTTGAAGATCATGGCGTTGCCACAAGCCAGCGCTGGTGCCGCCTTCCAGGATGCAATCTGAATGGGATAGTTCCACGCGCCGAGTCCGACGCAGACGCCAAGCGGCTCCCTGCGAGTATAAACGAAGTCTTCCCCAGAAACCGGAATATACTCCCCTGTCAAACTTCCTGCCAGACCACCGAAATATTCCAACGCATCAGCGCCGGAGGCGGCATCTGCGATGAGAGTTTCAGATAACGGCTTGCCCGTATCGTGGGTTTCGATCTCGGAGAGCTCCTGATTACGCGCCCACATGATATGTGCAGCGCGGGTGAGCACCCTGCCCCGCTCTGTGCCGGAAAGCGCGGCCCATTGTTTCTGCGCTGCCGTGGCCGAAGCAATGGCCTGATCGATGATGGATGGTGTCGCGGCATGGACACGCGCAATCTCTTCCCCTGTAGCCGGATAGATAACCGGTATGGGTTTACCGGTTTCATCTTCAACATATTGCCCATTCACATAATGGCTTGCGGGTGGCTGAAAAACCATGCTCATGCAAATTACTCCTGCGGTTTGGCAATTGGATCCATCGGGCAAGGGTCTGCATTTTCGATGGAGATATCTTGATTTTTGTGGATTTCAGTGCATTCAGCAGCAAGCGCCCGGAGCACATGCTCGCCCGCCTCGTGTCCCATATTGTCGGTGCCATCAAGGGCATATCGCAAATAGAGGCCATCTATGAGCCCTGCAATCCTGCGGGCGACATCGGGGGCACGCTCGCCCACCAGCGCGCGCAAATCATAAACAAGATTGCTATGCAGGCGGCGCTGATAGACATAGAGCAGCCTGCGCGCCTCGGCTGATTTAAGAGCCAATGTATAGAAATTGAGCCATGCGGTGATTGTCTCGCGACGGAAATTCTTGTGTTCGAAGCTGGCATAGGCAATCGCCTTCAGCCTTTCTTCAGGCGTTTCGGCCTTGTTCAGCGCTTTGCGCACTTCCAAGCCATAGCGCATGAGAATATCGCGCATGGCCGCAAGGAACAGGCTGTCCTTATCCTTGAAATAGTGAAAGGCCAGACCAGACGATACACCTGCGCTTTTGGCTATCTGACTGGTCGTCACATTCAGTGACCCGACAGCAGCAATTTCGCGGATTGTTGCGGCGATCAGCTCGGCGCGTCTTTCATGTTCTGCTTTTCTAACCAAAATGAGAAATCCTGATTGAGGGTACAAAAATCATTTACCCAGTTATTTATTGACTAGTCAATCAATAACTTTTTTGGTCCTTCAACGAGCGATTTGAAAGAAGGCAAAGCGGCATGTTTTCCTGTCGACTGGATGCCGACCAAGGAAGTCGACATCAAACCTTATCTGGAAAAGGGCGCGTTGAGGCTGCCCGCACCAATCTCGAAGGCTGCAGGCTGGGAATCACTGATTTCTCAGATTGTCTGAACGCGTCTTGTGAAGATGCTGGAAAAGGATGCCAGCCTAGAGGCCCCTCTCGGCGACCTTGATAAGCCCATCGACATCCATATGCTGGGCAAAATGGTCCGCAAGCGCATCGAGGGTTGTCTCGACGCCATGCTGATAGCTCTTGCCTGAGGCAGCATGGCCGAGCGATTTGAGGAAGGCTGCGCGAAACTGATCATCGTTGAACAGGCCGTGTATATAACTGCCCATAACCCGGCCATCGGGCGATGTTGCGCCCTCTTGCTTGCCTTCGATGGTGAAAATCGGGCGCGCGCGATCCGGTCCATCGCTCCGGCCGACATGGATTTCATAGCCATGCATGGGAGAGCCGCTTTCCACATGTGCGCCGCTTACCTGCACTGTGCGCTTTTCACCAGCCATCACCGTTTCGATATCCAGCAGCCCCAGTCCCTCGCAAACGGCGCCCTTTTCGGTTTCCACACCCTCGGGGTCCATGATGCGTTTGCCAAGCATCTGGTAGCCACCGCAAAGACCAAGCACAGAACCGCCGCGGCGCACGATGGCCTTGATGTCCACATCCCAGCCTTCGCTCTTCATCGCTTCCAAATCGCCAATCGTGGATTTGGACCCCGGCAGGATCACCAGATCGCTATCAAGCGGGATCGTCTCCCCTCGGCGAACCATTGTAAGGGAGACACCGGATTCTGATTTGAGGGCGTCCAGATCATCGAAATTTGCAATGCGGGGCATAACGGGAACGGCGACTTTCAGCGCCTTGCCGGAATGAGCGGACGCGACATCACGGCCAAGATCCTCGCTATCTTCGGCGGGCAGCCGCACCGCGTCATCAAACCAGGGAAGAATACCAAATCCGGGCCATCCTGTTTGGTTGGTTATGATCTCCAACCCTGAAGTAAAGAGTGAAGCATCGCCGCGAAACTTATTGATAACATAGCCTTTTACCAGCTCCTTGTCGGAAGGGAGCAACAATTGCTGTGTGCCCACCAGAGATGCGATGACGCCGCCTCGATCGATGTCTCCGATAAGGATAACCGGCAGCCTTGCCGCTTCCGCAAAGCCCATATTGGCTATGTCCCCTTGTCGCAGATTGACCTCGGAGGCGCTTCCGGCCCCTTCCACCACGACGAAATCAGCACTGTCGCTCAGAATTTGATAGGACTGCATGACCGATTCCAGCAGAGAATGCTTGCTTTGGCTATAGTTGCGGGCTTGCATCTGGCCAACCACCTTGCCTTGCACGACGACCTGACTGCCCACATTGCTCTGGGGCTTGAGCAACACCGGGTTCATATGCACGCTTGGCTCCAACCCGCATGCCAATGCCTGAAGCGCCTGCGCTCGTCCGATTTCCCCACCATCGGGGGTGACGGCAGCATTGTTGGACATATTCTGTGGCTTGAAAGGCGCGACCTTATAGCCCTGCCGTTTGAGATGGCGACAGAAACCGGCGACCAACATGGATTTTCCAACGTTGGAGCCTGTTCCCTGAAACATGATGGCGGGCATTTTTGTCTTTCCTGCGTGTCTTTAAGGCCAGATTTTATTCCGGGTCAAATTCTGATGGGGTCGATCCGCGAAGAGAGAGATCGGGTGCTTTCTCGATCCAATCCAGGATTGGCTCAAGCTCGCTGAATTCGGGGCTTTCTGGCAAATTGGGGCGTTCGACCATGATGACGGGAATATGTAGCTTTCGCGCCGCAAGGATTTTGTGCGAAGCCTTCCCGGCTCCGGAATTCTTGGTCACCAGATAGTCGACATCATAGTCCTGGAAGAGCGCCATTTCCTCTTCCATCGACCGCCCGGGCATACCTTGAATGAAAGTCGCAGAATGGAACATCTGCTCTTCGGCTTCGGCTATACTGCGGATCACGAATTTACAATCCTTGCGGCTTGCAAATGGCGCGATGGATTGCCGCCCGACAGAAAGAAAGGCCGTTACACCGGAAGGCAGCGCAGCTGCGGCATCGCACAAGGTTTTTACCACAGTCCATTCATCCTCGCCGGTCTCGGTCCATTCATGGCGCACGAAACGGGCAAGCGGCACACCTCCACTCTTGGAAGCTTCAACCGCATTGCGAGAGATTACCGTTGCATATGGGTGTGTTGCATCGATCAGAAGGTCGATGCCGTGGTCCTGCATATAGGCATGCAAACCTTGTGGGCCACCAAAGCCGCCCATGCGAAACTGGAAATGATCGGTATCAAACCCCATCCGGCTGCGCAGAACTTCTTCGGCCTTGCTGCCGAGCACCCCTGCGAGCGAATAGGTAATGTCATGCTCTGTCGACTTGATCAGGGTTTCAAGCAATTCCCTTGCTTCGGCTGTACCGCCGAGAAGAAGAATATGGCGCTGAGTGGTCATGGAGCCTGCTCCAGCTGGTCGTAGGTGAGAATCTCGGACTGTGTCAAGAGTTTACCATCCCTCGCAATTACGACAATATCGAGAGCGATGTCACTTGGCCCCAGAATTTTGAATGCGGCGCATTGCGCCAATTTTGCCACGTGCGGCACGATGGCTATGCCTGCGGCATCACATAGTTGCAGCACAGACAGCGCCGTATTGGCCTGTTTGACCTCTTCAGCAAGTTCTAAAGAGCCACCAATGGCCGCAACTTGGCCCGCCATCCAGTTAAAATCAACCTGACTGCGCCCGGAGTGCAAATCCATATGCCCTTGCGCCAGTTTGGTGAGCTTGGCAAAGCCGCCACCGATGGTAACGCGCGGCACGGGATTGCGCCTGAGATATTTGAGCATGCCACCGACGAAATCGCCCATGTCGAGCATGGCAAATTCCGGTAACGCGTAAAGCAAACGCACCGTCTTTTCCGATGTGGATCCGGTGCAGCCTGCCACATGGCCCTGCCCCTCGGCTCGCGCCACATCAATACCGCGATGGATGGAATGTATCCATGCTGAACAGGAAAAGGGTACGACGATGCCAGTCGTCCCGAGAATGGAAATGCCACCGACGATCCCAAGCCTCGGGTTCCATGTATGTTTGGCAAGTTTTTCGCCATTGCGTACGGAAATGGTGATGTCCACGTCCGGCGTGAAGCCATATTCCTGCGCAAGGCTTTCAACGACCTCACGCATCAATTGGCGCGGCACGGGATTGATGGCAGGCTCTCCAACAGGAATCGGCAACCCGGGGCGCGTTACCATCCCCACCCCTTCACCGGCAAAGAAGCGCACGCCAGCACCGGAAGGGCCAAACCGCACAGAGGAAAGGATGAGCGCGCCATGGGTTACATCCGGGTCATCACCGGCATCCTTGATGATTCCCGCCTCGGCGAAATCTTCTTCAAAGCGCTCACAATCAAGCGCAAATGACGGTGTCTGCCCCTTGGGAAGCCTGATCGATACGGGATCGGGAAAGCGAGAAGAAACCAGAGCACAAAGAGCGGCTTTGGTTGCAGCGGTTGCGCAAGCGCCAGTTGTCCAACCACGCCTTAAATTTTCTTCTTTTGGTGCTTTTTCCGTGTCATCCGTCATGTACTTAGGTATATAGTGGAGCCAATCGGGACGCCATATCTAAAAGAGCCAGAGCTAAGAAATACATGTTGAATTCCCCCGTCCAAGACTCCTATAGCCAAATATTATTTGATGGACTTCCCGAGTTCGAACCGGGATGGGTCTGGCTGGTCGGAGGAGGCCCCGGAGATCGCGGCCTCTTGACCTTGCATGCGGTCAACGCGTTGCGTCAGGCTGACGCGATTGTTTATGACGCGCTGGTCGACAAGGCGCTTCTTTCCTTCGCACGGCCAGACATTATCGTCGAGTTTGCAGGCAAGCGTGGCGGACGTCCCTCTTCCAAACAGAAAGACATCAATCTGCGCCTGATCGAACTGGCAAAGGAAGGCAAGCGCGTATTGCGCTTCAAGGGTGGTGATCCATTCATTTTCGGCCGCGGTGGCGAAGAAGCCCTTCAGCTTGTCGAAGCAGGCGTTCCTTTCCGCGTGGTGCCGGGGATCACGGCTGGCATTGGTGGGCTTTGCTATGCTGGCATTCCGGCCACCCATCGGGATATCAACCAGTCGGTGACCTTCCTTACCGGTCATGATCATACGGGCGAAATGCCCACAGCCCTTGATTGGGATGGCATTGCCAGAGGCTCACAGGTGATTGTCATGTATATGGCAATGAAACATCTACATGGCATCACCGAAAAACTGATGGATGCCGGACGCGACCCTGAAGAAGGGGCTGCCGTTATTTGCAATGCCTCTACGCTACGACAGGAAGTCCTGACCTCAACTCTTGCCCATATAGCTGATGACGCCCATAATTCGAACATGGAGCCACCTGCTATCGTCGTGATCGGCAATGTGGTCAAGCTGCGCGACGGGTTGGACTGGCTCGGTTTTGCCAATGGTGGCAAGGCTCTGATCTCCGACCCTCTTGGCCTCAAGTCCTGATCGGTTCCTTCATGAGCATTATGCCTTCTCTGCCCAACGGACTTATTCTCGCCGCGAGCAGCTCCAACGCAGGCAAGACAACCCTGTCTCTTGGCTTACAGCGCCTCTTTAGCCGAAAAGGCTTACGCGTTACGCCGGCCAAATGCGGGCCGGACTATATAGACCCGGCCTTTCATGGCGTGGCATCCGGGCACCCTTCCATCAATCTAGACCCTTGGGCAATGAGCCGAGAGGATTTGCAAGCCCGCGCCCTCAGGCAAGGCGGTCTTGGCGAGCTTCTCTTTGTGGAAGGTGTGATGGGGCTGTTTGATGGCGCAGCCAAAGGACAAGGCTCAACGGCGGCATTGGCTCACGCGATTGGATTGCCTGTCATTCTGGTTCTTGATGTCAAGGGACAAGCCCAAACCGCAGCTGCGATTGCCAAAGGCATTTGTGATTTTGACCCTGCACTGACGATTGGCGGCATCTTGCTCAATCGCGTTGGGTCCAAGGCGCATGAACATCTACTGCGTGAGGCCTTCGCCCCGCTTGATCTGCCTATCGTGGGCGCGATACGCAGCTCGGACCAACTGCAATTGCCATCGCGCCATCTGGGGCTTGTGCAGGCGGGTGAACATGACGATCTTGATGCGATGATCGACCGGATCGCGGACCATATGGCGGACGATGTTGATCTTGATCTTATCCTTGAGATTGCCAGCAAGATTGGAGCAGAAGCCCGCGCTCCGTCAGGCTCTCCCACTGGCCTTCCAGCCCTCCGTCACTCGCTCCCCCCTCTTGGGCAGCATATGGCCATAGCGCGGGATGAGGCCTTCAGCTTTCTTTATCCGCATCTCTTGCAGGAATGGTCAGATCAGGGTGCCGAACTTTCTTTCTTCTCCCCCCTTGCCGATGAGGCCCCGCATGAGAATGCCGATGCCATCTATCTGCCCGGTGGCTACCCGGAGCTTCATTTGGAAGAACTGGCAGCGGCTCAAAATTTCCGGCGTGCCATGCGGTCTGCGGCAGAACGCAATGTGCTGATCTTTGGAGAATGCGGGGGCTATATGACGCTGGGTCGATCCATCCTTTCGGCAGATGGTGTCGAGGTTCCGATGCTGGATCTGTTGCCCATCACCACCAGCTTTGCCGACATCAAGCTATCGCTTGGCTACCGCAAGCTATCGCACAGCTCGGCTCTGCCTTGGGCATCCCAACTGGCAGCACATGAATTCCACTATGCAACCATCACCCTGATGGGCGACGCCGAGCCGCTCTTTGAAGCTCGGACGGCTGCGGACAGGGATCTTGCTCCAATGGGGCTACGGGTTGGATCCGTTCACGGCTCCTTTGCCCATATTATCGCCCCACTGAAAAATCTTGACTAAAGCAAATTGAAGCAAGGGGCTCTGCGCCCCTTACCCTTTCTTGTTTGCTTTTTTCGGCAGGCGCAGAATATGCTCGAATTCTGCGTCATAAAGCTTGGACTCTTCGAAATTCTGCGCCCCCAACGCTGGCCCGACCAGAATAAGCGCTGTGCGGGTCAATTTGGACTCACGGATTTTCTGGCGCAGGGTTCCAAGGGTGGCGTGAATAAAAGCCTGATCTGGCCACCCCACACGATAAGCGATGACAGCGGGACAATCTTCCCCATAGTGCGGGGTCAGCTCCCGCTCGATATGGGCAGCATTGCGCACGGACAGATGAATGGCCATGGTCGCGCCGGCTTGACCGAGAATATCAAGGCTCTCCCGCTCCGGCATGGAGGAAGATTTCATCGAGGTGCGCGTCAGGATAATACTCTGGGCGATGCCCGGAATGGTCAGCTCCGTTCCAAGTGCGGCGGCGGCAGCGGCGAAGGCTGGCACGCCGGGCACCACTTCATATGGAATGTCCAGAGCATTGAGACGGCGCATCTGTTCGGCAATCGCGCCATAGATGGACGGATCCCCCGAATGCACACGCGCCACATCCTTGTCTTCCGCGTGGGCCTGTTTGATGTCCTCAATGATTTCATCAAGGTTCATCGCGGCCGTGTCCTTGACGAGTGCCCCTTCGGGTGCTTCAGCCACAGTAGCCTCTGGCACCAGAGAGCCCGCAAAGAGGCAAACAGGGCACCGCTGAATCAGCTTCAGCCCGCGCACTGTGATAAGGTCCGGCGCACCGGGGCCTGCTCCGATAAAATAGACAGTCATTCCCTGTTTTCTCCATCAATTCTTTTTGCATATCCGCGCGGGGTGTAGGCCATCCAGCCATCATCACCAGCAGAGCGATCACCGGATCGCCATTGGCGCGACTGGGACGAGCCCACAAGCACGACAGTCAACATGTCGACCTCTTCGATATCCAGCGTTGCGAGAGTGCGCATTTTCAGCTCTTCATCCGGACGGCCAAGGTTGGAAGCCAAAAGCACCGGCGTTTCTTCCGGACGCTTGGCAAGCAGAATTTCCCTTGCCCTTAGCAACTGGGTCCGGCGTTTCTTGGAGACGGGATTGTAGAAGGCAACCACAAAGTCTCCTTCTGCTGCCGCTTTGACGCGCTGCTCGATGGTCTCCCATGGCGTGAGCAAGTCTGACAGCGAGATGGTGCAGAAATCGTGGCCAAGCAATGCTCCGAAACGCGCCGAGGCAGCTTGCAAGGCGGAGATACCCGGCACATGCGTGAGCGCAACCCGTTTGGCTGCATCAGACACGCCGCCATTGTCGATATCGCGGTCCAGCAGCTCCATCACCAGAGCGCCCATGGCATAGATTCCACCATCGCCAGAGCAGATCAGCGCCACATCATACCCTTTGCCAGCTTCTTCCAAGGCATAACGACAGCGGTCCTTCTCGCTCCCCATGGGAAAATCGCACCGGCGTTCGTCATCGGCCATTGGCCCGAGCAGGTCGAGATAAAATTTGTAGCCAACGAGCTTTTCAGCACTGGCAATGAGGCTGGTCGCCTGAGGTGTACGCCAATAGGGCGTTCCCGGACCGATGCCGATCACAGCCAATGAACCGCGTTTCTTGCCCGGAATCTCTTTTGTGAAAGGATGAGCGGCCAGGCCAATGGCGCAAGTAGCCTTGTCAGACTTCACCTTGGCAATCAACAGCGACCCTTCGCCTCCCGCAGCGGCCAGAGCGGCCCCTTCGGCGACGCCATGGCATCCCACTTCGGCAAAAACCACATCGGACGGATTTTTCAGACGCTCTTTCTGCTCTTCCAGCTCTGCAGCCGAGAAGAACCGAGCGGGCACTCCAAAATGCAGAACGGCCTGATGGATGGCCTCTTCATCCATTTTGACATCGATGGAGGCCAGCATGCCAATAGCCTCAGGAGCGAGGCTATTGCTCGCCAACACGCTTTCAATATGAGCGATCAGATCAACGGCAGCGATGCCCCGCTCGCAACCAACCCCGACAACCAGTTTTTGCGGACTGTAAGTCAGGCTTGTCTCAGCGCTTGCTTCGGGCACGGGCGCAAAACTGGCTTCAAGGCTGATATCTGCGCTATCTGCACGGGCCAACTCGCTATTATCCAGCCATGCCAGTTCTGAAGAGACCGACACGGCTTCGCCATCAACAATCCGCGCCATAATGCTGGCTGCCTTTTTGGCATGCTGCAGCTTCCATCCCTTTGGTGGATTGTCGAGCGCCAGACGATAGCGGCAATCACCCGCAGTGGTAACCGCGGCATGAGCACCAAGAGCCTTTGCCAGCATACGCGCCAGATCATTGGCACCATGATGCCCACCAAGCAGCGGCACAACTGACTTGCCATCGCGGGCGACAGCCACCACCGGCGGTTCATCGAACTTGCTGTCGAGAAGCGGCGCAAGAGCACGAATGACGATGCCACTGGCATAAAGCGCAATGATCGCACGTCCTTCGGAGAACAGGCCTTTGAGATGGGCAAGGCTATCGACAAAGGAGACATCGAAGCCTTCTATTTCGCCCTTGCCATGCAGTTCTACCGGATGCCCTGCGCTCTTGAGCGCAGTCTGGATGGAGACCGCCAGCGTGCTTGCTGCCGCGCTTGGGCAAACGATGGTAATGGGCATTAGATTTTCCATGCTTCGTCCCCGTCATAGATAAGGATCATTGAGAAATACGGCGCGGTGGCGTCTTCAAGCTCGGCAAGCGGGATCGCTTTTTCATTGTCCAACGTTGCCCGCTCCACATAACCGGCCCGCTTCATGAGATCGAGCTTTTCCAACAAAGCACGCAGGCGTGGCAAATGACGCCCCACCTTCATGATGGCAAATGAGCCGCCAAGTTTGAGGCGGGCTTCCAACTCGTCATCCGCCATCGGGCCTGCAAGCACTGTCAGCACATCATTGCGGCTGACAAGCGGCTGCTTGAGGCGACAGGCGCAGGCGACAATGGAGGTCACGCCGGGAATGACATCCGTATCGAAGTCACCGGCCAACCGGTCATAGAGATACATGAAGGTGCCATAGAAGAAGGGATCGCCTTCGCACAGGAAGACCACATCATTGCCAGCTTCCAGCTCTTTGCGCACATCCACAGCCCCGACGTCATAGGCATCTTGCGCGGCCTTGCGTTCCGGGCGCATCGGCACGGCAATGGAGATCTCTTTTGTACCGCTAGAAATATGTGCCTTGGCGATATTGCGGGCGAAGCTATCGCCCCCTTCAGGCGCCGGATAGGCAACCGTTTTGGCATTGCTGATGAGCCTAGCGGCCTTGAGGGTTATCAGGTCAGGATCCCCCGGACCGACCCCCACGCCGTAGAGGGTGCCTTTTTTCTTGCTATTCATTGATTGTGTTTCTCGTCTAGATCTCTAGGGCTCTTGATGAAAGCCCATTGTGTAACTGGCATGGAGGGTTTCCAGCCGAAATAGGGGCCGACCGGTGTCGCCCTGGATATGGAAAGTCGGGTCAAGTCTCCGCCATGCTTTTCAAACATCTCAAGGAGCAGATGCTCCGAGCCAAGAGTGACAGCATGAGCCACAAGCCGTCCGCCCGGTTTCAAGGCATCAAGGCAATAGGCCACAACCTCGTAAGACAATCCGCCGCCGATGAAAACGGCATCAGGTGCGTCTTGCCCTTCAAGGCCTGCTGGAGCAGTGTCGGCAATGAGTTTGAAGGATGGCACACCCAGACACTCAGCATTGTGCCGGGCAAGGGTGCGTCGTTTTTCTTGTGGCTCGATACCAATGGCGCGGCACGTGCGGTGGCTGCGCATCCATTCAATCGCAACTGAGCCACACCCCGTGCCGACGTCCCAGAGAAGCCCTCCAGGATGGGGCATGAGTTTGGCAAGAGCACTGGCGCGGATATCCCGTTTGGTCATCTTGCCGTCATGCTCGAAGGCTTCGTCAGGCAATCCGGGCTGAATGGGATACCAACTCTGCAAATGCGCGGGCAGCGCGATGGCCAGCACATTGAGATCGGCAAAGCGATCGCTTTCCTCGCTTTCTGCCAATATGCAGGCATGGGTGGAGATAATGCGTTCCGCCTCCCCGCCCAGATGCTCCAGAATGGTCAGCTCGGCATCTGCAATGCCGCGCGCGCAGAGCTGGCAAGCAACCTCCTTAGGTGATGCTCCGTCTCGCGACAGCACCAGCAACCGAGCACCCGGTAGATAATGCGGCAGAAGTGTCTCAATGCTGCGCCCATGAATGGTCAGTTTTTCAGTTCGATCCAGCGGCCAGCCGAGGCGGCTTGCAGCAAGGCTGAAGGATCCGAGGAAAGACAGGCAACGCATGTCATTTCCTTGGAAATGACGCGACAGAGTCCCCCCGATCCCGAAATACATCGGATCGCCGCTCGCCAAGACGACGACGGAAGTGCCTCTCAGGCTTTCCAATGCTTCAATGGCGCTTGAGAATGGCGTTGGCCAGCCTCTCATTTCTGCACCATTGGCCAGATCATCCGGTATCATCGCCAAATGGCGCCCGCCGCCATAGATGACTTCTGCTTCCGCAATGAGAGACCAAGCAAGATCGCCAAGGCCATCCAGTCCGTCTTCTCCGATGCCGATGACGGTCAGCCATGGTGCATTTTGGTGTTGGTTTGTCAATTCACCCGCTCCTACATCGGTTTGTCGCTCTGGCCGAGCGCGGCAATGGCCAAGGCATTGACGGCGGCGCTTGCCATCGGCGTTCCGCCCCTGCGTCCGAGCATGGCTATATAGTCAAGCTCCAACTCTGCGGCTTCATCAACCAATGCCTGTTTGGATTCTGCCGCACCGACAAAGCCAACGGGAAATCCGAGCACCAGCGCAGGCTTGCCTGCACCTTCCCGCACCATTTCCAAAAGCCTGAAAAGCGCAGTAGGCGCGTTGCCAATGGCAACAATAGCCCCTTCCAGATGGGGCCGCCATAGCTCCATGGCAGCTGCGGTTCTGGTGGTTTTCATTTCATTGGCAATGTTGGTGACCTGCGGATCGTTCAGAGTGACCAAAATGCTGTTGTTGGCCAGTGCGGCACCTTTTGCAAAAAAGCGCTGCGAGATGCCTCCTGCGACCATCTGCGTATCCACCAGAATGGTCGTGCCCCGCTTAAGAGCTGCAAGGCCCGCTTCAGCTGCCTGAGGCGAAAAGCGCAAATCAGAGACCAGATCTGTCATGCCGACGGAATGCATCAGCCGCACGGCAACCGGCTCGAGCGAAGGTGGCAAAGTGGCCAGCGCTTCGCCGGCCTCTTGCTTTATGATGGTGAAGGAACCGGCATAAATTGCTGCCGGATCCTTCTCATAGTGATGTGACGTCATCTTGATACATCCACCCTGATCCGGGCAGGCGATGGCCTTAAGCCACCGCGCCCGTTAGAGGATCAGTCCTTCTTGTACATACTCTTGGGACCAAGCGGATGATCGGCCTGCGGATAAGGATGGTGATGATGGTCGTGGCCGTCGCCATGAGAATGGTCATGTCCGTGGTCATGACTGTGCCCATGGTGGTGGTCATGATCGTGCCCGTGATCATGATGGTGAGAGTGACCATGATCATGGCCGTGACCTTGGGAGTGAGCGTGGTCGTGGCCATGATCATGGTGGGAATGCTCCGACGAAGGGTGATGCTTGAGACATTCGTTGGTGCATTTATTATCTTCACAATATTCGCAATCTTTGGTGTCCACCCCTTCCACATGATGGTGGTGGCTTTCCTGCTGCAGACCGACTTCGGCCTCGAACCCCAGAACCTGCGCACGATATTTGCACAGCTGGCAGTTCATGTTGTTGGTCCCTTCCAGGATTTCCTGTACCCGGTCTTCGAAGGTTTCGATCACATAATCCTGATCGTTCAGATAAGCTGCCTTGATGAACTGGATGTCTGGATGGCGCGCTGCAACCTCATCGGTGAAATTGTAGATGCGACGGACAAGGATGCCGGTAAAGAGGAAATAAGGGAAAACGATAATGCGCTTGTAGCCAAGCTTGGCAGCATGTTCGAGGCCCGGCTCGACCAATGGGAACGTTACGCCCGAATAACAGACTTCGCCCCAGCCAAAGCCCATGCCTTCCCATAGCATGCGCATCAGCTTGTTGACGTTTGAGTTGGCGTCCGGATCGGATGCGCCCCGGCCGACGACCATCAGAAGAGTTTCGGTCAGCGGCACTTCGCCATGTTCGAGATTGGCGGCATCCACCGCTTCCTGAACGCGCGCACCCGCGGCCTTGATCATCTTGATATCAAGACCAAGTTCGCGGCCATATTCAATGGTTACGCCCGGCTTTTTGGCCTGATAGGCATTGAGCACGGAGGGAATATCATTTTTGGCGTGGCCCGCAGCAAACAGCATGCCCGGCACAGCAAGAATGCGGGTACAGCCCTGCTCGACCAACTTGTCGAGCCCGTTTGAAAGCACCGGATTGGCAAATTCAAGATAGCCGTAATCAACCGGCCAATCGGGAAAACGCGGGCGCAGGCGCTCGGCAAGCTTGGCAAACTGGTCAACAGCTTCTTTGTTGCGGCTGCCATGGCCGCAAATCATCAGGCCTAATTTTTCTTCATGCGTGGAACTGGTCATTCTGGTCCCCTGTGGTTCTCTGATCATGAGCCGGTATGGCTCCTTGTCTGGTTTTCAGCAGGGGGGTCGAAACAGCCCGAACACAAATGGTCCGGTCTCTCTCTTCCAACCTGCAGGTCAGTCTTGGCATCCGGCTTGGATCGGCCTCACTGACTTGATTTTCAGCCCCCTTCATGGGAGGCGCTGCAAAGTATGTGGTCGGGATACCATCTCCCGACAATTTGGTGTCATCTCATCAAAAGATCTGACCATTCTCCATTTTTACGGTTCGTGTAACGACTTTTTCTCGAAAGGCCCGGTCATGGCTCACGATAATCATTGCTTGGGGCAATGAAAGCAGTATTTCGATGAGCCGGACCCTCGTCTTTTCATCCAGATCATTGGTCGGCTCATCAAGCAACAGGATGTCCGGCTTCATGGCCATGACCGTTGCCAGCGCAACAAGCCGCTTCTGCCCACCGGAAAGCCTATGCGTAACCTGTTCCTTCAGGTGTGACAAATTCAAGAGCGCGAGGGTTTCCTCGACAACTGCGTCTGCCTCTTGGCGACTACAGCCCAAATTGAGTGGTCCGAATGCGATGTCTTCCTTGACGGTGGGACAGAAAAGCTGGTCATCAGGGTCCTGAAACACCAGACCAACGCGGCGGCGCAACTGGGTGAAATCCTCTTCAGTCGCGAAATCCTGCCCGAAAGCAGTGATGCGTCCTTCATGGAATTTATAAAGCCCGACGAGCACTTGCAGAAACGTGCTTTTGCCCACGCCATTATCGCCAACAAGTCCCACCCTTTCGCCTTCCTCAAGCGAGAGTGATGCGCCGCTCAGACATGGTGCGCTGCCATGGTAGGCATAGCTCAGCTTATCTGTTTCAAGCAGCAACGACATGCAACATCTCCAAGGCCAAAAGCAACAGGACAAAAAGGAACGATATCATCGAAAAGGTGAAATCACGCCTTGTATAGTCGAAATCCTTCAGCAAGTGAAACTGGCCATTAAACCCACGACACTTCATCGCCATGAGAATCCGCTCGGAACGCTCAAAAGAGCGGATAAGCAGCATGCCAACGAGATAGCCGACGCTTTTGTAAGTGTGCAGATTGTTACCCGGGGTAAAACCTCTGCATTTCATCGCTGTTTTCAGTCGCAAATATTCCGCATGCAACACCTCGATATAGCGCACCGTAAACAACAAAAGATGCACGAGGCGCTCGGGCACCCTCAATTTGGCCAGAGCCTGACCGAAAGTCACAGCATCAATCGTTGCCAACAAGGCCAGCGATGCCATGACAATGGCATTGGCACGCAGCAGAATGACGATGGCCTGCCACAATCCTTCATAGCTGGCAGAAAAGCCGAAGACCGATGCCATTTCTGTGCCGGGCGTGGTGAAAGGCAGCATGACGAGCAGAAGGATAATGAAACTATCAACCGTCAGAACACGCTTGATGGAGGTAACGAGTGGCACCCTTGCTTGCAGCAGCAGGAAAAGACCGCCGCAAAGGGCGATCACCAGGGGAAGCAGCTTGTCCAGTTGGACCACGCAAATGGAGAAGACAAACACCGTGACAATTCTCACGCGCGGATCCAGCTCGCGGATCCACAGATGCTGCGAGAAGATTGTGCCAATTGTGTTTGCCTCTGCCCGGCTCAGCCCTTTGGCTCGCCCTGCATCCCCCAGAATATCGCTCATGCGGTTTCCTTCGCCTTTGCAGCCAGTTTTTTACGCTCGCCGCGTGCGGCAACATAAAAACCGATACCGAACAGTCCGCAGATATATCCGATGCCACCAAGGATCGACTGCATATCGTTCTTCTCTGTATATTCAGAGATCACCTTGCGCAGCGGCTTGGTTTCATTGCGAACAGCCTTGGCAAATTCCGGTTTGAAGGTTTCGAGCTGCTCATGAACTTCCGCAGCAATGAGCTTCTGCAAGGCTTCTGGGCTGAGGCCCGCGGTTGCAGCCGCACGACCACCATCGGCTTCTTCACTGATCTCTTCGAGAACAGCGGACACCTCTGCTATCGCCTCATTCTCCTTTGCGTCGCCCCCGATTGCATCGGGAAGTTCATCAACAGCCATATGGTAGGTACCAATATGCCCAGCACCAAGATTGGCCTTGAAAGTCAGAGGCACCTTCGCGGTTGGCTTATATCGGAATACACCGTCTTCGTCTGTCTTGGTTTCACCAAGTTTGGCACCATCATCAGCAAACACTTCAACCGTCGTGTCCGTTGCCATATCGCCGTTGGAAAAGCCCAGCTCTCCCTCGATGGCTTCGCCATCGGCATAAGCGGACATGATCACCTTGTGGGCCGAAGCCGGGAAGGCAAATGCACAAATCAACAGAAGCAGGCATCCCGCCGCCAGTTTTTTCAATCGGTTCATCGGGCTCCCCCCTTGTTCATAGCGTGCAGAAGCTCCGGCTTCACTTTGTGGATGAGATAAATCGCGGCAGCAGACAAAAGCCCCTCGATAATCATGATCGGGATATGAGCCACGAAGACAATTTTCGCTTGCAAGGCAAAATTATCGCCGGAAAAGCCCAGAGCCAGAGCCACAAAAAGCGTGGTCAAGGCAATGGCCAATGCTCCGGCTATGCCACCAAACACAGCGGCAACACTGGACGATGTGGCCCGGGTCAAAAACGGATTGACCATCAGGCCAACCAAAACGGCGGGCGCTGCGATATTAAGGGTATTCACCCCGAGCACGGAGATACCCCCGAAGGCGAAAAAGACAGCTTGCAGAAGCAAGGCCACGAACAAAGCGGGAAAGGCAGCCCAGCCGAGAATAATCCCGGCCAGACCGTTCAGGATGAGATGAACACTTGAAAAGCCCAACGGCACATGGATCAGCGATGCAACAAAGAATGTTGCGCTGAGCACACCCGCAGCAGGGATAAGGTCCATGGTCAACTTCCGCAAGCCCACGACGATGCCGACTGCGGACATAGCGGATCCCACAATCAGCACCTCGTTGGAGAGAGCTCCATCAACAATATGCATGACGTGCCCTCCCGCTACGATATGGAAGGCTATTTGAGGTCATAAGCTCTCACCCAAATAACAGCATCCTGAGAAAGCTCCTTGCCTTCAAACTCGGTATCAGGCCCTGTGCCAAGCGCTGCAAAGCCCCAGAAACCGGCCTTTGGAATGCCAAAGGTGAAATACCCATTCTCATCGGAAAGCGCGACCAGCGCACCGCCCGGCGCCGGTTCGGAGGTGGTCGCCTTTGGCTTGTTGGCATCCATATCCGGCTCGGCGGACATATATTCAATCTCGATTTCAGCACCCGCTACCGGCTTACCCTCTGACAGAACACGCCCGGTAAAGGTGGATCCTGCAAGGATATTGGTTGGCTTGTTGAGAGGCACAATCTCGGTTTTGAGGCCAGCAGGCTCGTTCCAATCAGTGGGAATACCGCCCTTGTTCAGGTAGCTCTTGGTAATCTGCTGAATATAGATGTCTTCGCTGCCTTCATAATAGGGAGCGGGCCGCACAACGAGTGTATAGTCGCCGTTACGTTTGACCTTCAGGTTGCCGTCAAAAGCGTCTGCTTCGTTACCCGATCCTTTGAAGCGCATCGGCTTCAGGGAATCCATCAAGTCAATCTTCTTGCCTTTATGCAGAGCATAAAAGGCTTCTGGCGTCCCCATATCCATCACATGGCCATTCTCGAACGGATGCCAGAAAATGAGCTTCAGCGGCACATCGCCCGCTTTGACCAGATTGACCTGAGGGGTATAAACCAGCTGAAAATGGGCATTGGCAGCGCTGGAAACCATGAGGGCGGAGGCAAGAAGGCCCCCGATTAAAAATTTATGCATAGAGTCATCTCCTGTCGGCGACAAGCCAAATTGGAGACGCTGTGGGAATCGAAGTATCGGCAAGGGATTGCTGGCGAAAAACAAGATACCAGACTATCTCTCTACCCAACGCTCACCCCGGCGTCTTGTTTAGAGGCGGCAAGGCTGAAAGTAGAATCAGCCTATACCAGTCTGATGGCAGGTCTCCTGGCTCACGGTTCATCACAATTGATCAAACCTTCCCAACACCCCGGTGTCAGTGGATATCGCTAATCAATTGCTCGCCGCTTACAGTTGCGGGGGCAGCCATGGAGTCGGTCCCTGATGGGTAAGCCTCACCATGTTCCCTTTTCATTTTCTCACCACGCTTGGGCGAGAAAAACCATCGAACAACTCATGTGTAGGATTGCGCGTAAGGCATGTCAACTCGCCTTTGGATCGCCTCCTGCTTTTGGCACAGAAAAGCTGAATTAAATCAGCAATTTTCCTAATATTCGATCCCTTCCTGTGCTTTGACGCCAGACCGGAACGGATGCTTGATCAGGGTCATTTCCGTGACCAGATCCGCGATCTCGATCAGTTCGTCTTTTGCGTTGCGGCCGGTGACGACAACATGGGTGTCATCGGGCTTTTCATCGCGCAAAAAGGCTACGATTTCCTCGATCGGCAAATAGTCATAACGCAAAACGATATTCAGCTCATCGAGCAGCACAAAGCGGTTTTCCGGATCGAGAATTGCTTCCTTGGCGGCTTCCCATGCTGCGCGGGCATTTTCGATATCCTTGTTGCGATCCTGGGTTTCCCATGTAAAGCCCTCGCCCATGGCTTTGATCGTGACTTGCTCGGGGAATTTCTCCAGCATGCGCTTTTCGCCCGAATCCCAAGCGCCCTTGACGAACTGGATGACAGCGATCTTGTGCCCATGCCCGATGGAGCGAAAGGCCATGCCGAAGGCAGCGGTGGATTTGCCCTTGCCCTTGCCCGTATGAACGATGATCAGGCCTTTTTCTTCTGTCTTGGTGGCGAGGATCTTTTCACGGGCGGCTTTTTTCTTTTTCATCTTTTCCGCATGACGAGCGTCAAGCTCTTCCTGCGTCATACCGTCTGTCTTTTTCATAGGAACTCCCCTTCCTGCTGAGTGGCTGGCTTCTTGTTTTCTTCCAGATTGAACCGGGCGCTGTTGGATCTTGGCGTCCAGAGCCCGCGATCGAGGGCTTCAAGAAAGCGATCGATCATATCATCATAGGCGGGCCGGTTCTTGTCTTTGAGAAAATCGGCAACCGCATCATCTTCGATATAAGCTTCATAGAGCTGATCAAAATGATGATCGCCCACGGCGTTGGTCGTGGCTGCGAAGGCAAACAGATAATCGAGCGTTGCCGCAATCTCGAAAGCCCCCTTATAGCCATGGCGCATCACACCGGCGATCCATTTCGGGTTCGCAGCCCGTCCGCGCACAACGCGCGCAATTTCTTCATCCAGCGTTCGGATAACGGGGCGTTCAGCGCGGGAATGATCATTGTGATAAACCTTCGGTGCTGCACCGCGGAAACTCTCGACACTGGCCGCAAGACCGCCTTCAAACTGATAATAGTCATCTGAATCGAGCAAATCATGCTCGCGGTTGTCCTGATTCTGGATCACCGCATCGACCTTTGACAGTCGCCGTTTGAGGCTATCGGCAGCGCGATCGCCATATTGGCCAGCCCCATAGGCAAAGCCACCCCACGCCACAAAGGCTTCGGCAAAGTCCGAGCGTTTGTCCCAGATTTTCTCGTCAATCAAAGCCTGAAGGCCAGCGCCATAGGCCCCCGGCATGGAGCCGAAAACGCGGAATGTGGACTGCCTGCGAGCCAGATCTGCATCAACGCCTTGCGCTTCAGCCTCAGCCCTTTCGCGGCGCACGCGCGCGGCCAATGGATTGGCATCTTCGTCTTCATCCAGTTCGGAGACTTGCCGCACTGCGCTATCGAACAGATCGATCTGATGAGGGAAAGCATCGCGGAAAAAACCCGAGATGCGCAAGGTCACATCCACGCGCGGCCGCCGCAATTCCTCAAGTCTCAGCACCTCAATCCCTGTCACGCGTCCCGATGCGGGCTCCCAGACGGGGCGGACGCCAAGAAGCGCCAGAGCCTGCGCGATATCATCGCCACCCGTGCGCATGTTGGATGTGCCCCAACAGGTCAGAACGATGGCCTGAAGCCATTCGCCTTCATCCTGAAAATGGCGCTCCATCAGTCGCTCTGCGGAGAGCTCTCCGATTGCCCAGGCCGTTTTGGAAGGCACAGACCGCACATCAACCGCAAAGAAATTGCGCCCAGTCGGCAGAACGTCCGGCCGCCCTCTCGTCGGTGCGCCAGAGGGGCCCGGTGGCACAAACCGCCCGCCAAGGCCCACCAGCAGATGGCTGGTTTCTTCAGGTCCGCAGGCATCAATCGCAGCGCCAAGGTCTGTGCCGATCCAATCAAGCACTGTTCTGGTTGCCACAAATTCGTCTGGACAGGTCACCTCACCCGCGACCAACGCCTTGGCCAGCAGTTCGATCCGCTCAACTGTATCACCGCAATGGCGCCACAGAGACGTTGAAAGGCCAGCGAGAAGATCGGGGCGCGGTCCGTCCCATTCTTTAGCAAAATCACAATCCAGCGGATCGAAGCGCGCACCAGACACTGTGAGCTCCAAATCCTGGGCAATCGCACGGTGAAGCGATTGTTGGGCCGGCTCATTGCCACGCGGCACACGCGCAATAGCGACCAGCAAGTCCGTCCGATAGCCCCCTTCCGGTGACGAACCCAAAATATGAAGCCCATCACGGATTTGCAGCTCTTTGAGATCACACAGATGAGTATCCAGTTGCTGCAGAGCGGTCTGGTTGTCGTCATCTGCGGCTACGCCGGCGTCTTTATCAAGACCTGTGCGATTGGCCAGAAAGCGTATTTCCTCTAAAAGCTTGTCCGAACGGCGCGGATCCACTCCTTGCGCGGTGTAGAATTCATCCACCAGTGCCTCAAGCTCTTCGCCAGCCCCATGGCTTTCCGCGCGGGTGAGCGGCGGGGTCAGATGATCAATGATCACCGCGCTTGTGCGCCGCTTGGCCTGACAGCCCTCACCGGGGTCGTTGACAATGAAGGGATAAAGGTGCGGCACCGGCCCGAGCACGGCTTCTGGATAGCACGCCTCGCTCAGCGCCAGAGCCTTGCCCGGCAGCCATTCGAGATTGCCATGCTTGCCCGCATGTATGACAGCGTGGATGCCATAGATCCGGCGCAACCAGAAATAGAACGCAAAATAATTGTGCGGAGGCACCAGATCCGGATCGTGATAGGTCTCTTTCGGATCGATATTGTAGCCACGGGCTGGCTGCACCCCGACAGCAAGATTGCCAAAGGTGATGATCGCAAGCTGGAAGGCTTCGCCTGTGACCATTGGGTCATCCTCTGGTTGCCCCCATCGGGCCGCAACGCCTTCTTTGACCGCTTCTGGCAGTGCTTCGAACATGGCTCGATAGTCTGCCAAAGCCAACTGGTTCTCGCTCTGCCGGATGGCCTTGCCCAGCGCGTTTGTCGGTCCTTTCAGGATCTGCTGCATCAACGTATCAGCGTCGTCCGGGACAGGGCCAATCTGATAGCCCTCACGCTGCATTGCACGCATCAAGGCAACGACCGAGGCCGGACTATCCAGCCCGACACCATTGGCTATGCGGCTATCCTTGTTGGGATAATTTGCCAGAACCACGCCAACCTTGCGGTTCTCGGGGGCGGTATTACGTAGGCTAGCCCACCCCTTGGCCAAAGCGGCAACATACGCGATCCTGTCGCCATGGGGCACCAGTTCCACCGGCTTATAGTGTGTTTTGCTATCCAGCGCCCCTTCTTCCTTGAAGGCGATGGCGCGGCTGAGAATCCGTCCATCGAGCTCGGGCAACACCACATGCATGGCCAAGTCCCGTGCCGAAAGGCCACGCGGGCTTTCCTCCCATGCCAGTTTGCTGGAGCCAGACAGGATGACCTGCAATACCGGACAATCATATTGATCAAGGATGGTTGGTTCATAGGCCTGCCCTGCCTTGGAAAGCGCAAAAGCGGTGCAATTAAGCAGCACAGCGGGCGGCAACTGCGCCAGCACATCTCGCAAGAATTCCTGCGCTTCAAAATCCTTGAGGCTCGGCAGGAAGATCGGCAAAGCGTGCAATCCGTTTGCCTCAAGAGCCTCCGCCAGAGCGTCAACCGGCGCGGTCATGGCGCTCTGCACATAGGAGCGATAGAAGAGAATGGGCACCACCGGGTGCGGCGTTTCATTTGCCATCTGCGCCAGATAGCGCTGAAGGCCTTCTTTGCCACTGAAACTCTCGCCAGCCTTGAGGACACCAACGCGCGGCAACGGCACTGGATGCGGGACAGCCTCCGGGTCACCCGAAATCAGCGCCTCGGCAAAACGAAGCGCCAAGGCCATATTTTCCGAACCGCCTTCAACACAATAGCGCCAGACCTGACGCACGACGACGACCGGTTCACTGGACCATTCCGCAAGGCTTTCATCCCACTTGTCATCCCCCGGCATGACGAGCAGCTTGATATCATAGCCGCGGGCAAGCTTCTTGAGCTGTTCCAACCCGTAGCGCCAATATTCAACGCCCCCTAAGAGGCGCAATATGATGACCTTTGCGTGGCTGGCGGTCTGATCCACATAAAGATCGACCGAATAAGGATGCCCCAATGCCATCAGGTTGGCAAGGCGCACCGACGCAGCCTCATCCGAGCGAGACCGTGCCGACATGGCAAATGCAGATAGCTCGCTGTCCGCCGAAGACAGAATGAGGATATCACCGGGGCTTTGCCCCAGATCTACAGCTTCCTCGCCATCATCGATCCGTCCTGCATCAGGCGCCAGAATATGCATGTCGGTACGGTCCTTGTTATCTTTGGTCTTTAGCCGAGGGTCTTGTTGGCGCGGTCCAGATCAAAATCCTTAAGGCCAATTACCACCAGTCCGGTGGATGTTTCCGCCCCCGGATCGAACCAGCTTTCCACCCGGCGCCCGACAGCCTGCACAACAACACGAGCCTTTTTGCCTTCGATAGACGCGTAGCCTTTGACGCGCAGAACGCCAGACTGGGCCAAGACATCCGACACCGCCTGTTTGAGGGCATCCATGGTCTCAAAGGCACGTGGTGCAACCACAGCCGAATGAAAATCATCATGGTCGTGGTGATGATGGTGGTGGTGATGGTCATCATGATCATCATGATCATCATGATCATCGTGGTCGTGATCATGGTCATCATCGTGATGATGATCGTGTGCAGCCTCGCGGCTGTCGAGATCTTCTTCCGCCCCCGCTTCCAGCCCCAGAAGGATTGCCGTGGATACATTGCCGTTGGCTGAATGGATGGTTTTCACGCCATCGCGTCGATGCTCGGAAATGATGGCTTCCACGCGTTCCATGGCATCCTCATCAACGAGGTCGGCCTTGGAGATCACGATCATGTCGGCGCATTTGAGCTGATCGTTGAACAGCTCGTCGATCGGGCTTTCATGGTCGATGGAATCGTCCTGTTCGCGCTGGCGCGCAACGGCTTCCTCATCGGCGCTATAGTGGCCTTCGCTAAGGGCAGCAGCATCGGCGATGGTGATCACCCCATCAACGGTCACGGAAGCTCGCACGCTTGGCCATTGGAAGGCCTGAACAAGAGGCTGAGGCAAAGCAAGCCCGGAGGTTTCGATGACAATGTGATCCGGGCGTGGTTCGCGCTGGAGCAGCATTTCCATGGTCGGCAAAAATTCATCGGCCACCGTGCAGCAAATGCAGCCATTTTTCAGCTCGACAACATCATCTTCGGTGCAATTGGGGTTGCCGCAGCTGGAGATCATCTCGCCGTCGAACCCCATATCGCCAAATTCATTGACGATGAGGGCAATTTTCTTGTCCCCGGCCTGTTCGATCAGCTGGCGGATAAGCGTGGTTTTGCCAGAGCCAAGAAAACCGGTCACAACGGTGGCTGGAATTTTGCGCGATGACAGAGGAGCCTTGAAAGACATGATGAGCCTCTAGGAGTCGTTTGAGAGTTCTGAAGGGAAAGGATGCAACCGGGCTATGGTGTTCTTGCGAATATGTTGAGGGCGCTCGCGCCATTGCGGCAGACCGTCTTCGGCCTCAACATAGCTTTTCGCGAAGGCAACAAGATCATCCACCCGCTCCGCGCTGCTGTCGAGCTCGCCGACGACGAACTGGTATTTGTCCTTCGCCAGAAGAGCGGCAACACAGCTGCGTTTGCAACTGCTCATGCAGCGAACGGCCTGAATGGAGAGTTTGCCTTCCATGCTAGGGTCGGCCTCAACAGCCGCTTGCACTGCGCACAGGAGCTTTTCGCCTTCGGGGCTTTCAGTCTCCAGTCTTTCCGGATTCTGTTTGACTGCCGCACTGTTGCATGTGCTGCAGATTTGCAAGATTGCCTTATTTTTCAACGCATGATCCTAACTTCGCATCAAAGCGCGAGGCTTATGATGCCGAGTTCAACGAAACACGCCGATAGCAGGGAGGAAAAAGCAAGGAAGCAAAAATCAATTTGCCTCATCTCCGATACACCCCGACCGGTTAGTGAGAATAGTAGCGGCTGGCAGGTCTCCTGGCTCACGGTTTTGCGCCCTGCTCCCTTCCCAAACCATATGGTTCAGTGGTTTAAAACAAGGCAATCCGCTTACAGTTGCGGGGGCAGCCATGGCATAGGCCCCGAGTTGGGTCGTCCGCACCATGTTCCCTTTTCATCTTCCCTGAGTCTGTCGAGGGAAGAACCATCCGCACTCTTTTTGCGTGATTGAACAGCTGATGTCAATCTTGTTCAAAATCATTTTGAAACCGCATACAAGCTATTCCAAGCTCGTTATGTTGGCCGCCAAATGATGGCAACAAATAAAAAGCCCGACACCGGATGGATCGGACTTTTCAGATTTCATTTTGCCTCAACGATTGATAGATCGCGGGGAACAATCGCTTTGAACATATGACCGAGGCTCTGCGCCGGATACCTATCGATTGCGCGCATCCAGCTCATCAATGGCATTGACGTTCCCTGCAGAGCGCCCGTTGGCATCGAAGAATTCTGTATTCTCAAAAAAGGTATCGGCAATGGACTTCGCCAGCTCGGCGCCAATGACACGCGCGCCCATCGTTATGATCTGGGCGTTGTTGGATAGCGCCGCACGCTCGGCGGAATAAGTATCATGACATTGTGCTGCGCGGATGCCGTGCACCTTGTTGGCTGACATGGCAACTCCGATGCCTGTGCCACAGCAAAGAATAGCGCGATCATATTCGCCATTCACAACAGCCGTTGCGACGCGCTCGGCCATGTTGGCGTAGAATGGATCGGCGGCGCCGGAAATCCTTGAGACCTCGGACACCTCATATTTGCCCTGACCTGCAAGATATTCTGCCAAAATGTGGGCAAGGCCTTCGCCTGCACTGTCACCTGCAACAGCAATTCTCATGATATTTCTCCCTATTCTAACTGCTGGTCATGAACAGCGACACACTCTCCCGGGCTTTCGAAACAATCCCAAAGCCTCCATGCAATGAACCCTGACGGGGAGACATTGCATATGGTCGCTGGATCCTTCTCCGGGAGCCGGAGCAAATGAATGCGTGCCGGGCCAGAGAAAAGGAGGAGGCATTTGCATGCGCTAGCAAAGCAGCCGCATTCGCCTCAAGGGGCAAAAGAGCAACAAGCCTTTGCTCTAAAGAGAAACCGCACCACCTGACCGCAGCATCAAACAGGGCTTTCATGCGCCCTCTCCGTTGACTTGATTGGCAATTGTCAAGCTGAGGCCTGCTCCCTCAATGGCAGACATGGCTTCTAGAGAAGGGGCAGCATCGGTTATAATGTGATCAAACTCATCAAGATCTGCGAGCTTGTGCAGGGCTGTGTGATCAAAGCGCACATGATTGACCAACAAACAGCACACCGTGCTTGAGCTCATCATGGCCCGTTTGCTTTTGACCACCACATCATCCATATGGAAAACTTCCAACCCGGAGATGGCCGGAGTGGAGATAAAGGAAATGTCAGCGCGGAGATTGGCCAGGCATGTTTCGGTCAAGCTGCCAAAATAGGCGTTGAATTTGCTCGAATAGCTTCCCCCCAGCGAGATCAGGGTGATGCCGGATTCAGGCCGCAGGGCATCAAGAATTGCGGCATTGTTGGTGATCACGGTCAGCGGGCGCTTTCTTGGCAGATATTTGCCCAGAAATGCCGCCATCGAGCCATCGTTGACCATGACGGTCATGCCCGGATCAATGAGCCTCAAGGCAGCCTCTGCCATGGATATTTTCGCGTCCTGACTTTGTCTTTCACGATATCTGAAGTCGCTTTCAAAGCGGGTGCCGGACTCAATGGTCGCACCACCACGGATCTTGCGGATCATACCTTTGGATTCCAGATCATCCAGATCCCGGTGAATGGTCATTTTGGATACAACAAACTGCTCTGACAGCTTGTCGACCTCAACTTCACCCTGGTTGACCAGAAGGTCCATGATCGCCTTTTGACGGTCCTCGCGCTTCATACGGGCTCCTTTCGAATCCATCTGTTGTTACGCAAGGGGCAACTATCGGACAGACTCGAGAAAAATTCAATATCACATATATTTCACATTTATAATCACATTTCAAATGTTATTTTGTGATTTTTGTTGCGTTTTTTAACGCGAAGGTGTAGTCCGAAGTCAACATGGAGGGAAAACTATGTCTGCCTATTCTTCGAAGACAGCGCTTGAACACGCACGGCGCGATGCCTTGACCTTTTCTTTGGCCAACTGCATTCGAGCCCTCAGCATTGATGCGGTGGAGACGGCCAATTCCGGGCATCCCGGAGCGCCGATGGGCATGGCCGATGCGGCCACGGTGCTTTATAAAAAACATCTGAAATTCGATGCCTCCGCGCCTGACTGGCCGGATCGCGATCGGGTTGTCCTTTCCAACGGTCATGCCTCCGCGATGCTCTACAGCCTGCTGCATCTGACCGGCTACGAAGACATGACAAAGGACCAGCTCCGCAACTTCCGCCAGATGGGCTCAATCACGGCCGGCCATCCCGAATATGGTCACGCAAAGGGCATTGAAACCACGACAGGCCCTCTTGGTCAGGGCATTGCCAGCGCAGTGGGTATGGCCTTGGCCGAGCAGATCATGGCCAAGGATTTCGGCTCCGATCTTGTCGATCATCACACCTATGTATTCCTAGGCGACGGATGCCTTGAAGAAGGCATCGGGCAGGAAGCCATTTCGCTTGCCGGACATCTTGGCCTTGGCAAACTGATCATGCTGTATGACGACAACGGCATTACAATCGACGGACCGACATCGGTTTCCTTCTCCGATGACATCCCCAAGCGCCTTTCGGCCTGTGGCTGGCATGTTCAGACCTGTGACGGGCATGATGCAGCGTCCATTGACGCAGCCCTGACACTTGCCAAGGCCGTCACCAACAAGCCGTCACTGATCGCGATGAAAACAGTCATCGGGCTCGGCTCCCCAAACAAGGCTGGCACGGCTTCCTGCCATGGCTCCCCGCTTGGTAAAGACGAAGCCGCAGCTGCCAAGGCCGCTCTTGGTTGGACTGCAGAACCGTTTGAAATTCCCGGTACCCTTTTGCAAGAATGGCGGATCATCGGCTCAAAAGGCAAGGAAACCCGACTGGAATGGGAAACTCGTTTGGCGAAAGCTGACGAAGCGCTTCAGGCAGAATTCCTACGGCGCACCACCCGCTCCCTGCCAGCAGACTTCAAGGAGGCTGTGGCCAATGCCCGCAAGGCCCTCTTTGACAAGCCGCAAAAGGTCGCCACCCGCAAAGCAAGCCAAATGGCGCTTGAAGCCTTGGCGCCCGTGTTACCGGAATTGATCGGAGGATCGGCGGATCTTACCGGCTCCAACCTTACACGTGTTCCTTCCGTCGATAGCCAGTTCAGAAAAGGCACTCCCGGACGCTATATCGGTTATGGCGTGCGTGAATTTGCCATGGCAGCCGCCATGAATGGCATGATGGTGCATGGAGGCATCATTCCCTACGGGGGCACCTTCATGGTGTTCTCCGATTATGCCCGCAATGGCATTCGTCTTTCGGCCCTGATGGGAATCGGCACCATATATGTGATGACCCACGACTCCATCGGTCTTGGCGAAGATGGCCCGACCCACCAGCCTGTAGAGCATCTTGCTTCGCTACGCGCCATGCCGAACCTGCTCACCTTCCGCCCTGCGGATGCGCTTGAAACGCTGGAATGCTGGGAGTTGGCCATTCGCAATCGCACCCGCCCTTCTCTTCTGGCATTGTCCCGTCAGGCTGTGCCTCAGCTTCGTCTTGAGGAGACAGATCAAAATCTCGCCGCACGCGGGGCCTATATTCTCAGGCAGGTTGGAATCGGCGAACGCGCTCTGACGTTGCTTGCGACAGGAACCGAAGTCAGCCTTGCTCTGGAAGCGGCAGAAAGATTGGCGCGTGACAAGGGCATCTCTGTGGCTGTGGTCTCCATGCCAAGCTGGGAATTGTTCAAAGAGCAAGACGCCGATTATCGCGCCTCTGTTCTTGGCAATTGCCCGCGCATCGCGGTGGAAGCGGCTGCCAAATTCGGCTGGGCTACCTTTGTTGGCGATGAAGACAATGTCATCGGCATGGACAGCTTCGGCGCCTCCGCTCCGGCAGAAGAGCTATATGAGAAATTCGGCATCACAAGCGACGCCATCATTGCGCGTGCCAGTCAGCTTCTCGGGCTTTAAGGCTCATTGCGTGACGCCCCACCCGTCGCCACGCACACACTTGAATTTTGAAAGCATGTTCAAGCCCCTCGCCGCTTCCCCCTTTGCGAGGAGAGACATGCCAATGGGAGAGAGAAAATGAAATTTTTCGTCGATACAGCAATCATCAAAGACATTGTCGAGCTCAATGACTATGGCTTGCTCGACGGCGTCACCACCAACCCGAGCCTGATTGCCAAATCCGGTCGGGATTTCAAGGAAGTCATCGCCGAGATCTGTGGCGTGGTCAGTGGTCCGGTTTCTGCAGAAGTCGCCTCAATGGATTTCGATACCATGATGGCCGAAGCGGATTGCCTGAGCAAAATCGCTTCCAACGTGGTGATCAAACTGCCGCTGACGCTTGATGGTCTCAAAGCCTGCCGCACATTGACCGATCAGGGCATCAAGACCAATGTAACCCTGTGCTTTGCAGCCAATCAGGCGCTTTTGGCAGCTAAGGCTGGTGCAACCTACATCTCCCCGTTCATCGGGCGTCTGGATGACCTCAACATTGATGGCATGGACCTTATTCGCGAGATCCGGGAGATCTATGACAATTATGATTTCAAGACAGAAGTCCTCGCAGCCTCCATCCGCTCGGCCAATCATGTAAAAGAAGCCGCTTTGGCGGGCGCTGATGTGGCCACCATTCCACCCTCCGTCATCAAGAGCCTGGCAAACCATGCCCTGACGGACAAAGGCCTCGACCAATTTGCCAAAGATTGGGCCGCCACGGGACAATCCATCCTGTGATCGCAACATAGCAGCCCAAATATCCTCCAAGAAGAAGCGATGAAGCGGAGAAAAGCAGCCTCTATCCCCGCTTCTGACAATCGGGCTCCCTTCGATCCAATCCAGCAAGAGCCCCACATTCCCGAATAAGCAACCTGATCCAATTGTCCTTCACTGTGACAATTGGATCTTTTTTATGCCTCTCAATTCCAATGAACAGGCCGCTCAGCTTCTTGAGCCGTCTCACGCAGCGGCATTAGTAAGGGCAAAAAAAATCGACAGTCCTTTGAAAAAGAGACTGCCGATAGGAGCGTCTGTCATAGAGAACAGACATCTCAGGGGGTGGGGAATTCGTATCAGGCTTGCATGCGCTTCTTGATGCCCTTGGCAAGGGTTTGCAGGATCAAACAGCATGATGTCGCTCCGGCATCGAGCACACCTCGAGAGCGCTCACCCAGGCGAGAGGCGCGCCCGACCTTGGCCACCATGTCGACCGTGGCATCACGTCCCTTCTCTGCGGCAGCGGACATCGTGTCCAGACTTGCGGCAAAGTCTTTGCCTGAACGCCAAGCTTCGTCAAAGGCTTCTGTTGCCGGATAAAGCGCATCAAGCAAGGTCTTGTCGCCCACTTCCGCCGAGCCGATTTCCTTTACGCCCTCAAAGGCGGCATGCATCATTTTGGCAAACACTTCCGCATCAAGCCTCTCGGGCTCTTCCAGCTCATCGGCCATGCTGGAGAAGAGATAACCATAGAGTGGCCCCATGGAACCGCCCAGATCCTCGATCAGGGTTTCACTCAAGGTGTTGAGCGCATCGGGCAAGGAGGGCAACGGATCGCCGAGCTTTTTGCCTGCGGCCGTGAACCCCTTGCTCATATTGATGCCATGATCGCCATCCCCGATGGCGCCGTCAATCTCGGAAAGCCAGCCGCGGTTGGCATTGATCGCTTCAATGAGTTCAACGACCAGGCCGCCAGCGTCCTTTATAGCAATGGATGCAGTCATGATTTAATCCTCGTCAGGCCAAGAGAACGCGCAGGCGCGGACAACAGACGATCAAGCTCGCTATCCAGCCGCATCATCGTCAGGGTAACGCCCTGCATTTCAAGTGAAGTGAAATAGTTGCCTATGAAGAGATGGCGGGTGCTCATGCCTCGGGATTCCAGAACCTCGGCAAGCCGATCATAGAGAATATAAAGCTCCATGATTGGGGTTGCACCGAGGCCGGAAACCAGCAAGGCAACATCGTCGTCTTTCTCAAATGGCAGATCAGGCAGAATGTGATCAAGCATCAAATCGGCAATTTCCTTGGCCGGTTTGATAGGCATCACAGCTACGCCCGGTTCACCGTGATGTCCGATACCAACTTCCATATGGCCGTCTTCGATGGAGAAATTCGGCTTGCCAACGGCAGGAATGGTACAGGCAGAAAGGCCAATGCCGATGCTTCGGGTTGAATCGATTGCTTTTTGCGCGGAGGCGATCACTTCATCCAGATCGGCCCCCTCATCAGCGCGGGCCCCGCCAACCTTCCACATCAGGATTTCACCAGCCACGCCGCGACGCTTGTTGATTTCATCCTTGGGAGCGGATGGCACATCATCGTTGGCCACAACCGTCTTGACGGTGAGATCATGCTTGGCGGCCTGTTTGACGGCGAGTTTGACATTCATATTATCGCCCGCATAATTGCCATAAAGGCAAGCCACGCCCCGCCCGCCATCAGCGGCAACAAAGGCATCGTGAAAGGCCTTGGCTGAAGGTGACGAGAAGATCTCCCCGACGGCAACAGCATCCACCATGCCATCTCCCACATAGCCCAGAAAGGCCGGTTCATGGCCAGACCCTCCCCCCGTCACGATGCCGACCTTGTCCTTTTGTGGCGCCAGCGGACGGCGCAACACGCGGGCATTGCCTGTGGCTGAGAGAATATCCGGGTGGGCTTTCAAATAGCCGCGGACAGCATCTTCCACGACGAAATCGGGATTGTTAAAGATCCGGTTCATTTGCTTTCTCCATCGTATTTTTTCATGGGAGAGTCTGACAATTCAGAAGCAGACACATTGCCAACAAGGAGCCCCAACGCCTCAAGGCCAATGCTCGCTACTGCTGGCTTCTGGTCACCCCATATTGCATCTGTTTCATTTGGTTCATGACGCGCCCCATCTCTTCATGCGAGAGAACCGGCGGCTCGCCCAGCTGACGGGCGGTGATATACATATGCGCCAGCGTTTCCACCTCTATCGCCAGCGCGAAGGCCTGCTTGATGGTGCCGCCCAAGGCGATCTGGCCATGCTGACCCAGCAGGCAAGCCTTACGCCCTTCAAGCGCTTCAAGGGCCGAATCCGAAAGAGCTTGCGTGCCGAATGTTGCGTATGGTGCGCAGCGGATATCCGTCCCCCCGGCAACAGCCACCATATAGTGGAAGCTCCTGATGCCCATCTGGTGACAGGCCAGCGCCGTCGCATGCGTTGAATGGCAATGCATCACCACATCCACATCAAGGCGATTGGTGAGAATATCGTGATGAAAGCGCCACTCGGACGAAGGGCTGCGCGCACCTTCAAAATGGCCTTCAGCGTCCATGGCCACGATATCTTCAGCTTCCATTTCGTCATAAGGCAACGAAGTTGGCGTTATCAGGATCTTGTCACCGCTCCGGGCTGAAATATTTCCTGATGTTCCCTGATTGAGGCCAATGTCATTCATGCGTCGACAGGCAGCGACCATCTCTTGCCGCAACTCTAATTCTTCCATCGTCCTTCCTCCAGTTTGGACGGAGCGGCTGGTCTTCTAGAAAATCAGCACAGATCTCCTGTTTCCGGCGCGAAGGGCTTTCTCCTGCCCTTGTTTGCGCCAGATTGAATGGGTTCTATCGTTATGAATCGCAGGCGGACCTTCCCGCTTGCCTCAGGTGGCTTTTCAGCTGCCCATTGGCAAAGTGGGGGCCGAATTCATGAGCTTTTCAGTCTCTTCAAAATTGACGATACCGGCGTCCGATCCCAGCCCGGTGGACACCAATGCGCCACATGCCGAAGCAAACCGCGCCGTCTTCTCAATGTCCCAGCCGCGATTAAGGCCCGCAATCAAGCCCGCCGTGAAGGCATCGCCGCAGCCGGTGGTATCCTTGACGTCGATGTCAAAGGCGGGCAACCGAAACATGGTGTCCTGCGTGGCGACGATACAGCCATCACCGCCCATGGTCAGGCAACAATTTGTTGCGCCAGCATCCAGAAAGAATTTGGCGGCATCTTCAGGAACGCTCAAACCACACATCGCCTCGGCATCTTCTATGCTGGGTACGAAATAGTCGACAAATGGAAGCGAGGGTTTGAGCACATCCAGCGTTTCTGCTGTTGCCGACAAAAGATCAAACGTCGTTTGGCAGCCAGCTTGCTTGGCCGCTTTCAGCAATGCGGTGGTTGGAGCGCCATCAAGTTTGGCAAGCAGCGGCATACCGCCGACATGCACGAATTTGGCATCCAGAATGGCCGGATAGTCTTTTTCACCAAGCGTCAATTCATCGGACGCTCCACGACGATGCAAGGCCGGACGGTCGCCATTCGGACGAACATTCAGAATGGTGGAGGATGTAGGCACACCGGTCAGCTTGCGCATCTCAGCTATATCGACGCCGAAGCCGGTCAGGGTATGCAGTACAAAATCGCCTTTTTCATCGTCGCCAATGGCACCGACGGCACGGGTATTCAACCCCAGCTTGGCACAATCGATGGCTGATCCTCCAGCCGTTCCGGCGACCGTCAAGCGGATCTCATCAATGAAACGCAGCTGTCCTCCCGGCGGGATTTCTTCAACGGGGCGCCCAAGGATATCCAGAATATACAGTCCAACCACACTTACATCAAAAGCCATGATTTTCCTCCTTGCAGTAGACTTTGCGATATAGCCTCGGCACGCCTCATTCGGCCTCCCGCGCCGTGCGCCATATCTTTGATTTCAGGGTCTCCGGCCAACTTCACTCTCAAGGGTCAGCGTGGGCCGGAGTAACATTCATTGCCGGTTTGGCTTTTCAAGCATACGACAGATCATCGGTTTGACGAGTTGGCGAAAAGAGCCCCAGCCAGAATGATAAAGCATCCAATGACAAAGGTTTGCCAGGTGCTCGGAATGCCAGCCAGAATGAGGACATTGTCAACCAGCGTAATCAGCACGACCCCAAGCATGGCGCCGATGACAGTGCCACCACCACCGGTGATCCGCGCCCCGCCCAGAACAACCGCGGCAATAACATTCAGTTCATTGCCAGACAGATCAAACGGATTGGCCAGACGGTTGCTCGCGACATGGATGACACCTGCGATGCCAGCCAGAAGACCGGCATAGGCAAAGACAAAAACCTGCACCTTCCGGTGGTCATAACCAAGCCGTTCAGCAATGCCAGCGCTTCCACCAACAGCAAAGATAGCGCGCCCCATCAGGGTCCGGTTCAAAATCCACCAGGTGACCAAAGCGGCCACCACCAACACCAGAACATAGGCAGGCAGAATGGCGATTGAGCCGCTTTGGGTCCCCACACGCCAAAGCTCGGCCTTGCCGAAATTCTCCATCGATAATGGAATATTGACGAACAGTTCCGTGCCGATGAAGGTCAACAGGAAGCCGTGGATGACATATTGCGTACCGATGGTCACGATCAGAGCTGGCGCCTTGAGATAGTGGACCAGCAAGCCATTGCCCACACCAATGATCATGCCCCCCAAGGCAGACATCAGGATGATGACCGGCATCGGCAACCATGGCATATAGGCCGCCACGGCAGTGGTGATCCAATACATCATCAGACCGGCAATGGCTGCAAAGGACATATCGATGCCGCCTGCCGCCAGAATGACCAGAAAGCCAAGCCCGAACAAGCCTGTGACCACAGAGGCACGGGCGATGTCGAAGATGTTGGAAATCTGCCAGAATTCGGGTGAAATCGTACCGATAACAAGACAGACAATCACGATCAGTAGCAACGTGAAAATCGGCGGATAACGGATCACCCAGCTTGCAATACGGGAGATCTGGCTTTCGCTTTTCTCACCGTTGATGCTGTCCATTGTAAAATCACTCATGACAGTTTCCCCGTTGAATTTTCCGCCACCATTGCCTGATAAAGGGTGTTTTCCTGCAGATTTTCCGCTTCGAAGGTTTCAACAACCCTGCCCCGACGCATGACGAGAATGCGGTCGCAGTTCTGTAGCAATTCGGGCAGGTCATCGCTGACGATGATGACGCCCATGCCCTGACTGGCGAGCTTCTGAATGATGCGGAAAATGGTATCCTTGGACCCGACATCAACCCCCACAGTCGGTCCGTGCAAGACGAAGACCTTGGGCACAATGGTCAGCCCCCGCCCGATAAGGACACGCTGCTGATTGCCGCCCGAAAGGGATTGAACCGGATCATTGAGATTGGCAATGACGATCTGGAGATCCTTGACCAGACGCTCGGCCATCTTCTTGCTGCGGAGCTTGCTGATCATGCCGAACTTGTCACGCAGATCATCAAGGATCTGGGCCACGATGTTGGATTGAATTGGTTTGGCAAGAAACAGCCCTTCCGACAGGCGATCTTCCGGAACATAGCCAATTTGCGCGTTGATAGCATCGATCGGACGCCGCAAATGAATTGCCTTGCCATCAAGCAGTAGCGAGCCCCCATCAGCAGGCTCAACCCCGGCCAGCGCCCGTGCCAGTTCGTTGCGTCCGGAGTCCAGAAGGCCCGTCACGCCGATAATCTCGCCATGGGCCAAAGAAAAGGAGACATCGGAAAAGGCGTTGCGGCGCTTCAAGCCATCGACAACCATCAGGTCTTTCGCCCCGATTTCCGTTGATCGATAGCGCATGACATCAATCTTGCGCCCTGTCATCCAGTAGCTCAAATCGCTTTTCTGGTGCGCGGCGACGTCGCCTTCCTGCACTTTTTCTCCATCGCGCATGATGATGAAGTGACCACCAATGGACATGACTTCATCGAGCTTGTGTGTCACAAACAGCACGGCAACACCGCGACTGCGCAGTTGGTCAACGATTTCAATCAAGTTGTCGACTTCACGCTTGGTCAGCGCAGCGGTTGGCTCGTCCATGATCACGAGCTTTGCTTCCGAGGCGATAGCGCGCGCAATCGCGATCAGCTGACGTGTCGCGATGGGCAGCTTGGACACCTCGGTGGAGCAGAAACGCGCATCCACGGGCAAATTCACGGACTTGAGCGCCCGCGTGGCTGTTTCTTTCAGCTTGCCAAGATCAAGGCTGCGCGTCAGTTTCCCATTGGCCGCCACCAACTGTTCCGAAAGAGCGATATTCTCGGTTACGGTCAGGTTGGGTAGCAGCGACAGATCCTGATACACAGTCTCGATGCCGTTTCTAAGAGCGCCAAGCGGGTCCAGAGAGGTGACTTCTTCCCCACTGATCAGGATGTCCCCTTCATCAGCCGGTTGCGCGCCAGAGATGATCTTGATGAGCGTACTCTTGCCGCAGCCATTTTCGCCCATGAGATGATAAATCTGTCCCGGATAGATGCAAAGATCGATGCCGCGCAGCGCATGAACGCCGCCAAAACGCTTATGGATCCCACGCACTTCCAGAAATGGCGCTTCATCCTTAGATGCTTTCGCAGCATCTTGAGAAAACTTGGGAATGGTGCCTATGCTATTCATGCTATATCCCGCAAACCCTCGGTTCCTCGCGATCAGCTCCGGTCTTTCCCAAAAACGGGCCAAATCTGAACGGAGAGACAACCGTTCGACACAGACCGAGAGGGTTTTGTGTCTATGAGTAATCCTTAGCGCCCTGTCCGCATGGCGTGGCGCCAATTTTGATGCAGCCCCTCTGTCCGGCTTTCCTTTCTTCTTTCAGAGTAAAGAAAGAGAAAGACGGAACTTTTGATTGGCTGCATCCTTTGGTCTGGAGAGCGTCGCCCGTTTCCAGAAGACGCCCTTTCCGAGGAGCTTTTCACGCAGCGACCCACTTTTCGCCGCTGCGCGAAAAAGCTCCTTCAACCTTCAAGACGGTGTCCTAGAACTTATATTCGTCGACATTGTCCTTGTTGATGTCGAGCCAGGCCTGACCAACAAGAAGAACCCCTTTGCCAGGGCCTTTTTTCAGTTTCATGTTGGTATAACCAGGAACACCCAGATCCATGCCGTCTTTGAGTTCTTCACCATTGAGAACCAGATGTGCGATCTTGTTCATGATGAAGCCGGCGTCTTTTGGATCCCAAAGGCTGATGCCGGTTACAGCACCACTCTTGAGGTAACGGCTTGTATCGGTAGGCATGCCGATACCATAGACGCAAACCTTGCCGGTCAGCCCGGCTTCTTCGATGGCGCGACCGATACCGATCACGTCAACAGCAGAACCGCCCTGGAAGCCTTTGATATCCGGATACTTTTTCAAAAGTTCCTTGGCTTTGTTATAAGCGGTGTTTGCATCGTTGAACGACTCATTCTTTGCGGAGACGAGTTTCATTTTCGGATATTTTTCTTTGGCATTTGCCGCAGAAGCATCAGCCCACTGCACGTGGGTCAAGCTGCCGAGCGAACCAACGAAAGATGTCCATGTGCCTTCTTCGCCCATACATTTGGCAATCTGGTCGTTGAAGTGAGCGCCGAAGGCATCGTTGTCGAACGCTTCCATATCGACTTGCGTGTTTTTCAGGTTGGAAGCTTCATGTGTGATGACGGTGATGCCACGATCCATGGCGCGCTTCAGGGCACCTTCCATCATTGGTGGGTCAAATGGTACAACCGCAATGGCATCTACGCCTTTCGCGATCAGATCTTCGACCAGACGAACCTGCTGGGCAGCATCGCCTTTCCCCGGGCCGATTTCCTTGGTGGTTACGCCTTCGGTAACTTCGCCATATTCCTTGACGCCTTCATCCATGCGACGGAACCAGGTTTCGCCGAGCAGTTTGACAACTGTAACGATTTCCTGATCGTCCTGTGCTACAGCCTGACCTCCCGAGAACATGGTTCCCACCATCAGGGCGCACATTGCGAGTTTGTTTAGTTTGGACATTGCGGTAGTTCCTTTCTCTCCCTAAAACCTTAAAGAACTCCCTCTGGCTCATATGTCCGGCATCGAGGGTAGCTGCCGAACAGACCGGTTCTTCCCTTTTTTAAGATTTGGTGAGACGCCAGACTCTGAGGTCAAACTTGGACACAGCCAAGAAGACCAGCAGAAGAACGCCCCAGGCGAAGTCCCGGAAAAAGTTCGAGATATTCAGGAAATTGAACATGCTCGATAGAATCTGCAGCGCAGCCGCTGACAGGATCACGCATGAGATGCGGCCATATCCCCCTTCAGGCTTTACGCCTGCCATCACGACAATCAGAATGGCGATGAGGACATAGGAGGTGCCATAGTCCCATTTGACGCTAGAAATGCGCGCAGCAATGATGAAACCGGCAACCGAAGCCAGAACACCGGAAACGGTGTAGGCAGTCAGAAACAGTCTCTTTTCATTGAAACCGGCAAATCGAGCGGCTTTCGGGTTGCTTCCCAAAAGGAAGAGCCGCGTTCCGAACGGCGTGAAACGCAGAACGGCACCAATAATGATGGCGATGACCATAAACAGGGCAAAGCACATCGGGACACCCATGATGGGTGAATGGCCGAAAGCATCAAGCGGCTCGATATAGCCCAGACGGACACCAGACCCGTTGGTCAAAACAACGCTCACGCCGGTAAAGGCAAGCGAGGTGCCCAGCGTTGCGATGATCGGCGTCAGATTGGCGCGAGACACCAACAGCCCATTGACGATGCCACCAACAAAGCCAACACACAGACAGACAAATCCGAAGGCAAAAACATAGGTCATCGGGTTGTCGTCAGGTGAGACAAATTGGGGAACCAGCAAGGCTGCCGATATACTTGAAAGATTGGCCAACGCGATGCCAGACAAGTCAATGCCGCCGTTGCCCGAAATCATCGCCAAGGTCACGCCAATTGCGAGAAGCCCGAGCTCGGGGATCTGGATAGCCATCGATTGAAGGTTATAGGCGTTGACAAAGTCAATTCCAGAAATGGAGACAGCGGCCGCAAGAACCGCCAGATTGACAACAACAAGAAAATTGAACTGGCGGTCGGCAGTGGCGGATCGCCACAGAGACCTGTTCGACACACTATTGGACATTTATTCCTCCCTTATTGCGACGCAAACCCACCAAACAGGTTCGCGGCCCAATCTTTTTTGTTCGGACGGACCTCACCCCGACCGAACCAGCCAATGCCCTTTTCTAGATCTTTCCCCTCCCCCTTCGGCAAGCCAAACGCCTCCCGTTGACTGACGAGCATATCTGCTCCCAGCTGGTTGGACTTGACCAAACTTGAGTGAAACACCTATTACAGCGACATAAGCACCTTTGACGTTTTGGATACGGTTATCCTAGCGCCACAAGGACAGTAACCTTTGTCATATTGAAATGTCAAGTGTCAAATCGGCGATAGAAATCACAGAAATTCGTTGGTTTATTTGGTGTTGCAACCAAAATAACTTTTGCTATAATAATTTGACAATTGAAAAAAGTAAGTTCAAGAAGGCCTGAGGCACATGAAATCGCCGACAAAATCACAGTCTGGAAAAACGGCTTCGGAGGGAAAACCTCCGGCGTCGAATGGCATTGCGACACCGGCGACCTATCAGAACGACCCAAGATTGTGGGCGGCATGGCTATATTACCATGACGAAATGACACAAAATCAGATCGCGTCGCTATTAGGCGTTTCGCGCGCCACTGTTGTCAATTACCTACAAGAAGCACGTGCCAATCATTACATCAAAGTCTCGGTAAGAAGCGATCTACTCACCAGCATCAAGCTGGCGCAGACGCTGAAGGACAAGTTCGGCCTGAAAGAATGCATGGTCATTCCCGATGATGGCGGCCTGCTCTCCCCGACACAGCGGATCGGCAAAGCCGGTGCAAGCTTTGTTGAAGGAGCACTCGCGCCGGACGACGTGGTTGGCGTTGCGTGGGGACGCACGGTGCAAGCGCTCGCCAACAATCTGACGGATCAATCCATGTCGAACCTTTATGTGGTTCAAGTGGTCGGCAGTCAACGAGGCACGTCGGACGGCTTCAGCTCTGAAGAATGCGTATCCCTCATTTCTCTCAAGCTGCACGCAAAGACCGCCAACCTCCATGCTCCTGCTGCGCTAAGCAACAAGGAGCTGCGCGATGCCCTGCTCAAGGAAACCATCATTCAGGAGCAGTTCGCGCGTATACGGTCCTGCAACAAGATCCTGTTTGGCGTCTGTTCGGTCAAGGACAATAGTCTTGTCTTTGCCAGCGGTCTGACCAATGCAGAGGAGAGCAAATATTATATCGCCAGAGGCGCCGTCGGCGTGATTTCCGGGCGTTTCTTCGATGCGAATGGCAACTGGATTCACGGACCTCTGGATGACCGTCTGATGGGCATCTCTCTGGATGAGGTCAGGCAGGTTCCAACCCGCATCGCGGTTGCTGGCGGCACAGACAAGACCGCATCCATGCTAGGTGCCTTGCGGGGGGATTTCATCAATGTTCTTGTGACAGATGAACAAACAGCGCTCAGTATTCTGGAAAAGGCCTGATTATTTTCCCGCTCCTCTGTGCCTTTGTGCATCACCACAAGGTGAGACTCCACAAGCACGCCGCGCTACCTGAAGGTTCGTTCACCAAGCGGCAGACTGAATATACGCTCGTGACAAAGGCGTAAGAATTCTGCCTCCGCCTCCGACGCCCGACGTTTGGGATTGGATACCAGATAGACATCAACAGGCGGCAGATTTTCATAAGGGGGCAACTGGAACAGAAGCCCCCGCTCCACATCCCTTCTGGCGACATGAACCGGCAAAGCACCAATCCCGATATTGGCAACAATCATGCGGCGCACTTCCACCAGATTGGATGAAACCCCATGCCAGCGCGTCGCAGCCTGCACACGGGCTCGCAGATTGGCTACCGGCTCTAGCGCTCCCCCTTCCACTTCTGTCTGGAACGACACGCTGGGTTCGCCGATCAGTTCCGCGACATCAATGTCTTTCTGCCTGAAAAGCCGATGGTTCGGCCCGCAATAAAGAGCGAAATACTCGCGGTAGAGTATCTCAGCATCCAGCGTCTCCGCGCTGTTATTGACCAGACACACCCCAAAGCTGGCGCGATTCTGCCCCACCCGACTGACGATTTCTTTACTGTCTGCCACAGAGATGGAGAATGTCACCTTGTCATGCAGCCGCGCATATTGTGCCAACACTTCGTCGAATTGGGGACAAACCACATGACTGGCAACAACCAGCGTTATGTGGCCTCTGAGCTCGTCTTCGCCACGGTCCAGCAACGCGGGCAACTGGGACACACTGCCGAAAATCGTAGAGCATTCATAATAAAGAATATCTCCGGCGCGGGTCACCCTGAACTGGTTGGGTTTTCTGACAATCAGCTTGTGACCGGTTATATCCTCCAGCCTCTTCAGAGCGGCACTGACCGTAGGTTGTTTCAAGCCCAGGAAATCTGCAGCTTTGGTAATGCTTTTTTGCTCAACCACAACCATGAAAGTTCTGAGCAGGTTCCAATCGAGATTCCAGGGAAACCGCTGTTCATAGGGCCTCATTATAGATCCAATCTATACTCATCATTGGAATTATTTATTTGCTTGATGATACATCCCATGCAACCTTCAAGACAAGGTGGCAAAAATTTAGTCACTGCTAAAAAATAGGCAAAACGCCAGGGAACAGTTTTCGCTTCAAACAGGAGAATTTCATGATCAACCGCCGCAGCTTGTTGAAGTTTGTCGCAGCCACCGGCACGCTTGTGCTGGCAAGCCTTAGCATTTCCGCTCCGGTTCAGGCCGACGAACTCGATACCATCAAGGAAAAAGGCGTCATTCGCATTGCCATGAGTGGAGCCTATCCTCCGTTCAACTTCGTCAATGATGCCAACGAAGTGGTCGGCTTCGATCCGGCCATCGGCACAGAAATCGCCAAGCGCATGGGGCTTGAAGTCAAAATCATCACGACAGCCTGGGACGGCATCATCGGAGGCCTCTTGGCCAACAAATATGACGCCATTGTCGGCTCCATGACGATCACCGAAGAACGCGACAAGGTCGTTGATTTCGTTGGTCCATACTATGCCACCAAGCGCGCTATCTTCACCAAAGAAGGCTCTGATATCAAAAGCGTAAAGCAGCTTGATGGTGCAACTCTGGGCGTCACGCTGGGGGAAACCCACGAACAGTGGGCCCGTGAAGCCGGTTACAAGATCCGCACCTATAAAGGCCTGCCGGAATTGCTGATGGAGCTGGACAATGGCCGCGTTGATGCAATCGTCAACGACCGTATCGCTGCCATGCTGGCCATCAAGGAAAATGGCTACAAAATGGTTGAACTGCCAGACCTTGAAACAGAAGCCTTTGGAGCAGGCATCGCCATCCGCGAGGGCAATCCTGAGCTGAAAGCGGCCATGCAGAAAGCGCTTGACGACATGATGGCTGACGGCACCTACCTCAAGATTGCCAATGAATGGGTTGGCGGCGACATTCGCTAATTTCAAAACCTAAAAATTTTCAAATCAAGTTGGTCCGCGGGCTTTTTGCGGGCCAACTTTCCCGAAAGACTTTTCTCATGCAGACTGACTATGGCAAGCTCAGCTGGGAAGAGGTGCGCGATATCGACAAAGACCGTGTTGTGATTCTCAATGTTTCAGCAACAGAAGATCACGGCCCCCACATGCCTCTGGATACCGATACGGTTCTGGGCATGGCGGTTGCAGAAGGTGTGGCCCAGGCCATACCTGAAGATGTTCTTGTCATGCCGCCTATTTCCTATGGCTTCAACGAGCATCACAAGGACTTTCCGGGTGTCATCTGGATACAGCCAGAAACGCTCATCGCGTTTGTGACCGATGTAACCAAATCACTCGCGCATCATGGCTTCCGGCGTGTTCTTCTGCTCAATTCACATGGGTCCAACCATCCTGTTCTGGATCTGGCTGCACGAAAGACCGTGATTGAAACCGGCATCCTGTGTGTTTCTGCCTCCTACTGGAACTTGTGCTCAGACAAAATCAACGCCATCCGCGCTTCCGATATTGGTGGCATTGCGCATGCCGGAGAGTTTGAAGCGGCAATCTACAAGTATCTGCATCCGGATCTTGTGCATCTGGAAAAGGCGCAGAACCAGAATCTGCATGATGGAAAGAGCAAATTCTTCAACCTCGATCTGGCGCGCGGTGGCGGCAAGGCGATGTTAATGCGCTGGTGGTCCTCGGTGTCGCCTGATGGCACGATGGGCGATCCTGCGCTCGCGACAGCTGAAAATGGCAAAGCTTTTCTGAAAGCCGCGATTGAAGAAACAGCCGATCTGGTGCGTGAAATCCGGGAGCTGCCGCTTCTGGACCGCAAGGATCATCATTGAGGACTGTACTATATGGATATTGATCTCATCCTCCGGGTCTATCCCCACTTTCTCAAGGCGGCCGTGCTGACCATCGAGCTATCGATTTTGACGGCCATTCTGGGCCTGATCTGCGGCACTCTGGGCGCAGCAGCACGCCTGTCCCGCATTCAGGCACTCAGATTTCTCGGCTCGGCCTATGTCAGCCTGTTTCGTGGTACCCCTGCCCTCATCCAGCTGTTTTTGCTGTATTTTGGCGGCCCTCAGATCGGCATTCAGCTGGATGCCTTTGAGGCGGGCGTTATAGGACTTGGCGTCAATATCGGCGCTTACATGACCGAGACAATCCGTGGCGCGATCATTTCGGTTAACAAGGGCCAGGCGGAAGCTGCTAGAACGCTTGGCATGAGCCGTTGGCAAGCCATGCGCTATGTGATCCTGCCGCAGGCCTTTCGCCTGATGGTCCGGCCGTTGGGCGTCAACATCAATGCGTTGATCAAGGGCACGGCACTGGTGGCAGCAATTTCGGTTGTCGAGCTGACATACACGGCCCAACGCTTTATCGGCTCCACCTACAAACCGTTCGAAATGTTCATTCTGGCCGGCGTTCTTTACATGATCATCATCTATGTAACCGGACGCGGCATCAGCTGGCTCGACAAGAAGGTGCGGATCCAATGACTATTCAAGACTTGAATGGAGGCCGTCATGGGGCTTGATTTTTCGGTCGTACCCGGTTTCTTCGGCGTCATCATGCAGGGCGTCTTCTGGACCATCGCCATCACGGTGGCCGCTGCAGTCCTCAGTTTCTTTGGCGGCATCTTCTTTGCTGTTGTGGCGCTCTATGCGCCGCGGGTCATCAGCTGGCCCATGAAGGGCTTTGAATGGCTGTTCATGGGAACGCCGCTGTTGTTGCAGTTATTCCTCATCTATTTCGGTCTCATCCAGATCGGCATTGATCTTCCCGCCTTCGTGGCCGGGTCTTTGGGGCTCGGGCTGCATTTCGCGGTTTATAACTCAGAGCTGATCCAGACCAGTATTCTGGCCGTGGACAAGGGACAGATGGAAGCCGCACGCACGCTGGGGCTCAGCCGTGGGCGGTCCCTGCGCTATATCGTGATCCCGCAGGCGGTGCGCGATGTTATTCCGCCAATCGGCAACAATATGATCGCTCTTTTGAAAGACTCGGCGCTGGTTTCCGTCATCGGCGTTACGGAGCTGACCCTGTCGGCCCAACTGGCCATCGGGCGCACCTATCGTCCGTTTGAATTCTACGCGGTTGCTGCGGTTTGCTACTACATCATCAATCTGGGCATGGAAGCGGTGTTGCGTCGTCTCGAACGCCGTGTTCAAGCCTCTCGTTAAGTCTGTCGGAAGGATTATTCCATGACGCATCATCGTCCCTTTGTCGATATTTGCCACGCCCAGAAATGCTTTGGTGATCTTGAAGTTCTCAAGGATATCAGCCTGCAGGTCGAACAGCAGCAGATTGTTGCCATCATCGGCCCCAGCGGTTCGGGCAAATCAACCCTTCTGCGCGCCATCAACGATCTTGACCCGCTGACTTCCGGCGAAGTCTGGCTGGATGGCGAACAGGTCAACAAACTGCTGCCGCATGCCCAATATGAAAAGCATATCAATCACGTACGCCAACAGATCGGCATGGTATTCCAGCATTTCAACCTGTTCCCCCATCTGACTGTACGGGAAAATATCACGCTGGCGCCCAAGCTGCTCAAGGGGGTCTCCGATGATGAAGCCAATGTGCTCGCCGAGCAACAGCTCGAGCATGTGGGGCTCATCGACCGGATCGATTATCACCCATCGCAATTGTCTGGCGGCCAGAAGCAGCGCGTTGCCATTGCGCGGGCGCTCGCCATGAAACCCAAACTGATGCTGTTTGACGAAGCAACGTCAGCGCTTGACCCGGAACTGGTCGAAGAGGTCAACCAGGTCATGAAAATGTTGGCTGAGGAAGCCATGACCATGATCATCGTCACCCACGAAATGGGATTTGCCGAGAGCGTGTGCGATCGGGTTCTGTTCATGGATGGCGGAGTAGTCGTCGAGGAAGGCCCCCCCGAGGTCGTCTTCCATAACCCGATACAAGACAGAACAAAGAATTTCCTTAGAAAGCATCTCGAAGGCGCAAAATGAGCAACAAGACGTCTAATCTCTTCTATCAATCCCGCGCTCCAAGGCCATTTCTGGACCGTGCAGAAGGGATCTATATGTATGACCAATCCGGAAAACGCTATATCGATGGCTCTTCCGGCGCGATGGTTTCCAATATCGGGCACTCCAACCCCAATGTGCTCGCGGCGATGAAAGCGCAGATGGACAAGTCCACCTTTGGCTATCGTCTGCATTTCCGCACAGAACCATCAGAAGATCTTGCCACCATGGTGGCAGAGCGTATGCCGGGCAATCTGGACCGTGTGTTCTTTGTTTCCGGTGGCTCGGAAGCGGTGGAAAGCGCTATCAAGCTGGCGCGCCAATATGCCATCACGCAAGGACAATCCAGCCGCTGGAAGGTCATTTCCCGATTCCCGTCTTATCATGGCAGCACCTTCGGGGCACTGGCCCTGACCGGCTATGATCCGCTCGCTCGCCCGTTTGACCCGATGATGCGGGATATGCCCAAGATCGCGGCCCCGGCCTGCTATCTGGATCGCGACAACCTGAGCGATGAACAGCGCGGCCTGAAATATGCTGAATTGCTGCGCGACGAGATCATCAAGCAGGGCCCGGAAAGCGTTTTGGCCTTTATCATGGAGCCGATCGGCGGTGCCTCTACCGGCGCCTTGGTGGCCCCGGATAGCTACTATGGACGCATTGCCGAGATCTGCAAGGAATTTGGCATTCTACTCATCTATGACGAAGTCATGACCGGCGTTGGCCGCACAGGCTCCTTCCTTGCTGCCAATCACTGGGATATTGAACCGGACATCGTGGCGATGTCCAAAGGCTTTGCCGCCGGCTACGCGCCGCTTGGAGCTGTGGTTGCCCGCGAAACCATGGTCGAAGCGTTGCTCGACGCCGGCGGCTTCCTGCATGGCTACACCTATGCAGGCAATCCGCTTGCCTGTGCGGCCGGTGTTGCCGTGCTCAAGGAAATTGATCGCCTCAACCTCATCGACAATTGCGCCGCCATGGGTGCCCTTCTCAAGTCGCGTCTTGAGGGCCTGATGGAGCGCTATCCGTTCATTGGCGATGTCCGCGGCAAGGGCTTGCTGCTGGCGTTCGAGCTTGTCAGCGACAAGGAAAGCATGACGCCGTTGCCCAAGGAGTATAATTGTTATCTCGAACTGGTCGAACTGGCTTACGAACGGGGGCTCATCATCTATTCGCGCCGCACGCGCGGCGGGGTTGAAGGAGACCATTTCCTCGTTGCTCCTGCCATGATTGTCAATGAAGCGCAGATTGACGAGATCATGGCCATCCTCATCGAGAGCCTTGATGCTCTTGCGGCCAAATTCGACCTGCCAGTGAATGCCTCATGAAACTGCCTCAAAAAGAGCGCTCCATTGAAGAAGCCGTCGCCCAGATCAGCGACGGCGCTTCCATCATGGTGGGCGGATTCGGCGTGCCGGGCACGCCCTTCAACCTGATTGCCGAGTTGGTGCGGCAGGGCCAGAAAAATCTGACCCTCGTCAAGAATGACGCCAATGAGGCGGGAATGGGCATTGACCACCTCCTTGCCTCCGGGCAGGTGAGCAAGCTGATCGTCACCCATCTTGGGCTCAATGGCCATGCCATCGAGATGATGAATAGCGGCGCTCTGGAAGTGGAATTTTGCGCTCAGGGCATTCTGGCCGAACGCATACGGGCCGGCGGCGCCGGTCTGGCCGGTTTCATCTCGGACATAGGCATCGGCACGGAGCTTGCTGAGGGCAAGCAGATCGTCTCTGTTGAGGGCACGGATTATATATTGGAAACAGCCCTACGCACGGATGTGGCGCTGGTGCATGCTGAACAGTGCGACGCTTACGGCAATTTGTGCTTTGCCAAAACTGCACGCAATTTCAACCCCTTGATGGCGATGGCGGCCGATTGCGTTATTGCCGAAAGCCAGAATAGTCTGCCTATTGGCGCTCTTGATCCCGATGCGATCCACACGCCCGGACCCTTTGTTGACCACGTGGTTGCCCTCAAGGACTTGCACAAGGAATATGCCATTGTCCGACGCTAGACAAAGAATGGTTGCTCGCGCCGCCCGCGCGATTGAGCCGGGTATGCTGGTCAATCTCGGAATCGGTTTGCCAACGCGTGTTGTCAATTTCCTCTCTTCGGATATGGAGGTGGGGCTGCATACGGAAAATGGTCTGGTGGGTGTTGGCCCAACGCAGGACTATGATCACGCGGACAAAGACCTGATCGACGCTGGCGGGGCTTATATCAGCGCCCTGCCCGGCGGGGCTTTCATCGATAGCGCGGTATCCTTTGCCATTGTACGGTCCGGCAGGCTGGACCTTACCATGCTGGGGGCTTTTGAGGTCGCACAGAATGGCGATCTGGCCAACTGGAAAATTCCGGGTAAATTTTCGCCCGGCGTTGGCGGCGGCATCGAACTGGCGCAGAAGGCCGCCCATGTCATGGTGCTGACCACCCATACAGACCGTAAGGGCAACCCCAAGCTTCTTGAGCGCTGTTCCCTGCCTTTGACAGCCAAGGGATCGGTTGAACGCATTTTCACCGATATGGCCGTTGTAGATGTCACCCAGAAGGGCTTTGCCCTTAGAGAACTGGCCGAAGGCGTCACGCGTGGTGACGTCATTGCAGCGACGGGTGCGCCGCTGATCATGCCCGAAGGTGACATACCCACCTTCTGATCCGAGCATTCTAGATATTGGAGGGAGCGACAATGGAAAAGGACATTGCACTCAACATTCTTTCCGCAGTTGAAGCCAACTTTGACAAGCAGACAGATTTTCTATCCGAACTGGTCCGTCATCCTTCCACCCGCGGTCAGGAACAATCAGCTCAAGCCTACATGGCAGATGCCTTGTCAGACCGCGGCTATGAGGTGGATCGCTGGCAGATCGATGTCGAGGATATCCGCCATCTTCCCGGCTTTTCCCCCGTCATCGGCACCTATGATGATGCGGTCAATGTGGTCGGCACCCACAAGAGCCAGACCAGCAAGGGCCGCTCCCTGATCCTCAACGGTCATATCGATGTGGTGCCCGCCGGACCGCTTGATATGTGGGATACACCGCCCTTCTCGCCCAGAATAGAGGGCGATTGGCTTTATGGCCGTGGCGCAGGCGACATGAAAGCCGGATTGGTGGCCAATCTGTTTGCTCTTGATGCCCTGCGTTCAGCCGGTTTTGCTCCTGCTGCAGATGTGTTCTTCCAATCGGTGGTGGAAGAGGAATGCACAGGCAACGGCGCGCTCGCCTGCCTACAGCGGGGCTACAAGGCCGACGCGGTGCTCATCCCCGAACCTTTCGATGAAACGCTGGTCAAAGCCCAGACGGGCGTCATCTGGTTTCAGGTTCATCTGCAGGGCCTGCCCACCCACGTGGCCTATGCGGGCGACGGGGCCAATGCCATTGAAGCAGCCGTTCCATTGATCAACGCTCTACACACGCTCGAAAAACGCTGGAATGCCCCAGAACACCGGCATCATGCTTTTGCCCATCATGATCACGCCCTCAACCTCAATGTCGGCAAGATCGTTGGCGGCGATTGGGCCAGCTCTGTTCCGGCATGGTGTGTGTTTGACGTGCGCATGGGGGTCTTCCCCGGTCAAGACATTATGGCCGCCCGCTCCGATATCGAGGCCACATTGTTGCAAGCGGCTGAAGAAAACAGCTTCCTGCGACATAATATACCAAAGGTTGTTTACCACGGATTCATGGCTGAAGGATATGCATTGTCTGACGACAAGAGTGAACCGGCATCCAGCGCAATCAAGGCCCTCGGCGCAGCCCACAAGGCGGTCAATGAAAAGGATCTTGAGCAGATGGCGATCACTTGCACCACGGACACGCGTTTCTTCGGGCTCTATGCCGACACACCGGCGCTCGTTTATGGTCCGCATGCGGAAGCCATTCATGGCTTCAACGAGCGCGTGTCGCTGGAAAGCATCAAGCGGGTGACCAAGGCAACAGCATTGTTCATCGCCGACTGGTGCGGATTGGAAGCTCGATAACCAAGGTCAGCGGCCTGATCGCTGGCACCACTGCCGATCATAGAACAAGGCGTTGCCCTTCCCCCCCCCAAAGCGGGTGATTAAGCACCGCCCAAGGAGACGAAAATGCGCCAAGCCGTGATTGTTTCAACCGCCCGCACTCCCATAGGCAAGGCTTATCGTGGCGCATTCAACAATCTGGAAGGACCAAGCCTTGCAGCCCATGCGGTGAAAGCTGCCATGGAGCGCGCGTCTCTTGAAGGGGACGCACTGGAGGAAATCACCTTCGGATCGGCCCTGACCCAAGGCAGCACCGGCATCAATGTCGGCCGTCATATCGTGCTCGCAGCCGGATTGCCCGACACGGTAGCCGGATCGACGATTGACCGGCAATGTGCTTCGGGCCTCAACGCCATAGCCATTGCAGCGCATATGATCATCAATGAGGGGGTGGATGTCGCGATCGGCGGCGGGCTGGACAGCATTTCTCTGGTACAGTTGGAGCAATATTGGAACCAGCATCGCTATCGCGATCCCAATGTACGCGACAGCTATTACATGTCGATGATTGAAACCGCCGAACTGGTTGCCGAGCGTTATGGCATCACGCGTGAAGCGCAGGATGCCTATGCCTTGCAGAGCCAACAACGAACAGCACAAGCGCAGAAAGACGGGCGCTTTGATGAAGAGATCATCCCGGTAGAAGCGGCAAAACTCTCAAAAGACAAGGAAACGGGCCTTTATCAGGAAGAGCGCGTCACTCTTACGCAAGATGAATGCAACCGGCCGCAAACGACCGCCCAAGGCCTTGCGCGTCTCAAGCCTGTTCTGGGTGCGGATAAAAGCATTACGGCCGGCAATGCCAGTCAGCTCTCTGATGGTGCTGCGGCTTGTGTCCTCATGGAAGCTGAAGAGGCCAAACGGCGCGGCCTCAAACCACTTGGCATTTTCCGTGGCTTCGCCGTCGCAGGCTGCGCTGCGGAAGAGATGGGCATCGGCCCCGTGCGTGCGATCCCGAAATTGCTGGCCCGCAATGGCCTGAAAGTCGATGATATCGACCTATGGGAAATCAATGAGGCCTTTGCCTCCCAGCTTCTCTATTGCCGCGACAGTCTGGGCATCGACAACGAAAAGCTGAATGTCAACGGCGGCGCCATCTCCATTGGTCACCCCTATGGCATGTCCGGAGCGCGTATGGCGGGGCATCTTCTGATAGAGGGGCGGCGTCGTGGTGCCAGATATGGCGTGACAAGCATGTGCATTGGTGGCGGCCAGGGGGCTGCCGGTCTGTTCGAAATCCTTGCCGACTAGGCTGAGCTGCATGGCGATTTTGCGGGTGGATTGTCTTCCCGCATCATTTGCGCAACAGCACCGCCCGTTCAATCATGAATTTCTCGGCCTCAATCATATGCTCGCGCATGATGGTGCTGGCCAATGTTGCATCGCCCAACTTGAGCGCACGCAGAAGCTTGACCTGATAATTGACGCCCGTTTCCCGCTGCACCCAGGGGGTGGGCTCTGAATAGATGGCGCGGCATTCGGACTTATCCTGCAGCAGGCTGTGCAAGAAACGGCAGACGAAGCCCAGCAAGCGGTTTCTGCTGAGATTGGCCAAGCCGGAATGGAAATCCAGTTCGGCCAAGCGCTGACGATACTCGTCTTCGGCCGACACGGGCTCATCCTGATAAAGATAGATCAAGGATTGCAGATGAACGAATTGTTCCGGGGACAGGGTTCCAGCCAGACCCGCGGCCAATTCGGGCTCTAACTGTTTGCGCAAGGCATAAATGTCAGAAATCGAGGGTGGTTCGGAGAGGAAAAGATTGTCCAGAAAACGGATGGCATCATCCGGATCGATGGAAGAAACGAACAATCCGCCCCCCGGCCCTGTCTTGCTGACGATCAACCCCTCGATCTCAAGGATCTTCAGCGCCTCTCTCACGGTGCCTCTTGACGCATTCAGGGTCTCGGGCATCACCCAGTCTGCCGGAATACGATCCCCAACCCGAAGATCGGCTGTCACGATCTGGTCCCTCACCTTGTCAGCAATCACATCGGGGCGTTTGCGACGCCGGCCAGACAGGCTGTTATGAGGCGAAACGGCTTTCCGCCCCAGATCGTCTTCGATAGACATCTAGTCTTTGATCTCCGGATTGAAACAGGCGCTGAGGTGATCGGCCTTTTTGCCCGCTGCGTCAAGTTTTGGCTCCTTGTTTGTGCACATATCCAGCCGCCTTGAACAGCGCGCATAAAAGGCGCAGCCCGGCGGCGGGTTGTAGGGGTCGGGCAATTCGGTGTTGGCATCTTCCGGCAGCATCGACTTGCGCCCCGGCACTGGCGCGGATTGAAGCAACAGGCGCGAATAGGGATGATGCGCCTCGGCAAAGACATCGACAGCGTCTCCCAACTCCACCATGCGCCCGAAATACATCACAGCAACGCGGTCACTTATGCTCTCGACAACCGATAAATCGTGGCTGATGAAAATATAGGTCAATCCGAATTTTTCTTTCAGATCATCAAGAATATTCAGCACTTGGGCCTGAACGGATACATCCAGCGCAGAAACCGGCTCATCAAGCACAATCAGTTCGGGGTCTGCCGCAAGGGCTCGGGCGATACCGATCCGCTGAGCTTGACCGCCGGAGAATTCATGCGGATAACGATCCAGGAATTCTGGCGCAAGATTGACGGCTTCCATCAGCTCGACAAGTCGTTTTTCCCTCTCCTCCTTATTCAGCTTCAAGAGCTGGATCAATGGCGCTTCCAGAATGGTTCGGATCCTCTTGCGCGGATTAAGCGAGGCAACAGGGTCCTGAAACACATATTGCACCTTGCGGGCCATTTGCCGATGATCTCTCTTGACCTCGGCCGCCATATCCTTGCCATCAAAAGTGATGGTGCCTTCAGTGGGCAGGTCCAGACCAACCACCAGACGGGCAAGCGTCGACTTCCCGCAGCCGGATTCGCCCACGATGCCAAGTGTTTCCCCCTTGCGGACGGAGATATTGACATTCTGCACAGCATGAACGGCAGGCAGGGCTTTGCCGAACAGGCTCTTGCCCCCACCAAACAGACGGCTGGTATTGCTGATTTCGAGAAGCGCATCGGCTTGGTCCATGGTCATATTCTCAGACATCAGCATCTCCTTGATCTATATTGCCATTCGACACCGGATAGAGGCACCGCACCGAACGGCCCTCTCCCATAGCCGTCAAAGCCAGATCGCCCTTGGAGCAGGCATCCTTGGCATAGGGACAGCGCTCGGCAAAGGCACACCCTTCCGGCAATGCATTGACCACAGGTGGGCGTCCCTCTATGGCATCAAGACGGCGGTTCGGCTCGCCCAGAACAGGCACACAAGCAATGAGCTTCTCGGTATAAGGATGGGCAGGAGCTGAGAGGATTTCCTCGGTCGTGCCCGTTTCCACGATCTTGCCGCCATACATGACGGCAGTCCTGTCGCACATGGTGGAAACAACACCAAAATCATGAGTGATGAACAAAATTCCGACGTTGCGCTCTTGCCGCAATTTGTTCAGCAATGAAAGCACCTGTGCTTGTACCGTCACATCAAGCGCGGTGGTTGGTTCATCAGCAATGATCAGCTTGACGTCATTGGCGAGAGCCATGGCAATACAAACGCGCTGGCGCATGCCGCCGGACAATTCATGCGGATAGACCTTCAAACGCTCTGAAGAGTTCGGAATACGTACGGTCTTTAGCAACTCCTCGGCCCTTGCCATGGCATCCTTATGAGAAATCACCTGATGCGCGCGGATGGCCTCGACCAATTGATCGCCAATGGTGAAGAGCGGATGTAGCGTAGAGAGCGGATCCTGAAAGACATGACTGACCGCAAGCCCGCGCAACAGGCGGATTTCTTCGTCGCTCTTGGCAAACAGATCCTCGCCTTCGAGCAGCGCAGCACCGCCCACGATACGCCCCGGAGGCGTCGGCACCAGGCCCATGATGGACATGGCGGTAACGGATTTTCCCGAGCCGGATTCCCCCACCAGTCCAAGGCATTCTCCTTGCCGCACCCTGAGATCAACCCCGCCGACGGCCTTGTATACATCCGAGCCGACGTGAAATTCGGTTTTAAGCCCCCGCATATCGAGGGTGGCGTCTTCCGTGGGGGCAATCTCAGGCACATGGTCGCGCATGACGGCGGTCCGCATGACCGGTCGGGCCAATGCGCCGGATTTCAAGCGAGGATCAAGCACATCGCGCACCCCATCCCCCAGCAGGTTGATGCTCATCACGAGAATGAAGATCATCACACCGGGAATGATGGATACGTGCGGCGCTGTGAAAAGGATCTTGCGTCCATCCCCCAGCATGGAGCCCAGATCGGCCTGTGGAGGCTGTGCCCCAAGACCAAGGAAGGAAAGGCCGGCGGTTTCAAGGATCATCCAGCCAATGGTGGTGGACATGGTGATGATAATCACCGGCAGCACATTGGGCAGGATTTCCCCGAACAGGATCGCCGCATTCGACTTGCCAGAAAGCTTCGCTGCATCGACGAACTCACGGCGGGAAAGCCCGACCGTAATGCCTCTGATATTGCGGGCAAAGAAAGGAATATTGACGATGGCGATGGCATAAAGCGCATTGAGCAGCCCAGGCCCCAGCGCAGCCACGATGGCAAGCGCCAGAAGGATATAGGGGAAGGCCATGATCATGTCGATGCCGCGCATCAGCAGGTTATCCGTACGCCCCCCCACATAACCGGCAACTAGCCCAATCATCGAGCCGATGAAGGCGGCAATCAAAGTGGCGGATACACCCACCGCAAGACTAACCCTTGTGCCCCAGATCAAACGAGAAAGGATGTCTCGCCCGAGCGCATCGGTACCCAGCAGATGGCCATCGGCAAAAAGCGGCTGCAAGCGGTTGGCCGGTTCGGTCACATCTGGATTGACCAACGGCAACAGGGGCGCGACCAATGCGATGACAAAGACGAGCGCCAGCACAATGAGACCGGCAGTTGCCAGCGTGTTATTGAGCAACAGACGCAATGTGCTTGGTCTGCCGCCAGATTTCTTCTTTTTGGTGGGCGTTTGGATCGTGGTGTCAGACATCAGCGCAACCTCGGATCAAGAATGGACTGGATGACATCGACCAGCAGATTGAACAGCACATAGGCAGCGGCGACAACAAGCACCCCACCCTGCACCAGCAACAGATCGCGCGTGGAAATAGCCTTGACCAGCATGGAGCCGATGCCCGGCCATTGAAACACCGTTTCGATATAGACCGCGCCGCCGAGCACGAAACCGGCCTGAATGCCGATCACCGGAATTACACTGACCATAGCGGCTTTGAAGGCATGGACATAAATGACGCGCTGTTCCTTGATGCCCTTGGCGCGCGCTGTGCGGATATAGTCCTGCCGCTGCACTTCGAGCATGGAAGTCCGTGTGAGGCGCGCTATAACACCTGTGGCAACCACCGCCAAAGTGATGGCTGGCAGCGTTAAATGATGGATCAGGTCGGGCAGATCGCCGCCGCCATAGATCGCATACATACCGCTTGGCGGAAACAGGCGCCATTTGACGGCAAAAGAGAAAATCAGGAGCAACCCTAGCCAGAAGGATGGCATGGAAATACCGATGAGTACCGTGAAGGTGAGCCCCTTGTCGGCCCAGCTATATTGCTTCACCGCCGATATGACACCAGCCAGCAGGCCGAAAATGGAACAAAGCACAAGCGCGGGTCCTGCCAGAATGAGGGTCGCGGAAAAACGCTCCAGCACTTCGTCAAGAACGGGCCGGTTGAGCGTGTAGGAGCGGCCCAAATCCCCCTGAAGCATGTTGCCCAGCCAGATGAAATATTGCTGCACCATCGGCTTGTCGAGACCCAGATCCTGATTGAGTTTGGCAACATTCTCAGGCGTGGCAAATGAGCCAAGGATCGCCAGAGCGGGATCGCCGGGGATCAGCGCCATGATGATGAAAACAATAATGGATAATCCGAATAGAACCGGAATCGCCGCAAGCAGTCTCTTTGCGATATAGGCACCCATGGCCCTACTCCGAGTTTTTGAAAATGGCCGTCCCGCCCTGTCGTCAAATTGGAAAGACAGGGATCGAAATGCGGGACAGCGGATCGGCGTTGGTCAGATTATGGCTCCCCCTTGGCCATATGTTGAAGAAGGGGGAACCGGAGCTCTCATGGCTTGGCCACATCCTGTAGCATCAGGAAGAAGGATGGCTGCAGCTTGAAATTTTCAACTGCGGCGCTGGTTACAGCATTCTGTTTCCAGTTGGCCACGAAGACCCATGGGGCATCGTCATAAACGATCTGCTGCATTTCCTTATAGAGCTTGGCGCGCTCTTCCTGCGAGGTGGAGGTGCGTGCGGCTTCGAGCAGTTCGTCCACTTTCGGGTTGGAATAATAGCCAGAGTTGAACCCACCTTTGTCAGGGAAGGCTTCCGTGCGCAAAGCAAGGAACGGCAGAGTATCTGGATCGTTGGTCATCCATGCCATTTCAGCCATGTCTGCTTTGCCTTCAAGGCCCGGATTCACCTTGCCAAGGAAGGTGTTCCATTCGTAGGTCTCGATCTTCACCTTCATGCCCACGGCTTCAAGGTCGGCCTGTATGGCTGTGCCCATGGCTGTCGGGTCAAGCATGCCGGAGCCACCTTCGGTGACATAGAAGGTCACTTCAGAGCCATCATAACCAGCCTCTTTGAGCATGGATTTGGCTTTTTCGGGATCGTAAGGATAGGGCTCAAGCGTATCGTCATACGCCCATGCAAAGGCCGGAGGTGTCGGGCCAGCAGCCACTTCAGCCGTGCCTTGAAGGATATTGTCAACCAGCGCGGTCTTGTTGATGGCATAGTTGGCGGCCTGACGAATTTCCTTTTTCGCAAACGGCCCTTCCTTGGCATTGAGGATTAGGAACCACAGATGCGGGCCTGCCTGCTCATACACGGCAAAGGCATCATTGTCGCGGAACTGGGCCAGGTTATCAGGTGGCACCTCGACCATCACATCCAGGCCTCCTGCAAGCATTTCCGCAACGCGTGTATTGGCATCCGTGATGGGGCGATAGATGACAGCCTCAAGCGCTGGGGCTCCATCCCAATAGTCGGCATTCTTTTCCAAAACGACCTTGGCGTTGGATTCCCATTCGGCGAACTTGTAAGCGCCGGTACCGGCTGGGTGACGCCCCACGTCCTTGCCATATTCCTTGACCGCAGCCGGCGAAATAATCAGGCCTGTCGGGTAAGCAAGGTTGGAAAGGAATGGCGCATAGGGTGCGTTCAGCTCGAACTTGACGGTTAGCGGATCAACAGCGGTCACGTCCTTGACCGAAGAGAAAAAGAAAGCGAGCGGGAACGGCCCAGTATCATGATAAGGGTGATCGTCCTTGAGCATGCGATCGAAATTGAACTTCACCGCTTCTGCATTGAAGTCCGCTCCATCGTGGAATTTGACACCATCACGCAATTTGAAGGTGTAGGTCATTCCGTCTTCAGAAATTGTCCAGCTTTTGGCCAGAGATGGCTCTACTTCGAGCGTGCCATCCTTATAGCGCACCAGACCATCATACATATTGACCAGAATACGAAAATCATTGACTGCTGTATCGGCGGCAGGATCAAGGGATTTTGGTTCTGCAATTTGTCCAACAATCAATACATTGGGTGGAGTTTGCGTATAGCCCGGAGAGGCAAACAGCAATGAGGCCGCGGCGAGTGCTGCGGCTAGCAATCGTTTCATGACGTTCTCCCTCTTAAATATGCTTTACCAATTAGGGCTTAGAATTGTTTATTTTTCAAGCATTGATTATGATAAATTAGGATCACTTCGACAATTGATTATAATTTATGCAAACTCGTTCAAATTGTGCAGTCAAGACTTTCAATTTGGACAAACTGCAAACAGAAGAGAGGCTGGCATGTCTGACATCTCCCCCACGATCAACTCCGAGCGCCTGAAACGCCTCTTCGACAGCATCAACAAATTCGGGCTTAATGTGGAAACTGGCGGCTATAACCGCATCGGTTTTTCTCAGTCGGATTTATCCGTGCGCAAATGGTTCACCGAACAAATGACGGAAGCTGGCCTCACGGTCCACGCGGACGCCGCGGGCAATCTTTTCGGTCGGTTGGGAGATGCAGACAAACCATGCATCATGGCAGGATCGCATCTGGACACAGTGCCGGAAGGGGGCGCCTTTGACGGTGCGTTGGGGGTGGCAGTCGCGCTGGAATGCGCCCGCAGCATCAAGGATGCGGGCATAAAGCCGACCATACCGCTTGTCGTCGTGGCCACCTCGGAAGAAGAAGGCCGGTTCGGCGGTATGCTCGGTTCACAGACGATCAGCGGTCAGCTGCCCCCCGGCTGGGTTGAAACGGCAACCGATGCCGAAGGCGTCACGCTCCGAGAAGCCATGACAGCCCAAGGCTATGCTCCGGAGGCTCTTGCAGATGCCGCTTGGCAAAAGGGCAGCATTCGCTCCTTTCTGGAGCTGCATATCGAGCAAGGCCCTGTGCTGGAAAGCGAAAAGCTTTCAGTTGGTATCGTTGAAGGGATCTCGGGTGTTCTCGTGCTTGGTGTCAATCTGAAGGGGGAAGCCAACCACTCGGGCACGACCCCTATGCATTTGCGTGCAGATGCCTTTACCGGTCTTGCCACAATCGGAGCCGCGATTTCCGGCGTGATTGATAGGCTGGGAGGCGATCAATCACGGATCACGATTGGCAAAGTCGACATCAAGCCGAACTTTCCCCATACGATTCCCGGCGAGGCCGATTTCACCATTATCATTCGCGACACGTCCGCCGAAGTCATGGCCAGCTTACGCAAGGCCATCGAAACAGTTGTCGAAACCGTCGCAGAACGCAACCGCCTTTCCTTCACTATCACCGAGCGCAGCTATCTGCCTCCACAGGAGCTGGATGCGACAATCCGCCAAGCTTTTGTGGAAGAGGCCAAAAAACGGACACTTTCCTATACTGTCATGCCATCGGGAGCGGGCCACGATGCGCAGACAATGCAGGCATTTTGCCCTTCCGGCCTGATCTTCGTACCCAGCCGCAATGGCGTTAGCCACGCGCCGCAAGAATGGACAGAATGGACGGACATCGAAAAGGGAGCACAGCTGATGCTCAACATGATCGTTCGCCTCATAACCGAGAAGGATTAGCATATGTGCCAATTCTGCGACTATACCATCCACGCGGCGCATCATCATTATGGCTGGGACAATGCCATTGAGCCTGTGGAGCGCATCATGCCGGGGCAAACTGCTGAATTCACCTGTATTGATGCATCCGCCGGACAAATCATCCGCTCCAGCACAGTTGCCGATCTCATGGCGCGTGATGCCTCCAAGGTCAATCCGGTGACGGGACCGGTTTATATTGAAGGAGCCGAAGCTGGTGACATTCTCAAGGTTACAATCGAACAATTCGTTCCATCCGGCTTTGGCTGGACTGCCAATATTCCCGGCTTTGGCCTGCTGGCTGATCAATTCACCGAACCAGCCCTGCATATCTGGAACTATGATGCGGAAGGTTTGAGCCCTGCTCTTTATGCGCCCAACGCCCGTGTTCCACTAAAGCCCTTTGCCGGCACCATGGGCAATGCTCCGGCAACAAAGGGCAGACATGATATCATTCCGCCACGCCGGGTTGGCGGCAATATGGATATCAAGGATCTCAGCGCCGGGAGTGTATTGTATCTGCCGGTGGAAGTGGAAGGCGCACTCTTCTCTGTTGGAGACACCCATGCAGCGCAGGGCGATGGCGAGGTATGCGGCACGGCGATTGAAAGCCCGATGAATATCGTCCTGACCTTCGATCTCATCAAGCAATCAACGCTCAAAATGCCACGGTTCACCACTCCCGGTCCGGTTTCCAATCATCTGGATGCCAAAGGCTACGAGGTTACAACCGGCGTGGGGCCCGACCTGATGAGCGGCGCCCGAGACGCTGTTGCGGGAATGATCGAGCTGATCACAGCCGAGCATGGCATGTCAGCCGTTGACGCCTACATGCTCTGCTCAGTGTGCGGTGATTTGCGCGTTAGCGAAGTTGTAGACGCCCCAAACTGGGTGGTGTCCTTCTATTTCCCGCGTATGGTATTTGACTAAGGCCCCGCTCAGGCTTGAGGGCCCAGATCGTCATTGACAGCATCCTTGGTGAGATACTGTTCTGCCTCATCAACCGGCTGTTTGGTAAAACCGACGATCCCTTCGGTGGTCGGCTCGAAATCTCTCTGGATTTCAACGTCGCTGCTTACATATGCCGTGATCAGCTCGGAGAGGGAACGCAGGGCATGCATATGGATGCGCTCATAACCATGGGACGCGTCCACCCCGAACGTGATAAGGGCGGTACGCACATCGGCTCCGGCTTCTATGGCGCTGGCCGAATCCGAGCGGTAATATTTGAAGATATCCTTCTGATAACGAATATCATTTTCCTTGCACAAACTGACCAGCTTGCGATTGAGATGATAATCAAACGGTCCTGTCTGATCTGCCATGGCGATGGTGACACCAAATTCGGAGGAGTTCTGCCCCGGAGCGGAGGTGCCGTTGTCAACGGAGATCATGGACGCGACTTCGGGTGTCAAAACCGACGATGCCCCAACCCCGACTTCCTCGGCTATGGTGAAAAGGAAATGGATATCAACCGGCGTCTCCTGACGCACATCCTGCATAGCCTTAAGCGCGGTAAGCGCCACAGCGACACCAGCCTTGTTGTCCAGATGGCGCGAAACGATAAATCCATTGTCGATGAATTCGGTTTGCGGATCTATGGCAACGATATCACCAACCTCAATGCCCAACCGCTCGAAATCCTCGAAATTGCGAGCCAGAGCATCGACACGCAGCTCCACATGGTCCCAGCCGATGGGGGCAGTATCAACTTCCTCATTAAAGGTATGGCCTGAAGCCTTGAGCGGCAGGATGGTTCCGCGATATGCCCCCTCTTCGGAAAAGATGGTTGCGCGGGCCCCTTCAGCAAAGCGCGCGGACCAGTGGCCAACCGGCACAAGCGCCAGTCGACCATTCTCCTTGAGAGCCTTGACCTGTGCCCCCAACGTGTCCAGATGCGTAACGATGGCGCGCGCCCCTTTGCGCCTTGATCCCTGCCGTATGGCACAAATTGCACCGCGTCGGGTAAGAGAGGCCTCAAGCCCCAATTCCTTCAACTCGCTTGTCACAAAACGGACGATCGGGTCGGTATATCCGGTTGGACTGGGGATGGACAAAAGCGTATCAAGGGTCTTCTGCAGATATTCCGTGTCAATCGCCAGCATTGTCATCGTTCACACTCTTTCCATTGCTCAAACCATCAATCAGGTTGAGTTTGTTTCTCGATTCTGAAGCTCCTGTCGCGCAGATGCGGGCATGGACCTTGGGAAAAGAAGATCGACAAAACGCTCCGCTGTCGGCTGAGGCTCATGGTTGGCAAGGCCCGGCCGTTCATTGGCTTCAATGAATACGTAATCCGGTTGTCTGTGATCTTTGACCATAAAGTCAATACCCGTTACGGGTATATCAATGGCTTTCGCAGCCTGGATAGCGGCATATACAAGCTGCGGATGCACCTCTTCAGTTACATCAACAATCGTACCGCCTGTATGCAGATTGGCCGTTTTGCGCACCATAAGTTCCACACCGGCCTCAAGGATGGACTCCATCTTGTAGCCCGCAGTGGCAACACAGCGTTCCGTTTCAGCATCCTTTGGAATGACGCTCTCTCCACCGGTGGCTGCGGATCGTCTACGGCTCTGCTTCTCGATCAACTGGTCCACCGTGCTGCGTCCATCACCGATCACACGAGCAGGCAGACGCAGGGCCGCTGCGACGATTTTGTCGTCGATGACAACAAGCCGCAGATCATGGCCCTGATAGCATTCTTCCAGCAGAACATCTTCGCAAACCTGCGCCGCTCTATCGATGGCTTCGAGCACTTCTTCAGGCTTGGTCAGACCAACGGAGATGCCTTTGCCCTGCTCTCCCCGTGCCGGTTTGACAACGAGTTGTCCATGCTTTTCCAAAAAGTCCTCAAGCTCTGCTTTGTCGCTATATTCAAGCTGCTCAGGGACGCGCACGCCTGCGGCTTCAACCACATTGCGTGTCATACGCTTGTCGTCACAAATGGACATAGCAACGGCGCTGGTCAGATCCGTCAGAGACTCACGGCAGCGCACGGAGCGTCCGCCATGGCTGAGGCGGAAAAAGCCGTTGGCCGCATCCGTCACTTCCACATGAATGCCGCGCCGCAGCGCTTCATTGACGATGATCCGCGCATAGGGATTGAGCTCGGTTTCCGTTTGCTCGCCAACAAAAAGCTTTTCGTTGATCTCGTTCTTGCGCTTGACTGCAAAGACATTGACCCGACGAAATCCAAGCTTTTCATAAAGCGCAATGGCCTGATCGTTGTTGTGAAGCACCGAAAGATCCATGAAAGACGCACCGCGCGCCTTGAACTGTTCGGCAAGGCGCCGCACGAGAGATTCGCCCAATCCTGCATGTGGTGCACTTGGCGAAACAGCAAGACACCAAAGTGACGATCCATTGTCTGGATCATCAAAGGCCTTGGAATGGTCCACCCCCATGACGGAGCCCAGGATTTCGCCCGTCTGAGCGTCTTCGGCCACCAGCATGGTAACGGTTCCGGCATCCCTGTGAGACCAGAAAAATTCTGGCGGCACTGTCACCATACCCCGCTCGGCGAGAATGATGTTGATTGACTCGGCATCAGCCTCAGTGGAAAGCCGGCGGATGTGATAGGTCGACTTTCGTTGGCGTGCGGGACGATAGACCGACAGGTCCAACCGATAAGTATGGGACGGATCGAGAAAATATTCCTGCGGAGCGTGGGCCAAAACCACATGCGGATCACGCACATAAAAGGCGATATCTCTCTGGTCCGGGCGCTCATTGCGCATTTCGTTGATCAGATCCTCCGGGGAGGCAAATGTATTGCCGAAAATCAACCGCCCCCAGCCGCAATCCAGAGCGACATTCTGGTGAGTGAGTTCATGGGATGAGTAGAGTGTACTCATCCCCTCTTGCCGGATGCGGCGCAAACGATGCTGCCCCAATGGTTTGGACTTTTCACGATCAGTAGACATGATCCTAATCCTTCAGTGCCTGCAACCACATTTCCAGAAGCGCAACCTGCCACAGCTCAGAACCGCGCAGCGGTGTGATATGGTCAGAGGGTGCCTCGAACAATGTATCCAGATAGGATTGCTGGAAAATACCGCGTTCCCTTGCTTCCTGCGAGGTCAGCGCATCCTTGACCATTTCCAGATAGGGGCCCTCGATATATTTGAGCGCCGGAACAGGGAAATAGCCCTTTGGCCTGTCAATCACCGCAGATGGGATGACTTTGCGCGCAGCCTCCTTGAGCACGCCCTTGCCGCCATGGGCGAGCTTGTGACGGCTCGGCATACGGCCTGCCAGTTCCACCACTTCATGATCAAGAAATGGCACGCGCGCTTCAAGCCCCCAAGCCATGGTCATATTGTCCACGCGCTTGACCGGATCATCCACCAGCATCACGTTGGTATCAAGGCGCAGGGCCTTGTCGACAGGATCAGGCGCACCCGGGCGGGCAAAATGCTCGGCAACGAAGGACAGGCTGGCATTCTTGTCTGCCAGATAGTCCGGATTGAGATGGCTGGCCATGGTCTTGTGGTTCCGGTCAAAGAAGGACAGTGCATAGCTTTCCACCGGACTGGAAGTGGCCTGCAGCGGCGGATACCAATGATAGCCCCCAAAGACCTCGTCTGCCCCCTGCCCCGACTGCACGACCTTGATCGATTTGGCAACCTCACGGCTCAGCAGATAGAAGCCGATATTGTCATAGGAAACCATCGGCTCGGACATTGCCTTGATGGCCCCGGGCAGATTTTCCATCATCTCGCTGGACGGGATATGGATCTTGTGATGGTCGGTGCCATAATGCTTGGCAATCAGGTCTGAATATTCAAACTCATTGCCCTTTTCGTTATTGGCATCTTCAAAGCCAATCGAATAAGTCGAAAGACCTGTCTGTCCCTGCTCGGCCAGCAGGCCAACGATCATCGAGCTATCAACGCCACCAGAGAGCAACACGCCGACCGGCACGTCACAGACCATGCGGCGCTGCACCGAGGTACGCAAACTATCGAGCAACAGGTCGCACCATTCCTCTTCGCTGCGATCTTCGTCTTCCTGCGAACGCTCGAAGGTCGGTACCCAATATTGTTTCTCGCTGGAGGAGCCATCGGCCTCGACAATGCGGATGGTTGCCGCCGGCAGCTTGCGCACACCTTCAAGGATGGTGTGCGGAGCCGGCACCACCGCATGCCATGTCATGTAATGATGAAGCGCCACACGGTCGATCGAGCGATCCACATCGCCACCAGCCAGAATGGACTGCAGCGAGGAGGCAAAGCGCAGGTGCTTGTCGCTTTCATTGAGATAGAGCGGCTTGATGCCAAAGCGGTCGCGCACCAGAATGGTCCGCCCGCTCAGCTCTTCATGGATAACAAAAGCAAACATACCCTGCAGACGCGGAATGGCATCTTCGCCCCATTCGGCCCATGCCTTGAGAATGACTTCGGTATCGCCAGAGGATTTGAACGTGTGCCCCTTGCCTTCAAGCTCGGACCGCAACTCCGGGTAGTTGTAGATACAGCCATTGAACACCATCGCAAGACCGGTCGATTGATCAACAAACGGCTGCGCTGATGCATCGGACAGGTCGATGATTTTTAATCGGCGGTGCCCCATGCCCATGTTGTTTCTGAAAAAGGTCCCTGATGCGTCTGGCCCTCTCGAGGCCAGGCGGTCTGTCATAGACTCGATTTTTTCTACCTGAGGACTGGATCCATCGAATCTGACTTCGCCGCAAATACCACACATAAGCTCTATCATTCTCCTTCTGATTGTTTGACTAGTAATTATTAGTACACTAATCTTTAATATACAACAGTTTGGACAAAATTTGGTTCCATCACAAAAAATAGATAATGACGATGACCCCCAATGAAGAAATGCGTGTCGTGCTCAAATCAATCCGCACGATTGCCAGAGCCCTCGATATCCATTCCCGCTTTTTGAACAAAAAGAGCGGGCTAACGCTGCCCCAACTCATCATTCTGCGCTGTGTGCGTGATTTGGGAGACCCTACCGGCAGCGCGATTTCAAAACAGGTCGACCTGTCGCCACCCACCGTGCTGGGTATTCTGGACAAGTTGGCCGCCAAGGGACTCATTGAGCGCATCCGGCCAGAAACCAATCGTCGCGTGGTTATTTCCAAATTGACCGATGCGGGCAAAGCGCTTCTGGAGCAGGCCCCTTCCCCTTTGGGAGACACATTTGCCCGACACTATTTCGAATTGCCTGAAGATGAGCGTGAGCGGATCATGTCCACCCTGCTGCATGTTGCAGAATTGACGAAAGATGATGGTCTGGAGCAAAAAGCCAAACTGGTCGATAGCACCAAGGGGCACGAGAATCTGCTCGTCTGACGACTTCTTTTCCCGTCAGTGCGCCCCTTGACTGCATAAGGGCTCAGCCCTTATGTGCGTGGCCCACGACGAGGCCCATAGTCCAGCTCAGCCGTCTTCGGACCGAAGACCTTGAGCGGCTCGGGGGCATCAAACGGGTCGAGATGAACCTCGATGAAGCAAGCGCAGTCCACTTTTTCGCATTGCTCAAGCGCTTTGGCTAGGTCCCCTTCGGTTTTTACCGATGCCGTAAAAGCCTCTGCCTCTGGCGCGAATGCCTTGATCAACGCGGTGTAGTTCCAATTGGCCACATCATTGTACGTGGCGTTCATGCCCTGAATATAACGCTCGATGGTGTAGCCACGGTTATTGATCAGAAAAATGATTGGCTTCAACCCTTCACGCAGAATGGTCGAGAGCTCTTGTGCAGTGAGCTGGAAGGAGCCATCCCCGATAAAGAGGATCTGCCGACGTTCGGGCCTAGCTAGCATCGTTCCTAGCAAGGCCGGTAATGTGTAGCCGATCGCTCCCCATACCATCTGCGAGAGATAGCTCACGCCTTGTGGCAGTTTGACCCCGGTCATGGCGATATTCGAGGTGCCATTTTCGGCCAAAACCACGTCTCCTTCTTCAAAGAAATCGCTCACGATGGGCCAAAAGCGCTTTTGCGAAAGAGGCTGCTCTGCATCAATCTCGACAGGCAAAGAAGTTTGGGATCGTAAGGCTACGGACGGCGCAGCACGCTCGTCTATGCTATCGGCAAGGCGGGAAATCAGTTCGCCTGCCATGACCCCTTCAAACACTTCACCGCCAATTGTCGAACTGTGGCCTCTGATGGAGATGACCGTTTCAGCGGGCATCTGATCGATGAATTGCAGCGTACTGGCTTCCACAAAGCTTGGCGCCGTAACGAACAGACAATCCGACTTTTCAATGATATCACGCACTTGCGGCGCTGAGGCTGCGCCATTATAGACGCCTGCAAAAAGGGGCGAAGCTTCGCTCAAAATGGCCTTGCCAGACCGGAATGACGCATAGGGGATCTTGTATTTCTCCACCAGACGGGCCAGCGCATCACTATACCCGGTGCGGTCCACATCCATGTCAATCAAAACGGCCGGGCGGTCAGCCTGAGACAAGCATCTGAGCACCAACGCAAGGGCACTTTCAAGGCTCTCGCTATCGCTCTGCGGAATGGACAAGTCCAGAGGGCGATCCGGTGCGTCGATCATCAAATGGGAAATGTTGGACGGAATCTGGATGAAGACCGGCTGGCGCTCAATCCAGCAGATCTTCAGAATGCGATCAATTTCAAAAGCCGCGTTGGCTGGTGTCAGGCGGGTTTGCGCCACAGTGAATTCGCGCACGCTGTTCATGACATTGTCGAAATTGCCTTCGGCCAGAGAATGGTGAATGCGCAGGCGTCCTTCCATGGCATAGAGAGGGGGCGCACCAGAAATGAAAACCATCGGCACATTCTCTGCGCAGGCACCGGCCACCCCGCAAAGGGCAGACAGATCCCCCACCCCGTAGGTTGTTATCATGGCCGAGATCCGGTTGAGACGGGCATAGCCATCGGCAGCATAGGCGGAATTGAGCTCATTGCAGTTACCAACGAAGCTTAGCCCTTCCACCTCGTCGATCTGATCGAGCATCTGTAAGGTGAAGTCGCCAGGCACACCAAAAATATGCCCGATACCCATTTCCTTCAAACGCATGAATAGATAATTGCCAATGCTCGTCTTCTTAGTCACTTGCGGCCCCAAAACTTTTTCTGATCAATTTGCTTATGGATAAAGATAGCCAGAACGGCTGAAGCGATCATGACCACTGGACCCTGCTTTGTCCAGACGCAACTGATCGCTTCAGCACTTTGTTTGGGGCTGCCTTGCAAGTTACGAGGCAGAGCTCAGAAGCGCCTCTATATGAGCTGGGCCGGTTGGGCGAATTCCGTTCGGGTTCAGAGCCTTGATGGAATAGTAGCCGCGAGTGATATGATCCATATTGACGGTATCAATGATGCCCGGCAGTCGCAGGATCCGTTCCATATAGGCAGAGAGTCTTGGATAGTCCCTGATCTGCTTGCGGTTGGTTTTGAAAAGACCATGATAGGCCGCATCAAAGCGGATCAGGGTCACGAACGTGCGAATATCTGTTTCGGTTAGGCGGCTGCCAAAGAGGAAATCCCCCTCAAGACGCGCTTCCAGACTATCCAGCGTTTCAAACACGCCATCAACGGCTTCATCATAAGCCTGCTGGGTTGTCGCAAAACCAGCTTTATAGACCCCGTTGTTTAGCTTTTCATAGATCACCGGATTGAGCGCATCGATTTCTTCCTGAAGGTCTTCAGGATAAAGACGCAAATCTGAGGGCACCATATGCTCGAAGGCGGTATCAAGCATTCTCAAGATATCCGCGCTCTCGTTGTTGACCATGACATTGCGCTTCATGTCCCACAGAGCTGGCACCGTTGCACGACCAGTGAAATGCGGGTCGGCGCGCGTGTATAGCTCGTGAAGATAGGTCGAACCGAAAAGAGGGTCTTCCTCAGCTCCGGGATAGCCGCCAAAGGTCCACCCCTGATCGGTCAAGGTGGGGTTGACCACGGTGATCGGAATAATCGCTTCCAACCCCTTAAGCTTGCGGGCAATCAGAGTGCGGCAAGCCCATGGGCAGATCAGCGCCACATAAAGACGATAGCGCCCGGCTTCCGCTTCAAAGCCCCCTTCTCCGGTCGGACCAGGAGCACCATCTGGCGTGATCCAGTTTCGGAAGCTTGAGGTCTGGCGCACAAAGCGTCCATCCTTGTCGGATTTTTGCACTGGCTGCCAGTCTTTTGTCCATGTTCCATCGATCAGCATGGGGGCTCCTATTCTTTCTTTTCGCTTTGTCTATGTTGTGTTTTTTTGCGAATATTGGTCTTCTTGCGGGTGTCCGGGCTTCTTTGGTCAGGCGCTATGGAAGATGAAAGACCGCATGGAAACAGATCCAAGATCAATGCTCTCGGTCATAAAGGTCAGATCGTCTTTTTTATCCGAAGCACCGGCGATGGTGAGCGCAGGCAGATAGTGGTCCAGGGTCGGATGGGCGAACTGCAGCAGGGTTCCCAGCTCTTCAGGATCGGAAAGTGCCTTGAAGTCGCCATTGGACAGCTTGTCCGCAAAGAGCGTATCAAATTCCAGAGCGAAATCCTGCGCTTTGCCGCCGAACCGCATGGCGCGCAGATTATGCACCACGTTGCCAGACCCTAGGATCAACACGCCACGCTCGCGCAACTGGGCAAGCGTCTTGCCGATTTCAAGATGCCAGGACAGTGGCTTGGTCATATCAATCGAAAGCTGAAACACGGGCACATCGGCTTCTGGATAGAGATGCTTCAGCACGGACCAAGCGCCATGATCAAGGCCCCAACGGTCATCTTCCTGCGCATGGTGGCTGGCAAGCAGCGCAACCACATCACGCGCCAGCTTCGGATCGCCCTTGGCCGGATATTGCTGGGCGAAGAGTTCTTCAGGGAAGCCGTAAAAATCATGGATGGTTTTAGGCAGCTTTGATACATCGACGAGCGTCGAGCCCTGGGTCATCCAGTGGGCGGAGACCACAAGGATAGCCTGTGGTCGCGGCAGTGTTTCGCCAAGCAGGCTCCAGCTTTTGCTATAGATGGTGTCCTCGAGCGCATTCATCGGGTTGCCATGACCAAGAAAGACCACCGGCATACGATCAGACAGCTCAAGACCATCGCGAAGACGTTGAAGGGAATGGGTAACGCTCATTGTCTTTCTCCTTTGATGCGGTTTTTCATGGAGTGGCGACTGCGCCCCACTTATTGTTTTCTTGTTTGTCTGGCGTGAATATGGCCCCTTCTATCTAAGAATAAAATAGATATTATATTGAATAACTATCCTCATTTTGTTCTCAATCAAACCACTCAGAATGGACTGTTGGTCTTGATGTCTTCCAAGGCAAAATCAATGAGCGCCCGCACCTTGCGCGGCAGCACGGTTCCGTCCAGATAGACGGCACTCAATGGGGCCGAGAGTCCCTGATAGCTGCGCAGCAATGGTACGAGCCGCCCTTCTGATAGATCATCGGCAACAATAAAGCGCGGGCAATAGGCAATGGCATCCCCTGCCACGGCCCAATCCCGCGCGACCTTGGCGCTGTTGACGACAAAGCGACGCTTGAGAACAACGTCGGCATGCTCGCCCTCTTTGACGAAGACCCATCGTGTCGGGTCACGCCGGTTGGAGTCCACCATGCAGATATGGTCAAGGAGATCTTGGGGCGCGGATGGCTCGCCATGCTTTTTGATATAATCCGGCGAAGCCACAAGGGTTGAACTCATGTCTCCAAGCTTGCGCATTTTGAGCGAGGAGACGCTTGGCGTGCCTATGCGAAAAGCAAGATCGATACCGTCTCGGGCGAGATCGACATAGGCATCGCTGAGGCGCAAGTCGACATTCATTTGCGGGTGAAGACCAACGAACCGGCGCACCATATCGCCGACATAAATTTCGCCGAAGGAAACAGGAGCAGAAATGCGCACGAGGCCGGAGAGCCCCTTGGATTCTTCGCGCACAGAGCCGATCAGATCATCCAGCTCATCCAGCAAGGCCGGCGCACGGGCCAGAAGGTCTTCCCCCACCGGGGTGAGCCCCACCTTGCGTGTGGTCCTTTGCAACAGTCGCGCACCGATCCGCGCTTCCAGTTCGGCGACATATTTCGATGTCAGGCGATTGGAAATCCCCATACGCTCCGCCGCATCGGTGAAGGAACCGGTTTGCGCTGTGGCAACAAATGCCTTTAGGCCATCGACGAGATCCATGAGACACTCCCTTTTAAGAACAATATGGCGACAATAAATCCATATAATCACTCTTTCAAAGGAAATTACGCGTTATTAGGCATGAGCTTGGACACTATCCTGTTTCGCTTTCCAGAATGACGCTCAAGGGTCCTGCTGGCACTAAGAATAGTGCCTCATCCAGCCCGGCATAAAGCGCGCCTCGCCCCCATCGGACCAGAGAGCCTCCACTGAGCGTGCTGGGACATTTGGAAGAGCGCATGGCCATGCCTGATATTACTTATGATGCTGGCGCCCGTGCCGGTTGGGCTCTGATCAAACAGCCGACATCCAAGGAAATCCGCTATTGTAGGAAGAAGAGAATAGAGATTATCGAAACGGATGTTTCTGACTTTATGGAGAAAACAGCTATTCCCGTTTCGTCTTGCACTATGCTATAACGTTGCAAATTCAAATGTGTGGGGACACATAATGGCATTGATCGAGTGGGAAGAAGGCCGGCACCTTGTCGGCGTTGAAGAAATGGACTCTGTCCATCAGGAATTTACTTTGATTGTAAACAGGCTGGGTGAAACGCAAGACCCTGCCATTTTCAAATCTTTGTTCATACAACTCCTGGAACACACGCAAGCACATTTCGCTCTTGAAGAACAGTTCATGGAGGAAACAGGCTTCAGAGGGCATAAAGACCATCGTGCCGAGCATGAACGTGTTCTCAAGCAGATGCACTATATCAATGAAAAGGTGCAAGCGGGAAAGCTCGACTTCGGGCGCGCCTTTGTCGAAGATTTGCCGCGCTGGTTTGATTTGCATGCCGATACAATGGATACGGCCTTGGCATCTCATTTGAAAACAATGCCCGAAACGGACAGTTTCACAGTTTGACTTCCATGGCTTTATGAAAAGCCTTTAACCTTGCGGCATAGCGCAATAGGCCGTGCGACCGGCAACCCAAGTATGGCGTATGGCAGGCATATGCCCCTTCGGCCAGCCCACCAGCACCATGTCAGCGCGTTTGCCGATTTTGATTTCGCCACGATCATCCAGTTTCATGGCTTTGGCCGGATTGGTCGAGACCAGCTTCCAAAGGGTCAGGCGATCGGCGATCCTGTCCGCATCCATACGCGCTACCGCTGCAAGCATGGCGGGATAGTAATAATCAGAGGCAAGGATATCGCACAAGCCTGCCTTCACCATGTCGGCAGCATTGGGAGAATTCCCCAGATGACTGCCGCCACGCACGGCATTCGGCGCACCGAAGATCACCATGTCGCCCCGTTCCTGCGCCACAGCAGCAACAGCCACCGTCATGGGAAACTCGGAAATGGTTGCGCCGTGGCGGCGATAGAAATCCCGCGTTTCATCCTGCGTGTCATCATGGCTGAACATCGGAACATCTTTGTCGCGCCCCAACTGGCCCACTTCAGCAATGGCTTCCTTTACCAGCGGGCGCATCTGCCAGCGATCCTTGATCAACTCAACATAGTCTTCTGCTGAAAGCCCGGATCGCTCGGCGCGTCCTTTCATTTTGGCAAGAAATTGCGGGCTGGAGGTGTCAGCAACACGGAATTGCAAAGAATGCTCGAATGGACGGCGCTGCAAGGAGATATCAGGATGCAGCATGGCCATCGATGTATGGTCGTTGAAAGCCAAAGAGGGCGTGAGCGGCCCTTCAAGAGTATCCTTAAGCAAGTCTATGCCTTCAAGGGAGAATGTTTCCCAGCGCAGTTGAACCCGGTTTTCAACCGTAAGCCTGTTTGACCATTGCGTGAGCGCCTTGATCATTTCGCGCGCGCGATCAACACTGCGCAGCCCTGGCTCCCAGCTGATGGACAGCGCATGATAGGCGGTCGCTATGCCATTGGTGGCCAGTTGCCTATCGGTTTCAAGAATGGCAGCTTCCATCGGGAAGAAGACATTGGGACGCGGCATCAATTGTCGCTCGAAGGCATCACCATGCACATCGATCAGCGCGGGCGCTAGAATACGGCCGGTTCCGTCTATCTCTTTTCCTCTTGCGGCGCCCCCGATCTCAGAGATGATGCCATCCGCAACGGTAACCGAGGTTTCCACGATCTGGTCTGGCAGATAAACCAGAGCGCCTGTGACGGTAAATTCACGCATGAGATTTCCTTGCTGATGCCGATTGGCCCTGTTGTTGGCAGATGCGCGCCCTCGGTTCCAGACGCATTTTCTTGCCCATAGTTTTACAAGTTACCGGCTTGATGTCACTATAATAACAAAATGCGCAGTTAGGCGCTCCTTCAACCAGAAATCACTGGATGAATCGGAAATGGAGCGCTCAAGATGGCTCCTATGCACCATCTGATCGGCTCAATCGGGTATGGTCTACACCATGGCATTGCAACGAAGCGCATCTCTCTTTATTGCATAACAAGGCTTGCCAAACAGACCGGGGCCCACCCTAATGAAGGAATAAACCAGTATGAAAGCGATTGTATTCGATTTGGATGGCACTCTGGTGGATAGCGTGCCGGATCTTCACGCCACGGCCAACAGATTGCTGGTAGCGCATGGCTGCGAGCCGTTGACGCTGGAGACAGTGCGTTCATTTGTTGGCAACGGCGTTCCGGTGCTTGTTAAAAAAATTTGCAAGGCCGCCGGTCTTGCCTTTGACGAAAGCAATCGCGAGGCCATCATTGGCGAATATCTGGCAACCTATGATCTGGTGCTTGAAGACAAGAATACCCAGCCCTTTCCCGGCGTCCGCAATTGCCTTGAAAGCCTCAAGGACAAGAGCCTGATGCTCGGGCTTTGCACCAACAAGCCGGAAGCACCGACCCGTGTCATTCTTGAGGATCTGGGCTTTGAGCATTTCTTCGAAAAGATCATTGGCGGCGACAGCCTGCCCCAGCGCAAGCCTGCCCCTGAACCTCTCTGGGCCAGCTATGAAGGCTTTGATTTGAAGGATTGCCTATTTGTTGGCGATAGCGAAGTGGATGCCGCAACTGCGGCGGCAGCCGGTGTTGATTGTGCGCTTTATTCCGAAGGCTATCGCCAGACACCATTGGAAGACCTCCCGCACGCCTTCAGCTTTGATGATTTTTCCAAGCTTCTGGCCTATGTAGAATCCCGTCTCTGAGAGGTGCTTATCGCAAATCCGGCTTTCACGAGCAGAAAGCCGGATCAGCACTGGTTTTAAGACTCGTCGGCAGCTTCCAGCGCCCGCTTGATGCGCCGAGCGAGCGCCCTGCGGGCCTTTTCATCGGCGAGCTTGTCGAAGGCCTCCTTGAGATCGATTTGAAGCTCGGCAAACTCGTTGTGTGCATCCCACCCACAAATATCAGACTGTTTGACACGGTGCGTGATGTTGGGCGCATATTCGGCCACGCCTTTTGTCTTCAGATGCACCTCATCATCAATCGCGGGCACGGTAATCATTTTCTCCGGCAGGCCCTTGGCAATCAGATCAGCCTTGAGCGCTTCTGACGACTGCTGTTCGCCATGACACAGGAACAGACCATGGCGGATGGGCTGCCGCTCCAGTATCCACTCGATCAGCTCATCACCGTCGGCATGACCGGAATAGGTTTCAAGCTGGCGTACCTTGCCGCGAATGCGGATCTCCTCGCCTTGAATGCGGACCTTTTTGGCGCCATTGCTGAGCAAGCGCCCAAGGGAGCCTTCGGCCTGAAAACCAACCAATAGCAAGGTGGTGTTCGTGCGCCACATATGGTTCTTGATATGATGGCGAATGCGCCCGGCATCGCACATACCGCTGCCCGCCATGATGATCGCCCCGGATTTGATGCGGTTCAAGCCCTTGCTCTCTTCAACGCTCTGGGTGAAGTGAATGCGGGATGTATCGAGCTTGTCGACAAAATTCTCGATATCTTCCAGTTCGCCAGCATGCTTGACAAACACCTCCGTTGCCTTGATGGCCAGTGGGCTATCAAGGAAGATCGGCACATCCTGCAATTGTCCGGTATGCTGCAAAATGAGGATGTCGGCGAGCAGTTCCTGGGTGCGTTCAACGGCAAAGGACGGGATAAGCAACAGCCCGTTATCCTTGAGCCCGAGCTGAATCTCCTCCAGCAGGATATGGCGCTTTTCTTCCGGGGTTACATCCGGCCTATTGCGCCCGCCATAGGTGCTTTCCGAAATCACATAGTCATAGTCGCTCGATGCGGCTGGATCAGGATAGAACAGCTTGTGATCGGGGCCCAGATCGCCGGAGAAGAGCAGCCGCAGGCTTTTCTCATCTGGATCATCGGAAGGAATTTCCAATGCGATGGAGGACGATCCAAGAATGTGACCGGCATTCCAGAATTTAGCCCGAATGCCTTCGATATTGATCCATTCCTCAAAAAGCACCGGCTCGAAGAAATCCTGACAGGCCTGCGCATCCTGCTGGGTGTAGATGGGCTCGACCTGCGGTTTGCCACGCCGCGCATTGCGCCGGTTGAGGTTCATCACATCCATTTCCTGGATATGGCCACTATCGGGCAACATGGCCGCCAACAGATCCTTGGTTGGCTCGGTCATGTAGGTCGGCCCCTTGAATCCTTGCTTGTAAAGCTTGGGGAGCAAACCGGAATGGTCGATATGGGCGTGGGTCAACAAAACAAAGTCGATTTCTGCCGGATCAAAAGGGAAGCCATCATAATTGAGAGACCGAACGGTTTTGGTGCCCTGAAACATGCCGCAATCGACCAGAAACTTGTGTCCTACCGTCTGAACGAGATAGCAAGATCCGGTGACGATGCCTGCAGCACCACAGAATTTGAGCTTTACATCCATTTTCGCACTTCCTCCCGGCCCTTTATGAACGGCCTGTTGATCTTGGACTTATGTATCTTCTCTTGGTTATGTGTTCTTTGCCCCTTGGCCCCTTGCCTTTCATCCTTTCACGCTGGTGGTGGAATGCAACATCTCCTTGAAATAATGATATCATATTCCCTTAAAAACGCGTCAACTTGTTCTATCTATAAAGGAGAGGAAGCCGGCGGTTTCATCCATTTGGCAACGAACAGAGAAGTGACTCTTACCCATGCAATCAAATTCCCCAAAACATGACCAAACCAACAGCAACGACCTTCTCGCCTATGAAGATGTCAATTTCCTTCGTCGCCCGGAATTGCGCGGGGCCCGCCTCGAACTCGAGTTCACCAAGGCAGACCTTGGCATGCGGGATCATGGCATTTTGTCAACTGTGGTTGTGTTTGGCAGTGCCCGGCTGAAAGAAGATCATCCCTACTATCAGCAAGCGCAGGAATTGGGTCGCATCGTTTCCGAGCGTGGTGGTGCGCTCAATCCGACCAACGGTAGCCATCACAATGTGATCTGTACCGGTGGCGGGCCGGGCATCATGGAAGCAGCCAACCGTGGCGCCCATGACGCCGGGGCAAAGAATATTGGCCTGAATATCGTCTTGCCTCACGAGCAGCATATCAATCCCTATGTCACGCCGGGGCTTAGCTTCCAGTTTCAGTATTTCGCGCTGCGCAAGATGCATTTTGCCATGCGGGCCAATGCTCTCGTGGCCTTTCCCGGAGGCTTCGGCACGCTCGACGAACTGTTTGACATCCTGACTCTAAAGCAAACCGGCAAAGCCTCTGGCATGCCCATCATCCTGCTGGGCAAGGCATTCTGGGAGAATCTGATCAATTTCGACATCCTGATCGAGCATGGCACGATCCATCCCAAGGATGTGGAACATTTCATCATCGTGGACACTCCCGAAGAAGCATGGCAGGTGATGGTGGACCATGGCCTTCAAACCTCATTGCCAACCAAAGCCGTTTGATCCTTTCCCAACGCCCTTTGCCGCGAAAAAGCCCTCCCGGGCTCCCATGCCCACGGGATGGCCTTGATTTCCCTTTTGGTCATGAAATTACCCTCGGTTGAGTTCAATCAATCCGAGGGTAAGGGCTGGCTTGGTCTAGTTGATATGTAGGTGAATGGCGAAAGCTATGTCAGCAAGGCTATGGCTTTTTCCTTCGCGGTTTCATCAATCGCAAGGGAGCGGATATCGCTTGAAATCGCCTCAATCGGTCTTTGTTCAAGCCCTCCCTCTTCGGTCTCATCAAACAAGGCTATCGCGGCCCTAAAGACTTGACCGTCAAGGATCGCTTTGAAATGAAGCCCTTTGTCGGTTTTGGTAATGTCCATGAAATCTACTCCGCCATATAGGTTGCTGTCATATAAAGCGTGACGTTGCCCGTCAGGTTCGCCGCTGTCACATAGGTGTCTCCGCCAGAGGCATCAGCCGACATCAGACGGATCCTGCTCGTATCCTGCATAAAGCCGTTCAATGTGGTGCCGGGTATCGTCAAGCCGCTCCAGAAACGGCCAAGGCCGTTGCCCTGTTGGGAACACCGGTGAATGATTTTCGAAGAAACGGGAGCCCACCAATAGCCAACTGACCGGCAAGGGCACTGACATCACTGGTCACCAGATGAATCCCCAAGTAAACCAGCGCCCCGATTTTGGTATAGACGCCATAATCAGATGACAGTGTGGCAACGCCGCCACTCAAGCCAATCAGCGTGGGCGTCCAGATCCCCTCTTCGTAAGAGTTCAACTCATTGGCCGCGCTATCCGCACCAAGGCGCAAATGATTGGGCAGATACACCGCGCCGCTATCTTTTTTGACAACAAGACCATTATACCAGCTAGACCCGTCACTGACCTTGATGGAAAAATCGTCATTGCCCGCACACCCCATTTCCGCGCGTCCCGACCAGTTGGTTTGAAACAATAGGCTGTTTGTGTCACCCGCAGCCGCCTTGTTGACCTTGATCTGATGCCCGTTTCCGGCATGGTTGAAAAGGCTTGCGCTGGAGGAAAGAGCAAGCCGGTTGGTTGCGTCCGCCGTGGCGTTCACACCGATCCTGTCAAAAGACCCGCCAGCCAGAGCCGCACCAAGGCTTGTTGAGATGAAATCAGACCAGTCCGCCCCGTCATAGCAAAGCAGTTTACTTTCATCTTCCAGCCAGGCAAGCCAACCAGCCAAAGGCACAAATTCAACCCATGCCCCGTCTTGATAGGCTGCGACGCTGCCATCCCATCCGGTCCAGGCCCCGGTTGCCCCATCGGCCACGATATAGCGCGCACCATCAGCAGGCGCATCGGGTGGTGCTGAAAGATCCCGATCCAATACGGAAAGCTGCACAAGCGCATCCAGCATCCGCAAAGCTTCGTTGTGGGTGATATGCTTCTGGTTCTGATTGCCCACGATATAGGGCAAGGTTAGGTTCGTTGTTTGCTCCATAACTCTACCTTTGGTTGTTATGAATAAACAGTACCAACCCCTATAGTGCCGATAATAAACTAAATTACTCAGACTGAGAGAGATGCCGACCGCGATGGATCAGACGCTTTGGAAAGCCCCGTTTCTTGCGGCAAATTCCGCTTAGCATTGCATTTGGCCAAAAGACAGATATTTCAACCGCCTCAAAAGGCCGTTCGACTTATCCGCCTTTTGCCACCAGAAAGCTTAGATCCAACCCTGCAATTCATTGATCGTCAGTGTCGCCAGCATGTCCATGCCTTCTTCGCTATCATTGAGACAAGGCAGATGAGCAAATTGCTCGCCACCATGCTCCATGAAGATTTCACGGTTCTCCCCGTCGATCTCTTCAAGTGTTTCGAGACAATCGGCTGAAAATCCGGGATTGAAAATAGCAATGCGCTTGACGCCGGACTGGGCAAGGCTTTCCACGGTCTTGTCCGTGTAAGGCTGGAGCCATTCTTCCGGTCCGAAACGAGACTGGAAGGTGGTACGCATATAATCCTTTGACCATCCCAAAGCTTCGCGAACCAGACGGGAGCTTTTCATACAATGGCAATGGTAGGGATCACCATTCTCAAAATAGCGTTTGGGAATGCCATGATAGGAGGCCAGAATGACTTCCGGCTCGAAGTCAAGCTTGGAAAGGCTATTGTTGAGCGATGTGGCGAGGGCTTGGATATAGGCGGGATTGTCATGATAAGGCGGCAAGGTGCGCAGGGCTGGCTGCCAGCGCATGTCCTTGAGCACATCAAACACCGCATCATTGACGGTCGCCGTGGTTGCGGCAGCATATTGCGGATATAGCGGCAGAACGAGCAGGCGCTCGCACCCTTTTTCCGCAAGTTCCATGATCTTTGATCTGATCGAAGGATTCCCGTAGCGCATGGCGTAGTCCACATGGACCGGCCGGGCCAATGTCTGGGACGCAAAGCGCTCAGCCAGCTTTTCGCTCTGGCTGCGGGTGATGGTCAGCAATGGCCCTTCATTCTTCTCATTGTTCCAGATGGACGCATAGGCCTTACCGGATTTCTGAGGCCGGGTCTGCAGGATGATGCCATTGAGAATTGGCCACCATTTCCATCTTGGCTCTTCGATCACACGCTGATCCGAGAGAAATTCCTTGAGATATCGACGCATCGATTTGTAATCAGTGCCGTCGGGAGTACCGAGATTGACAAGCAGAACGCCAACTTTGCCGAATGCAACGGAAGGGTGATTATCGGGCCAATTCTCATTCATGGTGCGGTCCTTATCTCGGTCAAGATTTTCAAAAGCGCACTGCGGTGCAAGACGTCATTTTGCACCGCTTGGTTCGTGCTCTGGATATCCATTTTTAGCAATAGCCCTGTCCTGATGCACCATTGCTGAGGAAAAATACATGAATTTATCGCAATACTTAATTTGATCTGGAAAGGCGATGTCGAAAAGTCTCAAAATAGGCGCTCCCTTTCCTCGGAGATCTCAAGCTTGGGGGACATAGAGAGCAAAAGGAAACGGAGCGACAAGTCTGGGTTCAATTTTCTTTTGCTATATTTACGCATCTGCACAGAAGATGGATCATTCAAGAAGAGAAATTTTGCTTTTTTCTTGGGCATGCAAGGGAGAATAGCTCAGCTGCAGGCAAATTTCCTGATATGAGCAACCGGCGCTTGCAGGACGAGAGAAGAAACCGGATGCCCCGGCCCCATCTCATATTGCTCTTCGCGCACCTTTCGGAAACCAAGCTTGCCGTAAAAAGCTCTGGCCTTGAGGCTTGCTTTGAGAACGCTGACCTCGACAATCGTGTCCTCGTGCAGGCCCGCCATGGCGTGGCATAGCAACTGCACACCCAAGCCACGCCGTTGCTTTTCCTTATTCACATAGAGGCCCCAAACATAGAGGAAATGCTGTCTATGGGCGCAAATGACGGAGCCAACAATCCCTTCTTCCAGATACGCAAGATAGGCCTTTTCATCCCGTCCCGGCACGAGCGAGCCGATGCCCTCGCCCAGCATGCTATGGATCAGCGCTTCAGTCGCAGAAGGGCCCACCTCGCCGATGTAGGTATCCAGCCAGCACTGCTTGAGAAAGGCGCAAAATGCGTCGCCCCTTTCCTTTGCGAATGGCTCGATCTCAACTTCCATGAGAGCCTATTCTTCGTCTTCCATTGCCGATTGGCCCCGGAACCCTTTAGCAAACACATACATTTCGGGGCTTTCCTTGCGGCTGGCCGGTGGCTTGATATGCGCCACAGACTGATAGTCCTTTTTCAACTCGGCGAGCATTTCATGCTCGGTGCCACCTTTGAATACCTTTGAAAGGAAGACGCCCCCCGGACGAAGGTTTTCTTTGGCAAACAGAGCCGCGACCTCGAACAGATGCACGGTGCGCAGATGGTCTGTCTGCTGATGGCCGGTTGTTGGAGCTGCCATGTCCGAAAGCACAATATCGGGCTTGTGCCCGCCCAAAGCATCCATCAGCATTTGTGGTGCATCGTCTTCCAGAAAGTCCTTAAGCAGCACGGTCACACCCGGCAAGGGATCCATACCAAGATAGTCGATACCAACCACCAGAGGATTGTCGCTGTTGGAATGCACCCGGCGTGCAGCAATATCGCACCATCCGCCAGGAGCGCAGCCAAGGTCGACCACGCGCATACCCGGCTTCAGGAACTGGAAGCGATCATCCATTTCAATCAATTTAAAGGTCGAGCGCGACCGGAAGCCTTCCAGCTTGGCGCGCTGCACATAGGGGTCGTTCAGCTGGCGCTGCAACCAACGCGTAGAAGAGCTTTTGCGCCCACGGGCAGATTTGACCCGCACCTTTTCAACGCGGTGACCGCGGCTGCTGCGGCCTTCTCCACCGCTGGATTTTTTAGCCATCGTCAAGGCTCCGATTGTTTAACCTGCCGAAAAGGCGGCAGAACCGGAATGGTTCGAAAGCCGCGCTCATTCGTTTAGATCTTGTTGTCTCTTGCACCCATATAGGGGCTTCTAGCCGCCAGAAAAGGCGGTCATGTTGCCTTTGCGCGCCCATGGCTACCACGATGGCCACGGCTTCCCCTGCGGCGCGAACGTTTTTTCTTGCCCGATGACTTTTTGCCGGACTGATTGGTCTGCGGATTCCAGACGCCATCATCAATCATCATTTCCATCAGAATGCCTTCGCGCAAGCCCCTGTCTGCAACACGCAACTGCGGACAGGGCCACTCACGATGAAAGGCTTCAAGAATGGCACAGCCAGCCAACACCAGATCGGCCCGATCTGCGCCAATGCACGGGTTGTTCATCCGTTCCTGAAAATTCATATCAAGAACCCGCCCAATCATGTCGCGCAGCTCGGTTGCCGTCAGCCATGTTCCGTCGACTTGTCTGCGATCATAGCGTTCAAGCCCCAGATGCACGCCCGCCAGAGTGGTCACAGTGCCTGAGGTGCCGAGCATATGGATATGCTTGGTTTCGATGGCCTTGGCAAGCGCATCGCGCTCTTCAAAGTCGCCAAGCATGCCCCGCACTTCTTCCACCATGGTTTCGAAATGGGCACGGGTGACGACCTTGCCGCCATGCTTTTCAGACAAGGTGACAACACCAACCTGTAGCGATGCCCAGCAGCGTATCCGCTCGGACAGATGGCGCATGGCACGACGCGTCTGTCGATTGCGTTTCTCGCCCGGATGCACCGCGACATCTTCAGAAAGCGGATCAAGATCCAGCCAGACAATCTCCGACGACCCGCCCCCGATGTCGAACAGCACCACGCCATCGGCCTCCGGGTGAACCAACGATGCACAGCCAGCAACGGCCAGCCGCGCCTCGGTTTCCCGATCCACGATTTCCAGCCGCAGCCCCGTTTCGCGATGTACGCGATTGAGGAAGGAGGCTCCGTTGGCGGCACGTCGACAGGCTTCCGTTGCGATAAGACGGAACCGTTTGACAGACCGGTAGTGGAGCTTGGATTGACATACTTTCAACGCGGCGATGGCTCTGTCCTGCGCCTCTTCGCTCAGACGTCCGGATTGGGATAGTCCCTCTCCCAAGCGTACGATACGCGAGAAAGCATCAACGACGCGAAAGCTCTGGCCATAAGGCTCGGCAACCAGTAGACGACAGTTGTTCGTGCCCAGATCCAAAGCCGCATAGGGCTCAGCACCACCTGCATGATGCGAATGTGCTTGGGTTGGTTGATGTGGCCTTTGCTGCGGTTTGTGGACAGGTTGTGGCGCGGAGCCAGTGACTTTTGCCCCGCTCTCGGCTTTATTCGCAGCATCGGCCTTGTTGGCGCCAGAAGGCTGGCTTACTGCTTTGGTATCGCCATGTGCATGACCTGTAGGAGACTGGCCTTCACCGTGCTGTGAAGGCACATTGGGTGCATTTGATGCCTCATTGCCCCGTCCCCCGCGTTTTCTGCGGCGCGAGGCTTTGCGGCCCTGATGCTTCTGGGATTGGGGGGATTGCCCCTGATCGGATTGCGCATGAGATCGATGGCTTTCAGCCTCGCAACGATCCGTTTCGGATTGCGAACGTCCGCCACCTCTTTTTGACGCATCTGAATTTTCGGAAAGTGCACCAGATGTACGCTCCCCGTTCACGGAACGGAGACGATCCGTTTCATGGGAGTGTTTTCCTTCTGGCTGCGCATTCTGGCGCTCTTGCGCAATTGCCGTCCCGGAAGCATTGTCTCTTCTCTTTCGGGAGCGCGAGCGACGCCTTTTTCGCTTTTGCTGCTGACCATCGGAACCGCCTGCCTGTTTATGGACAGACTGTCCCTGTTGCTCAGTATTATGCGATGAACGGGCTTTGCCTGATGTCTCAGGCCCGTCATCAGCTATACCGACAGGTACCGTGTTTTTTTCCCCGGCTGATGCGGATCTGTTGCGATCAGACCCACTCTTCCCTCTTTGCACACGTCTAAGGCCAGCAGATGCACGATCCCCGTTGAGGGGCTCGCCACCATCTTGTGCCAATATCTGTCTCCTGCTGCGCTGCAATCATGAGGACAAGTCACGGCGCGCAGCTTGTGATTCAATTATGTTGTCCCCTCTAGTCTAGCAGTCTGAAGCCAAAGGGCAAGCCACGAATTGCATTTCACAAATCGCCCTTTTTGCTCACTCCCAGAGCCTTCGCACCGCTGGGACCGCTCCAGTCGCATCCGTAATCACCAACGATAAAGATCCAAGCTCCTGTGGGAAAAAAGCAAAAACAGTCAACTGTCACATCTTTTTCAAAAACCCCTCTTGACGCCTGCCCATGACAGGGATAGAAACCCCGCACAACGTTTGAAAACAACGTTCTACCGCTTCTTTAAAGCTTTGGCGCAAGCCATTGATTATGCTGGGGATTAGTTTAATGGTAGAACAGCGGACTCTGACTCCGTCGGTCCTGGTTCGAGTCCAGGATCCCCAGCCAATTCTCTCTTGAATTTTTAAGGCAGTTTGTGAGTTGTTTGATCCAAGGAATTGGATCAACGCAGCTTTCTGTCTGCGTTTCAGCAAAGCTCTGAAACCTGATTGATTTGATTGCGCGCAGTATAAGCGCGGATGGCAGGCAACGGCTTCTCTTACGCCACCTGCCAGTTCCAATCAGTTGTGAGCAAAGGGCGCGATTTTGATTCCTTCCCGCATAAACGCTTCGCGCAAGCCCTTTGCTGTGGCGACAGCACCCGGAGTGTCCCCATGGACACAGATAGAACCAGCTTCCACAGGAAGCTTCGTTCCACTGGTCGTGGGGATATAACCATCGCGCACCATGGCCAGTGCCTGATCGACGGATTGGGCATGATCCGTGATCAATGCGCCCTCTTCCGAGCGATGTGTCAACATCCCCTCTGCTGTGTAGGTGCGGTCTGCATAAACCTCACACACAACAGCAAGCCCAGCTTTCTCAGCGGCTTTCATGATTTCCGAATAGGGAAGCGCAACAACCACCAGCTTGGGGTTCACAGCTGCCACGGCCCGCACGCAGACGTCAGCCAACACAGGATCTTCTGCAGCCATATTGCCAAGCGCTCCGTGTGTCTTCATGTGGCTAATAGGCCAGTCGAGGGCGCGCGCCATGCCGTCAATCGCCGCAATCTGATAGATAATCTGAGCCTCAAGATCTTCGGGTTTGTCGCCCATGATGCGCCGACGCCCGAAGCCATAAAGGTCCATAAAGGACGGATGCGCTCCAATGGACACGCCCCTTGCCTTCGCAGCCAGAATGGTATCACGCATGACAACGGGGTCCCCCGCATGAAATCCGCATGCCACATTCGCGGTAGAAATGATTTCCAGCATCGCGGCATCATCCCCGATCATATAGGCACCAAAGGCCTCGCCCATGTCACAATTCAAATCGACTGTTTTGGCCATATCACCGCCTCTTTCTTTGTTGTATTCTTGCTATCGTAAAATCGCGCCCGCTTCATAGTGTGGGCAATCTGGTCGCCAAGACCTTAGGACACGTCCCGCAAAGCCAATGGCATTGCTTGTGCGCTGTGTCATTGTTGCGTAAGTCTGCGTATAATACTCGCCCGGACATGCTCGAGATGCGCGCGCATCGCTCCAGCCGCTTCTTTGCTTTTCCCCTGTTCCAAACAGTCGATAAGGACCAAATGCTCCTGGCAAGTTGATATCAGGCGCTCTGGAATGCTGCGCAGGTCGAAAATCTGGGTTTGGCGTCTGAGAGAGTGGATAATTTGAGCCAAATGCGCATTCCCGGCCATATCTGCTATCGCGCCATGGAGCCCATCATCAACGGCGCGCACCGTTTCCCGGTTTGGACGAGAGGCCCCATTTTCCGCACCATCTATCAAATTTTGCAAGCGCTTGCGCAAATCTGCAAGCGCTTCCGCTGGCACATGGCCTGCGGCAAGACGCGCGGCTTCCGGCTCTAGCAGCAAACGGATCTGGAGCACTTCCATGTAATCTTCGATGCGCATTTGCTTGACCTGAAGCCCACGGCTGCCATGACGCTTCAAAAGCCCTTCGCTTTCAAGCATCAAAAGAGCATCGCGGATGGGGGTACGCGACATATCCAGCGTTTCGGCGAGCCGACGCTCGGTCAGCATTTCTCCGGGCTTCGCTTCCCCAGAGAGAATGAGTTCCAAGATCTTTTCATAAGCCTGTTGCGCCAGCCGCTTACTGGTTTCAATCAGCATATTTTTCTCGCTCTTCCAGTTTCTTGAGTCACTTGCAATTTATGCCTGACAGCAATGATGAGCCAATCCCCCTCCCCTTATACCCGGTCTGACCTTCCTATTGAAAGGTCAGAGAATTGCCGAAGCATTCTACCAGCAAACATTATGAATTCCAGTGGTTGACCTTTGGTATACCGAAATTTAAAGTGACTTTAGCTAAACGATCAAAGGGACCGACCGCTCGTGGACAAAGCTGCCATCTTTTCAGCGTCGAAAAGCAACGAGGAGGATCTGGAGGTCGAAGACGACGCGACCGCAGCACTTGATGTTTCCGGGCCGTGCCTGCACCCGAGTTACTCGTCCACCATCAGAAGCAAAAGTGGAACGCTATTTCGGCAACGGACCATAAAAGGCTGACCAATCTCCTCCCGCAAACTCTATGTCAAATAACGGTCAGAAAGGAAGATACATGACGCTTCTTAGCAGCGACACCAAGGGTGTATTCGCAATTTCGATCACCCCCTTCGACGATCAGGGCGCCATCGACTTCAATAGTCTGGATCGCGCAACAGACTTTTATCTAGAAAAGGGCGCTACCGGCATAACCGTTCTCGGCATGATGGGGGAAGCCCCGAAGATGACGCAGGCCGAAGCGGTCACCATCACCGAGCGTGTCATCAAACGCGCCAGTGGCGCTCCCATTGTGGTTGGCGTTTCTGCTCCCGGCCTAGCCGCAATTTATGAATTGTCGAAAAGGGCCATGGATCTGGGAGCGGCGGGTGTCATGATCGCCCCGCCGGGCAACCTGAAGACCAACGAACAAATCATTGCCTATTACGGCAATGCATGTGAGGCCGCGGGTGCGGATGTGCCAGTCGTGTTACAGGACTTCCCGCTCAGCACAGGCGTCAACATTTCCACTGCAACACTCGACATCATTCTTGAGCAGAATGAACAGATCGTCATGCTCAAGCATGAAGACTGGCCGGGTCTTGAAAAGGTGACCGCCGTGCGCGCAGCAGAAAAAGGCGGGCGCCGCGCGATTTCCATTCTGTGTGGCAATGGTGCCCTCTTCCTGCCCGAAGCCATGGCGCGGGGCGCCAATGGCGCCATGACCGGTTTTGCCTATATCGAAATGCTCAGAGATGTGGTTGCCTATGCGGCAAAAGGCAATATGGATTGTGCACAAGACATCTATGATGCCTATCTGCCTCTGGTCTGTTACGAACAGCAGCCGGGCCTTGGCCTTGCTGTCCGCAAATATGTGTTGCAGAAACGCGGTGTCATTGCCTCCCGAGCCATGCGCAAACCGGGCAAGGGATTGACAGCCGCAGCAAAAGCCGAAGTGGATCGCATTATCGCTCGGCAGAATAAGAGATTGAAGGAGCTTGGCTGATGGATTTTGGTCTTAAAGGAAAACGCGCCCTCGTGTTGGGTGCCAGTCGTGGATTGGGGGCGGCCTCTGCCATTTTGTTGGCCCAAGAAGGGGCTGACGTTATCGCGGCCTCCCGCTCAGGGGCCTTGCCAAAGGGCTTGCCCGAAGCACTGAAAGACAAGGTAAGCACAGTTTCGCTTGACCTGACAGATGAAGCGTCTGTGAAAGCAATCATCGCCCGATTGGACAAGGACCCCGTTGATATTCTGGTCAATAATTGCGGCGGTCCGGCCGCAGGGCCAGCCAAAGGCCAAAGCATTGCTTCATGGCAGGCTGCCTTCAACGCCATGGCAACGCCGATATTCGCCATAACCGACAAGGCTCTGGAAGCCATGACGGAAAAAGGCTGGGGCCGAGTAGTAACCATTGGCTCTTCGGGCATCGTCAGCCCGATACCGAACCTTGCCTTGTCCAATGGCATAAGGGGCGCTATCGCGGGCTGGTCCAAGACGCTGGCCAGCGAAGTGGCTTGCGCAGGCATCACGGTCAATATGGTTCTCCCGGGTCGCATCGCAACCGACCGCCTCGCCGAACTTGATGCAGGCAAAGCGAAAAAATCCGGTCAGGATGTCGAAGCTGTCATGGCGGCCTCCCGAGCAACCATTCCGGCTAGCCGTTATGGCAAACCGGAAGAGTTTGGCGCCGTGGTTACTTTCCTGTGCTCGGAACAGGCAAGTTTTGTCACCGGCTCCATGCTTCGCGTCGATGGTGGAATGATCAATGGTATTTAACCACCCGCCCCGATGATATGACAACCCCATGGCCCCGGTGCAGCGTTGCTTCGGGGCTTTTTATATAGCCCCGACTCACTTGCAGCTATTTTGACGAGAAGGCACTGCAAGGACAGGATCACTCTTTGGCAAATCGCTTGACCAGCGCGACAAATGCATCGCCTGCGATGTCCAGCGGACCGGAATTGTCCAAATGCGTGGTCTCTTCTCCAAAAAGCGGGTTATTGGATAGTTCGGCAGTTCGGGCCAATCTTCTTTTAATTTCGCCAGCGCTTTCACGCCCACGCTGAGCAAGTCGCTTGGCGAGAATATCGGGTGCAACGGTCAGGTTCACGACGCGGAGCCGCGGGAATTGTTCTTTCAAAATTGGTATGCTTTTGCGAGATCCATTGGCGATGGCAACACCGCCGTTGGCCAAATGGTCGAGTAAGGTCGCAGGCAGGCCGTAGTAAAGACCATGCGCGCCCCATGAAATGACAAAGCGCCCTTGCTGCTCGGCCCTTTGGAACTCTTCAAGGCCCATACTCTCGTGATCCTCATTGGGGTCTCCGTCCTTGCGCGTTATGCAGCGTCGTACGAAGAGAATAGCCGGATCATCGCGGAGCTTGGCGCGCGCATATGCCAATAGGCTATCCTTGCCGGATCCGCTCGGGCCTACGAGCAGAACAAGGGTACCGCGCCGATAATCGGCTTCTTCATTGCCAGTCTGGGACGCCATTTTCACACTCTTGCCTTTTGTCTTTTGTCTTTTATCTCAGCGTTTCACACTCAGGCAACCCTTGCTCCCGTGCGCCAAACCTGACGAATAACCGGCGTGTTTTGCGACTTTCTCACGCGCACCATATCGGCACGCTTTCCGATTTCAAGCGCCCCGCGATCATCAAGGCCAACGGCTTTGGCTGGAGTATCCGAAATCAGGCGGACTGCTTCGGGAAGGCTCAGTTTAAGATCCTGATCGGCCAGTCTGAAGACAGCCTGCACCAGCGAGAATGGAATATAGTCGGAAGACAGGATATCAAGCACGCCCAGATCGACCAGATCACTTGCCGCAATATTACCCGAATGGGATCCGCCGCGCACGATATTGGGCGCACCCATCAATACGGCAAGGCCGGCTTGATGGGAGGCTCTTGCAGCCTCGATCGTGGTCGGGAATTCTGCCACATGCACGTCATGGCGCACGGACTCTTCCACATGAGCGATGGTCGCATCATCGTGGGAGGCCAGAATAATGCCGCGCTCGCGACAGATATCGGCAATTTCGGTGCGGAAGCGATCCGAATTGCGCTCGGAAGCAGCAAGACGCCGCGTGCACATGTCCCGGAAGTCTTGCTCAGACATCTTCAGCTTGCCTTTGTAATAAATGGCATATTGCTCGATATCGACAAATTGTCGTTGACCGGGTGCATGGTCCATAACGGAGACAAGCTTGATCAGATCGTATTTGTCAAACTGGTGGAAGGCCGTCATGCAATCGTCAGCGGAAACCTCACAGCGCAAATGGATGAAGTGATCGGCCCGCAAGGTGTCCTCTTCCACGCCCCGCTGAAAGGCATCCGCCATGGTCTTCATATCATCATAGGACAGATCGGCATCATGATCGATGCCGACGCGCAAGGCGTCAAACACTGTAGTAATGCCTGATGTTGCAATTTGCGCATCATGAGAAAGAACGGCTGCCATGGCGTTCCAGCGCACTTTCGGGCGGGGCGCATAATGCCCCTCGACATGGTCCGTGTGCAACTCGACGAAACCGGGGAGCAGAAAATCCCCTTCCATATCTTCGGCAATTCTCTCCAGTGCGGGATTCACAGCCCCATCCGCTATATCATCAATCATGCCATCCTTGACATGCACAGCCCCTTTGACGATCTCATCACGCATGACGATCGTGGCATTTTTCAAAAGCAGTTCGTTCTTCATTTGCAAAAATCCTTTGGCGCCAGTCCAGTAGCGCTTCTACCCAATCCGTATCTGCCTGCGCACAGTGAAAGGACCGCCCTGCTCTGGTTCTTCATAAAGCGCCAGAGAGAGCACCTCCCTTGCTTCTTCGATATGGGGGGCAAAATGAGCCAGAAGCGCAGAGCGGAAAGCGGGCGCCAACGCATCGGGCACGGGATTGGTGAGGGTCATGTGAAAACGGAAATCATTGAAGATATAGGGGTAGCCCCAGGAAAACAGGTTGTCGCGCTGGCTCTCGGTCAACTTGTCTGGATTGCGGCGCGCGATGTCTTTGTCTTCAAGCGGTGCACGGAAGGCGTCGAAATCCCGCACAATATTGGAGGCAAGCTCCTTGAGCGGTTCAGAAGCTTCTTTGGGACGCAAGGCAAAGAAAGCGCCCAATTGGCCAACTTCAAATTTGGGTAGCACAAAAGGCTGAAGGGTTTGGCAATAGGCTTCCAGCTTGGTTTCCAGCTCTTGGACCGTTTTGCCTGCTGCCAGTTCGAAGGGGGCCTTCAGCGTGCCGTGGAACCCATAGCGCCGTGCCGATGCGGTCAATGCGTCGAATTGCGCAAGGTCTATGCCATCTACCAGCGAAGGACGGTTGACTTTCGCCCCGGTGAACACATCCCTGCCCAACCATCTCGCGGCGGCGCTGTTGAGAGGATCTTCTGCGAGGGGAACAAAGAATATTGCGTAGCGAGGCACGGAGTGTTTCCTTTAGATGGATAGCGGATCAGAGAAAAACTCTGAAGGGGGATTGAGGCGAATTTCCGATTTCCCAACGGGTTGTTGTTGGCTGGCATATCCTGTGATCTGATCAGCCCTTTGTCAGCTTGGTACGGAGCTTGTTGGAGATCGTGTCGAACACATAGACCACGAGCAAAATGAGAATGACCATATAGAACACATTCTCCCAATCCTGATTGGTGCGCATGGCTTCCCATAGCTTAAGGCCAATACCACCCGCACCAACAGCGCCGATGATCGTGGCCGAGCGGGTGTTGGATTCCCAGAAATAGAGAGCCTGGGAAAGAAACACCGGCAGCACCTGGGGCACAACACCATAGCGCTGTACCAGAACCGGGCTGGCACCGAGCGATTTGATCCCCTCGCGCTGCTTATCATCGATATTCTCGAGGGTTTCCGCGTTCAGTTTGCCCAAAGTGCCTGTGTCGGTGAAGAAGATCGCAGAAATACCGGCCAGTGGCCCCGGGCCGAAAGCGCGGGTAAAGAACAGGGCCCAAATGAGCATATCAACCGAACGCAGGAAGTCAAAGAAGCGCTTGATGAGCTGATTGAGGAGGCGGTTTGGCGTTACGTTTCTTGCAGCAAGGAACGACAGCGGAAAGGCAAGTATTGATGCGAACAACGTACCGACGAAGGCCATGACAATGGTTTGCATCAGCTTGATCCAGACATCCCCATGTTGCCATTCCGCATTATTGAGGAAATTGTCGATCGCCAACATGAAGTTTGAGTGCTCGGGATCGATCCGGTCGCCGGAGACAATCATGCTGATCACCTCCCCCGCGCTCTTGTTCCAGAAGGGCGAATTGGTGTCGAAGATGAAATTCTCCCAGCCAAGAAAGCGGCGATGCACCTTGACCTTATAGTCTTGCACCTCAACGCGACCATCAAAGCCGAAGCGGGCCACGACCTTTTCGTTTTCATATTTTTGCTGCGCCCAGCTGGGCAACACGCCGCGCGGATGTACAGCCTTGTTTCGCTCGACATCGATCACCAGCGTCTCATCACCCTTTGTAATGGTCACCTGCCCCGGAATGATTAGGATATGAGCGGGGCCAATAGAAATCTCGGCCTTGGTGGTCACCGTCTTTATCTCGGCTTTTGTCGCTTCATTTACCCCACCAACATCGGACGGGGTCTTGGCAGTGGGAGCCGAGGGAGCCATGAAGCTAAAGCTTGAAGATGGCTTGGTGCGCTCGGCAGGCTTTTCTGCAGTCGGCGCATCCGGTGCCATGAAGGAGAATGCCTGTGCCGGGGCTGCGGATTGATAATCCTCCAGCTCTGGCATGATTTCTTTGGTTTCGCGGGACTCGACGATCCAGTCTGGGTGGGGATCATTGCCAAGCGCGGAGAAGCGCGGGAATTCGATACTGAGATAGGCATTTTCGAACTTGATATCAGGCCGCGCTTCATAAGAGATCCAGTCGGCCAGATAGGCACCGGCAATATCCCAGTTGCCGTTGGATATCACCTTGCCGATATGAAGAAAACTGGCCCCGAAAAAGGCGTAGATGATCACGGCAACAAAGATAATCAAACCACGGAAGCGCTTGAAAAAGCCCGGTTTGAAGACCGCCGGATAACGCGCAATCATCTCTTGCATGTCAGGCTGTGTGGCCGAGGCAGCAATTGTGTTCATGGAAAGACTCTCCCGTTACGCGCTTGCGCCAAAAGCAAAGGCCTGATTGCCGACGATTTTCTTGCGTAGCCAGGCAGAAAACTGATCAATGGCGACGATGGTGACGAAGAGCAGCAGAACAATTGCCAGCGTCTTTGCCTCATGGCCACGCGAAATGGAAAGACGCAACGCTTCGCCGATACCGCCACCGCCAACAGCACCAATGATGGTGGATGCGCGCACATTGATTTCGAGCCGCAGCAACGCATATGAGAGGAAGTTTGGCAGCACCTGCGGCACGATTCCGAACCAGACACGCTCAAGCCAATTGGCGCCGACTGCCTGAAGCCCCTCGTCGGCCTTCATGTCGGCATTTTCGACCACTTCAAAAAACATCTTGCCCAGCGATCCGACGGTATGGATCGCAACCGCGATCATAGCAGGCACAGCCCCGATGGTCAGAACTGCAACAAAGAAGCCTGCAATCACGATTTCAGGAAAAGCCCGAAGCACCTCCAGAATACGGCGAACAACAAAGCGCAACCATGTCTTGGTCGTCAAATTGCTTGCGGCAAGGAAACAGAGAATAAAGCCCAGAAAGAAGCCAATGAGCGTTGAGAAAATTGCGATATTGATGGTCTCAAGCATCTTGTAGACATATTCGGGCATGTAGAGCGCGCCGATGAGATAGACCCTACCATCTGGATAATTGAACTTCAGGCTTCCGTCGAAATAGGGCGATGGCAGATCAAACAGGGCGCGCCAGATTTCCCAGCCGTCGCGCGGGATCATATCGCCAAAGAAGTCGAAGAAATAAGGCAGACGGTCAAAGAATTTGCCAGCATTGGTTTCATTGGCGAACCATAGCGAGCCGAACAGCGCAACAAGCAAAATGCCAACAGAAAGAAGGGTATAGAAGCGTCTCTTGCGACTTAGCTCCTGCCAATGCCGCTCGGTTGCCGCGCAAGCAGGAGACGGTGCGACGGGTGGTTTCATATCCTTCATCTTTCTTCCATTGCGCCCTGTCCCGTTGTCATTGCACTGAACATCATCAGGCACGATCCCTTTTCATGTTCAGGCCAATGGCAAAAGGAATGGCCGTGTTTCATTGCTTGCGAGAACAGGAATGGCCCGTTGCAATCGGGTCATTCCTATGTCTTTTCAAAGAGCAGGAAGCCCGATTATGAGCCGATCTTTGCTTTGCGAGCAGCGATGATGGCCTTATAGAAATCGACATTCACTTCGGTGAAGCCTTTGTAGCTACCGCCCTGAATGGCAGAGAAACAAGCCGGATCGGATTCTGGCAGGTTCATCATGAAGTTCTTGAATTTGGTCTTCACGTCAGGATCAAGCGTAGAGCGCACAACGACCGGACCGTTCGGGATCAGCGGAGAAATCCAGAGCTGAACCAGATCATTCATGTCCAGAATGCCCTTGTCGACCATTTTACGCAGGTTGCCGGAAGAATAGCCGTCTTCGAATTTGCCAACGCCTGAAGCCCAGGTGGTGCCGGCATCGAAGGTGCCTTTGACCACTTCGAGAACAAGATTTTCATGACCACCACCAAAGCCGGTGGAACCGAAAAACTCATCAACCGGAGCGCCAACAGCCTCAGGCAGGGTAACGGAAGGAACGAGGAAACCGGAGGTGGAATCAGGATCGGCGAAACCGAGTTTCTTGCCTTTCATGTCTTTCACATCGGTCATGCCGGAATCTTTGCGGGCAACCATGACAGAGTGATAGCCGGTAGAGCCGTCCATCTGAACCGTGGTCAGGATCGGCTCGACAGCATCCGGATTGGTCAGGTAGGTTTTGGCATAGCCAGAAGCCCCCAGCTCGGCATAATCAAGCGTGCCGCCCAGCAGGCCTTGGATGGTGCCATCATAATCGGCAGACGGGAACAGAGATACTTTCTCAACACCCAGAGCTTCTGGCAGTTGGTCAATCATGCACTGGAAATTGCGCAAACGGTCGGCTTCATTTTCGCCCCCAGAATGCCGATGCGGAATTCTTTTTCGGCAGCCACTGAGGGTGCTGCAGCACCAGCCGCGAGAGCGGCCACGGAAACAGCGGCCAGAACAATTTTCTTGAACATATAACGTCTCCTGATATCAGCCGGTCTTTGCCAGCCTCATTCATTTCGAGATTGCAATTGGATGTTTGATTAGGTGGTCTTGAAATATGTGCCGTTTACGCTGGCGAGGCGATCTCTGCGGAGGCCAGCGGTCTCACCGGGGCCTTCTTCGTTTCAAAAGTGTCCTTGATTGCGGTAGAGGTGATGGCTTCGGAAATTTCGTTTTCCGGCGTAGAGCCGTAAATCATCTTCACTGCATCGCTGGTCAATTCCGAGGCCGGGCCATCAAAGACAACTTTGCCATGGAACATGCCGATTATACGCCCGCAATAGGTGCGGGCCGTATCCAGCGTGTGCAGGTTGGTGACGACCGTGATGCCGTCCCGTACATTGATATCCTTGAGACTGTCCATGACGATTTTCGCATTGAGCGGGTCGAGAGAGGCAATCGGCTCATCAGCCAGAATGACCTTGGGGCTCTGCATCAGAGCGCGGGCAATGGCCACTCGCTGCTGCTGGCCACCAGACAGGGTCCCTGCCCGCTGCAGCGCGGTTTGTTCAATGCCGAGGCGTTCAAGTGCCATTAGCGCCTGTGCTCGTTCTTCGGCGGAAAAGACATTGAGGAGATTGAGAATGGTGTTGCGGTGATTGAGACGTCCGAGCAGCACATTGGTCAAGACATCAAGGCGGGGCACGAGGTTGAACTGCTGGAAGATCATGGCGCAATCGCGTTGCCAGTCGCGCAGCTCACGCCCCTTGATGGCAGAGACCTGTTTGTCGCCAAAGCTGATAGAGCCGTCGGAGGGATCAATGAGGCGGTTGATCATCCGCAACAAGGTCGATTTGCCTGCTCCGGATCGCCCGATCACACCAACCATCTGGCCTTGCGGAATAGAAACGCTGACCGCGTCCACGGCTGTGTTGGCGCCAAATCGGCGTGTCACATTCGTCAATTCCAGCATCTCTCTTCTCCCTCGCGACTTATTTTGAACAAGCCCCAAATTGCGGTTCGCGTTTCAATCTCTAGTCCGCGAAGGATTACACATTTTGTGTGACATGTGCTTGTCTTGGGCATTTCAGTTCCATGACGAGTGCCGATATTCAAAGAAAAATGTAACTGTGTTACAGATTCAATTCTTTCTTCTATACCGTTGAATTTATTGGTTTTTGTACTTTTCCAGAAAGGCTTCCGCTGTCAGACTTCGGAAATCACCTAAAGCTGCGCGCAAGGCTTCATGGGGCCAATCCCACCAGGCGAGAGCCTTGAGACCCATAGCAATTTCAGGAGAAAAGCGTGAGCGGATCGGATTGGCAGGAACGCCACCGACAATCATATAATCAGGCACATCGCGACTGACGACAGCACCGGCCCCGACAATGGCCCCATCACCGATAGAGACACCCGGCAGAATGGTGGCGCCATGACCGATCCAGACGTCATGGCCAATAGTAACGCCATGATCGCGCCGCCAATCTATGAACTCTTCCTCCTGCGCACAATCGTCAAAGTAAGCATTTGCACGATAGGTGAAATGATGCTGTGTTGCCCGCCAGTAGGGATGATTGGGCGCATTTATCCGGACGGATTGCGCAATATTGGCAAACTTTCCGATGGTCGCGCACCAGACATTGCCGTCCCGCTCAATATAGGAATAGTCCCCCATGCTGCTTTCGAGAACTTGCGTCCTGTCGCCCACTTCCGTGTAGCAGCCCAGTTTGGAACCGGTTACTGTTGCAGCGGGATGAACTGTTGGTTCAATGCCCAGCTTATGCGGGCGTTTGCTTTCCTTCCCACCTTCTTCAGGCAGATTGTGATTAAGTTCATTGCTCATATTTTTAGCCTACTCTTTGGGTTGCACTGCGCTGACCGGCCAACTTGGCACTTTGAGCAAAATGGGCAACATCGATAATGGAATCCGCGATTTCCTCGCGCACATCCTCATCATGAAAAATCCCCAGCAGTGCCACGCCTTGCGTCTTCTTTTCTCGAATAAGCTCTATGACGACCGCCCGATTGGCGGCATCAAGGGAGGCTGTGGGTTCGTCAAGCAGCAGAACGGGATGATTGGTCAGGAAGCCGCGGGCAATATTCACCCTTTGCTGCTCTCCGCCCGAAAAGGTGGCTGGCGGCAATTGCCAAAGCTTCTCGGGCAGATTGAGGCGAGCCAGCATGGTGCCAGCCTTGTCACGCGCCGCTGCTACCTCTTCGCCCTGCTCTACCAAAGCTTCAGCGGCAACATCCAGCGCAGGCACGCGCGGCATGGCCCTCAAGAACTGGCTGACATAACCCACCGCTTCGCGGCGCACCGCCAGCACAGTGCGCGGATCGGCGGTAGCGATATCCACCATCGTGTCGCGATAGGCCACCATGATCTGCCCGCAATTGGCGGCATAATTCCCGTAGATCATTTTCAGGATGGAGCTTTTGCCCACCCCGGATGGACCACCCAGCACGGCGCATTCTCCCGCACGCAACGCGAAGTTGACACCAGCGACAACCGGAATGGTCACAGAGCCGCGCAAATGCATTGTGAAATTCTTGGCGACATCGGTCAGGATAACAGGCGTCGTCTTGACTATGGAGGATAGCGTATCAGGGGAAGAATGTGTGTTTGACATCTGACGCTCCTAGACCTGAAGAATGGATGAGATGAGAAGTTGGGTATAGGGCGCTTGCGGATCGTCGAGCACGCGGTCCGTCAGGCCTGTTTCGATGATGCGGCCTTCCTTCATCACCACCATGCGATGGGAAAGCAGGCGTGCCACTGCCAGATCATGAGTGACAACGATGGCCGCTAGCCCCAATTCGGCGACGAGACTGCGCAGCAAATCGAGCAGTCTGGCCTGCACGGAAACATCAAGACCACCAGTCGGTTCATCCATAAAGACCAGACGCGGGCCGGTTACCAGATTGCGCGCAATCTGCAATCTTTGCCGCATGCCGCCCGAGAAGGCGCGAGGCTGATCATCGATGCGGTCCTTGGCGATCTCGACCTGTTCAAGCCAGTCAGATGCCGTCTGGCGAATATCGCCATAATGCCGCTCGCCAATCGCCATCAGCCGTTCGCCGACATTGGCGCCAGCGGAAACCGTCATGCGCAGACCATCGGCCGGGTTCTGATGCACAAAGCCCCAGTCGGTGCGCATGAGAAACCGCTTTTCGGCTTCGCTCAGCCGGAAGACTTCACGCATGGTTTCATCGCGCATGCGATAGTTGACCATACCGGAGGTCGGGGTCATGCGCGTGGAAATGCAATCCAGCAGCGTCGTCTTGCCGGAGCCGGATTCCCCGACAATGGCCAACACTTCACCGGGCCAGAGATCGAAGCTGATATCTTCGCAGCCAATGCGACGGCCGTAATATTTGCTCACGGAGCGCACCTGAAGCAGCGGCTTTTCGCTCAGATCCATTGGATGGGGCGGAACAAGAGAGGTCTTGGGCAAGTGATCGCCACCATGCACCATAGTCATTTTTCTGGTCATGCGTCCTCTCCTTCCTTTTTGGCTCCAACCGTGGGGGATGCTTCACCTTCATAGACGTCCGGTGATAAGGCGCCGCGATGGCCTTGGGCACGACGGTCTTCGCAATAGTCGCTATCGGAGCAGACAAACATGCGCCCGCCCTGATCATCGAGAATGACTTCATCAAGGAATACTCCCGTGCCTCCACAGAGGGCGCAAGGCTCTTGGAATGTCTGAACCTCGAAGGGGTAATCCTCAAAATCCAGGCTCACCACGTCGGTATAGGGAGGAATGGCATAAATGCGCATTTCGCGCCCTGCGCCATAGAGCTGAAGAGCTTCACTATTGTGCATCTTCGGATTGTCGAATTTCGGGGTCGGGGACGGGTCCATGATGTAGCGCCCTTTCACCTTCACCGGATAGGCATAGTTGGTGGCAATATGCCCCTTCTGGGCGATATCCTCGTAGAGCTTCACATGCATAAGGCCATAGTCTTCGACCGCATGCATCTTGCGGGTCTCGGTTTCGCGTGGTTCCAAAAAGCGCAAAGGCTCGGGGATAGGCACCTGAAAGACGATCACCTGCCCTTCGCGCAAAGGCTCTTCGGGAATGCGGTGACGGGTCTGGATAATGCTGGCCTTAGAAGTCTGTGTGGTTGTCTCCACCTTGGCCATTTTGGCAAAAAACGCCCGAATGGACACAGCGTTGGTGGTGTCGTCTGCCCCCTGATCAATGACCTTGAGGGTATCATCCGGCCCGATGATGGAAGCGGTCACCTGCACGCCCCCGGTGCCCCAACCATAGGGCATGGGCATTTCGCGGCTGGCAAAAGGCACCTGATATCCGGGAATGGCGATGCCCTTGAGGATCGCGCGGCGGATCATCCGTTTGGTCTGCTCATCCAGATAGGCGAAGTTATAGTCGGCGATCGCGCCCGACTGTGTCTTGATAGAACTTGGAGATGCGGGGGTCATTGTGCCGCCTCCTGTTTGTCATCCGCGTCTGTTTGCGGATTTGTGTCATAGAATTCCGATTGCATCTGGCGCACAAGCTTCAGCTCGGCCTGAAAATCCACATAGTGAGGCAGCTTGAGATGCTCGACAAAGCCGGTGGCTTGAACATTGTCCGCATGGGAGATGACGAATTCCTCGTCCTGCGCAGGCGCCAGAATGTCTTCCTCCAGCTCCTTGGCCCGCAACGCACGATCGCACAGGGCCATCGACATGGACTTGCGTTCTGATTGGCCGAACACCAGCCCGTAGCCACGGGTGAATTGTGGAGGCACGGTCTTGGAGCCCTTGAACTGGTTGACCATCTGGCACTCGCTTACCTGAATGCGCCCGACAGACACGGAAAAGCCCAGCTCAGGAACGTCCACTTCAACATCCACCTCGCCGATCCGGATTTCTCCGGCAAACGGATGGCTGCGCCCGAAGCCGCGTTGGGTGGAATATCCAAGCGAGAGAAGAAAGCCTTCATCACCACGAGAAAGCGCTTGAAGCCGCAAGTCACGGCTCATCGGGAATTGCATCGGCTTGCGCGTCAAATCCCCCGGCTCATCCCAGTCGCCCCCATTTTCCGGCTCTGCGCTATCAGGCTCCATCAGACCTTCGCCTGCAATCAGATCAGAGACACGCGGCATGGGTTCATCGGTTTGCTCTTCTGACAGACAGGCCTCTTGTGGCGCGGGCACGTCTCCATCACTTGCCAGAGACGGATCAAGCAAACGATGGGTGTAGTCAAAAGTCGGTCCTAGAATCTGTCCGCCCGGAAGATCCTTGAAGGTCGCAGAAATACGACGCTGGATTTGCATCGCGCTGGTGTCCACCGGCTTTGAGTAGCCCATGCGGGGCAGCGTTGTGCGATAGGCGCGCAGAAGGAAGATCGCTTCGATCATATCCCCGCGCGCCTGCTTGATGGCAAGTGCGGCCAGTTCCCTATCATAAAGGGCGCCTTCACTCATGACACGGTCAACGGCGAGCGCCAGTTGTTCTGAAATCTGATCCAGCGAAATGGCAGGCAGGGCCCTGTCTCCGCGGCGGCGATCTGCCAGCAACTCGTGTGCAGCCTTGATGGCGGCTTCCCCGCCCTTTACGGCAACATACATATCAAAGCTCCTGTTTGTCTGATGCGTTGGGGGGTGCAAGGGAAATGTTGGTTGTGCGCGGCAAACAGGCAATCGCCTCACGAGATACGAATATGATATCGACCCCACGCGGAAAGATCCCCTGATTGTCTTGCCATTGGGACAAGAACAAGGGAGCAAGGTCTGAAACCATCAGGCCGTTCTGCTCCTTGATCCCGGGGCCGGACAGGAACCATTTCGGCATGTCGCTCAAGGCTTCCACTTCGATGATCAGTGTGGCGGACCGATCTGGATAGTCCTGCGTACCCTTGGCAAAAACGTCCAAAGCGGGCATCTCCTTGCCACCCTTAAGCACAGCAAAGCTTGCCCCGTCTGGCTCAGTGGCGAATGGCGCGCCAATATGGAATGTCAGCCAGCTCGTGAGCGTCAGGTTGCCCGATAGCCTTCCTTCCAGCCAAATCGGCGTATCCGCATCGGCCAATGTGGCCAGAACGGCCGCCGTCAACGGATAGATGGAGGCCGGTGGTTGGGCGTCGGTTTTCAGCGCGTGAATTGTTCCGGGGCGTGCCATCGCATCCATGATGGAGCGAAACAGACGCTGGGTCTGAAAGACGGGATCACCAAGGCCACCGATCATCGCATCAAGTTTCTCTTCCGGCGCGATGCCGCAGGGTGTGACTTCTGCCATCAGTCGTCTCCTCTGACCATCGTGAAGAAATTGACGCGGGTGGCCAGGGCTTCCGCCGCCCTTCCCTTGTCTTTGTCTGCGGACAGGCGCTTGAGAGGGGCAAGGATAGACTTCTCGATCCGCTCCTCCATTTCAGGGTCACACGCCATGGCATCGATGACGGCGGCAAGCTTGGCCTTGCCATGATCGCGCCCGAGCATGACGGCATGGCCAATGGCACCGTTTTCCATGCGCACCGTGGCGCGTGTCATGGTGGCCTCGCCGAAGTTGAACGGCGCACCACCTCCCCCGATACGGCCACGCAAGGCGACCAGCCCGGTTTCAGGCCCGCGCAGCAGTTCGCACCCGGGGTCCAGCTCCAGCGTCTTCCAAAGCCTGATGAGCTCCGATGTCGGGGCATTGGCGAGAACAGACATGCGGTCTTGCCGCGCTTCCTGTTGAGGCGTGAGCGGGTGCTCCGCCTCTTTATTCTCTCTGGCCTTGGCAGAATGGGGTGCGTTGGCCTGTGATGATTGGGTGTTTTGCATGATGGTCATTCCAGTTTGAAATCCAATCCGGTTTGAGCTGGGCGCGGCAAGTGCCTCACTTTGGAAAGTCGCTGATGGAGTTCCTTACAAATTGGAGCGAACGTCCCTCAGCCTGTGTTGCATCTTCCCTTCAGAAAGGCTCTTTGCTCTACATTTGTATACTTATATAGACAACTAAACTTATACATGCAATATATTCAGATAATGACGCTGCTGTGACATCGACATGAAATTCGAAATTTATTAAATGATAGAGGCGCATGGTGACACCAAGAAACCTGTCGCAAGCAAAGACTTGGCTGTTTATACGCATAAAGATAGCCGCCATGATGCGAATCAGGCAACGATAGCAGCCCTGCCCATCGCCCCTCGGAGGAGCATGCCGCCATGGCTTCAGACATCATAAGAAGTGGCATTGGACGCCGCACTGGCATTGCCTTGTGGCGACAAATTGCTGACGCGATCAGAGCTGGCCTATCGTCTGGACTGGCCGACGAGAACGGCAAGCTACCACCGGAAATCGAGCTGGCCGAGCAATTCGGTGTGAACCGCCACACGGTACGTTCTGCCATTTCTGCTTTGGTCAGCGAAGGCATCCTGCGCGCTGAGCAGGGGCGCGGCACATTTATCATCCAGCCCGAGCGATTGACCTACCCTATTTCCAAACGCACTCGCTTCTCTGCAAGCCTGGCTGAGCAGGGCCAGAAGGGCGGATCCCTTGTCATCTCTCATGATGTGATCCCCGCGCCAGAAAATGTTGCTCTCGCCCTCAATCTTGATGTCGGGGCCCCGGTGCTTCAGGTCCGATCCGTCGGCGTTGGCGATGATACACCACTTAGTCGCGCCACAGGGTGGTTCGATCATGAGCGCTTTCCGGATATGGCCGACAATCTGCTGCGCTATAATTCCGTCACCAAAGCCTTCGCGGCCTGCGGGCTGGGCGACTATGTGCGCATATCAACTCGGGTCGAAGCCTATCACGCAACACTGGATGACGTGGAAATCTTGCGGCTATCACCGGGCTCCATTGTGCTGGTGACCTATGCCATAAACGCCGATCTCGAAGGGCGGCCGGTGCAATATTCCAAAACGCGTTTTGCCGCTGACCGTGTGAGCCTGCAAATCGAGCATGAGCCACTTGGATGAGACCAATCTTGCGTGCATTTCTTTCCACAAGGAACGTACGCGGAGAAAGAACAGTCGCGCCTACATTCGTCTCAGCATCACGCGATTTTCTTGTAATGCCATAAAATTTGCCTAGGCTAGAAACAGGCCATGTGCCCTCACTTCTGGGAGAGGTCTGACAAAGGTGCCGACGCATTGCCGGTACGGACTATCAATTTCATTTGGTCTTTGCGCGTGCTCTATGGCTTCGACAGAGCACATCAAATTCTTCAGGAGGATAATCCATGCAGCTTACCAGCCCCGACTTCAAAGATGGCGATCCGTTACCCCAAAAGAGTGTTTCCAAAGGCCTTGGTGGCGAAGATCTCTCACCGACGCTTCAGTGGAGCGGCGTTCCGGCTGAGGCCAAGAGCCTAGCGCTGACATGCTATGATCCGGACGCGCCGACCGGCTCGGGCTTCTGGCATATGATCGTCACCAATATTCCGGTCTCTGAGTCTGGCGAGATCTCCAGCGCCACCCTGCCCGCCGGCGCCAAGAGCGCGCTCAATGATGCCGGCACGGAGAATTTTACGGGAGCCTATCCTCCACCGGATGATCCGGCTCATCGCTATATCTTCACCCTGCATGCCCTAAGCCTTGATGAAATCAATCCAGATGACATGACTGGGGCCTATGTGCGCTTCACTATCATGCGCAATCAGCTCGCGTCTGCCAGCATCACTGGCCACTTCAAAAACAACGGCTGACAAGCGCGCCAATAGCGTTTACGCCGCATCTGTGTTTTGATAGAAACAACAATTCTGGTCGGGCCAACGCGTCCGACCAATTGCCTTATGGCACCATTAGCGGCGGCGGCATCCTGCTTGCTGCTCCGTTCTTGATTTTTCTGAAAGGTTTCGTCCCCATGAAGCGCGCCAATCCGCTCAAACTCAACAAACTGCAATTGAAGACACTGGTCCTGACTCAAATTCTGGCGCGATCTCAGCCCGATGAAGCATGGAACACCGATGGCACGATCACCATTCTGCGCCTGCCTCATGCGCATGGCGACCATCTGCATGTAGGGGAATATGTCGTCAACAGTGCGGATGCGACGGGCTTCAACAATCGCGGTGTCTGGGCAGCGCTTGCCCGCAAGGGCCTCGTCAATGACAAGGACGTTCCGCCGATCACATTGACCCGTGAAGGTCTTGAATATGATACCGGACTTGATCACCATTTCATCGCAAAATCAGACCACTAGATCCAGAGTGCCGGGCTTGTACAGATGTAGCTCTGGACAGTTCGGCACCTTCGTTGGACACTTGTGCTGATAGACTACTCTTGTGGTCCCCGTCTCTTCATTCACCCATTTGGTTTTCGGGGAGGATTTCACATGCGGATTATCCTGGCAGATGACCATCCTTTATACAGGACCGGGATGAAACATTTGCTGTCCGGCCTGTTTCCGAATGCGACAATTGATGAAGCTGGCGACGCAAGCGACCTCAATGCCCAAATCTCTGCAGCTCCGGAGCCGGATCTGATTATCTCCGATTTATTATTTCCCGGTTTTGACTATATGCGGGATCTGAAAAGGCTGAGACAGACTTTTTCCCTTTGCCCGATCATCGCAGTGTCGATGATGAATGACCCTGCCGAGGTGGAGCACATCATGGCGCTTGGGTTAAATGGCTATGTCTCGAAATCCGTCCCATCCGAGCAAATGCTCGAAGCTGTCGACAGCATCATGAAAGGCAATGTCGAGGTGCGCCTGAGCGATGACGGGCTTGCGCAGGAAATCAACGGGTCGATCAAACCGGCGCTAGAGGAACTGACACCACGCCAGATCGAGATTCTCAAGCTGTTGCGCCATGGCCTTTCCAATAAGGAAATAGCCCGAGAGCTGGATCTCTCCCCCTTTACGGTGCGCAGCCATGTATCTGCCCTGATGAAAAATCTTGGTGTATCAAACCGGGCTGCTGCGTCTGCCATCGCAGCAAGTTATGGGTTGAATTGACGCCAAGTCATCCCCAAAATCCCGAAGCGATGGGATGAGATAGTTGGTGCGTCAGGAGAGGATCTGCGCGTCGCTGTCACTGGAAAATAGCCCCAGCATTGCAGACCGCAACTGAACCGGCTGAACCGGTTTATGAATGAGAAGCAACTTTTCTTGCTTGACGCGCTGTTGCACCTCATCGGAAAGATCTCCAGAAATAACAAGCGCTTTCAGGTCCTTGCCATAGCGCACCCGGGCATCCCTGATGATGTCCAGCCCAGTGTAGCGGGCGGGGAATGAATAATCCGAGATGATGAGATCAATCGGCCCTTCGATCTGGTCAAGCGCTTCCAGGCTTTCTGCCGAGGCAAACAGGCACCCCCAGGCTTGCAAGAGACTGACTGTGGCCTTTAGCGTTTCCTCATCATCATCGACGACAAGAATCCTCTTGTTGTCGAATATGGCTCCGATACGATCTGTTGGCCCTTTGGAAGGTTTGCTTTTCTGCGATAAGGGCGCGCTTTTAAAACCATTGATCGTAATTGTGGTACCCGATGGGCTCGTAGCAAGATCAACAGACAGCTTCTGAAGATCAGCAAGACGCCGGACAATCGCCAACCCCAGCCCCAGCCCCTTCTCGACTTGATCGGAATTGCCCATATTGGGCATGATCCGCTCGTGCCTCTTTTCGATTTGGGTGAATTCTTCGAAAATGACAGCCTGATGTTCTGGTGGAATGCCCGGGCCGTCATCACAGACGGCTATGCTGAGGTCTTCGCCCTCTACTTTGACGAGGATGCGCGCGAAACCGCCGCCTGAATGGCGAATGGCGTTGGAAAGCAGATTCTGCACCATGCGCCGCACCAATATCCCGTCCGCCAGAATGCCAACCTTTGGGCATTCGAGCATCAAGGTGACATGGGCAATCTCGGCCAGTGGCTCATAATCGTCGAGCACATGGTTGAGCATGTCTTCCAGATCAACAAGAGAAGGACGCACATGCACTTTGCCGCTATCGAGCAAGCTGAGATCCAGCACCGAGTTGAAAAGCTTTGAAAGTGTCTGCAACGAGGTGCGGATGCGCCCCAAGGTTTCCTGACTTTTCTCATCCATCGTCTCAAGTGGTAATGTCTCGATATGCAGGCCAATGGCATGCAGAGGTTGGCGCAAGTCATGGCTGGCGGCGGCCAGAAGGCGTGTCTTTTCTCGGTTGGCGTGACGCGCCGCCTCGGCAGCCTCCCGATAACGCTGGGCAAGATCGAGATTTTCGCTACTGATTTCAATATATTGTGAAACGGATTCCAAGGTGTCATGACCAAAGCGCAGCATCATGGAGAGAAACACGAGCACAAGCCCGCCAAGCAGGATGAATTCATCTCCGAGCAAAAAAAGACGCAAAGACAAAAGCCCCAGATAGGGCACGGCATAGAGAGTGAAAGCGCGCGGGAAGACCCCGAGCGAGCGCACCGCTGCAGCTGTCGCCCCGGCAGCAATGGACATCTGGATGGCGAAATGAGCCACATTGTCCGGGGTGAGGCTGACATAGGTCATCACGCCCCAACTGGCACCAACCAGCAGGCTGAGATAATCCATGAAGCGTATCCAGAGATAAGGCTTCTGTTTACCCGGTGCTGCCGCCATATAGCTGCGCCGCCAGACCTCCATCAGAAACGGGTAGAAAACAATCTCCAAAATGCCCCAAAAGATCAAAAACCATGTGGCCACGGAAGGGTTTCCGCTGGCAATAAACAGAAGAACCAAAGCGCTGGCAATATGTCCGATATAAATGGAATCAGGCGTTTTCAGGAAAACATTGACATGCTCGCGAACACGGTTTTCCGGAAGCGGTTTCCTATATGCGTCTAAAAGGTCCATAATGCTCACACATATTGTGCTCGTCGTCGCATCGGCGGCGGCTGGCCACGATATGCGAGAGGTGTCGTTCACTCCATATTGTCATTTTTTTGGCATATATTTCAATTGATTAAAGCGTTGACTGGATACGTACAAATTCTTATATTGCAGAAAATTTGCGTCTGTATTGCTTTATGGTTAGGCTGATACAGCAAATATCGTCGTCCATCGCAATTTCTGCGAGCGCCCCACTCATAGCTTTAGCGATCCATTCTCTTTTTCATGCAACGAGTCCCCCGCAATGACACCGCTTGAAGATATTCTTGAAATTATTGATCAAACAAATGCTCAAGATCCCCGCATGAGTGCTCCCGAAGGGACAGCCGCGGTGCCTTCTGAATTGCTGCGAGGTTTCAGACTAAGCCTCGTTTGCGAGGAGTTTGCACCTTCTGCGGATGATCTGGTGAAAATTGCCGTTCGCGGCCAAACGCTTGAAAGCTGGCTTTTTGAAGCAGCAGATGGGACCGCACCGCATGAGGGCGTGGCCGTAAGAGAAAGCCGTAAGCGCGATCACAGCGCCAACCGGATTTCCCAAATCATGGCCGCCAATGGCTATGACGAAAAAGACTGTGCAATTGTAAGAGACCTAGTGCTTGGAACGAGCACGGATGAAAGCGGTCGGGCACAATTGATGGAAGATCTCAACGGGCTGGTTTTCATTCAGTTCCATGCCGTTGACCTTCTCAAGACCTATCCAGTTGACCAGCTTGGTCCGATTTTGGTCGAGTGCTTGTCTGGCATGAGTGACGAGGCGCTTTATCATGCCATCGACCAAACTGAAGACCCCGAGATGATCAAGACGCTTCAAGCCATCCGCGAGGACATCAGCGTTGAGAAAAAATCGATTGCCTACATCGATTGCTAGCCAGAGTGCAGCTTTCTCTTGCCTGTATTCTGCGATTTCGTGCGCATCAAGATGCGCCCGAATCCTTTGGTTGGTGCCCTCCTCACCATACGAGCGGGAGTTGCTGCTTTGTCGTCTTTATTCACTTTTTGGCGCAATGCTTGCGATTCAGAAGACTATTTTTGATTCAGGAATTTTATTTAGTTCAAAAGTAGTGTAGCAACGCCTAAAGAAGACTTCATGTCCACTTGATCAATGCGCCAGAGAGGTCCCTTTTGGCTGGAACAGATATGAATATGGCCGAGCGGTCTCAGAATAATGCCAGTTTGACATCGGTATGGCTGATGGCCATGCGTCCCAAAACGCTTATTCTATCCCTTAGTCCCGTTTTACTGGCCGGCCTTATTGTTTTCGGCGCGCAGTTCACTGCAGACTGGATCGTATTTCCAATCATCATTCTCTCCTCGGTCTGCATTCAGATCGCGACCAACCTTTGGAATGACGCTGCTGATGCCTCTTCCGGCCTCGATCAGGCGAGCGAACGCCTTGGTCCACCTCGCGTGACATCTCTTGGCCTTCTGAAGCCTTGGCAAGTGCGATTGGCGGCCTTCCTCTTTCTGTCGCTCGCGGCGCTTTGTGGCCTCTATCTGGTTTATGTCGGGGGCTGGCCCATCCTGCTTATCGGCATTGTGGGGATCATTTGCGCTTTTGGCTATTCCTCCGGCCCCTACCCGATTTCCGGCTCTCCGTTCGGCGAAGTGTTCGTCATCTGCTTCTTCGGAATCATGTCGGTGATGGGCAGCGCCTATTTGCTCACCGGAACATGGACTGTCGAGAGCTTCTGGGCCGGTTTTTACATTGGCTTGCCAGCCGCCGCAGTGCTTGTGGTCAACAATTTCCGTGATCGGGTTGGGGATGCCGAGGGCGGGCGCCACACGCTGGTCATCCAGATCGGCCCCAAGGCCTCAAAACGCCTCTATGCTATCCTGATGCTTTTTTCATGCGTCGGCCTTGTTCATGTCAACAGCATGATGCATCCGGGAACCTTGAGCCTTGCCAGCCTGGCAATCGCCATTTTGCTGATGATCTACGCTCTGGCGATGCCCATTCGCCAGTTCTTTCTGGCTGATACAGCACCGTTGCAGAATCGCTGTCTGCTGGGAACATCCATGTTCCAGTTGCAGTGGATGATCGCCCTGATTGTGATCATGTTGCTAAGCTAGACGGGCAGCAATTGGAGCTGCAGCAATAATGGAATTGCAGCAGCCCCTTCCTTAAGCACAACGCTCTTTACATTTTCGGTGCCATCTTTGCGCCAACGCCAGCAACCGGCATCTCTATGGTCACCTTGCCAGCCTTTTCGAATGTCAGCTCAAGAGGGAATTTTTCACCCTTTTTCAGTGGCGCCTTGAGCTTCATGAACATGACATGGTAACTGCCCGGTTTCAGAGCAACTTCCCCATGGGCAGGCACATCAATCGCTTCCACCTGTCTCATGCGCATCACTTCGCCATCCTTGATATGGGTATGCAGTTGGGTCATGTGACCAACCTCTGCACTGGCCGCAACGAGCCGATCGGCGTCTCCTTCGTTAGTGATTTGCATAAAGCCACCACCAGCATTTGCCATTCCGGCAGAAGCACGCGCAAAGGGTGCTGATATTGTAATATCGCCCACTTTCCACTCTTCGGCGTTTACTGCCAGACAAGACAAGCCCAAAACCATCGCGCCAATAATCAGTTTCTTCATGATGTTCCCCACTTTCACCTAGCTAGTTCTCAGTTTCGCATATTCAAAAGCCGAATTTTTCAATGAACCGGTTTTATCAGAAATGCGTATTTTATATCTCTCACCTACTTTATTAATGCGCTCTTGTTCATTAAACTATTCAACTAAGTGAGACAACTTAGGCCATTGTGAGTATTTCCAAAGTCGCACGAAACCAACCAGCCTCGCCTATCCAGCCCCAATTCCAGATAGGCATCGTGTCCGCCGACTTACCCGCACTGACCGCTCAATAAAAGAAAAGGTCACCCTGTGAATACACCCCTTATTCCCATCGGTCTGGCTCTCATCATGATGACTGTCGGGCTTTCGGTTCGCCTGTCTGATTTCAGAGCGTTGCCGCGTCAATGGAATGCTGTCTGTGCAGGCCTGCTGGCGCAGCTTGTTTTCTTGCCCTTGATCGCGCTCTGTGTGGCTCTTGTCACGCGTCTTGACACCGTATATGCCATCGGCCTCATCATTCTGGCTTCAGCGCCGGGAGGGATTTCCTCCAATCTACTGACGGTTCTGGCACGCGGCAAAACGGCTCTATCCATTTCGCTGACGATCCTTACCAACCTTGTCGCCTTCATCACCATCCCGACGGTGCTTTCCATCACCTTCCTGATCTTTACAGGCTCAGGAGTGGACGGCCCCAGCAGCAGCGAGCTTTATGCCTTGCCATTCGGCGAAACCGCGCTGAAGGTTCTGGCGATTTCTGCATTGCCTCTGGCAATCGGCATGGCCATCTGCCGCTTCTTTCCAACATTTGCCAATCGCATCGAAAAGCCTGCCAAATTTGTTGCATCTGCGATCTTTGCTGCCATCGTCGTCAACTCCTTCTATAGCGAGTGGAACAGCATCATGGCGCATTGGAGCACGGTCGGTCCGGCGGTCATATTGCTCAATGTGGCTGCGATCGGTTCCGCTCTGTTGTTCAGCCGCCTTTTCCGGCTAAGTGCACAGCAGGCCTTGACCGTCGCCATCGAATGTGGCTTGCAGAATGTTGCTTTAGCTCTGGTGATCGCGCAATTCATGGGCAACGGACGCTTCATGGTCCCAGCCACCATTTATGCGCTTGTAATGAATGTGTCGGTGCTCATCCTCATTGCTGCCGGGAACAAGCTTTCCGAGAGCAAGAGCGAAGTGCACAGTAAGTCATAACGGGTGCCGCTCGAAAGAGCGCCCATAATAGACGCTAATCCGGCGAGAGAGCTTTTAGCGCAAATGCGTTCAGAGCCCTCGCCGTTTGATTCCATGAACACCCTTCTTCAAAATGTTGGTGGGGAGCAGGCGCTGATGCAGACGCAAGGCTCTGCGCCCGTATTGCGAAAGCGATGCGGCAAGGCACTCTCGAAATACCATGCGTCACCAGCGCGCAGGATCTGCCTTTCTTCCCCCACAGTCACCTCAAGGCTACCAGAGAGAACGATGCCGCACTCCTCCCCCTTATGACTGAGCGCGACCCGACCGGTATCCGCCCCAGGCATCAGCCTTTCATGCAACATCTGAATGCTCTTGTCGGGCCGGTCCGCACCGACAAGACGGAAGGACAACTTGCCGCGCCCGATCTCCTTGAGATCGCTGGATTTATAGAAATAGCGCCCCTCGGCACTCAGCTCGAAAGAGAAGAATCGGGCGAGATCCATATCCACGCCATCGAGAATCCTTTTAAGGGCACCAACAGAGGGGTTGGATTGGCCGCTTTCAATTTGCGATATGGTGGCATTGGCAACTCCCGTTCTCTTGGCCAGCGCTCTTTGGGAAAGGCCATGAGCCAAGCGCACCTGACGCAAGCGCTCGCCAATATCCGCACCAACATCCCCGTCCTTGTCTCCGCTGGTTGGCGGTTCGGAATGGGGCGAAGTGGCTTCAACCATGCAAGTTACCTCTCTTGCTGCAAAGGGTGATTGTTCACCCGTTCAATATTCCAAACACTTTACTATCGGCACACGTATTTTCAATGGGTTATGGGGATGAAAATAAAGGCTTGTTCATTTTGATAAGGCACAGCACACTTGCCCGATAATCATAATCACTTTCCCAATGAGGTCCAGATGAATAACCAAAGCAAAATGCCAAACGATTTATCCAGTTTCTGGATGCCCTTCACGCACAATCGCGGTTTCAAGGAAGACCCGCGCATGGTGGTCGCGGCTGACGGCATGTTCTACAAAAGCGCAGACGGACGCGATATTCTGGATGGGACAGCCGGGCTTTGGTGCGTCAATGCGGGCCATAACGCGCCACGCATTGTCAACGCGGTTCAGCAGCAAGTTGCCGAGATGGACTATGCGCCGAATTTCCAGTTTGGCCATCCCAAAGCCTTCGAATTCGCCTCTCGCGTGGCCGATCTTTTCCCAGAAGGCATGGACCATGTTTTCTTCACCAACTCAGGGTCTGAATCGGTCGATACAGCGCTCAAGATCGCATTGCACTATCATCGCGCTCGCGGCGACGCAGCGCGTACACGACTTGTCGGCCGTGAACGCGGCTATCACGGAACCGGCTTTGGTGGCATTTCCGTTGGCGGCATTTCCAAGAACCGCATGCATTTCGGCTCCCTGTTGACGGGCGTTGACCATCTGCCTCACACCCATGATCTGGCAAAGAATGCCTTTTCGCGCGGGTGCCCGGAGCATGGCGGCGTCGAGAAAGCCAATGCGTTGCTCGACATCATCGCTCTGCATGACCCCTCCACCATTGCTGCCGTCATCGTCGAACCAATGGCCGGCTCTACGGGCGTTTTGATGCCACCCAAGGGCTATCTGCAGCGCTTGCGCGAAATCTGCACCCAATATGGCATACTTTTAATTTTTGACGAGGTCATCACCGGTTATGGCCGTCTGGGCAAGGCGAGCGCTTCGGAATATTTCGGCGTAACGCCGGATATCATCACCACCGCCAAGGGGCTGACCAATGCCGTCATTCCCGCAGGCGCCGTGATTGTTTCCAACGCAATCTACCAGTCTGCCATGGATCATGCAGATGCCGCTATCGAGCTGTTCCACGGCTACACCTATTCGGGTCACCCGGTTGCCGCTGCGGCAGGGCTTGCGGCCCTTGACACTTACGCCGAAGAAGGCCTGTTCGAGAATGCCGCCGCCCTCTCCTCCTATTGGGAAGATGCGGTGCATAGCCTAAAAGGCGGTCGCAATGTCATCGATTTGCGAAATCTTGGGCTCGTTGCTGGCATTGAGCTTGCTCCGCGGGAAGGTGCGCCAGGATCGCGCGGCATGGAGGCCATGATCAAGGCTTGGGACAAAGGCGCGATGATCCGCGTTACCGGCGATATCATCGCGCTCTCTCCGCCGCTCATTGTCGAAAAGAGCCATATTGATCAGCTCTTCGGCGTGGTTGCAGAGGTGATCGCCGAGATCGAATAGACCACTCCTGACTATTCTAAAAGCATACAAAGGCCAGCAACCAGATTTGCTGGCCTTTTTGCGGGTGCCTGTTATAGCAAAGGCCTCTATGCAGACACATAGAGGCCTTTAAAGCTTTGCGCTCATCAAACGGAAGCAGAAATTAGTCCTTACCGATCCAACGGAAAGAGATTTCTTCTTCGTTGAAGAGGTGGCGTTTCTCGTCGTCCGCGGTCAAGGTGACCATTTCACCGCGCTTGAAGTCATGAGTGCCCGGTATCTTGGCAATCAGGGCTTCCTCTCCTTGATGCGGAGGCTCCAGATAGAGCAAGGTTACTTCGCCGAGCTTTTCAACGATGCGCACTTCGCATTTGTAAAGCGGCTCATCGCCCTCTTCACTCAAACGCAGGTCTTCAGGCCGAACGCCGAATTTGGCCTTCTTGCCTTTCTGATCGGGCGTGCTCGGCACATTCACCGTGAAGCTATGTCCGCCTTCTTCGAAGGCCACACGGGTTTTCTCACCGGTTTCCATGACCTTGCAGTCATAGACATTCATCGCCGGGGAACCGATGAAGCGGGCCACGAAAACGTTTTTCGGGTTTTCATAGAGCTCCATGGGGGCGCCGCATTGTTCGATGATACCGCGTGTGGATAGCACGACAATGCGATCCGCCAAGGTCATGGCTTCGACCTGGTCGTGGGTCACATAAATCATCGTGGTGTCGGGCATGCTCTCGTTGAGCTGGGCAATCTCAATGCGGGTTGCCACACGCAGAGCGGCATCGAGGTTGGAGAGCGGTTCATCGAACAGGAACACTTTGGGATCCCGCACAATGGCGCGACCAATGGCAACACGCTGGCGCTGACCACCTGAAAGCGCCTTTGGCAGGCGCTCCAGAAACGGGGTCAACTGCAGGATATCAGCAGCCTTTGAGACGCGCTCATGGATCTCGTCTTTGGAGGCTTTGGCAATCTTCATGCCGAAGGCCATGTTGTCATAGACCGTCATATGCGGATAGAGCGCATAAGTCTGGAACACCATGGCGATGCCGCGTTTGGATGGCGGCACTTCGTTCATGCGTTGCCCATCAATTTGCAAATCGCCACCGGTGATGCTTTCCAACCCGGCGATCATGCGCAGCAAGGTGGATTTACCACAGCCTGAAGGCCCCACAAAGACGATGAACTCGCCCTGCTCGATCTCCAGATTGATATTCTTGAGGACCTTGGTGACGCCATAGGCCTTTTCGATATTAGTGAGCTTCAGGCTTGCCATCCTGTCCTCCCGAGAAAAATGTTACTTGCTCTTCTATGCAAACTTTTCAACATCACTTCATCACCCCGAAATAGGCACCGTAAGCGGGCAGATGCAGGGAGTTGTCCATCATGAAGCTTTCGAAGCCATCGACTTCGAGGGGCTCGACATTTTCGAAATCAAACGGCACTTCGCGTTCTTCAGCAACAAGGTTGAAGACACAAAGGAGGCGTTCTTCTTCGCTTTCACGAATAAAGATCAATACGTCGCCTTCTTCATCATTCGTCACAAAATGGATGGCCCCTTTGGACAAGGCAGGATGGATCTTCCTGAAAGCCAGCATATCGCGATAGTGGTTGAGAAGCGATGTTTCGTTCTGTTCTTCAATATCGACGGTCGTTGCGGCATGATCTTCAGGGATTGGCAGCCACGGTTTGGATTCAGAGAAACCGGCATTGGTATGCTCATATTCCCAAACCATCGGTGTGCGGCAGCCATCGCGTCCCTTGAAGTCCGGCCAGAATTCAATGCCGTAAGGGTCTTGCAATTCCTCGTAAGGAACATCGGCTTCCTGTAAGCCCAACTCTTCGCCCTGATAGATGCAAACGGACCCGCGCAGCGAGAGAAGCAGAGCGATACGCTGACGATTGACGGTATCCTGCAAGTCAGGTTTCACTGGCCAACGGGTACAATAGCGCACCACATCATGGTTGGAAAACGCCCAGCAGGCCCAAGCGTCTGGCGCTTCTGATTGCAAGGACGTAAAGGCCTTATAGACATTCTGTGGCGTTGGTGCGTCGGGCCCTAGGAAATCGAAGGCGTAGCACATATGCATCTTGTCGCCACCCGACGTATAGTCGGCCAGAATTTCCAAGCCGCGTTCGTCATCCCCCACTTCACCGACAGCCGCAGCTGCGGGATATTCGTCCAACAGAGCTCTGAACCGCTTGAGGAACTCGAGATTCTCAGGCTGGCTCTTGTCATAAAGGTGAGATTGATAGGTATAGGGGTTGACGCTTGGTGCCGTATTATAGCTCTGCAATTCCGGAGGCAGTGCCGGATTGTCCCGCAACGTCTGGCTATGGAAATAGAAGTTGATGGTATCCAGGCGGAAGCCATCAACACCGCGATCCAGCCAGAAGCGGGTTACATCAAGCAGAGCGTCCTGAACATCGGGATTGTGGAAGTTCAGATCCGGCTGCGACTTGAGAAAGTTATGCAGATAATATTGTTTGCGGCGACTGTCCCATTGCCATGAAGACCCACCAAAGATGGAGAGCCAGTTGTTGGGCACCGTGCCATCCGGTTTGGCATCAGCCCATACATACCAGTCCGACTTGTGGTTGGTCTGGTCGCGGCGGCTTTCAACAAACCATGGATGCTGATCTGAGGTGTGGGAAAGCACGAGGTCGATCATGACCTTCAGACCCAGATAGTGAGCCGCAGAAATCAGCTTGTCGAAATCGGCCAGATTCCCGAACATGGGATCCACATCGCAATAATCCGAGACATCGTAGCCGAAGTCGAGCATTGGCGATGTGAAGAATGGAGAGATCCAGATTGCGTCCACGCCCAGAGAGGCAATGTAAGGCAGGCGGCTGGTGATTCCGTTCAAATCACCTACACCATCTCCATTGGTATCCTGATAGGACCGGGGATAGATCTGATAGATCACGCCACCACGCCACCAGTCCTTGTCAATTTCTTTTCCTATCATAGAATTTCCAGTTCAATTGCTTGTATGTCACTGTTTGGTTGAGTCGATTTCCTTTTACCGACTTAACCGCCCTTGACCGAACCGGCCAGCAAACCACGCACCAGATAGCGTTGCAGAGTAAAGAAGACGCCCAGCGGAACGAGGATCGTTATGAATGCGGATGCCGTGAGAATCTCCCAGTTGCCGCCGCGAGATCCCAGCATTTCGCGCAGACGACCTGTCAGCACAAGCTGATCATCCGTGTTGCCAAGGAACACCATGGCTACGAGCAAGTCGTTCCAGACCCACAAGAACTGGAAGATCGCAAAGGAGGCGAGCGCCGGAAAGGACAAGGGCAGAATGATTTTGACGAAAATGTCAAAATGGCTTGCCCCGTCAACACGGGCGGATTCGATGATTTCTCTTGGCAATTCCGAGATATAGTTGCGCAACAGATAGATTGCCAGAGGCAAGCCAAAGCCTGTATGCGCAAGCCATATGCCCAGATATGTCTTTGCCGGAACGCCGAAGAATGATCCAACACCGTTATAGAGTCGCAGCAACGGAATGAGCGACATCTGGAGAGGAACAACGAGAAGGCCAACAACCACCGCGATCAATACCGCCCTACCGGGGAAATGCATCCATGCCAGTGCATAGGACGCAAAAGCGGCAATCAGGATCGGAATGATCGTAGAGGGAATGGTCACCGTCAGAGAGTTGATGAAAGATTGGCCAATCCCCTCGGCGGTCAGCACCTCTCGATAGTTATCAAGCGTAAAAATGGGGGGTGTCTCAATGGTGTAGAAAATGCGCTTGCCGCGTTTTCCGGTCCATTCTTCCGGCTGGGTGATGGTATAGTTGCCTTCACTGTCAACGGTCATCTTGCGATCCCGCGGCATGTCGGCTGTTTCGCCCACCTTGAAAGCAGCAGGCTCCTGAGCACGCCAGCCAAAAGCCTTGACCGTACCCTTTTTGCCATCCTGCTTCAGGATATTGCCTTGCAGAATGTAGAGGCCATCCTTGACCACCTGATCATCAGGGCCTACGGAACGACCAATGATATTCTGTTCGGAAGAAAAAAGCGCTGTCCACCAGCCAGAGACCGCCAATTGATCCTTGTCCCTGATCGAGGAGACGAAAAGACCGATTGTCGGCATGGTCCATAGAAGGACCAGCAAGAGAACAGACAGATGAACTACCCACATCAAGGGCGATTTTGTTTTGGATCCTGAGATCATTTCTAGTGCCCTTTAGAATCTCTAGTAGCTGAACGAATATTCCAGATCATGATCGGAACGACGAGCAACATAATGATGACTGCGATTGTGGCACCACGCCCGAAGTCGCCGCCGCCGCGGAACATCCAGTCATACATATAGTTGGCGAGCACCTGCGTATCCCATTGTCCGTTCGTCATCGCGAAGACAATATCGAAGACTTTCAGCACGGTGATCGTGATGGTTGTCCAGACCACAGCGATTGTTTTCCAGATTTGGGGGACCATGATCAGGAAGAAGATCTGCACGCCACTTGCGCCATCAATCGTTGCTGCTTCAATGGTTTCTTCCGGAATGCCACGCAGGGCCGCGGACAGGATAACCATGGCAAAGCCGGTCTGAATCCAGACCAGAATGATCATCAGGAAGAAATTGTTCCAGAAGGGAATTGTGATCCATGCTTGAGGATCGCCGCCCAGAGCCTCAACGATGGCGTTGAGAATGCCAATTTGGGCAGACCCTTCACCGCGATATTCATAGACGAATTTCCAGATGATGGACGCGCCGATGAAGGAAATGGCCATTGGCATGAAAATCAATGACTTTGCAATATTCCCCCACCAGATCCTATCGGTCAGCGCGGCAATCACGAGACCAAAGAAAGTGGACATGGCCGGCACAAAAACAAGCCAGAGCAAGTTGTTGAACATGGACTGGCGAAATCCGTCGTCGAACCACAGCCATACATAGTTGTCGAGGCCGACAAACTGGCTACCGTCACCATTGAAGAAAGACAGCCGCACGGAATCGATGGCGGGATAGACGAGATAGAGGCCCAGAGTCAGAAGTGCCGGGCCAAGAAACAGCCACGGACGGACAGCATGGGCAATCTGAAGATTTTTAATGCCTTTTTCGGCAGACTCTGCATTTGCTGGAAAGAAACGATCCAGGAGCCAGTTTGAGCCATAAAAATACGCCACGCACGCAAGGACCCCGACGATAACGGTCCCCAGTGCCGATGCTAATTGCTCCATTTAGTCACGCTCCACCTTAGTATTGCCCGGAAATTGATAGAAGGTACCTACGGATAGCTGAGCCCGTCTGCGTGGAGGCTATCA